>NZ_LNAK01000087.1:0-356 GCF_001445685.1 Rhodococcus sp. KB6 | reverse complement strand
CCCGAACAGGTCGACTACGTCATCATGGGACAGGTCCTCACCGCCGGCGCCGGCCAGATGCCCGCCCGCCAAGCCGCCGTCGCCGCCGGCATCCCCATGAACGTCCCCGCCCTGAGCATCAACAAAGTGTGCCTCTCCGGCATCGACGCCATCGCCCTCGCCGACCAACTCATCCGCGCCGGCGAATTCGACATCGTCGTCGCCGGCGGGCAGGAATCGATGTCCCGCGCACCCCACATGCTCGAAAAAAGCCGCGAAGGCTTCAAATACGGCGACGTCACCCTCCGCGACCACATGGCCTACGACGGCCTCCACGACATCTTCACCGACCAGGCCATGGGCCTGCTCACCGAACA
>NZ_LNAK01000086.1:0-270 GCF_001445685.1 Rhodococcus sp. KB6 | reverse complement strand
TGATGGTTTCTCGGTGACGGGAACCCTTGCGGCCGGCGAAACGAAGACGGTGACGTATTCGGTGAAGGTCAATGCCGATGTGGTCGGTGGGGTGTTCGTGAACAACTTCGTTGTTCCGGGTACGACTCCGCCGGTTGATCCTCCGGAGGTGTGTGATCCGGCGACGCAGCTGTGCACGACGCATCCGGTGAAGGTTCCGGGGTTCACGGTCGCGAAGGCTGCCGATCCTGCGTCGGGTACCAATGTTGCTGCGGGTCAGACGATCACGTA
>NZ_LNAK01000085.1:0-737 GCF_001445685.1 Rhodococcus sp. KB6 | reverse complement strand
TAACCCAAATCAGAAAGCGGGTGGGGAAAAACAACTGGCCGCCACCGGGGAGAACCCGTGGCCACCAGCGGGGAGAACTACTGGCCGCCTACGGGGAGAACTTCGTGGCCATTGACACCACGCTCGCCGCACGAGCCAGGGAAGCTGCCGCCGCGCCGCGAAACGCGGCCGAAAAGGAACAGCAGGACAGATCCGAAACTCAAGGTGACGAAGACAGTGGTCGACTGATCGTGATGCTCGACGAATACCCCGCGTGTGCTCCTGCTGCGTATCCGAGCGAGGTGGCCTCGAATTTCTCCCGCAGAGTCAGCCTTTCGTCCGTCGCACCTAACGCCGCCGAATTGATGTGGCCGTCAGCGGAGACGAAATGATGATGAGGCGCAAGGTCGCCACGTGTGTTGCCGCAGCGGGGCTTATGGCCGCGGTCTCGGGGTGCGCAGCGGTTGCTCAGGGAGGCCCCTGGACGGGAATGGAGACGAGTGCACCTGCTGCACCTCTCGTGGTCGCAGACGTGGCCGACGAGTCGACACCTCGCCTCGACGAATTGCTCGGATCGGTGACTGTCGTCGACAAGTTGCCGAACATCCCTGGTTACGAAAGAGGTTGCGGCACAGGCGAAGCCCCGTTGACTGAACTAAATGCTGAACGGTGCAGGTCTGAAGGGGTGGGGTCGATGTGGGTCGGTAGCTTGCGGACATGAGCGAAGGGGAAAGTCCGAGAGATCTGTCGGGGCTGGT
>NZ_LNAK01000084.1:0-345 GCF_001445685.1 Rhodococcus sp. KB6 | reverse complement strand
GCCCACGGCGTCGTCGCCGGACCCGACTCCACCCTCCAGTCCCAACCCGCCCGGGCCATCGCCAAAGCCTGCGCGAAGGAAGGCATCGACCCCACCGACCTCGACCTCGTCGAAATCAACGAAGCATTCGCCGCCGTCGGGATCGCCTCCACCCGCGAACTCGGCCTCGACCCCGCCAAGGTCAACGTCAACGGCGGCGCCATCGCCGTCGGCCACCCCCTCGGCATGTCCGGCGCCCGCATCGCCCTGCACCTCGCCCTCGAACTGCAACGCCGCGGCGGCGGCATCGGCGCAGCCGCACTCTGCGGCGGCGGCGGACAAGGCGACGCACTCATCGTCCGCGTC
>NZ_LNAK01000083.1:0-819 GCF_001445685.1 Rhodococcus sp. KB6 | reverse complement strand
GTCCGCGCCGGTGTGCAGCGTGCGCCGCGACTTGTAGAGCGGGTCGTCCCTGAACCCACGGTGCCCGTGGATCGCGAGTTGGACCCGGCGCCGGCACCTGTCGAGGGCGTCACCGGCCAGGCGCACGACGTGGAAGGGATCCATCACCGTGACCGCGTCCGGGATCTCCTCCGCAGCGGCGGTCTTGAACCCGGTGAAGCCGTCCATCGCGACCACCTCGACCGCGTCACGGAAGGCGTCGTCGCGGTCGGCGAGCCAGGTCTTGAACGCCGCCTTCGACCGGCCCTCGACCATGTCCAGCAGCCTTGCTGGGCCGGCGCCATCGCGGACCGGGGTGAGGTCGATGATCACGGTGACGTACTTGTCGCCACGCCTGGTGTGGCGCCAGACGTGCTCATCGACGCCAATGACCTTCACGCCCTCAAACCGCGTGGGGTCGTTGATCAGCAGCCGCTTGCCTTCAGCCAGGACCGCGTTGTTGGCGGTGTCCCACGCGAGCCCGAGTCCCTCGGCGACACGGGCGACGGTGAGGTGTGCGACCACGATCCCTTCCAGCGCCCACCGCAGCCCGGTGCGCGAGAGCTTCGCGCGTGGCTCCGCCGCGGCGCTGGTGTCTTGGCGCCACACGTGTCCGCAGTCGGCACAGCGGTAGCGGCGCACTACAACTTCCAGCACGGTCGGTCGCCAGCCCAGCGGCTCGTGGGCCAACCGCCGGATCACGGTGTCACGAGCAGCGCCTTCGCTGCCGCACCGTCGGCACCACTGATCTGGTTCCACCACGCGGCACGCGAGGACCGCACGATCCGGTTCAAGTCGTTG
>NZ_LNAK01000082.1:0-2112 GCF_001445685.1 Rhodococcus sp. KB6 | reverse complement strand
TGCGGTGTTGGCGGATGTGTCGGTGGCGCAGACGGCGGTGGTTGTTCGTGAGGATTCTCCGGGTGATCAGCGGTTGGTGGCGTATGTGGTTCCGGCTGCGGGTGTGAGCGTTTCGGTCGACGATCTTCGGGTGTCGGTGGGTTCGTTGTTGCCGGAGTACATGGTGCCGTCGGCGTTTGTGGTGTTGGATTCGATTCCGTTGACGGTGAACGGGAAGTTGGATCGTCGGGCGTTGCCGGCTCCGTCGTTGCAGGTTGCGGTGTTCCGGGCTCCGACGTCGGTGGTGGAAGAGGTTGTGGCGCAGACGTTTGCGGATGTTCTGGGTGCCGAGCGTGTCGGTTTGGATGACGATTTCTTTGCGCTCGGTGGTAATTCGCTGATCGCGACGCAGGTGACGTCGCGGTTGGGTCAGGCTCTTGATGCTGCGGTGTCGGTGCGGGAGTTGTTCGAGGCGTCGACGGTGGAGGCGTTGGCTGCTCGTTTGGGTTCTCATGTCGGTGGCGGTTCACGTGCGGCGTTGACTGCGCAGGTGCGTCCGGTTCGGGTTCCGTTGTCGTTGGCGCAGCAGCGCATGTGGTTCCTCAACCGATTCGACACCGATTCTGCTGTCAACAATGTCCCTGTTGCCGTTCGGCTCACGGGTGCGCTCGATCTGGCGGCCCTGAATTCGGCAGTTCACGACGTTATCGGCCACCACGAGGTTCTGCGCACGGTCTACCCCGAGGTCGACGGCGTCGGCTACCAGAAGATCTGCTCGGTAGAAGATGTCTCGATCGATCTCGGCGCAGAACGCGTCACAGACGACCGAATCCAGGCGGAGCTGTATTCGTTCTTCGCCCAGGGCTTCGATGTCACTGTCGAGGTGCCGTTGCGCGCCAAGCTTTTCCAGATCAAGGCCGACGAGCACGTTCTGGTATTCGTGGTGCATCACATCTCGACCGACGGTTTCTCGATGGGCCCGTTGACCCGCGACGTCATGACCGCCTACTACGCCCGAACCAACGGCCAGGCTCCGACCTGGACGCCGTTGCCGGTGCAGTACGCCGACTATTCGTTGTGGCAGCGTGAGGTTCTCGGGTCCGAGGACGATCCGCAGTCCATGATCGCGAAGCAGATTGCGTTCTGGTCGGATGCGTTGGCTGATCTTCCGGAGCAGTTGGATCTGCCTGGTGATCGTCCGCGTCCCGAGATTGCTTCAGGGCGCGGCGCCAATCACAGTTTCACCATCGAACCGCAGCTGTGGTCTGAGCTGGACGAACTGGCCAAGGCAACGAACGCAACTCCGTTCATGGTTGTTCACTCGGCTCTGGCGGTGCTGTTGGCACGACTGTCCGCGACGACCGACATTGCGATCGGTGCCCCGATCGCGGGTCGTGGTGAAGCCGAGCTCGATGACGTGATCGGTATGTTCGTCAATACCTTGGTGCTGCGTACCGAGGTTGATCCGTCGATGTCGTTTGCCGAGTTGTTGGCGTCGGCGCGTGAGGTGGATTTGCAGGCGTTCGCGCATGCGGATGTTCCGTTCGAGCGTGTGGTGGAGGTTCTCGATCCGGTTCGTTCGCAGGCTCGTCATCCGTTGTTCCAGGTGGCGTTGACGTTCCAGAACCTTGGACAGAGTGCTCTCGAACTGCCCGGACTCACCGCCGCTGCTGTGGAATTCGACGCAGCACTGGCCAAGTTCGATCTGCAATTCACACTTGAAGACGCCGCTGACGCCGGTATGTCCGGCACCCTGACCTACGCGACGGATCTGTTCGACGCGTCGACAGCGGCCGAGTTCGCTGATCGGTTCGTGTCCGTCCTCCGTGGCGTTGTCGCGAATCCGGCCGCTGCCGTTGGCGACGTGGATGTTATGACCGCCGGTGAGTTGGATCGCGTTCTGTCATGGAGCGACACGGGTGTCGACAGTGGTGTGGATTCGACGTTGTCGGCGTGGTTCGATGATGCTGCTGCGCGGTTTGGTGATCGGGTTGCGGTGCGGTTCGGTGGCGAGTCGTTGTCGTATGGTGAGTTGTCGGTGCGGGCTAATCGTTTGGCGCGCAGGTTGATTGCTCAGGGTTGTGGTCCGGAGTCGTTGGTGGCGGTGGCGTTGCCGCGGTCGGCGGATCTTGT
>NZ_LNAK01000009.1:0-12388 GCF_001445685.1 Rhodococcus sp. KB6 | reverse complement strand
GGGACCGAATCTGACTCACAGCAGGTGGGGAACTATCTGGCCGTACGCGGGGAGAAACCATGGCCACAAAATGCGCCATAAATGGCCGCCAGTGGGGAGCTTACGATGGCCGTCGACACGCATGGGCGATGATCTCAGGCGCGAACTTCCTGCCTCTGGAATAGAGGTACTGGACTGTCGCCCATTCGTCGTCGTCGCCGGCGAAGTTCCCAGCGCCGTTCCTCTGGCCGTAGGTGGCAGTCAATACTGCGACTGCCTGGCCGTTTTCGATGCCGACCCAACCCCAGTCCCAAGTGTCGAAAAAAGTCCACTCGGCATTTGGAAAGTCCGCTCGATGTACGGATAGGATCGGGCGATTTTCGTCAGTCATGAGACGAGAGTGACACAAAAGGTCAAGATCGCGAGCAGTTCCTGATTCAGTGACATCGACTCACTGGTAATGCCACCGCCTACGAGAGAAGGGCCCGTCCGAATTCGGACGGGCCCTTCTCACTGTCATGGATCGGCATGTTCCGGCCGAGCCACTGCCGACCGGAAGGTCAGCGTCGTGGTGTTTTTCGCTGCCACTCGCGGCGAAGTTCGGGATGTTCGTTACTTAGCTTCACTGCTGCGATCAAATCAGGGCTCGACAGGTAGATCTGCTCGTCCCTTGTAAGCAGATCCGCCGGCTGCAGGATGAGAGTGCCGTCTGACTCTTCCACGATTCGGTACCTTTCAGCTCGGTTCTTGACCTTGCCCAGGCTGATCCTGTTGCGACTGTCTAGTTCTGCGTGCAAGTCACTCATGGGTGCCTCGTTAAGTCTTTTTTCATCTCTGGTCGGGGGTGCTGGGTGTTCGTATCTCTTGGTCGGGGGTGCTGGGTGCGCGCTTTCGGGTTTACGACTCCCAAAAACGCTCTTACTGTTCCGAGCCCTGTCACGGAACGCTCCTTGTGTTCTGAAACTCTCTGTTTCAGAACGCTTCTTTCCGTGGTGCGCGTATAGCTGTCGAACTCACGCCCACCACCATCGCTACAGCCTTTCTACAGGCCTTCTACAGGACTAGTACTAGACCAGTACTAGAGCTGTACTAGTACTGTACCCACCTGGCACCAATGGTGCAACGGCAACACTGCACCTATGGTGCAAAGTGGGCAGAATCGCGTATGATGCATGGGTGACAAAACTTACGATGATGCCCGACGCCGGCGATGCGCTGAACGCTCTCTACGAATCTGATCTGGCTATGGCTGAGCGTGTCGAAGAGAAGTTCGACGCGCTCACTGGCGACCCGTACAGCGAGCGTTTCCGACGACGCGCTCTGACCGGTCCAGCTCGATTTCTCTACGTCGTCTTCGGGAACGGGACCGGTCCCGACTGGGTCTTCCTGTGGTACCTCGACGAGACCACTGACCCTCCGGAGGTGGTGATCGACTGGTTGGGGGAGAACCGATTCGGCTGAGTTCCTCGCCCATCAACGCATCAGAGTCAGTGTAGAAGCGCGGTCGCAGGCCCGTCCCCCATCTTCCGGGAGACGGGCCGCTCGTGATTACAGAGCGTGTCGCCAGGAAGAAACACGGTGCACTACTAGCCGGCACCGGCACGACAACACCTTCGTAACTCGCCGCGGAATGGGTTGCGACGTGTCGCACGTTTCAACGAGTACCGATACGACAATGCCGCCGACGAACTTCAGCCATGCTCGATGACTCCGCAAAATGGCGAGCACGCACATAGCCGGGACTGCCAGCCGCAGTTGACCAATCAGAGACCGCCCGTTTCACCTCGCCCAAAATTAGGCAACGAACAGCGGGTTTGTCTTCACCGTCGGCGATGTCGAGGCCACAATCGTTCCGCACGAACACTTCCGAGCGCGAGTGCCGAGGCGCATCCGGAACCTCGCTAAGCGAAGCGATCCCTCCCCGCGTTGGAGGTCTCAAAACTCGTCTGCGTGCGACACATGTTGTTGTGTTGGCATCGCGGGTCCGTGCCCACCATTAGAATAGATCCCGTAACTGGAACAACACTTCAGATGCCACTTCCGAGTGGCACCCAATTCCACTGGCGGCCAATAAGGCGGCCGGGGAGCCCTGCTACAGGGTTCACAGTCGGGCTCAAAAGCCCATGAAGTGAAAGGAAGGTTACGTCATGACTGCACACTACTGTCATGAATGTGGACAGAGAAAAAAGAGGAAACCGGACTTGACCCGCTGGTTGCAGTTCGCAGCTGCACTAGCATCGATTGCCGCCAAGTCCGGCTTCGACTTTTCACTGTTGTTTCACTTGTTCTAACCGGTTTTCACCGGCACCGTGCAGGTGATCGAGGCCGTCGTCCGTTGGCTCGGGCGGCGGCTTCACCTGATTCTGCACCAAAAGTGCAGATCAGACCATGCTTACGTAATTGATTATACAGATACCAGGTACGCAGATGCGGTAGGTGCATACATCCAGCGGCGAGATGCGAACAGCGCAAAGGGTTCCCGTCAGTGCCCTGCCAGAGTGCTGTCCTGGTTGTGATCACCTCCGTGGTCGACTGGCTGCGGACCTAACAACGCGGTCTACCAGGAACGAGACTCCGAGACCGATGCCACCGGCCGAAGGTTCAGCCTGCCGATTGCTCCGCGTGGTCTGCTGCACTGCGATCGGTGTTTGGTCGATTCCTACAGGCACGCCGCGCGGCGCTGGTTCTCTTGTTCGACGTGTTGGGCAATGGTGTGGTGGTGCTCGATCGTCGCTTGTTCGTGCTCACCTCGACGACGTGACCACCAAGGTCGTCTATCGAGTAGGCAAG
The DNA here is from genome assembly GCF_001445685.1 of Rhodococcus sp. KB6. Taxonomy (NCBI): domain Bacteria; kingdom Bacillati; phylum Actinomycetota; class Actinomycetes; order Mycobacteriales; family Nocardiaceae; genus Rhodococcus; species Rhodococcus sp. KB6. Next base: position 9,619 of record NZ_LNAK01000009.1, on the reverse strand, counting down.
GCCAAATCTTGTTTCTTGGGTCGCGCATGCGCGCCGCATCCCTACCGGTCTGTTCGCTTCAATTGCTGAGACCATGCCTTCATGTCAAAAAAGCAAAAGCTGCGCTTTGGCTTCGTCCTCCGGAATGGTCCACAACAGTCGTGGACGTCAGGGCCGTGGCGCGTCTGGGTGAACAGAGAAGACACCTACATCACTTCAACTAGCGTCGGAGAAGTCTGGAAAGCTTCTCTTCACGGCGATGAGTCGTGGCGAATCGCAATTACCAGTGAACACGCACGGTCGAAGACTCCACTGATCGACCCCGCAATCGGTAGGAGTATGTGGGAGTTCGACCCCGTCCCGTTCGAGAACGGCAGAAGAATGGCCTTTGCGATAGCGCCACTTCGTGGTTCGTATCTTCCTCGCGAGCTTGGCGAAAATGACATACGCATCGAGGTCAACGACAGTTGGGACGAGATCATGGTCGCGTATGTCTGGATGACCGAGGCCGGTGTTGAGTTTGAGAAAGAGGGGATTGTAGGGCGCCCGCTCTCTCTCGACAGCGGCCGGCAGGTGTGGGTGACTGCTGGTGTCGAGCGATGCACTCGGGTACCGGCGAAGGACATCGTCACGGCGGTGATCGAACCTAAGATCCCTGGTCGCGACCCGGTGCATGCACCGGGATTCCTAGTACGGGGATGCGGGCTCTGATGATGTTCAGGGATCAGCTGGGATCCGTAGAGGGGTGCTGCCCCAGTCAATACGACGAAAACTCTCTGGCCTCCGTGTCGGTCTAGAGACGAGGGCCCCGACGTTGTTGTTCTTGTTCGACATGTTGGGCGATGGTGTGGTGGTGCTCGATCGTCGCTTGTTCATGCTCGACGCGATGTTGCTCTTCGCGGTGCTCGTCCATGCGGTCATGCAAGGCGTCGATGTCGCGGTGAACGGTGTTGAAGGGTCCGATGTCCGCCTTGTTCTCGGGTCGGTCACCGGCCACTGAGGTGGTATCGGTGATGTTGTATCGGTCTCGGTACGCCTGAATCTCGGCGGCCGTGCGATCCCACTGCACTGCCAGCTCGCCGGCTTCCGGCCGCGCTTCGAGGTGCTGCGTGAAGCGCAGTTCAGGGTCGTTGCTCCGCTGGTCGTCGGTGCTGATGCGTCGGGTGTTCGCGGTGTGTTCGGCTGCGACGTCGGTGTAGGTGGTCTCCAGCTGCTCGGCGAGTTCGGGGTCGACGAGGTGGGCGTCGAGGTCGGGGGAGTGCACCCAGTGCGGTGCTGCTGGGTCGACTGGCTCACGTGCCGGTGGCGCGATGGTGTCGAGTGCGTCGGTGATGCCGGTGACGTGTGCAGTCGAGTGCGCGACTGTTTCGATTTTGCGGCACAGGTCGTCGACGTCAAAGCTGGCGTGGGTGACGAGTTCGCGGATGCGGCCTACTGCTGCGTTCCATCTCGGGTCTTCGGTGCGTTCGGCGACGGCGATGGCGGCGGGGAAGTGCTCGCGCAGGATCTCGTCGTGTTCGGCTGCCCAGCGGGTGTTCGTCTTCTCGGTTGCTCCGCTGGCGTGCATGAGTGCGTGGGCGGCTTCGTGAATCATCGTTTTCGCGGCTTGGGCGTCGCTGATCGTGTCGTCGACGATGATGCGGCGCGATCCGTCGAGGCTGGTTCGGCCGTTCGATTCTCCGGCGATGTGCTCGCGGGTGACGGTCCATCCCTGCTCGATCATCACGTCCGCGATGCGGGTGTAGATCGCGGCAGGGTCTTCGCCTTCAAGTCGGGTGGTGATGGTGTCGGCGGCTGCTGCGGGGTGTCCTTCGATCGGGTCGGTTTGGGCGATGTCGAACACGGACAGGATCGGGAACCGTGCTGCGCGGCGGGTGGTTTCCTCGCCGGTCTCGGTGTCGGTTTCGGTGATCTTCTTGGTCGAGTAGCCGAAAATCTTGATCGACTTTTCGCCCTTGCGGACCTGCCGTCCGAGTGCTTGCCACTTGCGGAATCCGGCGACCTGGCTGGCGTCCGGGGCCTGCGAGAAAATCAACATGACGTTGTTGAAGCTGTAGGAGTGGAACGCTGCTGCGGCGGTCAGGTAGGCGGCCCATGCGTCGGTGTCGGTGAGCTGGGCGACCTTCGCGGTGATGCTCTCGTGCAGTGCGGCGGCCTGCTCGCGGCGCGCTGCGCTCTTGTCTGCCGTGGTCTTCGCCTGTGCGCTCATAACTGGAACCTCCGCTGATCCGGTGGCGTCCCCTTGCTCGGTGGCCGCCAATTTTTTTGCCCTGCTGGCAAAGGAGAATCGCGTCGGTATGAGGGGGCCGGAGTGCCACCCCTGGGCCGGGAAAAGTCTCTGCGAGCGTGCGAGTGCGGGTTGAGAAAATTTCTCGGAGCCCTCGGGCTGGCATCGCCGCCAGGGGTTGCGCGCAGGTCACCGCCGACGAGAATCGGAAAGCCAGAAGGACAAACAAGTCAACGCTCTTCGTCAGGCGGAGCGCAGCGGAGTTCCATTCGGAGGACACCGAAGGTGGCCGGCCGCCGGGCAGGCGCCAACACACCGCCGGCAACGGGCCAGGCGTTCGCACCTCCCACTCGGAGCGCTGGCGGGGTGATTGTGCGGGAGCGACGGAGGCCGACCAACTTGCTGTGGCGGCAGCCCTACCCTGCTATTTACGACGGCGCCATGTCCTCGTCGGCAAATCTTCCCGACTATTCCTTTGGTATATAGCTCCTCTTTCAGGGAGTCAGTTTCGGCACTAGCTGATGCAGATTAGATCGCGGATAATAAATCTTCTCTGAAACATTCTATGACTACAGAAGATGGGCGATCACACTAGATTTACGTACGCAGCGTTACGGGAAATAATAGACCGAGAGTCGGCCTCAAAAACACTTTGAAGAAGGGCTATGTCACGCGCGACAGTTCGAGGGGAGACTTCGATCGCGGACGCGATAGCGGAGGTCTTGCTGCCAGAACTAAGTAGCGACAGTACTTGCAACGGACGGATCTGTTCCCCGCGTACCGTCCTTCTGGGAAATCTCCTTCCGAATCGAAGAGAGGATCGTGCGAATTTGTGACCACACACCCCCCGGCGTCAGTATGAAGGATGTTTAGGTCACCACCATCAATGATGACTCCACGGCCGGGGAGTCGTTCCGCAGTTGTCACAAATGAACCATTTGCTCGAAGATATGAAAGGTGTTTATGCCAGCCGGGATGACTGCGGCAGGCTCCGCCAAAAACTGTTCGGACAGGTATACCCCGCCGCCGCAGGTAGTTCTCCACTGATATGAGAAATCGATCCGAACCTGGAAGCGGCGCAGTATGGAGAATTGTCACGTCAGAAGTAACGTATGTAACGGCTTCTTCTACCAGGGATGAAAAGCTGTCAAGACTACCCGGCAGGAAGACCGCATTCCTAGCGGGCTGCCACATCCTTGCCCACCTGGCAGATTGCATGAATCCGCCGAGAGCGGCGAGCGTTTGCGGAGATCGTGTGCCGTCAAGAATATCCAGAACGAGTGACCCGAGCGCAAGTGAAGGATTTACGCACCTGAGTGCGCTCGGGACGTCGCGCGATGGTTGGACCCAACCGAGTTCTGACAGCCAATTCAGGCGGCTTTCGATCTCGCATTCGGCTAGGTCAAGGGAGTGAATCAACGCTGGGACAGTCATGTGCCGCGAGGTGGCGAGAGCAGCCCAAACTGTTCGAATTGAGCACGACGATGCGGGGACCATTGGGTAGACCATAGACGTAAAACATCCGGCCCGGTTACACCGGCTCTACGCGGCCGCGAAGTGAAGATCAGTTTCGGAAGTTAGCGAATGATTCCTCGATACACCTGGCCAGACCCTGTTTTTGGAAAATTTCTAGATTAAATTCCAATAAATCCCACGCAGTAGTACACCCAGGAGGAGGAGTGGCAGGTTCGCGCCAACGCCAAGTCTCCGCCAGAAGGGAAACGTGCGACTTTCGGTGGAATCCACGTCCACTTTATGCCATTAACTCATATTTTCCGCAAAAATATGAAACGGTTGGTTTGTTCACGGAAGGCGCGATTACACTCAACTCGAATGGATTACTGCGGCGATTCAAGCCTTCCGAATTTACATTGATTACATATTTCCAGTTTCTCTCATATCTGCAATTTAATTGGTCAAGAACACCGATTCGACGGAACGGATGAAAATATGAAAATACTAGGCCGAGCTGCGATGGTGGGGATCTTCAGCGGTTTGCTGGTTCTGACCGGGTCCGCATCATCGTTCGCTGACGTCGTCGATGAGACGCCGGTGATCACAGAGACCCAGGTCGCACCTCCGTTTGAGAGCGAGCTTCCCACGACTCCCGGCCCCGGAGACGTTCAGGCTCGTGGGTTCGCAAAGCAGCAGTGCGGTGGTTCGGTGAGGATCTGCCAAACGACGAATTTCAATAGCTTCAATCCATTCGCCACCGACATCCAGGGGATGTACGCCTCCCTGAACGGTGGAATTAACAGGGTCGGACATTTTCAATTCTGGGGCCCTCGCGGGTTCGTAGTGGATGGACCCAATAAGACATACGGGGTCGGCGAAACATACTCCTGGAATGGTTACGCCGGCGGCAATTCCGGCGATGTATGGTGCGCAAGGTTCTGGGAAGGTTCGAACGGGAACTGGTGGGACGTTACCGGCCCGATCTGCGTGACCGGTTAGATATTGTTGCACTGCAACGAAGCTATTACATAGCTGACGAGAGTGGACGGTTAGGGTAGTCTTTATTTCCCTAACCGTCCACTTCAATTTTCATTCGGGATCACGCAGCACTTGTGCGATATTTATCCCAGTTCAAAAGAGAGTTAAAAGTGTCAGACGATATCTTATTTCCCAGGCGCAAATCTAGCGATATCGATATGCAACAACTAGTATCTAATCCGATTTAATCGCAACAGATCGACCGCCATGACTTTGTCATTTAATCTTCTTTTTTACGTAGGCGCAGCCTTCGTCTTCACGGCTTGGGGCTGCGATAGATATTTGGGGTCGCGCTCGAGCGGGATATTTCTCTCCGGAACTGGATGGGTGCTATCTGCCAGCCTTTTTGGAGCGTCGGCAATGGCATTAGGAATTAGCTCGTCCACTTCAGGATTGTTCTGGAAGGTCATCTTCTATCTACTTGCTGTAGCCGTGTGGCTGAGTGTTGCAATATCTGTTATCGTGCGCACCAGAAAGTGACTTCGTAATTTTCTTCGTTTGTTTGCGATAGTGCGGTGATTGAACCAAACTGCCTTAAGAAGGGTTACGGATAATGAATAGCTTGCACTTTAATTCACATTGATCGAATGGTTGCCGTCGCTGGGTTTTTGAGCGCAAAGTTCCTCGAAGGCTGAGTTATCAATATGAAACTATACGTTATTAAAATGGCACAAGAGGGGGATTGCTGCAAATAATGCGATGCTGATCGCCCGATCGATGACTTGGAGGTAAATTGCATATCGCCTCGCTGGAGCGCCTTGCCTACCCCAAGGTAGTCGGTGACCCCGAAGTTCAATTCAAGTACTCGCCACCTCCCGACGTCTTTGTTGCTCCCGCCGAGACTAGTGGCGACGTCACTACCCGATCACGATAACCTTCAACTTTCTCCAAAAACCTCGTGTGGATGCAACTTTTTCGCTCCATTTGACGTGGTAGTCGTAACTCGAATTTGTTGCTCCGGCGTACCCACGTGCGGCGATGCCTTTTCCCACCGCAGTTTCGGGCGAGTCACCACGCAGTAGTGACGCTCCGGCACCGCCGTACATCGTCAGGTCCTCATGCGTCATCTTGCGCTGCTAAGTATTTGAGGATCTCTCGGATTCCTTCTTGCGCTTGCTTGCCATTGTCGTCACCCTCCATTGTTCTCCGAGTGTTGCACGGTCCGCAAATTTTCGCACTCTCCCCCACGAAAACACTCATTTGGAATTCCCGGCACCTCGTTGTGTCCGTCAGCCCCAGAGCTAGGGCTCTCTCACTAGACTAGGCCCGTGCCACTCAACATCGCCCATCTGCCAGAGACGTCCAGGCTGCTCAATGCGGCACCACCCGACATGCTTTACCACTACACAGGTGGGCAGGCACTGCAAAGCATTACAGGCAACGCTGAACTGTGGGCGGGCCTCCCGGAGCAGATGAACGATGCGGAAGAGTTGCGCCGCGCACTGAGGTGACTCAAGCTCCTCGCCAGTGAGCGGGAGTTAGACGCACGAGTAAAGGACAGAAAAAGCGAGAGCTACAACTTCGACAAATGGGCCGCTGATCAGCGCAAACATGCGCTCGACGACGGCCGCTGGCTGGATGACGTTCCGAAGAGCTACATCATCTCGCTCAGTCGAGAGGGCGACTCACTGTCGCAATGGCGCGCTTACAGCTCGGAAAACAACGGGTACTGCATTGGTTTTCCGACTGCCGTCATCGTTCCGGCCATCGAAGCCGATGGCGCATTACTTGCCCCTTGCATCTACGACGAGGACGACGTCGAGCGAATCGTCCGCGAGATCTACGACTTTCACGTCAAGAGGTGGTTAGCTAACGCACCTGAGTGGACATACGCGACGACTACAGAAGGCTTGGAACGCGACTCCAATGCCCGCTCGGAGAGCGTGATCAGCGCTTGGAAAGACATGATCGCCGAGATGCGCTTGATCGGACATTTCATCAAGAATCCAAGCTTCGAAGCGGAAAACGAATGGCGCATCCTGTTTTTCGACCGCGAGACTACATGCGACGACTTGAGGTTCATCACGGGCAAGAACGGCGTCCGGGCGTTCCTGCCCTTCAAGTTTGCGGAGCATGTATCGCGGCCGATGACTGACAGACCCAGGCCATCACTTCGCATTGGTCCGAACAGCAACGCCGATGGGGCGAAGTTCCCTGTTGTTCGCCTGATGGAGCAGCTGGTGGGAGCGGGGAACGCTGACGTATTCACAACCAGCAGTAGCTACCGATAAAGCAGAAGCACGGCTGGAGGTGCGCCACCTGAATGGCCGTTATTGGGGGTCGACGCGAGTCGCCAACCGATGTGCGTCGTGAGCCGTCACGACGGTGAATACCGAGCCTCGCCCACCACACAGAACGCGGCACGTAGCGTTGTGACCATGTCCATAGGAGAAGCGCAGCTCACTCTCGAACAGATCCGCGAATTTGCAGTTAAGGCCAGCAATGTCGGGCAGTACATAGCCCACTTCGCGCTCAACGCGGCGAATCATTCTCCGCATTATCGCGAGCCCGGAGTCGAGTCCATGGACGTGATTGATCTTGAAATGGGCCATGTCGACGACGTTGAGGGCCCGCTACTCACTGCACACCGACTAGCGAAGTTCTACGTGATCTCTGCTGGTGATGCATTGTTGTCATGTTGTGAGTTGGTCGGCAGGGACTTTCCAATGCATGTCGGCTCTGCGGCCCTCGCCCGCACTACCGCCGAGCACGCGAGTAGGGCAATGTACGTCGGCGATCCCGAGATCGGTTGGAAGATACGCGTTTTGCGGACGCACGCACTGTTTTATGCGGCTATACAGGAGTACAGATCCTCGTCGGAATTGGCAGCGCTTGGGCTCCTCGAAGGGTGGAAGAAGTGGCGAAGCAGGACCGGGTCGATGTTCAGCGAGGTTCCGAAGCAATCCGCTAACAACAACAGAAAGCTGATTGAGGACACATTCCCGCATGCGTTGGCATACGACGAGTTGAGTCGCCCCACTCACGGCAACGCCGTGTGGCTGACGCTCGCCGTGATCCAGGAACAGAAACGAACCAACTACACTTGGTGCGCGACATTGAGAAATATGCAGTTCGCGATGGACACCACCATCGCAGCAGCACAAAGGCTTTGCCTTCTATGGGGATTAGACCCGAGTGAGGTGTTCGAGGCCTCCAAAACCCGCCTCGGCGTTGACGACGCGCGATGTACTTGGCAGTGGTTACTCGGCGCGTGTGACGAAGTACGCGCCGGAGTGGACGCCCTCTCGAATGCAGTCGTAATCGATAGCACCCCCGACCCCCAACCATCGAGGTAGATACCCCATGGCAGCATCCTTCTCTGTCTTCAGCGAGTTAGTCGAGAGCCACTGTCCGAGTAACGGCCGTTGCCGGGACGCTGACAGATGAGACACTTACAGCTCTTGGTCGAGACGGCGGACTATGTTCGCTAGCAAGATGACTGAGTCGGCAGCGATACCCGCATCGCGGCGGGTGGAGGTGGGCGAATGCTTGACATGGTGAGCAAGCGCAGATGCCTTTTTTGTCAGGCCGCGCAGATCCTCGTTGGTTTTTCCAGGCAATGTGTCATCGATGTATCGCTCTATCCGCATGTTGGTCTTGTCCACAGGCGGCTCAGTCTCGCCGGCACGTAAGTGCACCTCGGGGTCATAAACTGTCCGGGACAGTGCCTCCAACACACCTACGCAATTTGTTCCCAACGCTCGATAGTCCTGCGGCGTTAAAGCAGTTTGGAATCGGCGCCGTAGCTCAAGGATTTCCTCGTCCACTCCTGCCCACCCTGTTGCGGCGTGAGGAGACACTGCTTCTGCGAGCGCATCAAACGAATTTTCCTCCATGGCAACTAATTTGCTGTGTAGCGGCTCGAAAATCTGGTCAAGCATGTCACGTCGCGCCTGCCATGAACCATGTCCGTCGTTGCGTACCCAGTAGCTCTTGAATGTCGTAAAATTTCGATATGGCGGCTCAAATGGAACACCAAGCCGCTTCGCTGTCGCGCGTAAGGCCGTGAGAGCAGCCCCGATCTGCCGGTCATTGAGCTGTTCCCCGCCCCCGGTTCCGAATGCTTGCAATTCATCGTGAGCAAGCGAGGCCAGCGCTATCGCAACCTCAACATCGGTTTTGCCAGGAATCGGCCCGACTCTTAACTTCGTCATCATCGACATATCGAACTTCGGGCTCTGTCGACCCCAGGTCGGATCGTCTGAAGAAGTGAAGAAGTCTTGAGGAATCACGACACGATGATCCCATAGGAATGCAGCGCTCTTGGCTCAGTAACGACCGTTTCTGAGACATCGAAGGCTGAGACAAGCGACTCCCCCACCGCGATCCGGAGACAGAAGGTCGCGCATGGAACTTCCGCCGTTCCATGTAGGCGCCGGACGCAACTCCGCCACTTCCGTTACCAAACTGTGGCGTGTCTCAGAAACCAGTCTCATCTTCTGTTGCGCCCGCTGGAGCGTGTCTGACGTTTCTGAGACAGTCATCCCTTGTGAGCTCGGTTTATGGATATCTGTGACTCTCGGAATTATTTGGCAGGTTTTTCACGGAATTATTTGGCACGGCGGTGTCCCTCAGACGAGTTGAGGTGCCGGTAAACGGTTGATCGGCTGACACCGAGTGGGCCGGCGGTCCTGCTCGTCGAGGCGCCCGAGGTCTTCATGGTTCGAGCCTGCGCAATGGCCGTGATAGTGAGCGCAGCAGGTTACCTCGCGCCGGCGAAGTGTTCTCTGACAGCGTGTTATTCCTAGGAGCGTCCGTTCCAGGTGCAGGTCATATTGACACTCGCAGATAGCATCCACGCATGCACGTCGACATCGAGGGCGCCACCCGGATCGTCCGCCTCGCCGCAGAATTCGACTGGACCTGGGCCCTCGATGACCTGGAACCCTTCTGCGCACAGGCTGGATGGGAGGTCGTTGA
>NZ_LNAK01000081.1:0-419 GCF_001445685.1 Rhodococcus sp. KB6 | reverse complement strand
GCGAGCTGCTGGAACAAGAACTCGTTGCCGGCACGACGTGCGGAGTCGCCGGTGCAGGTTTCGTCGGCGCCGAGGACCATGAACTTCACTCCCGCGGTGGCGAGGAGTTCGGCGACAGCCTTGGTGGTCTTCTTGGCACGGTCTTCGTAGGCGCCGGCGCAGCCGACCCAGAAGAGGTACTCGTAGTCCTCGAAGCTGTCGGCGTCCTTGCCGAAGACGGGGATCTCGAAGTCCATCTCGTTGATCCAGTTGAGGCGATCCTTGGAGTTCTGGCCCCAGGGGTTGCCCTTGTTCTCGAGGTTCTTGAACAGGCCGGCGAGCTCGGAGGGGAACTCCGATTCGATCAGGACCTGGTAGCGACGCATGTCGATGATGTGGTCGACGTGTTCGATGTCGACGGGGCACTGTTCGACGCAGGC
>NZ_LNAK01000080.1:0-275 GCF_001445685.1 Rhodococcus sp. KB6 | reverse complement strand
TCGGTCTTCGACGGTATCGAGCAGAAGAAGCGCAAGATCGTCGTCACCTGTGCGCACTGCTTCAACGCCCTCGGCAACGAGTACCCGGAGGTGGGCGGCGACTACGAGGTCGTGCACCACACCCAGCTGCTCAACCGTCTGGTGCGCCAGAAGAAGCTGATCCCGGTTGCGTCCGTGAGCGAAGACGTCACCTACCACGACCCGTGCTTCCTCGGACGCCACAACAAGGTTTACGACGCTCCCCGTGAACTCATGGAAGCCTCAGGCTCCAAGCT
>NZ_LNAK01000079.1:0-1451 GCF_001445685.1 Rhodococcus sp. KB6 | reverse complement strand
ATTGGGCTCAATCGGTGGAAGCAACATTCGAGGTCAGGAGGGTGTTGTGGGCAGACCATCGGATTGGGTGCGGGAGGTGACGGGCAGGGCTCCGATGAGGTCACCCGGAGCGCCGGGCCATCCTCGGTCGAAGGAACGAGATTTTTGGGAGCAGATCAGTACTGGCAAGCTTCCCAGGGAAGCCGCTGACGCTGTCGGCGTGGGACAACCGGTGGGCCAGCGGTGGTTCCGGCACGCTGGCGGGATGACGCCGTATTCATGGCCCGCGCCGGCAGGCAGGTACCTTTCTTTGGCAGAGCGTGAGGAAATTGCGATCCTGAACGCCACCGGCCACGGAGTGCGCGCGATCGCGAGTGCCATCGGGAGGAGCCCGTCGACGATCTCGCGGGAGTTGCGGCGCAACGCCGCCACGCGTGGAGGCAAGCTCGACTATCGCGCCAGCGTGGCGCACTGGAAAGCCGAGTTGTTTGCCCGCCGCCCGAAGACCGCCAAGCTCGCGGCCAACGAGCGGTTGCGCGAGTACGTTGAGGACCGACTCTCGGGCCGGATCACCATGCCGGGCGGCGATGCTGTCGCCGGACCGATCGAACGGCAATGGAAGGGCTTGAACAAGCCGCATCGTCAGGACCGCAGGTGGGTGAAAGCGTGGAGCCCCGAGCAGATTTCGAACCGGCTTCCGATCGACTTCCCCGATGATGAGTCCATGCGGATCAGCCACGAGGCCATCTACCAGTCCCTGTTCATCGAGGGTCGCGGCGGCCTGCGCCGCGAACTCATCTTGTGCCTGCGCACCGGCCGTGCTCTGCGCATGCCGCGGGCACGAGCGAAACGTGCTGCCTGGGCCCACGTAAGTGCGGACGTACTGATCAGCGAGCGCCCCGAAGAAGCCGACGACCGTGCGATTGCCGGGCACCACGAAGGTGACCTCATCATCGGTGCGGACAGGTCCGCAATCGGAACCGTCGTCGAGCGCACAACCGGATACACCACCCTCGTGCACTTGCCACGGGAGCGTGGGTGGCGAGCGCAACCGATCACCAAGAACGGGCCGGCACTGTCGGGATACGGAGCGGTGTCGATGAACAGAGCGTTGGCACAGGCGCTGGCGTCGATGCCCGCCGAACTCAAACGCTCGCTGACGTGGGACCGTGGGAAAGAGATGTCCGCGCACGCCCAGTTCACCATCGACACCGGGCTGAAGGTCTACTTCGCCGATCCACACAGTCCGTGGCAACGAGGTACCAACGAGAACACGAATGGACTACTGCGCCAATATTTTCCGAAGGGGACTGATCTCTCGCGATGGAGCCCCGACGACCTCGCGGCAGTCGCCCATGCTCTCAACACCCGACCACGGAAACGACTCCATTGGCGAACCCCCGCTGAAGCTTGGGACGAACACCTACGATCGGTTCAACAGCAACGTGTTGCTTCGACCGGTTGAATACGCC
>NZ_LNAK01000078.1:0-254 GCF_001445685.1 Rhodococcus sp. KB6 | reverse complement strand
CCGGTGCTACTTGGGTTTCCATTACAACAGTCACAAAGTTTTCGTGTACGGGATTCTCACCCTCTACGACAGGCCGTTCCAGACCACTTCCACTAACCCTGTGATTTCTTACTGTTGGCCAACACGGCAGTATTGACAAAATGAACCCCACAACCCCACGAATGCAACACCTGCCGGCTATCACACACCCATGGTTTAGCCTCTTCCGCTTTCGCTCGCCACTACTCACGGAATCACGGTTGTTTTCTCTTCCT
>NZ_LNAK01000077.1:0-403 GCF_001445685.1 Rhodococcus sp. KB6 | reverse complement strand
GGCCAACAGTAAGAAATCACAGGGTTAGTGGAAGTGGTCTGGAACGGCCTGTCGTAGAGGGTGAGAATCCCGTACACGAAAACTTTGTGACTGTTGTAATGGAAACCCAAGTAGCACCGGGCCCGTGAAATCTGGTGTGAATCTGTCGGGACCACCCGATAAGCCTGAATACTCCCTGGTGACCGATAGCGGACTAGTACCGTGAGGGAAAGGTGAAAAGTACCCCGGGAGGGGAGTGAAATAGTACCTGAAACCGTGCGCTTACAATCCGTCAGAGCCTTCGAGCAGTTTACTGCTGGGGGTGATGGCGTGCCTTTTGAAGAATGAGCCTGCGAGTTAGTGGCATGTCGCGAGGTTAACCCGTGTGGGGTAGCCGTAGCGAAAGCGAGTCCGAATAGGGCGA
>NZ_LNAK01000076.1:0-529 GCF_001445685.1 Rhodococcus sp. KB6 | reverse complement strand
GGGGGCTATTGCGTGAATGCCGCAGCTTCGGTGGTGTACTTGAGCCCCGCTACATTGTCGGCGCAGGATCACTTGACCAGTGAGCTATTACGCACTCTTTCAAGGGTGGCTGCTTCTAAGCCAACCTCCTGGTTGTCTTCGCGACCCCACATCCTTTTCCACTTAGTACACGCTTAGGGACCTTAGCTGGCGATCTGGGCTGTTTCCCTCTCGACTACGAACCTTATCGCCCGCAGTCTCACTGCCGCGCTCTCACTCACCGGCATTCGGAGTTTGGCTGATTTCGGTAAGCTTGTGGGCCCCCTAGACCATCCAGTAGCTCTACCTCCGGTGAGAAACACGCGACGCTGCACCTAAATGCATTTCGGGGAGAACCAGCTATCACGGAGTTTGATTGGCCTTTCACCCCTACCCACAACTCATCCCCTCAGTTTTCAACCTAAGTGGGTTCGGTCCTCCACGACGTCTTACCGTCGCTTCAACCTGGCCATGGGTAGATCACTCCGCTTCGGGTCTAGAGCATGCCACT
>NZ_LNAK01000075.1:0-847 GCF_001445685.1 Rhodococcus sp. KB6 | reverse complement strand
GTTGTCGAGAACCTTCGACAGATCATCGGTCAACACCACCGGATCAAGAGTCGTGTTACCCGTGTTCGCACCCGTCACCGTATACGTGATCGTCTGACCCGCAGCAACATTGGTACCCGATGCAGGATCGGCAGCCTTCGCGACCGTGAACCCCGGAACCTGAACCGGATGCGTCGTGCACAGCTGCGTCGCCGGATCACACACCTCCGGAGGATCAACCGGCGGAGTCGTACCCGGAACAACGAAGTTGAGCACCGTGTTGTCGGCATTCGCCGCAACGCGATCGGCATCAGCCTTGACCGTGACGGTGTACGTCACCGTCTTGCTCTCACCGGCCGCAAGGGTTCCCGTCACCGAGAAACCATCCGTGCCGACCATCGCAGCCGTCAACGGAGCATCAGCACTCAAGCTGCCCGCAACCAGATCAGCATCATCGAGCAGACCACGCAGATCATCGAAGTACGCGACCTCACCCGCACCGTTACCGGTGTTCGAGAACGAAAGCGTGTACTTGATGTCCTGACCGGCAACAACATTCGAACCCGACACCGGATCAGAAGACTTCACCACAGCGATCTTCGGAGACACCACCGGGTGTTCGGTCGTCACCGGCGGAGGAGTGATCTCCGGACCCGTCGGCGGCTTCGCAGTACCGGTGACCTTGTTGTTGATCAGAACCCCGCCGGCAACACCATCGTTGATCTTCACCTGGTAGGTCAGGACAACCGACTTACCGGCTTCCAATGCACCGGTCCAGGTGAGCGTGGTGCCCGACAGGGTCGGAGCAGCACCGTCGACACCGTCGACAGTCGCCTTGAGCGAACCGTCCACCAACGTCGCGTTGTCG
>NZ_LNAK01000008.1:0-105815 GCF_001445685.1 Rhodococcus sp. KB6 | reverse complement strand
CACGACGACTGAGCCCACGACGACTGAGCCGACCACGACTGAGCCCACGACCACGACTGAGCCCACGACGACTGAGCCCACGACGACTGAGCCCACGACGACTGAGCCCACGACGACTGATCCCACGACGACTGATCCCACGACCACGACTGAGCCCACGACCAACCCTTCGGCGTCGCAACGTCCGAGCAGCAGCGCTTCCCCCGCGACCAACGCAACTTCTGCGACCAACGCAACTTCGCAGACCGAGAGTCCTTCGAGCCAAGCACCCTCCGAGACACAGTCTCCTTCCGAATCGCAGCCGAGTTCCGAGCAGTCGTCCGCGGTAGCGGCTCCGCCGGCTGGACCGTCTGATCCGCAGGGACCGTCAGCGGGCGGCGGAGCGCCTGCACCCTCTGCCGGTGGACCGGCAAACGCTGCGCCGGGCGCAGTCGCAGCCCCTTCCGCACCCGAGGTTCTGGCCGCACCCGCACCCGTAGCTCCGCAGGTACCGTCGAACGTTCCGAACGTCGCGGCTCCGACTGACAACCCGCAGGCATTTCCGACGGCGTTCACTCAAGGGCTTCCGCCGATTCTCAACGCCGCCGCCGTCGCCGGCGGTGTAGGCGGAATGGCAGTGGTAGCGGCCGGTGCGGGAGCACTGACTTTCCGCGGAGCATCGCTGCAGAAGGCACGATTGGCTGCCGCGCGTGCCGAATTCCTGGCACCCGGATCACAGGGAGGTGCGTGAGTCGTGCCGGACAGACGTTCACATCGCCGCGTTCTGGCCGCGGTGGATGCCGTATGCGACGCAGCAGCGTCGTCGGAGGCAGTGTCACTGCTGACGGTGGTGCAGACAGTCGCCCGCGAGCGTGGGCGCCCGATCGAGATCGATCTGGAAACCCCTCTCGCCACCGGAGTGTGCGGTCAGCGCCGGGCCTACGACGACCACGACGTCATCGTTTTGGCTCCCGGACTACCCAATGTCGAGCGGACTCTGGCACATGAGTTGGGGCACATAGTGTTTCGCCACGAGGGTGCCGAGATCGCCGAGGCGACGCTCGAGGTCAGTGACGATTTGATCGCCTACATGTTGAGTCAACGTTCTCTGCGGCGCAACGAACCCGTGCCGATGGACGACATCGCGGAGTGGGAAGCCGAGACGTTCGCGTCGATGTTGATCATGCGTCTGCGAACGATGAGTGGCCGTGGGACACCGCTGTCGGTGTTGCGGTACGACGAGGCGATCGGATGATCTTTTGGGCTGTGGCCCTTCTCGTCTGGGTTGCAGCCGGCGCGAGACTGGGTCGAGTTGTCGCGCGCACCGCGACGCCGTTGCGAATGTCGATGGTCTTCGCCGGCTTCTCGGTCGCATTGTCGTCGACGGTCATGGTGCCTGCGGTATGGGACATCGTCGATCGCATTGCGCCGGAGCAGCATGCCGCCGCGATGATCGTCATCGTCTTGTGGACAGCGTTGTCTGCGGCCAGTGCAGTCGGCGCCGTGTCTGCGTGGCCGGTGATGTCACGTCCGGCTATGCGCGGCCTCGCCACCGTGCTGTACTCGGTGGGGCTCCTGGTGGCGATCGCGGTTCTCTTCGGCTACCCGGCGCCGGCTCTGATCTTTATCATCGTCGCTCTGTCCCTTGTCATTTCGACGGGGCTACGGCACGTTGCGTGGGCGCCGTTGGGGCGCGGAATCGCGTTGATCGTGACCGGTTCGTCGATCCTGCTCGTCGTGGTCGTCGTGATGCTTGTCGAATCGATCGGTGGCACCGGCGCACTCGAATCGGATATCTGGACGGGCGCAGGGGTGTGGTTCATCGCTGCCTCGAGTGTTCTGATTGCGCTGGGCATCACGTGGGTGCTTCTCGAGACCTGGTTACGTGCGCGACGAGATCTGTACCGGCTGCGGCGGATGCACGCGCTTCTCGTCAAGCGATTCCCCGAGGTAGTCGACGCGGACAGCGCCGGGAGTACGTCTGTGCTGCGGGCATCGGACATGATCGCGCAGATCATGGATGCGATGTACATCCAGTCCGGCGCCGGGATGTTCGACGTCGGTGGTCAGGAACCGCCGCGGGCCGTCACTGCACACGCGGGGATTTTGGCGGGGTGGATCGCCGATCCCTTGGCCTCGGATGTGTTGGACACCAGGTGGATTGCGCCTCCTGAGAAGATGTCGGCGCGCCGATGGGTGTTGTTGTTGGCGAAAGAACTCGATGAAACGACAAAAGTAGGTCGACGTTCGTAGTCGACCTACTCCATGTCATTGCAGTGCTCGAGATCGAGTCAGTGCTTCAGCACGTTCACATCAGCGTGACGCGTCAGGCGGAACCTCTGGCAAACCTTCACTCGCGCGGAGCTTTTCAGCCATCGTGGTGAGTAGATTCTGCGATTCTTCCGAGAGGTCGAATGCACGGCTCGAGAGGCGGCGAAGCCCGTAGCCTTGGAGCTGTGAGAGCAGTTCGAGATCGTGATCGATCTTGGCTGCGTAGATGTCGTTGAAGAAGTAGTCGGGCTTCACCTTGAAGAACCGGGCGAAGGCTGCGACTGTCTCGTCTGAGGGGTTGGTGCGCTGTCCCGAGCGGAGCTGCGAGATGTACGGCTTGGAGATCTGATGGCCGTCTTCGATGAGCGCTGCCGCAACCTCGGCGTTGGTATGGGGTTTGCGCCCCGGAGGATGAACACTGTCGAACAGTTTGTTCAATCGTTCTGCAAAGTCAGCCATTGTGAACCGCCCCGTAATCCTCTCTAGCTAGCAATTGTCCGTTCAGTGAATCCTACGGTATCACGCGGATAACCGATCGGTAGCTCACCGTAGTCTGTTTAGTGGACTAGTTGTCAAATGTGTCCGAGATTCGATTCGTCCGGCCAATGAGTGCTCAGCTATGTCTCAGCGCACATTGAGTTTCCGCCACACGGAAATGTGCAGCTACGACTGCGCTATTCGAACCTTCCAGTACTTGGCCAATCTGCCCAATATCAAACCTTTTACCCGTTTTGGCGATATTAGCTATGCGTTAGCCTGGTTTTTCACAACTATTTCGATTGAAAAACTGCAGTTCAAGCGATGTTTGAAGGTTTGGGGTCGCGATCAGGGTGGCTGGTTGCGATGTCATGCGGATCACCTCGGGGTTGAACCTTGAACGGTTTGCCGGATTGCGATCTGTGCTAGCTAAACCCTCCGAGTGGGTGCAGAATTGTGACATGAAACACACGATGAGCGATGATGAATTGCGCCGCGCAATCCGTGAAATTCAGGATCGAGCCCACGACGCACGCAAGCGTGGGGACGATGTAGCGGCGGAAGAACTCGACCGTACGGTCAAGGGCTATCAAGAGCAGATGATGCAGCGTCTCTAGTGCTCGCTGCGGTCGTCTCTGTGCGGTGTTTGCGCGGAGGACGGCCGTGCCCCGCTGGTCGTCTTGCGTGTTTCAGGGCGGCCGCACCGTGCGTGCGTAGACTTTCCCGCATGTCCACAGTACGAGTGCGGGGGAGTGTTCATCCATGTCTGTAAGGTCGCTCGACGGCAAGAAATGCCTGATCACCGGCGCTGGTAGTGGAATTGGACGTGCAACTGCGCTGCGTGCATCAGAGGTCGGCGCCGAATTGTTTCTCACCGATATCAACAGCGTCGGATTGGAAGAGACGGTCGCGATGGTCGGCGCCGGCGGCGGCACGGTCAGCATGGCGAAGGCACTCGATATCTCGGACTACGACGAGGTCGTGAAATTCGGTACCGAGATTCACACTCAATTTTCTTCGATGGATGTCGTCATGAATATCGCCGGCATTTCGGCGTGGGGAACTATCGAGAACCTCGAACATCGGCATTGGAAGTCCATGGTGGACGTCAACCTGATGGGGCCGATCCATGTCATGGAGACGTTTGTTCCACCCATGATTCGTGCCGGCAAGGGTGGACACCTGGTCAACGTGTCTTCGGCTGCCGGACTTTTGGCCCTGCCGTGGCACGCCGCCTACAGTGCGAGCAAGTTCGGCCTTCGCGGGGTGTCCGAGGTGCTGCGATTCGATCTGAAGCGGCACGGAATCGGGGTCAGTCTGGTTGTGCCGGGTGGGGTGAAGACGCCATTGGTGGGAACCGTGGAAATAGCGGGTATCGACAGGAACGACCCGCGGGTCGAAAAACTCACGCACCGGTTCGAGGCGCGTGCTGTCTCCCCGGAGAAGGTGGCGTCGTGCATTCTGCGGGGAATCGAGAAGAATACGTACCTCGTATATACGTCCAATGACATCCGATTCGGATACTGGTGGGCGCGCAAATTCGCCCTGCCTTACGAGTTCGTGATGCAAAAAGCGAACGACCAGTTCAGTAAATTGCTCAAGCGATGAGCGTTAACTCCGCCGGGACTTTTATCTAGTCGAATAGGGACCAAAGTCATGCCGAAGAGTTTTCACTTCGATATCGAATTCAAATATCCGATCGACGACGTGCATCGAACTTTGACAGACTCGAATTATTGGAAAGGCAGACTCGGAGACCTTTATGCCACCTCGGACATCGAAGTTCGAGACGGATCGATCGAAGTATCCGTGTCCGAGGAAATCGACTCCGCCTCCCTCCCGAGCCTGGTCGCCAAGGTTGCGCCGAGTCGGCTCGGTCTGAAACGGGTCGATCGGTGGGGACCTCTGTCGGACGGGCGTGCAGCAGGGTCGGTCACCGGAATCGCGCGGGGACTGCCGATCCGAATCGAGACGACGCTCGATCTCACCGCCGCCGAGTCCTGCACGCGGTTGGTCGTCGACGGAACGGCTGAGGTGAAGATGCCGATCATCGGCGGCCAGATCGAGAAGTTGCTGAAGAAGACCGTCGAGGACTTGCTGGGGCGCGATCGGGACGCCGTCGAGTCATTTCTCGCCTGAGCCTGCACCGAAATCTACTTCCAGAACGCGCGCACCCGGGCCGGCGGATGCGAGTTGATCGTGCGGGTTGGCGAGGGCGCACCCCTCCAACGAGAGGCACCCGCAACCGATGCAACCGGTGAGGTTGTCCCGTAGACGTTCCAGTTGCTCGATGCGTAGATCGAGGTGGCGCCGCCACACGGTCGACAATCTTTCCCAATCTGCGCGGTTCGGGGTACGGCCTTCAGGAAGTGTGCCGAGGGCCTCTCTGATTTCCGACAGCGGAATGCCGACGCGTTGCGAGATTCTGATGAAGGCGACGCGTCGAAGCGTGTCTCGTTGGTATCGGCGCTGGTTTCCGCTGGTCCGGCGACTGACGATGAGGCCTTCTCGTTCGTAGAAATGCAGGGCCGAGACGGCGACACCGCTGCGCTCGGAGAGCTGGCCGGGCGTGAGTTCCTTTGCCTTCCACGACGGCATCTCCATGGCGACTACCGGTCCGTCGCGCGGTGGAGGGTGGCGTGGAGATGATGCGTCAGCGGGGTGTCGCCGTGCGCCATCCACAGGTCGTATGTCAGCGTGTCGCCCTGAACGCGCACGACTCGCCGAACGTCGTGAACCGGTTTTGCGTCGGGTGATGCTGCGAGCGTGAGACGGGTCAAGGCGAGAGTGCCTTCGGAGTCGAGGGTGCCGCGATGGATCTCGACGAATCCGGTGGGCTGGCTGACCAGCAATTCGAGCTCACCACCCGGTGTTGGGCGCAGGTATCCCGATTCCATGTGAAGCGGTCGTCCGTCGGGGAGCCCACGAGTGCGCGACGAGTAGGTGAGAAACGGTTTCGGGGTGGGCGCGAACTCGATCTCCTCGGAGTACTCGAAGTCGTCGATGGTGGGGAAATGTCCGGCTCCAGCGCCGACCCAGCGCCCGGTGAACCTCTCGATTCCGGCGCCGTTCAGCGCCGCCTGATCCGTACTACTCATTGCCTGGTCCTCTCGCCTGCGTCGGATCAGACGTTACGCGGGCCGGTACGACAGCTGCTTATCCCTGCTGGGTGGGGCCTACGGGATTAGTGTTCACTCATGAACGCTTCTGGCTCCGTCCCCCTCGGTGTCGATTCCGAGGTGGGCCGATTGCGATCGGTCATTCTTCATCGACCTGGCGACGAGTTGAAACGATTGACTCCGCGCAACAACGACGAGCTGCTGTTCGACGCGTTGCCGTGGGTGGACCGCGCGCAGGAAGAACACGATCAGTTTGCGACCGTCCTTCGTGAGCGCGGCGTCGAGGTACTGCTTTTGTCCGATCTCCTCACCGAGGCGCTCGAGGTCAGTGGCGCAGCGAGGATCCAGGGAATCGCGGCCGCCGTCGACGCACGCAAGATCGGCCACGCGCTCGGGCAACACCTGGCCGCCTACCTGCGAAAGGTGGAGCCGAAGGAGCTTTCGTCGATCCTTACTGCAGGAATGACGTTCGACGAATTGCCGATCGATGCCGACTCGACCTCGTTGGTGCGCAGGATGCATCACGGCGGTGACTTCGTGATCGACCCGTTGCCCAACTTGCTCTTCACCCGTGATTCGTCGTTCTGGGTCGGGCCACGGGTCATCATCACGTCCTTGGCGTTGTCAGCGCGAGCTCGCGAATCCTCGATAACGGATCTCGTCTACGCGCATCACCCTCGATTCAAAGGCGTGCGCCGCGCGTACGAGTCGCACACGGCTCCTGTCGAGGGAGGTGACGTGCTGCTTCTCGCGCCGGGGGTGATCGCAATCGGTGTCGGTGAACGTACGTCACCCGCCGGAGCAGAAGCATTGGCGCGTAGCGTGTTCGACGACGGCCTCGCCCACACGGTGTTGGTTGTTCCGATCGAGCAACGCCGAGCGTCGATGCATCTCGACACGGTTTGCACCATGGTCGAGGCCGACGCGGTCGTCATGTATCCGGCCATTCAGGACACCCTGGCGGCGTTCACTCTGCGCAAGGAAGACGACGGGGTGAGTATTCGCGGTGCGACGCCGTTCCTCGAAGCGGCGGCCGACGCCATGGGAATCGGAAAACTGCGTGTGATCGACACCGGACTCGACACGGTGACTGCCGAGCGTGAGCAGTGGGACGACGGAAACAACACCCTCGCCGTCGAGCCTGGCGTCGTCGTCGCTTACGAGCGCAACGTCGAAACGAACGCCAGGCTGGAGGCCTCGGGTATCGAGGTTTTGCGAATCGCGGGTTCGGAACTGGGGTCCGGCCGAGGTGGTCCTCGGTGCATGTCCTGCCCGATCGCCCGCGATCCGCTGTAAGCCGTCGACGCTGTCAGAGAATTTCTTCCACCTTGGCTGCAGGCCGCGCGAGGACGGTGCCTTTGTCGGTGACCACGAACGGGCGTTCGATCAGAATTGGGTGCTCGATCATCGCGTCGAGGATCTCGGATTCGGATGCATCGGCGAGCCCGAGTTCCTTGTACTGCGTTTCGCGCTTGCGAACGGCTTGGCTGGGCTCGAGGCCGGCGTCGGCGAGGAGTTTTTCCAGCTCGGATCGGGTAGGCGGAGTATCGAGGTACTTCACAATGGTCGGTTCGATGCCGGCGTCGCGGATAAGTCCGAGAACAGTCCGCGACGTGTTGCACCGTTGATTGTGGAAGATGGTTGCAGATGCCATGTCCGTCATTCTGCCTCTGTGTCCGAACTCGTGGGACAAACAGGGGAACAACGGACACCTCCGGCGCGCTGCACTTGAAGTACCGACTTGTGAGGAGAAAACGATGACGGAACATCGAAGTGTGGACGAACGGCGCGTGGTCATTGCCGGTGGGCACGGCAAGATCGCGCAGCACCTGACGTACCTGCTGGCAGGACATGGTGATCGGCCGGTAGCGCTGATCCGCAACTCCGCGCACGAGGGTGCGGTCCGCACACTCGGCGCGTTCCCCGTGGTGATCGATCTGGAATCCTCCACGGTCGAGGAAGTTGCGAAGGTACTCGACGGTGCCGACGTCGCGGTCTTCGCCGCGGGCGCCGGACCTGGTAGCTCGATCGAGCGGAAGGACTCCGTAGACCGAGCTGCGGCGGTGCTGTTGGCCGATGCCGCCGAGAAAGCGGGAGTGCGTCGGTTCATACAGATCAGCGCCATGGGTGCTGGTGACGAAATACCGGAGAACACCGACGAGGTTTTTGCCGCCTACCTGCGGGCGAAGACTGCAGCAGAGGAAGACCTGAAGACAAGGACTTCGCTGGATTGGACGATTCTTCGGCCAGGCCTTCTGACAGACGACGACCCCACCGGTGAAGTCCTTCTTGCAGAGCCGCCCGTCGATCGAGGCTCTGTGCCTCGTGCAGATGTCGCCGCAGTGATCGAAGCGCTCATCGACGCGCCGTCCAGTGTCGGCAAGATATTGGTTCTGACCTCCGGCCCGCATACGATCCGCGAAGCGATCGAGGGTTTGTGAGAGAGAAGATGCTGTGACCGAGAAGATACGACGAGGGTGACGATGAAGATCGCGATCGAACACGATTCCTCCACAGCTCCGTACGACCAACTGCGGCAACAGATTATCGAGCAGGTTCACGGCGGCGGATTGATTGCGGGAACCAAGATCCCGACGGTGCGTGCATTGGCCTCGGAGCTGGGATTGGCGGCCAACACCGTCGCGAAGGCTTATCGCGCGCTCAGCGATCAGGGCGTGATCGAGACGAGGGGAAAGCAAGGGACGTTCATCGCTTCGGGGACCGATCCGGTGCAGGCGCAGGCGGAGCAGGCGGCGACCGCGTTTGCGCATAAGGTCCGCTCGCTCGGGTACTCCGACACTGAGATCGTCGCCATGGTGGAGTCGGCATTGAGAGGTGCGTGACACATTGATTAAGTTGACGCTTCAACTTAAAGCTGTCAGTCTTGGCTCATGAATTCGTCGATTGCTCGTGACCTCGGACTCCTCATCGCCCGTGTCGGCCTCGGGATCATCTTCATCGCCCACGGTTGGCAGAAGTTCTTCACCTACAAGATCGCCGGAACGCAGGCCGCATTCGAAGGGATGGGCGCCCCGCTCCCCAAGATTTCTGCAGTTCTGGCAGCATCCATCGAACTCGGTGGCGGCATCCTGCTCATCGCGGGTCTGCTGACCCCGCTCGTCGGCGCACTGCTGTTCCTCGACATGGTCGGCGCGTTCTTCATCGTGCACGCCGACAAGGGCGTCTTCATAGACAACGGCGGCTATGAACTCGTCGTCGCACTCGGTGTCGGTTCGCTCTTGATCGCTGTTATCGGCGCAGGACGCATCAGCATCGACGGATTGATCGGCAAGGGCAACGGTTGGGTTAAAACCCCAGCTTGATCGGGGTGAGAAGGCGGGTTCAACGGCTGTTGAGCCCGCCTTCCAGCTTGCTTTTGGCCCACAAAGTGACGAACGTAGTCATCTATGGTGACGAAATCTGATCGATCCGAACAAGATTCCGGGGCCAACGAAGAGCGCCCGGAGACGGGCTTTACTCGGGTAGGCGTTCGGACCGACTACGTGGTGTTTTCCGTGGCGGCCGCAGCGGTGCTGGCTATTGTCGTGTGGGGTCTCGTAGCTCCCGACAACCTGAACTCGGTAACCGGAAGTGTTCTCGGCTGGTTGGTGACGAACATCGGCTGGCTCTTCGTACTCGCAGCTTCGGCTTTCGTGCTGTTTTCCATCTACCTCGCTGTCAGTCGATTCGGCGACATTCCGCTGGGCAAAGACGGTGAGAAGCCCGAGTTCCGAACCGTCAGCTGGATCGCCATGATGTTCAGCGCCGGCATGGGCATCGGCCTGATGTTCTTCGGTGTCGCGGAACCGCTTGCGCACTACGTGACTCCGCCTCCCGGTACCGACGGTGGCGTCGGAACTGCCATGGCTACCACCATGTTTCACTGGGGTCTTCATCCTTGGGCGATGTATGCCGTTGTGGGCCTTGCCATTGCGTACGGGTCGTATCGCCGAGGACGCAAGCAACTGTTCAGTTCGGCCTTCATCCCGTTGCTCGGTCGCAAAGCCGAAGGGCCGATCGGCAAGGTCATCGACATCCTGGCAATCTTTGCGACACTTTTCGGCACCGCAGCATCTTTGGGGCTCGGCGCACTTCAGATCGGCTCCGGTTTCGAGGTAGTCGGCTGGATGGAAGAGGCCGGCGTATTCCTGCTCGTGGCCATCGTTGCGGTGCTGACCCTGGCGTTCGTCGCTTCGGCAGTTTCCGGTGTGGCCAAGGGAATTCAGTGGCTCTCCAACATCAACATGGTGCTAGCGCTGATCTTGGCCCTGTTCGTGTTCGTTCTCGGGCCGACCGTGCTGATTCTCAATCTGCTCCCGACGACCATTGGTGCATACGTTTCCGACCTCGCCCAGATGTCGGCCCGCACGGGTGCATCGTCGAATCCTGAAACCGGCGCGTGGCTTTCGTCGTGGACGATCTTCTACTGGGCATGGTGGGTGTCCTGGACGCCGTTCGTCGGCATGTTCCTGGCCCGCATCAGCCGCGGCCGCACGATCCGCCAGTTCATCGTCGGCGTCATCGCCGTTCCCACGACTGTCAGCTTGCTCTGGTTCGCGATCTTCGGCGGCGCAGGCATCGGCGAGGAACGCGACGGAATCGGCTTGTCCGGCCGAGGCTCGGAAGAGGCTCAACTGTTCGGCATGCTCGACAATCTGCCGTTGGCCGGAGTGACGACTGTCCTGGTCATGCTGCTCGTCGCAGTGTTCTTCGTCTCCGGCGCCGACGCTGCGTCGATGGTGATGGGGACGCTCTCGCAGCGCGGAACGCTCGAACCGAGTCGCTGGGTCGTGGTGTTCTGGGGCATGTTGACCGGTGGCGTCGCGGCGCTTCTGCTGTGGACCGGTGGTTCCGAAGCGCTCGACGGCTTGCAGACCATGACGATCATCGCTGCGGCGCCGTTCGTGCTGGTCATGATCGGATTGTGCTTCTCGCTGTACAAGGATCTTTCGCACGACCCGATCATCATTGCGGCGAAGGAGCAGAAACGTGCTCTCCTACGCCCGCGCCGAGGACGCCGTGTGGGTAAGTCAGTGGAGTAGGACTTGAGCGGAGTAGGACTTGAACCGTGAAGGGGCACCGAACTGCGGTTCGGTGCCCCTTTAGTCGTCCGGTTATTTCCAGCTGGGCAACCACAGATGGTTCTGCCACGATTCCGGCGTGATCGGCATGGCGGTGAGTATCGGCCAGAGGTAGACGAAGTTGGCCACGACCAGACCGATGTACAGACTGACTGCCAGAAGTCCGGTGGTACGACGCTCGACGGACGCGCTCGCCTTGCCCAGTACATCGCCGAGGACCAGCGCAAATCCCATGACCATGAACGGGGCGAGTGCAACTGCGTAGAAGTAGTACATCTGGCGGTCGAGCGTCGCGAACCACGGGAGGTAAGCGGCACCGTAGCCCGTCAGGACCACGGCGTATCGCCAGTCCCTGCGCACGAACGTCTGCCAGATCGCCCACGCCAACATCGGTAGGGCCAGCCACCACATCGCCGGTGTGCCGATCAGCATCACGGCCTTGACGCAGCTGGCGGCCCCGCAACCGGTGACCTGCTCGCCGTCGGCGTAGTAGTAGAGCATCGGTCGTAGCCCCATCGGCCACGTCCACGGTTTCGACTCCCACGGGTGGTGGTTTCCGGCGGAGTTGGTCAGACCGGCGTGGAACTGGAGAACGTTTCCGCTGTAGTACCAGAGTGAGCGCAGCGCGGAGGGAATGAAGCTCCATGTGCCGCCCTCACCGATCTCGTTACCGACGGCGTGACGGTCGACGCCGGTCTCGCTGGTGAACCAGGCCCAGTAGCTCGCGAGGTACACACCGAGCGGAATGATCACCAACGCATACAGAGCAGGCCCGATGTCGCGAACTGCAGTGCCGACCCATGGGCGCTGCACGCGGTAGGCGCGGCGCGCTGACAGGTCGAAGGCAACACTGAGCAATCCGAAGAACAGAATGAAGTACATGCCGGACCACTTGGTTCCGCAGGCCAGGCCGAGCAGGATGCCGGCGCCGAACCTCCACCACCGGAAACCCAGCCGCGGACCCCAGGCAGAGTCGCCGATTCGGCCCTCTTCGTATACCTTCGCCATCCGTTCGCGGACTTGGTCGCGATCGACCACCAGGCATCCGAGGGCGGCGAGAACGAAGAAAGCCAGGAAGATGTCGAGCATCCCCAGGCGTGAGGAGACGAAGGTGACGCCGTCGACGATGAGCAGGATTCCGGCAATCGCGCCGATCAGCGTGGACCGCGTCATGCGGCGCACGATCCGGATGATCAGCAAGACCATCAGTGTCCCGACCAGGGCCGACGAGAATCGCCACCCCCAACCGTTGTAACCGAAGAGTGCTTCGCCGATCGCGATCATCTGCTTACCGATCGGCGGGTGTACCACTAATCCGTAACCGGGATTGTCTTCGATGCCGCCACCGGTCAGAACTTGCCAGCCCTGCGGAACGTAGTGCTTCTCGTCGAAGACAGGTGTGCCGGCGTCGGTCGGGTAGGCGAGCATCGTGAAGCGTGTGATCGCCGCGATAGCGGTGACGAAAGCGGTGACAATCCAGCCGCGCAATCTGTCGGTCGGGCCGAAATCAGGATCCGGTACCAGCGGGCCGGGACTACGCATTACCCGATCGCTCGTGGCGGGCGTTGGCCGCTCGTCCGTCTGCACAGTCACCTGGCAATCGTAGGCTGTCAGGTATGACTGGTCGCTTGGTACTCGCCGCAACACCCATGGGAGATGTCGGTGACGCGTCTCCGCGTCTTCGGTCTGCTCTCGCAACCGCCGACGTCGTTGCTGCGGAGGACACACGACGCACCAAGTCTCTGGCGTCCGCGCTCGAGGTAACCATCACCGGGAAGATCGTCAGTTTCTACGATCAGGTCGAGATTTCCCGGCTGCCCGCGCTGGTCGCCGACGTCGCCGAAGGCAAGACCGTCCTGCTGGTCACGGACGCGGGCATGCCGTCGGTCAGCGATCCCGGATATCGCCTTGTCGCCGCCTGCGTAGCCGAGAACCTCGCCGTCACGTGCTTGCCCGGTCCGTCGGCGGTGACGACGGCGCTGGCACTCTCCGGATTGCCCGTCGAGCGGTTCTGCTTCGACGGGTTCCCGCCGCGTAAGCAGGGGCAGCGCAAGACGTGGCTCTCTGCCTTGGCAACCGAGCAGCGAGCGTGTGTGTTCTTCGAAGCGCCTCATCGCCTTGCCGACTGCCTCGCAGATGCGGTGGAAGTTCTCGGGCCGAATCGGCGCGCGGCCGTGTGCCGGGAATTGACCAAGACCTACGAGGAAGTGAAGCGCGGCACTCTCGGGGAGTTAGCTGCTTGGGCCGCCGAGGGCGTTCGCGGTGAGATCACGGTGGTGCTCGAAGGCGCAGTGCTGGTGGCATCTGATCCTGCCGATCTAGTCGACGAGGTGGAAAGGCTGGTCGAGGGGGGAGCACGATTGAAGGACGCGTGTGCTCTGGTCGCAACGGCCGGAGTCTCCAAGCGTGAGTTGTACGAGACGGTCCTGGCCGCTCGAAAGGACTAGCGGGAGCGGTTCACGGCGGGTGCGCCGGGACGCAGGTTGGCGTCGTCGGCTGCAGCCTGGCCGGCGTGCCAGCCTTCGGCGTCCACGGACCGTCCGCGAGTCTTGCGGGTTGTCGGGAACAATCGATCGAATTCGGCGTCGACGGCCTCGGATGTGGTGGCGAGGATCGGCAGAAGATCCGCGACGTCCATCGATGCCGCGTCGGCCGCTTCGGCGGTGGCTTTGGTGCCGGCGTCACGCAGGCGGTGTCCGATGCGGCTGGCGAACCCGGCCAGGAATCCCTTGCGGAACGAGGTGGTGCGTGAGCCGCCACGATTGCTCGAGTCGGCGAATTGCATTGCACGGGTTGCCTGTACGAGCAGGGAAGTGAACAGCATGTCGACTTGCTGAAGGTCGACCGGAGTGCCGACGACGGTCGCGAGTGCAATGTCGCTGAACCAGACAGTCCTGACTCGATTCGATTCGCCGATCTCGGTCAGGAGGTGAACCTTTTCCTTCACGTACGGGTTCTCGATGTGAATGCGTCGGGCATTGACGGATGTGTCGGTGACCCCGGCGCGACTGTGGAGCAGTGCGGAGTCGATGGCGTACCGGGTCATCAACTCCTGGGCCTTCGCGGTGAAAATCTCGGCTTCTTCCGCGAAGTTGGTTGCTTCCGCTTTGGCGAGTAGTCCACGAATTCGCTTGAGTACCTTGGCGTCGACCTCGGTATCGCCGACGCCGGCATAGCTGGTATCGGTGCGTTGCGACGGCCAGGTGGATGGTGGCGCGAGCAACACCGTCCACTGAGGTAGGCGCATCCACGATCGCGCGACGTCGACGATCTGCGAAACGAGGAAGTAGGGATCCTGGAACAGAAGGCCGGCCGCGAGGGAGCGAAAAACGTCGTCGTCCACGGTGATTCGAGAAGCGATATGCCGAGACTTCGGATACTGCTCGCCGATCGTCTGCAACTGCCCCACCCATTCGAGCGGAGCGCGATCGGAGGCGCGCGACGCCTTCGCGTCGAACAGGATGGTGGTGGCGGCGAGATCGGCGTCGGACGCGTCTTTGCTTCGACGCGCCAGATGAATCAGATCCGCCGGCTGCCATCCGCGGTCGTACGCCGCGGACAGTTCGGAAACGAGATCTCGCACCGCGGAAACGGATTGAGGGCTGACCTCCTGAGTGGACACCCGCGCTCCGTTCCATGGCAGTGTCTGCGCCGAAGCGCTGGTTCGAATGTATGTTCTATTCGTCGTCATGGCTGGAGTGTGCACGTGGGGTCCGACACATCCGCCTGTAACCGGATATCTCGGACCCCACGTGCGGCACTCTCGCTTAGCTCATTCCTCGACGAAGCGGGGGAAAACTGGCGCCGGAGCAGGCAGTTTCCGGTTCGCGTCGATGCGAACCGCAATGTCGGCGAACTGCCGGTTCTCTTCGCTCTGGCCAAGCAGATCGAGGATGCGTGACGCCGCGTCGGGCATCACCGGCTGAACGAGAAGCCCGACGATACGGACCACTTCGAGCGTCACGTACAGAACCGTCGCCATGCGTGCCGGATCCGTCTTGCGCAGAACCCACGG
The DNA here is from genome assembly GCF_001445685.1 of Rhodococcus sp. KB6. Lineage (NCBI taxonomy): Bacteria > Bacillati > Actinomycetota > Actinomycetes > Mycobacteriales > Nocardiaceae > Rhodococcus > Rhodococcus sp. KB6. The sequence goes on along the minus strand of NZ_LNAK01000008.1, from coordinate 90,873 downwards.
TTCCTGCTTGGAGAAGTACCGGTTGGTCTCGCCGAGAACGCCCCAGATGGCTTCCAGTGCGAGATGCAGCGCCTGCACGTCGAACTCGCTGCGGCACTTGGCAAGCAGGGCATCCGCCGACGCCAGCATCGCCAGGTCGTCCTCGGTGAACTCGCCGGGGGTCGGTACCTGGGCATCGCAGTTCTTCGCGACCATCGTCAGTGAACGCTGCGCGAGGTTGCCCAGTTCATTGGACAGGTCTGCATTCATACGCGTCACGATTGCTTCGTGGCTGTAGCTGCCGTCCTGGCCGTACGAGATCTCGCGGAGCAGGAAGAAACGGACCGCGTCGAGGCCGTACTGATCGACCATCGCGATGGGGTCGACGACGTTGCCGACCGACTTCGACATCTTCTCGCCCTTGTTGTACAAGAACCCGTGGACGAAGACCCGCTCCGGCAGTTCGATGCCGGCAGACATGAGGAACGCCGGCCAGTACACGGTATGGAAACGCGTGATGTCCTTGCCGATGATGTGCAGGCTCGCGGGCCAGAACTTCTCGAACTCCGCCGAGTCGACGTTCGGGTAACCCACGCCGGTCAGGTAGTTGGTGAGGGCGTCGACCCAGACGTACATGACGTGGTCGGGGTCTCCGGGAACCTCGACGCCCCAGTCGAACGTGGTGCGCGAGATCGACAGGTCCTTGAGGCCGCCCTTGACGAAGCTGACGATCTCGTTGCGACGAGTCGCGGGGGCAATGAACTCGGGATGCTCTTCGTACAGAGCAAGCAAACGGTCCTCGTAGGCCGAGAGACGGAAGGTGTAGTTGGACTCCTCGGTCCACTCCACCGGAGTGCCGGTCTCCGTCGACTGACGGGTGCCGTCGTCCAGAAGCGTGGTCTCGGCTTCGGTGTAGAAGGCCTCGTCACGAACCGAATACCACCCCGAGTACGTGTCGAGGTAGATGTCGCCCGATGTGGCCATCTTTTCCCAGATCGCCTTGCTGGCGACCTGATGATCGGCGTCGGTGGTGCGGATGAACCGGTCGTACGAGATGTTCAGGACCTTGTCGAGGTTCTGGAACACGTCGGAGTTCCGAGCCGCGAGTTCGCGGACGTCGATGCCCTCTTTGATTGCTGTCTGCTGCATCTTCAGACCGTGCTCGTCGGTGCCGGTCATGAAGAACACTTCGTGACCGTCCAACCGCTTGAAGCGGGCGAGCGCGTCCGAGGAGATGTACTCGTACGCGTGGCCGATGTGCGGAGCGCCGTTGGGATACGCGATCGCTGTCGTGATGTAGAACGGCGATCGTTCCGCGCCTTCCGGGGCAGCGGAGTCCGGGCGCGGGGTCTGGGAGGGTGAGGCAGGCACAGTCATGGTGGGCTTACTCTATCGGGCGTGAGCAAAGACCGTCCCGCCCCCGATGCCCCTGAGCCCTTGTCGCCTCTGATCGACGCACATACGCACCTCGACGCCTGTGGTGCGCACGACGCTGCGACCGTGGCCGAAATTGTCGATCGGGCCGAAGCCGTCGGCGTCGGACGGGTCGTCACGGTGGCCGACGACCTTGATGCCGCACGCTTTGCCGTCGACGCTGCGAACTGGGATTCGAGGGTTTACGCAGCCGTCGCAATCCATCCGACCAGGGCGAACGTCCTCGATGTCGATACCAGAGCCGAGATAGAACGGTTGGCGTCCGATCCGCGGGTCGTCGCGGTGGGGGAGACCGGGCTGGATCTCTACTGGCCAGGCAAGCTCGAAGGGTGCGCCACCATCGAGGAGCAGGTCGACGGTTTCCGGTGGCACATCGACCTCGCGAAGCGTCTCGGCAAGACGCTGATGATTCACAATCGCGAAGCCGATGAGGACCTGCTGCGGGTGCTGCACGAGGAAGGCGCGCCGGAGACCGTGGTGTTCCATTGCTTCTCCTCGGATTCGGAGATGGCCCGTGCGTGCATCGACGCGGGCTACGTGTTGAGTTTCTCGGGAACCGTGAGTTTCAAGAATGCGAAGGCGCTGCGTGAGGCCGCGCTATTGGTGCCGTCGGATCAACTGATCGTCGAGACGGATGCGCCGTTCTTGACGCCGCACCCGTTCCGCGGTGCGCCCAACGAGTCGTACTGCCTGCCGTACACGGTGCGCGCACTCGCAGACATCCGCGGCGAGGATCCGCAGGCGCTGGCAGCAGCGTCCACGGCGACAGCGGAGCGCGTCTACAAGCTCTGACGCTATGGTGGTCTGACAGGTAACTCCGCGCCCGGGATCGTCGTGTCCCGGTCCGTCTACTGCGCGGAGTAATTCAGATGAATGACTACAACGTGGTCACAGTCCGCATCGAAACATGGGAATTCGAGTGCTGTGCACCGTTGCCGGTGGTCGGCGAAAAATCTGCGTGGGCTTTGCACCCCATACGTGAGTCGCTGTGGTTCGACGGGACGGTTCATGGAGGAATCTATCCCGACGACGTGGAACCTACGGCCGGGATCGTTCTCTCGATCCGACTCGAGCGCGGCGAGTTTGTCGAACAAGAACCCAGGCACTGGGTATTGGTACCTGGGAGCACCGATCACGTTCGAGTCGAGAAGGTCCCACGGTCTTTTCGCGGCATGTCGTCGCTGGTTGCCGGTCGTCGTGGCTGGATGGAGACGGCCGTTGTCGTCGAATTGGCCACCACCCGTGCGCCTTTCCGGTAGTCCCCACTACCAAAAAGGCGCACAGGGGGCTTGCCCCTAGAGAACCTTCGCCAGGAAGTCCTGGGTGCGCTGCTGCTGGGGGTTGCCGAACAGACTCTCCGGCTTACCTTCTTCGACGATGTATCCGTCGGCCATGAAGATGACTCGGTCGGAAACCTCACGGGCGAAGCCCATCTCGTGGGTCACGACGACCATGGTCATGCCCTGCTTGGCGAGGTCGCGCAGCACCTGCAGAACCTCACCCACCATTTCGGGGTCGAGGGCGCTGGTGGCCTCGTCGAAGAGCATGATGTCCGGACTCATCGCGAGTGCGCGGGCGATGGCAACGCGCTGCTTCTGCCCACCGGACAGGCTGGCGGGCTTGGCATCTGCCTTCTCCGCGAGACCGACCTGGCCGAGCAGCTTGACGGCGATCTCGCGAGCTTGCTCCTTGGTCGATCGCCCGGTCTGCACCGGAGCGAGCATCACGTTTTCGACGACGCTCATGTGGGGGAACAGGTTGAAGTGCTGGAACACCATCCCGATGTGCTGGCGCACCTTGTCGATGTCGACATCCTTGTTCGTGAGGTCGAACTGGTCGACGCGCACGGATCCGGCGGTGATGTCTTCGAGGCGGTTGAGGCAACGCAGGAAGGTCGACTTGCCGGAACCGGAAGGCCCGATGACGCAGACCACTTCACCGCTCTTGATGTCGACGTCCAGGCCCTTGAGGACCTCGTTGTCGCCGAACGACTTCTTCAGTCCCTTGACCGAAATCTTGACCTCGGTGGCGGACTTGCCCATGTTGACGGCTGTTTCGGTCACTTGTTGATCCTCTTCTCGAGGCGGTTCGACAGCTTGGTGAGCGCCATGATGATGATGAAGTACATGACGCCGATGATCAGCCACATGTTGAACGACTGGAAGTTGCGCGCGATGATGATGCGCCCTGTCTGAGTGAGCTCGGCGAGTCCGATGACCGACAGGATCGACGTGTCCTTGAGGGTGATCACGAACTGGTTGATGTACGACGGGATCATCGTGCGAATTGCCTGCGGCATGATGACTTTTCGCATCGACTTCATGTAGCTGATGCCCAGGCTTCGTGACGCCTCCATCTGTCCCTTGTCGACGGACAGGATGCCGCCGCGGACGATTTCAGCCATGTACGCGCCGGCGTTGAGCGAGAGCGTGATGATGCCTGCGGTGAAGGCGGACATCTGGAAATGCAGGGCTGCCGGGATGCCGAAGTAGATGAAGAATGCCTGCACCAACAGCGGTGTGCCGCGGAAGATGTCGACGTAGGTCGTGCCTATACCTCGGACGAACATGTTGGTGGACACGCGGCAGAGACCGAAGATCGCGCCTAGGACCAGAGCGATCGCGATCGAGACGACCGAGAGAACGATCGTCAACCACAGGCCCTTGAGAAGCTGCGGGTAAGTGCTCTTGATCAAGCCGATGATGGAGTTGTCCGACGTCGACGCGCCCTGACCGAGGTAGGTCGAGACGATTTCGTCGTACTGGCCGTCGTCGCGCAGGTTCTGCAGTCCGGCGTTGAACATCTGGAGCAGTTCGGCGTTCTGGCCCTTGTTGACTGCGAAGCCGTAGCTCGCGCCCACCTCTTTTTCGGTGACCGTCTTGAGGCCGTTGCCCTGTGTGATGCCGTAGGCGAGGACGGGGTAGTCGTCGAAGACTGCGACGGAGTTCCCGGTGCGGACCTCGTCGTACATGCTGGCGGAGTCGGCGAAATAGACTGTGGTGAAGCCGTATTGGTCCTTGATGGACTCGGCGAAGCTGGCGCCCTCGGTGCCGTTCTTGACGGCGACGCGCTTGCCCCTCAGATCCTCGTACGACTTCACGTCGTTGTCGGTCTCGAGGACCGCCATCTGCACGCCCGACTCGAAGTACGGGTCGGAGAAGTCGAACACCTGCTTGCGGGCGTCGGTGATGGACATGCCCGCGATGACGCCGTCGGCCTGCCCGGCCTGCACGGCCTGCAGTGCAGCGTCGAAGCCGAGCTGCTTGATGTCGACCTTGAAGCCTTGGTCCTCGGCGATCGCATTGAGCAGGTCGATGTCGATGCCGACGAGTTTGCCGTCTTCGTTCTCGAATTCGAACGGGGCGAATGTCAGATCGGTGGCGATCGTGTAGGTGCGGCCGGGTTGCGCGCTCGCGATTCCGGGGGCGAACAGCGCTGCGATCAGCGCCAGCAGGATGGCCAGGATCGGCCACCTGGCATTACGTGGTCTGTCGAATCTTCTTCGCACTATCGCCCAGCTTTCTTCTGTCGCGCCCGGGATCGCCGGACTGCTTTGAACCAGACGAGAACATACTGCGCCCAGAGCTGAATCGATACACGGGTATCGGAGCCGGAAAGTGCAGAACACACGACACGCCGTTGCCGTTCCGTGACAAAAGTCGCATTTCGTTGTGATTTGGTTGCCGATACAACGCTCGGTCGTTACCGTATTGTGATCGAACGTCGTCTGCCTTGGGATTTCCTGTGTCGCCTTTTGCCAAGATCAACTCCACGAAGTCACCACTTCTCTATTCAGTGGTGGGTGCGTTGCTTCTGACGCTCATCGTCGGGGGTGCGCTCGCCGTGGTTCGGCACAAGACGATCACCCTCGATGTCGACGGCGACATGATTTCGCTGTCCACGATGTCGAGCAGCGTCGGTACCGCTCTCGAGGACGCCGGATACCCGGTCGATCCCAAGGACGCGCTCGCACCCAGTGCCGATTCCTCCCTGTCCGATGGCGATACCGTCGTACTGCGCCGTGCCCGTGAGTTGGCTCTGACCGTCGACGGTCAGCCGACCACCATCTGGACCACCGCATTGACGGTCGACGAGGCATTGAAGCAGGTAGATGTTTCCGACGACTTCGCAGTCTCAGCTTCGCGCTCGCATCGTCTGCCGCTCGAACGGACCGAGCTCGACGTCGTCAGCCCGAAGACCGTCAGCGTCAGCGACGGTGGCGCTCCCGCGGCGGAGGTCAAGCTCGCCGCCGTGACCGTCGGCGATCTTCTCGCGGCCAAGAATGCGCCGCTCGAGCAGGCCGACTCGGTGGTTCCCACCGCCGACACACCCGTTACCAACGGCCTGACCATCCAGGTCACTCGCGACCGCACGGACACTCGCGTCGAGACGCAGCCGATCGCGCCGCCGGAGAACAAGGTCGAGGATCCCGAGCTGGAGAAGGACAAGACCGTCGTCGAGAACCCGGGTGTTCCGGGTGAGCGCACGGCCACTGTCGAGGTCAAGACCGTCAACGGCGTCGAGGCCGGACGAACCGAACTGTCCGCGACCGTGATCAAGGAACCGGTCGCAGCAGTGGTGAAGGTCGGTACCAAGCAGGCTTCCGCTCCCGCTGTGTCCAACGCGTCGACGTGGGATGCCATTGCTCAGTGCGAGGCGACCGGAAACTGGGCCATCAACACCGGCAACGGTTTCTACGGAGGACTTCAGTTCACCCAGAGCACCTGGGAAGCATTCGGCGGCGGTCAGTACGCAGCTCGCGCCGACCTCGCATCACGTGAACAGCAGATCGCGATCGGCGAGAAGGTCCGCGCCGGTCAGGGCTGGGGTGCTTGGCCGTCCTGCACCAGCAAATTGGGCCTGCGCTGACGCGCTCACACCTCACAGAACACAGGAACCGATGTCACCGTTCGCCAAGATCAACTCGACCAGGTCGCCGTTGTTGTACTCGGCGATCGCCGCTCTTATCCTGACGGTTCTCGTGGGTGGTGTTCTGGCCGTCGTCCGGCACAAGACCATCACTCTCGATGTCGACGGTGAGCAGATTCGCCTGAGCACCATGTCGACCAACGTCGACGGCGCTCTCGAGGACGCCGGTTACCCGATCGGTGACAAGGATGCAGTTGCTCCCGCGGCCGACGCTTCGCTGTCCGACGGCGACACCGTGGTGCTCCGTCGTGCCCGTGAGATCACGCTGACGGTCGACGGTCAGCCGCAGAAGCTCTGGACCACTGCCTTGACCGTCGACGACGCGTTGAAGCAGTTGGACGTCGCGGCGGATGTGCACGTGTCGGCTTCGCGCTCGCAGCGTCTTCCGCTGGACGGCGCCGCGCTCGACGTGCTGACACCGGTCGTCGCAAAACTGGTCGACGGCGCAAACGCGGCAGCAGACGTGCGTATCGCGGCGCCGACGGTCGGGGAGTTCCTTACCGCCAACGGCACTCCGCTCGAGCAGTCGGACACGGTGGTTCCCGCCGCCGACGCTCCACTGACCGAGGGCCTGGAGGTCACGGTGACGCGCAACCGCACCGAGAACAAGGTCGAGACCTTGCCGCTCGATCCGCCGGATCAGCGCATCGAGGATCCGACGATGAACCAGAGTCGCACGATCGTCGAGAACCCGGGCGTGCCCGGCGTGCGTGACGTGACGTTCGCCGTGAATCTCGTCAACGGTGTCGAAGCCGGACGTACCCAGGTCTCGGAGACGATCACCACACCGGCGCAGCCGAAGGTCGTGCGTGTCGGAACGAAGCCGGGCACCGAGGTGCCGCCCGTGGAGAACGGTTCGACGTGGGATGCGCTCGCACAGTGCGAGGCCACCGGTAACTGGGCCATCAACACCGGCAACGGTTTCTACGGCGGCGTGCAGTTCGATCAGAACACCTGGGAACGACAGGGCGGGTTGAAATATGCGCCCCGCGCCGACCTCGCCACCCGTGAAGAACAGATCGCGATTGCGACACAGACCCAGCGCACTCAGGGCTGGGGCGCATGGCCGTCGTGCTCGGGTCGCCTCGGACTGGGATAAGTTCTACTGGTGTCAGACGCCGAACAATCGAACGAACCCATCGCTACTCCGCGCGGGCAGGCAGCCCTGCTCGGTCCGGTCGAGGTGCGCGCTCTTGCCGAGGAATTCGGTGTCCGGCCCACGAAACAGTTGGGGCAGAACTTCGTTCACGACGCCAATACCGTGAGGCGCATCGTCACCACGGCAGGCGTGACACGTGACGACGTCGTTCTCGAGGTAGGGCCTGGTCTCGGTTCGCTGACGATGGCGCTGATGGACGTCGTCGATCGTGTGATCGCGGTCGAGATCGATCCCAACCTCGCGGCTCGCCTGCCGAAGACGGTGGCCGAGCGAGCGCCGGAACTGGCCGATCGACTGACCGTCGTCGAAGCCGACGCGATGCGTGTGCTGCCTTCACAGATTCCCGGCGAGCCGACCGCGCTGGTCGCGAACCTGCCGTACAACGTCGCGGTGCCGGTGCTGTTGCACCTGTTCGCGTCGCTTCCGAGTCTGCGGACCGCACTCGTGATGGTGCAAGCCGAGGTTGCCGATCGCCTGGCGGCTGATCCGGGAAGCAAGATCTACGGCGTTCCCAGCGTCAAGGCCAACTTCTTCGGCGAGGTTCGCCGCGCCGGTGCCGTCGGACGCAACGTGTTCTGGCCGGTGCCGAAGGTCGAATCAGGACTGGTTCGTATCGACCGGTATGCGGAGCCGCCGTGGCCGATGGACGAGAAGCACCGCAAGCAGGTTTTTGCGGCGATCGACGCCGCATTCGCGCAGCGCCGCAAGACTTTGCGTGCCGCTCTCAGCGGTTGGGCAGGTTCGCCTGCCGAGGCCGAACGACGGCTCCTCGCTGCCGGCATCGAGCCACAGACGCGTGGCGAGATGCTCGACGCAGCAGCCTTCGTTCGGCTGGCTGGAGGCGAATAGCCCCGTGCGCGGTTAAGGAGTGCAGGGACTCCCTAACCGCGCACAGGGGGCTTGCCCCCTTATTTGAACCGCCGCAACCTCAGGCTGTTGCTCACCACGAACACACTGCTGAATGCCATTGCGGCACCGGCGAGCATCGGGTTGAGCAGGCCGGCCGCAGCCAGCGGGATCGCAGCCGTGTTGTAGGCGAATGCCCAGAACAGGTTGCCCTTGATGGTCTTGAGCGTCTTGCGGGACAGTCGAATTGCATCGGCTGCCGACCGCAGGTCACCTCGCACCAGAGTGATGTCGCTGGCCTCGATCGCAACGTCGGTACCCGTGCCCATCGCCAGGCCGAGATCGGCCTGAGCCAGGGCTGCCGCGTCGTTCACGCCGTCGCCGACCATGGCCACGACGCGTCCTTCCGCTTGCAGTTTCTTGACGGCGTCGACCTTGTCCGCAGGCATGACCTCGGCGAAGACGGTGCTGATCCCGACCTGATCCGCGACAGTGCGAGCAACGGTGGCGTTGTCACCGGTCAGCAGAACCGGTTCGAGGCCGAGTGCTTTCAACTGCGCGATTGCTTCGGCGCTCGTGTCCTTGACCGCGTCGGCGATCACGAGGATGCCGTGCGCCTTGCCGTCCCAGCCCACCGCGATTGCGGTGCGCCCGGCCTTCTCTGCTGCAGCCTTCGCCTCGCGGAGATTTTCCGGCAACGGCATCGACCAGTCGGCGAGCAGCGCGTCTCGGCCCGCGACGACGGCGTGACCGTCGACCATTCCCTGCACGCCGCGCCCGGCGACGTTCACGAAATCCTCGACCGTAGGCAATTCGCCCACGGCTTTGGTCGCACCCTTCGCGATCGCTGCGGCGATGGGGTGCTCGGAGCGATGTTCGAGTGCGCCGGCCAGCCGAAGGACCTCGTCGACGGTTGTTCCTTCGCCCACCACGGTGTCCAGCAATGTCATCTGACCGGTGGTGACGGTTCCCGTCTTGTCGAGCACGACGGTGTCGACTGCGCGCGTCGATTCGAGCACCTCGGGTCCCTTGATGAGGATTCCCATCTGAGCTCCGCGACCCGTGCCCACCAACAGGGCTGTGGGCGTTGCCAATCCGAGGGCACAGGGGCACGCGATGATCAGCACGGCGACCGCAGCGGTGAAGGCCATCTCGATGGGGTTACCGGTACCGAGCCAGTAGCCCAGTGTCGCAACGGCAATCGCGATGACGACCGGCACGAAGATACCGGCGATCCGATCGGCGAGGCGCTGAACTTCGGCCTTGCCGTTCTGGGCGTCTTCGACCAGTGCCGCCATCTGGGCGAGTTGGGTGTCGCTCCCGACCCGGGTTGCCTCGACGGTCAAGGTTCCACCGACATTGACGGTGGCGCCGACGACAGTGTCCCCGACACCGACTTCCTCCGGCACGGATTCGCCGGTCAACATGCTCATGTCGACGGCTGAGCGGCCCTCGGTGATGATGCCGTCGGTGGCGATCTTCTCGCCGGGCCGGACGATGAAGGAGTCGCCCGCTGCCAGTTCTTCGGCGGGGATTCGTACTTCGACGCCGTTGCGCAATACCGCGACGTCTTTCGCACCGAGTTCCATGAGTGCGCGTAGTGCGGCGCCGGACGTGCGCTTGGACTTGTGCTCGAAGTAGCGTCCGGCCAGCACGAACGTGATGACGCCCGCGGCAACTTCGAGGTAGATGTTGGCGCTGCCGTCCATCCGGTCGACCGTCAGCCGGAAGGCGTGCTTCATACCGGCTTCGCCCGCAGTGCCGAAGAACAGTGCGTAGAGCGACCAGACGAAGGCCGAGATGGTGCCCAGCGAGATGAGCGTGTCCATCGTGGCCGCGCCGTGACGCAGGTTCACCCAGGCAGCCCGGTGGAAGGGGAGGGCCGCCCACACGATGACCGGTGCGGCCAGTGTGAGGGAGAGCCATTGCCAGTTGTCGAACTGCAGCGCAGGAATCATTGCCATAGCGATGACCGGCACGGAGAGAAGAGTCGAGATGATCAGGCGGGTACGGAGCTCGCGCAGATCACGATCCTGCGGGGTTTCCGCATCCGGGTCGACGGTGTCCGGCGCGCTGGGCGGCTTGGGGAGCGCGGCGGAATAACCGGCGTTCTCGACGGCAGTGACCAGATCTTCGACGGGTACCCCGTCCGGGAAGGTGACCTTGGCCTTCTCCGTCGCGTAGTTGACGGTGGCTGTGACGCCGTCGATCTTGTTGAGCTTCTTCTCGATTCGTGACGCGCAGGAGGCGCAGGTCATCCCGGTGATCGCGAGTTCGACGCTGCTCGAGTTGGCAGCATTGTCGACCGCAGTCGGTGACGTCATCAGTGCCCTCCCTCGTGATTGTCTGGAACTGAAGCTGTGGAAATGCCTGCATCAACAGTGAATTCGGCGGTCCGAACCACGCCCTCGTGCTGGAAGTCGAGGAACAGCCGGTATGTGCCTTCGCTCGGTGCCTGTGCGTGGAAGGAAATGTCCGGACCAGGAGCTGTGACGCCGTCGCCTGGCTCGCCTTCGGGGTGCACGTGCAGGTAGGCGAGGTCGCCGGTGCGCAGGGCAACGAGGTGACCGAAGGCACCGAGGTACGGATCGAGATCGGTGACCGGGGCTCCGTCGCGAGCAACGCTCAGCGTGATCGGGCCGCCGGCAGTGGTCAGATCACCGTCGAGAGTCACGGTGTATCCGTCGACGGTTGCGGTCGCGCTCTTCGCAGGTAGCGGCGTAGGAGTGAATTCGCCTGCCACGTCGAAGTTTCGGCCGAGTGTCAGTTGGGTGCCGTCGGTGGGATCGAAGTCCGCGAAGACTCGGTAGGTGCCGGCGGCGGGCCAGGCCCAGTCGATCGACCAGGTGCCGTCTGCAGCGAGGGACGGATGTACATGGCGGAATTCGCTGGTGTCGTTTCGGACGACAATGAGGTGGAGTTTCTTCTCGTGCAGGAGGTCGAAATCGACGACGGGCGTGTTGGTGTCGTCGAGAATCCGGAAGGTCAAGGTTCCCGGCTCCCCAGCTCTACCGGGTGCGGTCACATCGGTGAGTGTGTATCCGCCGGAGGAGACTTCGAGTCCTGCAGGTGTTGCCGAATCCATGCCTGGCATCGATTCGGTGGTTGATTCGTGGGTGCTGTGCTGGGTGGTGGACATGTCTATCGGGCTTCCGATTGCGGCCCCCACGCCGAGGGCGGCGCCGAAGACGGCGACCAGCCCTACGGCGTAGGCGGCAAGTGTTGTCGAGGTGCGCACGGCTGACTCAGCTTGGTACGACTGCGTAGCCGGCTTCGTCGACTGCTGCGACGACGTCGGCTGCGGAGACGGGAGCATCGCTGGTGACGACGACACGTCCGCTCGCCAGTTCGACATCCACCGCGGTTACTCCCGCGATGTTGCCGATCTCTTCCTTGACGGATCCGACGCAGTGTCCGCAGGTCATTCCGGAAACGGTGTATTCGGCGGTGGTCATCGCAGGTCCCTTCGGTTGTGGAAAGCTTATTTTACGGATACCCGGTGTAGGTATCACTCTGCAATCGAAGGTACCCCCAGGGGGTATGCCTGTCAACGGGCTGGGCAGTGACGAAGGCCTCAGGGAAGACAACAGGGCGGATGTGTGGTCTACTTGTGTTGGTCGTAAGTGTTTGTGTTTGTGTTTCCACGCTCGCAAATGGTTAGGTTGCGAGCGTTTGGACATCCTCCACGGATTTGTCTCAGAACGGTCGTAGTAAGTGACCCGGGCGGTCGAAGCGACTGCCTGTTGACACTGTGTTAGAGGAGATTTACATGGCAGAGGGCATCGTGAAGTGGTTCAACTCCGAGAAGGGGTTCGGCTTCATCGCTCCCGAAGACGGCAGTGCTGACGTCTTCGTTCACTACTCCGAGATCCAGAGTGGCGGCTTCCGCACTCTCGAGGAGAACCAGCGCGTGGCGTTCGAGATCGGTCAGGGCAACAAGGGCCCGCAGGCCACCGGCGTTACCATCGTCTAAGACGTCCATGTGAGTCGGGCAACCGACGCATGACGTACTGACAAGACCCCAACTCTTCGGAGTTGGGGTCTTGTTGTATTTGGGTGAAAAACGCTGTCATGCATCCAGATACCGCTGAGTGGCGACTGCCGTCTCCGCCGCGATCGTGCGGCATTCTTCGCGGAGTTCAGGTGGATTCACAACGGTGAAATCGACGTCGAAAGCTCTGAGCCAGTGTGCGATCGATCGCAGAGAAGTGCCCGAAAGCACTATGACGCAACGCCCTTCGTCGGTGGACTCCACCGATCCCCACTGTTCGTTGACCATGGGTGCTATCTGCTCGATGGGTGCATGCAGTAGAACTGTTGCGCGCGTGGAGGAATAGGCCCGAGCGACACCGCGGGAAACGAAGTCTGCTGCACCACCGGCGGGTAGTTCCCGCGGCACGAATCGTGGGCCGGTGGGGATCTTGGGTTCCATTCTGTCTACGCGAAATGATCGCCAGTCTTCGCGAGCGAGATCCCAGGCCACCAGATACCACCGGACGCCCGACCGTACGAGCCGGTACGGTTCCACCTCGCGCCGGCTCTGGGTGCCGTCGTGAGTGCTGTAGTCGAATCGCAGGCGTTCGTGGTTGTGGCACACCGACGCGATGGCGGACAAGACCGACGCATCGACTGCGCTCGCGGCGGGCTCGCGTGGCACGACGTCGATCGACAGCGACTCCAGACGGTGTCGCAGCCTCGACGGCATGATCTGCCGCAGCTTCGCCAGCGCGCGCATCGAGGCCTCGCCGATGCCGACCACCGAGCCGGTCGCTCCGGACTGCAGTGAAAGTGCCACCGCGAGCACTTCTTCGTCATCGAGCTGTAGCGGGGGCATCTCCGCGCCCGCTCCCAGGCGATATCCGCCACCGACTCCGACTGTCGCGTCGACCGGGTAGCCGAGATCGCGGAGGCGGTCCACGTCACGTCTGACTGTGCGCGGGGTGATCGCGAGTTTGTCCGCGAGTTCGGCACCGGACCAGTCTCGACGCGTCTGGAGCAGTGACAGCAACCGCAGTAGGCGAGCCGATGTCTCCTTCATGGCCAGAAGTCTGCCAAACATTTAGGACCCAATGCGTCCTCAATTGAATTTAGGTTGGTCCGCATCCGACCAATCGAGAAGAAATTGGGGCCACATCATGAGTCGCATCAACGACGGCGGACCGATGATCGAGACGAAGGCGCTCACCAAGCACTTCGCTCAGGGCAAGAAACTCGTGGAAGCAGTCAAGGGAGTCACGCTCGACGTAGCGGAGGGTGAGTTGGTTGCCTTGCTTGGGCCGAACGGTGCCGGAAAATCGACGACGTTGCGCATGCTGACCACCTTGCTCGAGCCCACGTCCGGCAGCGCGCGAATCGCAGGATTTGACATCGCTGCGGCACGAAACGAGGTGCGCTCCAGCCTCGGATACGTCGGACAGGGGAACGGAGCCGGCCACAACCAGCGAGTTCGCGACGAGTTGGTGACGCAGGGGTTGTGCTACGGAATGCCCAAGGGCGACTCGCAGGTCCGGGCCGACGAATTGCTGCGTGATCTCGAACTCACCGCGTTGGGTACTCGAAAGGTCAGTACGCTGTCCGGCGGGCAGCGACGGCGGCTCGATATCGCCCTCGGCCTGGTCCATCGCCCACCGCTCCTGTTCCTCGACGAGCCGACCACGGGCATGGACCCGCAGAGTCGGGCCAACCTCTGGGACCACATCCTGCGGTTGCGGCGCGAGATGGGCACCACGATCGTGCTGACCACGCACTACCTGGAAGAAGCGGATTCGATGGCGGAGCGGGTCATCGTCATCGACGAGGGCACTGTTATCGCGGACAACACCGCCGCTGCACTCAAAGTGGATCTTGCGGGGGATCATCTTCTGCTCACCTTCGACAGCGTCGAGGCGGCCGCCGTCGCAGCGTCGGTGGCCGAGCGACTTGTCACTGTGCGTGACGTCACCGTCCAGGCGAGTTCGGTGAGTATCCGTGCTGGCGAGGGTGATTCGACGCTACCGGTGTTGCTGCGTGAAGCCGATGCCCGTGGTGCCCGCGCACTCACTGCCGACATCACCAGGCCGACTCTCGACGACGTCTTCCTCACTCTCACCGGCCGCAGCCTGCGCGAGAGCGCCGCTGCTGTCGCTTCCTGAAACACGACAAAGATCTTCGACGAACAGGAATCCGCCATGACAATCACACTCGATACCCCACGTACCGTGCACGGCAACATCGTTCGAGACAGCGTAGTCGTGATGGGCCGTGAGCTACGACCGATGTTGCGCGACCCGGTCAGCGTCATCTTCAGCCTCATCCAGCCGCTGATCCTGTTGGCGTTGTTCGGGCCTCTGCTCAAAGGGGTTCCGGGTACCGGTGACGGCGTATGGAATTGGTTCATTCCCGGTGTGTTGGTGATGATCGCGATCTTCGGAACGACGATGACCGGGTCCAACCTCCTGATGGAGATGCAGCAGGGATCGCACGAGCGAATGTTGGTGACTCCGCTCCGACGCTCGTCCTTGTTGATCGGGCGAGCGTGCAAGGAGATGGTTCCGCTTGCCGCGCAGGCGATTCTGATCATTCTTGTCGCACTTCCGCTCGGATTGGACGTCAATGCAGCGGGAGCCGCGCTCGGGATAGTCCTGCTGGGAGTGTTCGGCGTCGGACTCGGTGCGCTCTCGTACGCTCTCGCTCTGGCTGTGCGGGAGCAGGATTGGATGTTCTGGGTCGTTCAGCAGACGCTGATGTTCCCGCTCCTGATCCTGTCGGGAACCATGCTTCCACTCGAGGACTCACCAGGTTGGATGAAGGTCCTCGTGAACATCAATCCGCTCGGCTACGTCGTAGACGCCGAGCGGGCACTCTTTGCCGGAGACTTCGCGTCGAGCAGCGTTCTGGCAGGAATCGTCGCCGCCTTGGGCGTGGCGGTGGTCGGTCTGGGCGTAGGTGTGCGCGCGGTGAAATAGCGTGGGTGTGCTGGCTGTCGGACGGGCTGCTGCGGTCGCAGGTTTTCGCCCAGGTGTTCGCAGCGCCTATTGTTGTTCCTTGTGCTCTCCGTCGTTCCACGCCCCGTAGTCGTCCGGGCCCCGTCCAAGGTGAATCTCCACCTTGCCGTCGGGGACCTGCGAGACGACGGCTATCACGAGCTGACGACGGTTTTTCAGGCATTGTCGCTGGCAGACACCCTCACGGTGGCGCCTGCGGACACCTTGACCGTGCGGGTGATCGGCGACGACGCCGCGGCCGTGCCGACCGATCGCACCAACCTCGTGTGGCGTGCCGCCGAGATGCTCGCCGTCGAGGGTGGCGTGGCCCCGAACGTCGAGATAGTCATCGAGAAAGGCATCCCCGTCGCAGGCGGAATGGCCGGCGGGAGTGCCGACGCAGCCGCCGCTTTGGTTGCGCTCAACGCTTTGTGGAAGCTCGACTTCTCGCGGCCTGATCTCGACGCTTTTGCGGCACGCCTCGGGAGTGACGTTCCGTTCTCGCTGCACGGTGGCACTGCCCTCGGAACCGGCCGCGGCGAACAACTTGTCCCCGTGTTGACCCGCCACACTTTTCACTGGGTGTTGGCGCTGGCCAAGGGTGGCTTGAGCACACCAGTCGTGTTCCGCGAGCTGGACAAGCTGCGGGCAGAAGGCTCCCCGAAACGGTTGGGGAGCGCCGATGCGTTGATCCAGGCACTGACCACGGGTGACGCTCATCTGCTTGCGTCGCTGCTCGGCAACGATCTGCAGGCTGCGGCACTCTCACTCAACCCGGATCTACGACGGACGCTTCGAGCGGGCGTCGAAGCCGGAGCTTTGGCCGGCATCGTCTCCGGCTCCGGACCGACATGCGCCTTTCTCTGCGCCGACGCACAGTCCGCGGTGGAAGTGAGCGCAGAACTTGCGGGAGCGGGGGTGTGCCGCACCGTTCGCGTGGCGAGCGGACCCGTTCCCGGAGCACGAATACTCGACAATGCGGCAAAGGGACAGCACTGATGGCGAATCTGATCAATCTGGAAAACGTGTCGAAGTCTTTCGGCGTCAAGCCGTTGCTCGACGGGGTCTCCCTGGGCGTCGAGGAGGGCGAGCGCATCGGCGTCGTCGGCCTCAACGGTGGCGGTAAGACGACCATGCTCGAAGTCCTCGCGGGTGTGGAGCAGCCGGATTCGGGACGCGTCAGCCGCGTCGGCGGATTGCGTATGGCCGTCGTGACGCAGCGCGGTGTGCTGCCTCCCGGCTCCACTGTCGGTGAAGTGGTCCTGGGGCCGCTCGGAGTGGCGCAACACGAATGGGCCGGCGACGCGCGCATCCGTTCGGTGCTCTCGGGTATCGGCATCGACAACCTGGGCGCCGGTGGCGAGCGGTCCGCATTGGACGCCAAGGTCGACGGCCTGTCCGGCGGTGAGCGTCGCCGCGTGGCTCTCGCTGCGGCCCTGGTTCAGGACCTCGACCTGCTGGTGCTCGACGAGCCCACCAACCACCTCGACGTCGAAGGTGTTCAGTGGTTGGCCGAGCACCTCGTCTCGCGTCGCAGCGCGCTTGTCGTCGTGACCCACGATCGCTGGTTCCTCGACACCGTCGCCACCCGCACCTGGGAGGTTGTCGGCGGCGGCGTCGAAAGCTACGAGGGTGGCTACAACGACTGGGTGTTCGCTCGCGCCGAGCGTTCGCGTCAGGCTGACGCTTCCGAAGAGCGTCGACGCAACCTTGCACGCAAGGAACTCGCATGGCTGCGCCGCGGTGCGCCGGCCCGTACGTCCAAGCCGAAGTACCGCATCGAGGCCGCGGAGGCCCTGATCGCCGACGTTCCGGCACCTCGTGACGCGGTGGCACTTGCGTCCTTCGCCCAGCGTCGACTCGGCAAGGTTGTCATCGAACTCGAAGACGCGCGTCTGGAGACTCCGGACGGCCGTGTACTCGTCGAGGATCTGACCTGGCGTCTCGCTCCAGGTGAGCGTGTCGGCCTGGTCGGTGTCAACGGCTCGGGCAAGACGACTCTGCTGCGGACTCTGGCCGGCGAACTCGAGCCTGCCGCCGGAAAGCGCATTCAGGGGCAGACCGTCCACATCGGTTGGCTCAAGCAGGAACTCGACGATCTACCGACCGACATGCGCGTACTCGACGCGGTCAAGGATGTAGCCGAGCGAATCACGCTGGGAGACAAGGAAGTATCGGCGGGTCAGCTGGCTGAGCGGTTGGGCTTCACGCCGGCGCGTCAGCGCACCCCAGTCGGTGATCTCTCCGGTGGTGAGCGCCGACGTCTGCAGTTGACGCGTGTCCTCATGGCCGAGCCCAACGTCCTGCTTCTCGACGAGCCGACCAACGATCTCGACATCGACACGCTTCAGCAACTCGAAGATCTGCTCGACGGCTGGGCGGGCACCATGGTGGTCATCTCGCACGACCGGTACCTGATCGAGCGCATCTGTGACACCACTTGGGCGCTCTTCGGTGACCGCAAGCTCACCAACCTTCCCGGCGGTATCGAGGACTACCTGCGTCGGCGCGCAGCAATGGGGGATGGCGACAACCCGTCGGTGGCTTCGACGGCGAGTGGTGCGTCGAAGAGCAAGCAGGTCCGCGACGGCGCCGCGGATCGCGCTGCACGCAAGGAACTTTCGAAGCTCGAGCGGTCCATTGCGAAGTTCGACGACCGAGAGAAGAAGCTGCACGCTTCCCTCGCCGACGCGGCCACCGACCCGGACAAGCTGCAGAAGCTCGGCGCCGAACTCAAGCAGGTCATCGCCGACAAGGAAGCCGCCGAAGAGCAGTGGATGGAGCTCTTCGCCGAGCTGGACGGCTAGGGGAACTTCGCTGCGAACCTCTTGAAGATTCGCTCGGGATCCAGGGTTTCCGGAGCATGCCTGCGCAGCAGTGCGTCCAGAACGAGCCCGTCCAGTGCTGCGACCAACTCCGTTGCATCGGACGAGGTCATGCCGCGTTCGACCAGGATGTCGACAAACCGATCCCGACCACGCACCAGTTCCACTGCGAGGTCGGGATCGTGGAATGACGCGATGAT
Source organism: Rhodococcus sp. KB6 (assembly GCF_001445685.1). Lineage (NCBI taxonomy): Bacteria > Bacillati > Actinomycetota > Actinomycetes > Mycobacteriales > Nocardiaceae > Rhodococcus > Rhodococcus sp. KB6. The sequence continues at coordinate 72,539 of NZ_LNAK01000008.1, read as the reverse complement.
CAGTTCGTAACGCGCCCGAGTGCGGCCGGATTCAGGCCCCAGCCACCGGGCCACCTGTTGCTTCGGCGTCTCGCCCGGGCGAGGAAGATCACCGTCCAGAAGGTGTCGCACCACCTCGACTATCAGTCCACGCTGGTTTGCGAAGTAGTGCCGTGCGCTGCCGTGTGGCACGCCCGCCTCGTCTTCGACGCCTCTCATCGACCAGGCTCGAAACCCAACCCGGCCCGTCTTTTTCGACATCCTGCTTGTGCTGTGCGTTGTTGCGATTGTGTGTTTCGCGGGATACGTCCTCTATCGCGTCGTCTTTGACGGCTAGCTGAATGGTGATGTACTGCAACAGGTCTCAAGTCTTCATGTTCCCGAAGTTGTCCGGTTTGTCTCTGGTTATCGAAAGTATGTTCTATTAAACTTTGAGCATGGACAGTCGGGAAGCGTGGCAGCTGGATGGCGAGGACCTCAAGGGTGAGGTTCTGGATCTGGTGCGCGCCCGACACGAGTTGCAGTCGCGGATGGTGTTGCTGATCGTGGAGATGTTTTCCCGGGAGGTTCTCGGTGGGAAGGGTTTTCGGGCGATCGCGCAGTGGTTGCATGGGTCGACGAATCTGGAGATCGGTGAGTGCAGTCTGCTGGTCGGGTTGGCGCGGTTGCTGATGCTCGAACCTGTTGTCGCGGATGCGTTTCACCGTGGTGACGTGGATGCGTTGAAGGCGCGGCAGGTGGCGTCGTTTTGTCAGCATCCACCCAAGAACATGACCCTGGCGGATGTGGACAAGGCTCGCGGGATCCTGCTTGGCCTGGCGTCGAAGAACATCGCCGATTGTGATGCAGTGCGGGCAGCGATCCGGCGGATCGAGAAGCAGTACGGCAAACGCGAAGACGGCGTTCCGGTGGGTGAGGATTCGGAGCGTAACGAGTTCTACGCCTCGAAAGGCTTGTACGGGCGGGTGACCGTGAAGGGCGACCTGGATGCTGTGAACGGGGCACGTCTGATCACGTTGCTGTCGAGCCTGTCGGCGCCGACGCCGGAGAAAGACGGCGTCAAGGACGCCCGCACGCCGGCATTACGACGGGCGGATGGGTTCTGCGAATTGTTGCGGCGGTACGAGCGGGCGGGGCTGGGTCCGATCGAAGGCGGAGTGAAACCGCACATCACAGTCACCGCCAGTGCAAAAGACATGACCGACCTCAAAGCATTGAAGGATCTACTGCCGTCGACTCAGGAACTGGGTTTCGCGTGGGCGGATTGGGTAGGTCCGATCAGTATCGATACTGCCCGGATGCTGGCGTGCGACTGCACGGTCACCCGGATTTTGTTGGACGAGAACGGTGTTCCGCTCGACTGCGGCAAAGAAGCAAGGACCGCGACGCTACCCCAGCGGCGGGCGTTGGCGGTTCGTGATGGTGGGTGTGCGTTTCCGGGATGCGGGACACCGTCGGGGTGGTGCGATGCCCATCATATTGTTCACTGGAACGATGGTGGCCCAACGGATCTCGACAATCTGATCTTGTTGTGCGGTCATCATCATCGGACGATGCACCGCACCGAATGGCGGGTGGAGATCGGGCCGGATCGCAAATCGGTGTTCTATCCGCCGATGTCTGTTGATCCGTATCAGCAGCCGATCGGCGGGAACAGCCCACCGACAGCAGCCTGAACCGCGACAACTGAAGACGTGAGCACCGGGGCATCACCATGCCCCGGTGCTGACGGCTGTCTACTGTCAGAACGCTACTGTCAGAACGTGAGCGTGAGTCGCCCGTTCTCGTCGCTGATGTGAACAGTTCGCCCGATCGACGGAGGGTTGTCACCGCGAAGCTGGGTCAGTTCGGCGGCATTCTCGGGACCGGTGTGACCGGCGACGCGGCCGCCGTCCGGCGTTGCCGCGATCACGAACCCGATCTCAGGCTCCCCGGTGCGGCCGTATTCGACAGAGGCCGTAACTATTTCCGCCGTGCCCGTGTAATCAGTGATCAGTTCCGGAACCTCCGCAGTTAGCGCGCGTGCGTCGGGATCACCGACGTACCCGCCAGCGTGAGCGGCGGACGACAGCAGTACGCAGTGCTGGTAGGTGAGGAATCCACCGTTGCCGTGGACGAGGGCAAGGTTCGCGCCGTCGCGAATTCGCCTGGTGACTTCAGCGACGGAATGCAGGGTGTAGCTGTTGAGCGGTCCGCCGAAGAACGAGTGTCCTCCGGTGACGCTTGGGATCGCGGTATCGGGAAGTCCGAGTTCGCGGATCAACAGCTTGGGCACGATCGGGAAGCAGCTGTAGGCATCGACGATGTCGAGTGCGTCGGCGCCGACTCCGGCACCATCGAGTGTGCGATGTACGGCGTCATGCATCGCGGCCGAGCTGTCGAAGCTGTTGCGGCTGAGGATGTCCAACGGATCACTCGCACCAGCGCCGCCCCAGAGGTACACCAGCTTGTTTTCATCGATCCCGAACTCGCGGGCCGTCGACAACGAGCAGACGACAACGGCCGCAGCCTGATTGACGAAAGGCATGGCGTTGAGCATCAGCGGGTACGGCTCGGAGACCATCCGATTGCCGGGGCCGACGGTGCCGATCTCGTCTGCCGATCGGATCTCCGACGTCCAGGAGGCGGGATTCTTCGAAGCCAGTTCCGAGAATGCGGCGTACATCCGCGCGGACCAGTCTAGCGATTCACGGGCGTCGTGGCCCTCGGCAGCGCTGAAACAGTTCTCGAAGAGCGGGTAGACGCGCGTAGGCACGATGAAACCGGCGCGCTGCATTTCAGGGCTTCCCAGGTCGGTCGGATCGAATCCGGGAGGCCCACCCGGCGCGGCTGTCCACCCGATCGAGTCGGGGGCGACTCCGGACTTTCGCAGGGCGGTACTGCTGGCGTGCGATTCGCCGCCCACGAGCAGAGCAGCCGAGGATTCACCGCGAGCGATGGCCGCGCCGATCCGATCGAGGAGCGCCGCGGGCCAGTGGCCACCGATCGGCGAGGTAGAGGTGACCGTGGGGGTCGCGCCTAATCGTGAGGCGAGTAGTCCGGGGAGATCGTCGTACGACCAGCTGACTGTCTTGATCGCGAACACGGAATCGATCTGTGTTCCCAGTTCAGCGTGTCCACTGTCGTTCAACGCGGCGACGGTGGCGTCGTGAATCAGATCGAGGGGTTCGCGGTGCCCGTCGGCAGGATTCCAGCGCAGATCGCCGACGCCGACGATGACCGGGATTCGTGATGCGTCAACCATCATGTACCTCTCGTTGCCGACCCGTAGCCGGGAGTTGCAGTCACGATATCGGGGACCCTGGTATGTGTAACTCGGGGGTCACAGTCAACAATTTTCGGGTTCCTATTTAGGTATGCCTAACGAAAGTCCTATACTCGTCTTCATGACAGCTGTGGCAGAGAGAATTTCGGTGCCCGTGGGGCCGCGTTCCATCGATCACCCCTACTCGATGACAACGGTGACTCTGAAGCTCTCTCATCAGCGGCAGTGGGCCCCGCATCGTCATCCTGAACATGAGCTGATCTGGGGAAACTCCGGTGGAATGCTCACGGTTGTCGCTGACGGCATCACTTGGGAGGTGCCGCCTTCGGCCGGACTGTGGCTGCCTGCCGGGGCGTTGCATGCCGTGAAGGCTGGTCCGGGTACGGAGTTCTTCTGCACCTACTTCCGGCCCGAGGCTCACGCCGCGCCGTCGGGTGTTCCGGGCTTGTTCGGTGTCAGCGCTCTCCTGCGTGAGGTACTCCTGCACATGCATCGGCGGAACATGCCCGACGAGGCGCGCAGTCGCGCCGAGCGGGTGGCCTTCGACATGTTGCAGCCGCTCGAAGTTGCTGCGGTGGAGGTTCCGATGCCGACCGATCCGCGAGCGTTGTTCGTCGCCGAAGCGTTGGTCGCCAATCCGGCAGACCAGCGGTCGCTGTCCGAATGGGCGCTGACGGCTGGCGGTAGCGTCCGTACGCTGACGCGTGTGTTCGCGCAGGGCACTGGAATGACTTTTGCGCAGTGGCGAATTCAGGTACGTGTCCGCGCAGCATTGACGTATTTAGCTGCTGGAGTGCCGGTTTCGGTTGTCAGTAGGCGGGTCGGATACGAAACTCCGAGTGCTTTTGTCGCAGTGTTCCGCCGGGTCACCGGCCGTACGCCCGGCAGCATGATGAACAAGGGGAGTGTGGCGCCCGAATCGGTGCCGTACCTTCTGCACGCTTGAGTTGGGTTGCACCGGGCGGAAGTGCTCGGTGCAACCGTCGCGGTCAACTCCGCGGCGCGGACCACGCTTCCCACAGCTCCGCGTACCGACCCCCGAGGTTGACCAACTCGTCGTGAGAGCCGTGCTCGACGACGCGGCCGTCGTCCATCACCAGGATCTGATCGGCGTCGACGGCCTGTGAGAGTCGGTGTGCCACTGTGACAGCAGTGCGACCTCGGGTCAGAGCGAGAGCGGCATCGTCGAGGACCCTGGCTCCAGCGCTGCCCGCTTCGGCGGTCGCCTCGTCGAGAATCAGCAGCGGCGGATCCAGTAATTCGATTCTTGCCAACGCAAGTTGTTGGGCCTGTGTTGCGGTCAGCCGGTGTCCACCGTCTCCGACCACGGTTTCCAGTCCGTCCGGGAGAGCCCGCAGCCAATCCGACGCGCCGACGGTATCGAGCGCCGCGGTGATGTCGTTGTCGGTTGCCGACGGGTCGGCCAGCCGCAGATCCTCGGCCAACGTGCCGGCGAAGACGTGGACCTCCTGAGTCACGAGGGCCACCGCGCTCCGAGATGTCGACGGTGGCAGTTCGTTCCGGGGCACCGTCCCGATCTTCACGACGCCTTCGGTCGGTTCGTAGGTTCCCGCGATCAGCTTTGCGACTGTAGATTTTCCGGCTCCGGTAGCGCCCACCAGTGCGGTGACGGTTCCTGCCGGAATGGTGATGTCGATGTCTCGCAGAACAGGAGCGTCGCCGCTTCGGTACGAGAATGTGACGCGTTCCAAAGAAGCTGAGCTGTCGACAGGTTCCTGCGGATCGGTCGGTGCAGATGGCACGGGCGCAAGCGTGACTCCGACCAGGCGAGCCAACGCGATTGTGCCTTCCTGCAATTCGTCGAACACGCTGAGAACTGCGCCCACCGGATCGAAGAGGCGGTGGAAGAACAGGGCTGCGGCTGTGGCGGCACCGATGCTGATCTGCCCGTCTTTCACCAGCCAGAAGCCAGTGATCAGCACGGCGGACAGACCGATGAACTCCGCGATGTTGAGCCGGCCGAAGAACCTGGTGCGTAGACGCGTGGTCAACAGGCTCAGCCGGACGGCCGTCATCGATCGGGATTCGATCTGTTCGAGATGCGACTCGGCCAGGCGAAGCGATCCGACGGTGTCGGAGTTGCTCAGCGAGTCCAGGAGCTGTTGCGCACGTGCACCTTCTGCCTCCCGCTCCTCGCGGTAGACCGGTGCCGACCTCGAGAGGTACCAGCGCAGCGCCTGGATCTGGATGGGTGCCGCGATCACCGCGGCGACGGCGAATCTCCAATCGAGGCTACCCAAGCCAATCAGCGTCAACACGATGGTCAGTGCCGCGGTGGCAAAAACCGGAAGTGCTTCGGATACGGCCCGGGTCACCAACCGCACGTCACCGGTGATGCGGGAGACGAGATCTCCGCGCCCGGCGCGTTCGACGTCGCTCTGCGGAAGGTCGAGAACCCGGACGACGACTTCTTCGCGAAGGTCGGCGACAACGCGCTCGCCGACGCCGGCGAGCAGGTAGTTGCTCACTCCGACGAGAAAGGATGAGGCAACCGCGATACCGACCAACGCGAGAGTCAGTGTGCCGATGCGAGAGACAGCGTCGCCGTCTGCGTCGGTCACGGCGTCGACCATGGCGCCGAGGACCAGCGGTGTGAGCAGACCGATCGCGGTCGCGGCGGTCAGGGTGACGACTGCTGCGATCGCGGAAATTCGGTGGGGTCCCATCAACCGAAGTGCCGCGCGGCGCGCTTGTTTCGGTGTTGCGGTGGGGAGTAGTTCGTTCACAGCTCGATCACCCGATCGCAGATATCGAGCAGCACTGGGCTGCTGGTCAGAAGTATTGTGGCGTGCGCCCCGCGTACCTCGGCGATCCCGCGAGCAATGCGCGCTTCGGTGACGGAGTCGACGGCAGTGGTGGGATCGTGCAGGACCAGGACGGGAGCTTCGCTCGCCAGTGCCCTCGCCAGCGCGATGCGCTGACGCTGACCGCCGGACAAAGAATTCCCTTGCTCGGTGACTCGGGTTGCGAGGCCGAGCGGCAGTGCCGAGATCACTTGATCTGCCGCAGCAGCGGCGATGGCCTCGTCGTTGCGGCTGCCGATCGGTGCGAGGGCGTCGATGTTGTCGCCGACTGTGCCGATGAACAGTGCCGCGTCGTGCGGTGCTGCCAGAACGTGAGTGCGAAGTTCGTCGATGTGCAGCTCGTGAATGGCGTTGTCGCCGAGATGAATTGTTCCGCTCGAAGGCTCGATTCGACGCGCCAGTGCGTCGACCAACGCATCCGCCCAGACGGCATTCTCGGTGACGATGCCGATGATCTCGCCGCGTTTGACGTCGAGATCGACTGGTGACGCTCCGGCCAACACGACGTCGCGCAGCGTCAGGAACTCGGAGTGATTCAGGGACACAGGTTCACCCGCGGGAGTGACAGCCTCGGTGGTCCCGAGAAGTGCTGCGACGCGGTTGGCGGAAGCACGCGCCCGTGCCAGACCGGCGCCGAAGTAGATGATGTCGATCAACGGACCCCGAAGGAACTGTGCCAGACCAACCACGGCAACGAATTCACCGACCGAGATGCTCCCGGACGCTGCCATCCGTCCGCCCACGTACGCGATGACGGCGAGGAAAGCGCCGGCGATCGCAACATTGGCGGCGGAGTACATCGCTTGGTATCTCTGTGCGCGAAGGGTTGCTTCCAACGAAGTCCGGCTGGCTCCCCGATACCGCTGCGCTGCAGCATCTCCGGCGCCGATTCCGGAAAGGATTCGGAGTCCGGAGAGTAGATCTGCGGCTAGCGCGCCGGCCTTGGCGCCCTGCCATTGATCGGTTTCGGCTCGGCGTTCGAGCGGCCGACTGACCACCTGCATGAGAGCCAGCACCGGGGGAGTGCCGAGGATGACGAGCAGGCCGAGTGGCACCGAGATCACCAGTAGCGAAATCGCGGCGGTCAGCACTCCGCAGGCGGCCGCAAGTTTGGTGCTCAGCGTGTGCGTGAATCCGGCCACCGAACCCGCGTCGGATGTTGCAATCGAGTAGACCTCGCCCGGCATACGCCGCGGCGACATGCCGTGCGGATCGAGGCCTCGGCGCGCGATGTCCATCCGCAAGCGATGTGCTCCGTGCTCGGTGACGGAATCGGAGATGCGCGCCGCGAAGCGCCAACTGAGCAACAAGCCGGTGAAGAGAATTCCGAGAACGAGGATCCAGTTTCCGAGCGCTGCGGCATCGCTGGTCGCCACAGCACGGTCGATCACTGCACCGATCACCACCGGCACCAACGCTTCCGCGACCTGGTGGCCGGTGAAGCCGACGGACGCGGCCGCCAGCTTGGCTCCGCGACCTTCGGAAGCGATCGCGCGTGTGATTACCTGACGCGGCGTGATCGCCGGGCTGGTTGGGGGACCGTTTGTCTCGGCCGAAAGAAGTGGTGTCGAAGGCACTGGGTCCACGCTAGGGATCGTGGGCGGTAGTCAGAAGTCACACCGGTGCCAATACTTGTCGTGAACAGGCCATACGTATTGCGTTGGCCGAATTGCGATAGTAGTTGGCCCCGTTGCAGCGGAGAAGGCATCGACTCATCGACGACACTGCAATAAATTAAGGTCTACCTTACTTAGCACGGGTTAACTATGTCCGGAAGTCGGATAGATCCTCGTGTTCGGGTCCGGTTCATGTTCCATCGATGTTGGAGATTGTTGTGAGTCTTGTGTTCGGCGAGGTACTTCACAAGGAGTACGTGACCCCGGGAATGGTTCGTATCGTGTTCGGTGGGGAGGAGCTGACCGCCTTCGAAACCACCGGTACCGGTGACGAATACCTGCGCCTCCACTTCCCGGTCCCGGCTACAGGCAAGTTCGTTCTTCCGGCGGAAGATCCGGATGCACCGCGCGGTTGGCGATACCCGGAGGGAGAGGAACCGTCCCCGTGCCAGCCGTACACCGTGCGACGGTTCGATTCCGAAACCAGCCGCATGACGATCGACTTCGTCGTTCACGAGGGTGGTATCGCCAGCGACTGGGCACAGAAGGCCGAGATCGGTGACAAGTTGGCGATCGGCGAGTCTCGTGGCCTCTACGAGCCCCCGGCCGACGCACGCTGGCAGGTGTTCGTCGCCGACGCGACTGGACTCCCCGCACTCGGGCGCTTGATCGAACAGTTGCCCGCCGGGATGTCGGCCAAGGCGATCGTCGAGGTGGTGGACGAGTCTCACAAGCAACAGATCACCTCGTCGGCCGACGTCGAGTTCATCTGGCTGGTCGGCAGTGGCAACGGTGTTGCACCGTCGAAGTTGCCGGACGCGGTTCGCGCGATGAACCTGCCCACCGAACTCGGATACGTGTGGGTTGCAGGCGAGAGCACGATGCTCCGTGACATCCGCAAGTACCTTCGCCACGAACTGAAGTTGCCGGGTGAGCAGTACAAGGTCATCGGCTACTGGACGTACAAAGCCGAGGTGTGGAACGCGAAGTACGAGGCCCTCGACGAAAGTGTCCGCGCGGCACTCGATGCGGCCTGGGAATCGGACCGCGACGAGGAAGAGATCCGCGACGAGGTCGAGAAGACTCTAGAGAGCGCCGGCTTGTGACCGTTGGATTCGACAAGAGTGCTGTCGACAGCGGTGCGGCGGACAAGAGCGCAGTCGACAAACACACCGAAGAACTGATCGACGAGTCGCTAGACGAGAAGCAGAAGCAACCGGACGGGCTGGTATCGACCAACTCTCGTCGTATGGCGGGTCTTCTGGTGTGCCTGGTGGTGCTCGCCGCCGTGCTCCTGCTGAGTATCGCGGTGGGATCGAAGACAATTCCGTTCGGCACCGTGATCGACGCGCTGGTGAACTACGACGATTCCAATGATCACGTGATCATCCGTGATCTGCGGCTACCTCGTACTCTGCTCGGTCTGATAGTCGGTATGGCACTGGGTGTGGCCGGTGGCCTCATCCAGGCGATGACACGAAATCCCTTGGCTGATCCAGGAATTCTCGGTGTCAATGCCGGCGCGGGCTTCGCGATGGTCGTTGCCGTCGCGGTCTTCGGCTTGACCAGCATCTGGTCGTACATCTGGTTCGCTTTCCTCGGAGCGGTGATAGCCACGGCGATCGTCTACACGCTGGGCTCGATCGGTCGAGGTGGTGCGACGCCCATTCGGCTGACGCTTGCCGGTGTTGCCATCGGCTCCGTGCTCGGCGGCATCTCGTCCGGGATCACCTTGCTCAACCCGACCGCCTTCGACCAGATGCGCCAGTGGAATGCCGGCTCACTCAGCGGGCGTTCGTTGGAAATCGTTCTCGCCGTCGCACCGTTCATTCTCATCGGGCTCTTCCTGGCGCTCGCGTTGGCGCGCCAACTCAACGCGGTGGCCCTGGGTGACGATCTGGCACGTTCGCTCGGTGCCAACATCACTCGTACTCGCATCCTCGGTGTCATCGCGGTGACATTGCTGTGCGGCGCGGCGACAGCTGCGGCCGGGCCGATCGGATTCGTCGGTTTGATGGTTCCGCACGTCGCGAGATGGTTCGTCGGACCGGATCAGCGATGGATTCTCCCGTACACGTTGGTGTGCTCGCCGATTCTTCTTCTCTTCTCCGACGTCGTCGGCCGAATCGTGCTGCGCCCGGGTGAACTTCAGGTCGGCATCGTCACGGCCTTCATCGGCGCTCCGGTGCTGATCATGCTGGTGCGTCGAAGCAAGGTGAGCGGTCTGTGAGCATCGATTTCGGGCGCGCCACCACGGTGGTGCGCTCACCCAAAGAAGGCTGGTCCGCGCGGATCGACGTCCGCACGGTCACAGTCTGCCTCGTCCTCGTTGCGCTTGCATTGGCCATCGGTGTCATCGCGCTCGGTAGTGGTGACTACCAAGTGCCGATCGGGGACGTCCTCGGTGCACTGTTCGGCGAAGCCCCCGCGCGTATCCACATGGTCGTCGTGGAATGGCGTCTGCCCCGAGTTCTGTTGGCGCTGATGCTCGGTGCGGCGCTCGGTATGAGCGGTGCGATCTTCCAATCGCTGACCAGGAACCCGTTGGGTAGCCCGGACATCATCGGCTTCAACTCCGGTGCGTACACGGGCGCTCTGGTGGTCATCCTCCTCATCGGTGGTACTTACTACGAGATCGCAGTCGGTGCTCTGGTGGGCGGAATCGCCACCGCAGCAGTTGTTTATCTCCTTGCGTACAAGCGAGGTGTGCAGGGATTCCGGTTGATCATCGTCGGTATCGCCATCAGCGCGATGTTGGGCTCGGTCAACACCTGGATGATCCTCAAGGCGAAACTTGACGACGCCATGGCTGCCGCAGTGTGGGGTGCCGGTTCGTTGAACGGCCTCGGCTGGACTCAGGTGTGGCCGGTGGTCGTCGTGCTGGCCATCCTCGTTCCGCTGATCCTGGTGTTGGGCAGGCGGATGCAGATGCTCGAGATGGGCGACGACGCCGCCAAGGCGCTCGGCGTCCGGGCCGAACCCACGCGGCTTTCCCTGGTTGTTCTCGGCGTCGCCCTGACGGCCATGGTGACAGCAGCGGCCGGTCCCATCGGGTTCGTCTCTCTTGCGGCTCCGCAGTTGGTGAGGCGATTGACCGGTAGTGCCGGAGTGACCCTGCTGCCGTCGGCAGCAATGGGTGGCGCGTTGCTGATGGTCAGCGACTGGGTGGCGCAGCGAGCTTTCGCGCCGACACAGTTGCCGGTCGGCGTCGTCACCGTCTCCATCGGTGGCATCTATTTCGTATGGCTTCTCGCGCGAGAGGCACGTAAGCAGTGATCGGTGAAGGAACGAGGAACAGCGTGAACGAGACAAGTACGGCCGCCGTCGTGGTCGAAAGGACGAATCGGCTTCGCGCCGAGGACGTCACGATCGGTTACGACAAGCGCGTCATCTCGGAACACCTCGACGTCGAAATCCCCGACGGTGGCTTCACCGTCATCGTCGGTCCCAATGCCTGCGGCAAGTCGACGCTTCTTCGTGCGCTGTCCCGGTTGCTCAAGCCGACCACCGGCAAGGTCCTTCTCGACGGTAAGGCGATCACGTCGTACCCGGCAAAGGAAGTTGCGAGGCGACTCGGGCTTCTGCCGCAGACGTCGATCGCGCCGGACGGAATCAAAGTCGCCGATCTGGTTGCGCGAGGGCGTTATCCGCACCAGAAGCTGATCCGCCAGTGGTCCCGAGATGACGAGGCCGCCGTCATCAAGGCGATGGAAGCAACCAAGGTCACGGATCTGTCGGCCAGGCCGGTCGACGAACTGTCCGGTGGTCAGCGCCAACGTGTCTGGGTAGCTATGGTTCTCGCGCAGCAGACTCCGTTGGTGCTACTGGACGAGCCGACGACGTTCCTCGACATCGCGCACCAGATCGAGCTGCTGGAACTCTGCCGCGATCTGAACGAGAACGACGGACACACGCTGGTGGCGGTGCTTCACGATCTCAATCACGCGTGCCGCTACGGAACTCACATCATCGCGATGAAGGACGGCGCGGTGGTCGCCGAGGGCCCGCCCGCGGAGATCATCACCGAAGAACTGGTGCAGGAGGTGTTCGGCATGGCGTGCCGCATCATCGACGATCCGGTTTCCCACACACCGCTGGTCATTCCGCTGGGACGCGAGCGTCAGCGAAACATCGAAGGAGCAAAGGTATGACACTCGTCCTGGATGCGCAGGTTACCGACACGGAGTGGGCTCAGATCGTCGACCGCATTTCGCGACGCCGATTCTTCGGTGGCGCAGCTGGTGTGGCTGCAGCATTGGCGCTGAGCGCCTGCGGAAGCTCCGATGGCGAATCCGACTCTGCCAGTGACACTCTCCCGTACACGTGGGCCGAGTTCAGTGGCGACGTTCCGCGCGACCCGAAGCGTGTGGTGGTGCTCGACGGCCGCGTCGACCTCGAATTCGCGATGATGATGGACTACCCGATCGTCGGTTCGGGCAACTTCTGGTTCCCCGACGCCAAGGCAGGATTCCAGTTTCCCGGCCGCACCATCGAGGACGCGAGCTTCGTCAACGTCGCCGGCGACTTCTCCACCAACTTCGAGGCTCTGCTCGCTCTCGAGCCCGATCTGATCGTCATCACTGCGATCGGATATACCAGTGACTGGTACGGCACCGAGCGCTTGTCTTCCATCGCGCCGCTGTTGGTCGTCGGCGACGACGTCGAACCGATTGCCGGGCACCCGGTCGACTGGCGAGGTGCTCTGATGGCGCAGGCGAGCCAGCTCGACCGGGTGACGATCGCCGAGGCTTCCATTGCGGAGTACGACGACAAGCTCGCGAGACTGCGACCGATGTTGCAGGAGAAGCTGGGCGGAAAGAAGATCGTGTTCGGCGTTCAGACGCCGACGGGCTTCCTTGTGCATCAGCGGAATCTGCGAATCAGTGTTGCACTCGATGCCGGCCTGGACGTGCTTTTCCGTGACGACGACAATGCAGAGAACTCGTTCGAGTTGTCGTTCGAGCAACTCGACACCTTGGCTCCGGCGGATGTGATCATCGCCCAAGCACGCGATCAGGAAGCGCTCGACGCGATCAAGTCGCAGCCGACGTGGCAGCGGTTGCCTGCAGTTCAAGCGGGCAACGTGTTGACCAGCGACGCGCGATACAACCAAGGATTTGCGCTCACCGCGGCCATCTTCCTCGACGTTCTCGAGGAAGCGGCCGGACGAATCACTGCTGGGCAGTAATTCAGGCGACGTTGCGGGCCTGGTCGAGTAGTTGTGCAACCTGCTCGAACCAGGCGCCGTAATTGGCGTAGGTGTTGGGACGCTTGTCGTCGAAGTCGATCACCTGGTTCGCGGTCACCGCGGGCAGCTTGACGAACACAGGTGATGCCGCGAATGCCTCTGCCGACTTCGCGAACTGGAACACGATGTCCGCCGGATAGTCCGGTACCTGTTCCCAGCTGAGATCGGCCCAGCCCTTGTCGCCTCCCGGACCGGTGAACTTCACGCCCAGTTCCTTCAGGTAACCGAACTGAGCGAGCGCCGTTGTGCCTGCGTACAACTCGGAGCTGTCACCGTTCAGGGCGAGGACTTCGATGTCGTCGACCTTGGCCGCAGCAGTTCGGATGCGCTCTGCACCGGATTCGAATGCTTCCTTGCCCTCGCGTGCTGCGGCTGTGTCGGTGTTCCCGCCGAGTGCTTCGGCGAGTGAGGCGTACTCGTTCAACACGTCCGGTGTCGAGGCTCCGGAGAACTTGACGCCGACAAACGGTGCAACATTGTTGACGGTCTTGCCCATCGGCTCGTCCCACCAAGTCCATCGTGTCGGGTCGTCGCTGTTGCCGTACCCGATGACCAGGTCTGGGTCCAGCGCCGCAAGAGCTTCCGCGCTGAGTTCACCTTCACGGCCGACGACGGTCATCGTCGACTCGTCAGCGCGATCGGTGACGTCTGGATTGCCGACGCCGTAACCGAAGATGCCGACCGGCCGAATGCCGTAGTCCCACAGAGCCGCAGCGGAGTACGCGTCGACGACGATCCGCTCCGGGGCGTGGTCGAGGGTGATCGTGTTTCCGTATCCCGTTGTGTAACTCCAGGACTGGTCGGCAGACCTGGTCTCGGTAGAGGGCGCTGCGTCGCTACTTCCGCAACCGGCGAGTAGGAGCGTGGCGACGGCGGGTAGAGCGGCGAAGCCGGCGAGCCGGCGATTGATTTTCATGAGAACCTTCCGAACATGGCGAAATAAGCTAGGTAAGCCTAACCTGACATGTCATTCGGGTGTTCTCGGGGTCAGTTGCCCTGCCACATCTGAAGCCATTCGCTCCAGGACGGGGGAGTGATCGTTGGTCGAGGTGTTCCGCCACGAAGTCCGTCGAGCATGAAGTCGAGATAGCGCGTGTGTATTTCGGTGGCTCGATCACCCTCGATCGGCAGAGTCGGCCGCAGATGCACTGTCATGAGCATGACGTCAGCAGCAGTGAAGTCGGGCGGGACTTCGCGAGCGTCGATGCAGACGTCGACCATCGATTGCAGTGCGGCCTCCAATTCTTCGGCGGCACGAGTGACTTCGGCGTGTTCAGGTAACTTGCCGCCGAGGACCGGAATGAGCGGTCCCACTGATTCGGTGAGATATCGCGAGAAGAACGTCTTCAATACGGCTTCATCGGTTTTCGCGGTGCTCATGCACTCTCGGGCGAGGGTGGCGAGGTGGTCGATCGCCCAGACGCGCAGGGATTGCGCCAGTTCCTCCTTGCCTCGGTATCGGCGATAGATGCTGCCTACTCCCACTCCGGCCCGGGTGGCAATTGCCGATACCGGTGCATTCCAACCCTGTTCGGCAAAAATCTCGCGCGCTGCTCGCAGTACGGTGACGTCGTTGTCTGCGGCTTCTCGGGCGCGTCCGGGGAGGCTCGCATTCTCTTTCGCCATTCCCACAGGCTAGCAATGCATGGTTTACTCAATCGGAACGGAGTGTTCCGTTCCGATTCGATTCATGATTGGAGGAAGGTGTCGATGACAACCTTGGCGGAGGCGCCCACGCGATCCGGGAGCCGGGTGATCGCCGCGCTTGCGGGGGCGGTACTCGTCTACTCGCTCATGCAGACCATGCTGGTACCGGCGTTGCCGGTGTTGGGTGAGCATTTCGACACGTCCGTGGCGGTGACCGGCTGGATCCTGACGGCGTACCTGTTGGCGGCCGCGGTGATGGCTCCGATAGTCGGCGCGATGGGTGACCGATTCGGCGACAAGCGAGTCCTGGTGATCGTCCTGATCATCTTCGCTCTCGCGACATTTGCCGCGGCAGCCGCCCCGAATATCGGGGTGCTGCTTGTCGTTCGAGCTGTCCAGGGAGTGAGTATGGCGAGCTTCCCGCTTGCGATGGCAGTACTGCGGAGAACGGTAGTAGGTCCCGAGTTGTCTTCAGGGATAGGTTGGCTCGCTGGGACTTTGGGAATCGGTGCCGGAAGTGCACTGGTGATCGGCGGTGTCATCCTCGAGTATCTCAGTTGGCAGTGGTTGTTCGTGATCACCGGGATCTTGATCGTGCTCGCATTGGTCGCAGTGGTGGCCGTGGTTCCGGGCTCGCATCGCCGCCCGGGTATGCCGACGGACTGGGCCGGTGCCGGCGCTCTGGCGTTCGGATTGGTGAGCCTGCTCTTGGCGATCACGAAAGCCTCCGACTGGGGAGTTTTGTCGCTCGGATTCTGGGGTCTGGTGGTAGTCGCGTTCGTTTCGTTCGCGACACTGATTGCCGTCGATTCCCGCCACGACGCGCCGATCGTCGACATGCGAGTTTTTCGGGACAAGCCGATGATGATCACCAGCGCACTCACCCTGGTGTTCGGGTTCGTGCCGTACATTTTCTATCTCTGTCTGCCGCGGATCCTCCAGGCGCCGGAAACGTCCACGTATGGAAGCGGATTCACCGTTGTGCAGACCGGCTTGGCGCTCTTGCCCGCCGCTGTCCTCGTCTTTCTCGGTGGCCGCTTGACGCCGGCTCTCGCGCGGCGATTCGGGCCGCGGGTGCCCGCTGTCATAGCGCTGGCCCTCATGGCGGCGGGCGCAGTCGGACTCGCGATCTGGCCGAGTTCGGTGGTTGCGATCGTGGCGTTCTTTTCCCTCGTCGGATTGGGGAACGGCGTGGGGTTCGCGGTCTGTGCTCTGTTGGTTGCCTCGATCGTCCCGCCATCGGAAATGGCAGCAGCCAGTGGAGTCAACAGTGTGATCAGAACCGTCGGTTCGGCGGTGGGCGCCCCGGTGACCACAGCGGTCCTGGCGATCGGCATTTCCGGCGACTCGTTCGCGCTGGCGTTCGTGATGGGTGCCGTCATCAGTGTTGTCGCCTGTCTGCCGGCGATTGCACTTCCAGCGACGAGGACTGCACAAAAGGCGTGACTTATTGTAGGCTCCCCTAATCGAGACAGCGTGTAACTAAAGCGGGGAGAGAAGGATGCGGCAGCAGTGGGGCCTGCGAGCAACGGCACTCGCAGCGACAGCAACGGCGCTTGTCGGTTGCTCCGTGGGCGGCGATGACGCAGACGCATCGGAAACAGGCGAGTCGTCGGCCGTACCTGCACCTCAGAAACTGCTCGCACTGGACGAGTTCGCAGCGCTCAACGCACTCACGCTCGGGGTCAAGCCCGATACGGTCTTCGCCACGCTGCAGTCGCAGGCGGCGAAGGAGATATTGCAGAGTGAGGGGATCGAGGTCGTCGACAAACCGACGTTCTTCCAATCACCAGATGTGGAGCAGATCGCGGCCGTTCATCCTGACCGAATCCTGCTCAGTGATGTCGGCTCGTTGACGTCGATCACCGTGCAGGCCAACGAGATTGCCCCGACGACGGTGCTCGCCTATGCGGCGCCGTGGCGCGAAGTTCTGAATACCGCGGCGACTGCACTGGGTCGAGAGTCCGAAGCTCGCGAAATCGTGTCGAGGCTCGAGGCCAAATTTGCCGAAGTATCCGGAACGGTCGAGGCGCAACCGCAGACACTGTCAGTGCTGGTGGGATTCTCCGGCGGCATCTACACCGTCATCCCACAGTCGCCGATGTCCTCGATCATCGAGGAAGCCGGTTTCGGGCGCCCGCAAGCCGAACTCGACGCGAAGATCGGCCCCAACACAGGTGTTGCCACGTCTTCGGTGTCCGGCGAGGAGGTCGGACAGCACGCGGCGGACGCGATGGTCGTGACCTCGGGCAACATCTACGACGGCGCTCTAGTTCACGCAAATCCACTGTTCAACGAGATCTCCGCAGTGAAGGCCGGACGCACGGCGGACGTGAGCGGTGAACTTTGGTTCGGCAGTTATCCTTTCGCGGTCTACTGGATCCTCGAAGACCTCGAGGCTCTTGCCGATCGCACTCTCACCGGCGCGGAACTCCAAGGCCGCATCGCATCCGACGCCGACGCAGTAACCCGATGGAAGGCGTTCTCGAAATGACGACGACACAGGCTACGAAAGCAGACATTTCATCTGAAGAGGCCGACGCATCACAAGGAGCGACGGCCGAAGCCTCGCAAGCCAAAGCTGAAGCGGCGGCGCACAAGAGCGCGCTTCGCGAACTCCTTGCGCCAGTTCGTACACGGACCACCATCGCGATGGTGATGCAGGTGATCGCCGCGGTCGCGGCCATCGTGCCGTACGTGGCCATCGCCGAGTTGGGTAAGACGCTGATCGTGGGCGGCGACATCGACTCGTCTCGCGTCTGGACGATAGTGTGGGTGGTCGTCTTCGGTCTGGGTATGCGCGCGTTCTTCGGAGGCGGTGCATTGATCGTGACGCACTTCGCCGATGTCAATCTTCAAGCTGTGCTTCGGCGTCGAATCGCAGCGACACTCGGTCGACTTCCACTGGGCTGGTTCACCTCCCACTCGTCCGGAACCGTACGAAAAGCCGCGCAGAACGACATTTCCGATCTCCACTACCTGGTTGCGCACAGCGCCGTCGAGACCACCGGCGCCATTGCGGTGCCGCTCGTCGGGCTCGGCTACGTGATCTCGATCGACTGGCGTCTGGGACTGGTCGCGATTGCCACCCTCCCGATCTACATGATCGCCTACGCGATGATGACCAAGGACATGGCCGTCAAGATGAGCCGGATGAATGAGGGCATCGCGGCCATCAGCAACACCATCGTCGAGTTCGTCACCGGCATCGCAGTGGTCAAGACCTTCGGTCAGGACAAGCAGTCACATTCTCGATACCGCGACGCTGCCAAGGCATTTGCCGTCTCGTACGAGGGCTGGGTTCGCCCGATGCTCCGGACCGAGGCGCTGGCCTCGATTGCGTTGAGCGCACCGGTTGTCCTGGTGGTCAACCTTGGCCTCGGCTCGTGGTTCGTTCACTCCGGATGGGTGTCACCCGTCGATGTGCTGACCAGTTCTCTTGTCGCGATGGTGATTCCGGTGTCGGTGACGACCATCGGTTTCGGTATGCAGGCTCGCCGTGAGGCAGCCGCCGCTGCGGCGCGACTGATTGCGCTGTTCGCAACCGACGCTCTGCCGGAAACCGATCATCCGAAAAAGCCTGTGGGGAACGAAGTTCGATTCTCCGGAGTTTCCTTTGCATACGACGACGGCGCCGACGTTCTGACCGGCATCGATCTGACGCTGCCGGAGGGCACGGTGACGGCGTTGGTCGGACCTTCGGGTTCGGGTAAGTCGACGCTGGCAACGCTGGTTCCGAGGTTCCACGACGTGCGTGCCGGATTCGTGGCCATCGGTGGTGTCGACGTCAGGGAAGTCGCTACCGACGAGCTGTACCGCCACGTCGGATTCGTTCTGCAGGACGTGCAGCTGGTCGAAGCGACCGTGCTCGACAACATTCGGCTTGCCCGACCGCAGGCGACTTCGGCCGAGGTGAAGGCCGCTGCCGCAGCCGCGCAGATCGACACCCGAATCGAAGCGCTCCCGAGGGGGTACGACTCGGTGGTCGGGGTCGACGCCAGATTCTCGGGTGGTGAAGCCCAAAGAGTCTCCATCGCGCGTGCGATTCTCGCGGACACTCCTGTTCTCGTGCTCGACGAGGCAACCGCGTTCGCCGACCCGGAGTCCGAAGCCGATATCCAAGAAGCGCTGTCGCGTTTGACGGTGGGGCGCACCGTGCTGGTGATCGCGCACCGGTTGGCTTCGATCGTGAGTGCCGATCAGATCGTGGTCCTCGACGCCGGACGGATCGTGGAGAAGGGCACGCACGATCAGCTTGTGGCGAGTGGTTCAACCTATGCCCGGATGTGGGCGAGTCACAGTCGGGCCGACTCGATTGAACACAGTCGGGCCGACTCGATTGAACACAGTCGGGCCGACTCGATTGAACGCAACACCGCAGGTAAGTCTGACGCAGCAGGAAAGGCCAACTCATGATTCGCGACCTCTTCCGGATACTCGGCCCGCAGAATCAGGGCCGTTATCGCGAGTTCCTGGTGTGGGCAGTGTTGTACGGCGTGATGCAGGGTTTGGCAGTGGCGCTTCTGGTCCCTGCGGTGCAGGCACTGTTCGATCAGAGCTGGGGCAGTTTCGTTCGGTGGCTCGCCGCCATGGCCGTATGCGCTGTGATCAGTTCGATTGCGCACTACCTGCAGGCGATGAAGGGTTTCGAGTCGGCCCTCACTCTGCTGCGGACGATGCATCTGCGCCTGGGAGATCATCTCGTCACTCTGCCGCTCGGCTGGTTCGGCGCCGGCCGACTCGGGCAGGTATCGCAGGTTGCCAGCAAGGGCACCATCTCGGTGATGGGGGCCGCTGCGCACCTGATGACACCGATCATCTCCGGAATTGCCAGCCCGGCAACCATTGTCGTGTGCATGTTGTTCTTCGACTGGCGGCTCGGGCTCGCGCTGGTAATCAGCGTTCCGATTCTCTTCGCGGCAGCACGATTTGCCTCGACGATGACTGCCAAGGCCGACGATCGGGCTCATGCAGCGGCCGTCGAATCGAACAATCGAGTGCTCGAATACGCGCGTTGCCAACCGGTCCTGCGTGCTTTCGGACGCACCCACGGGGTGTACGAACCGCTCGACGACGCGATCGAAGCGCAACACACTGCGGGTCGTTCACAACTGTGGTTCGTGGTGATCGGGTCCGTGGTCAACGGGATCGCCCTGCAATTCGTGTTCTCTGCCGTGATCATCTTGGGCGCGTTCCTCGCGCTCGGCGGCGACATCGATCCGGTCACGTTGATCGCGCTACTCGGACTGACCGCACGGTTCATCCAGCCGCTGGGTGAGATCGGCGAGTTCGGCGGTGCAATCAGAATGGCACGCAATGAAATCCGGCGAATGTCCGAGATCCTCGAAGTTGAACCAATGGTCGAACCCGATACCAGCGGGACGGCGACGGGGGAGACGGCAGTGCAGTTCGACGCCGTCGACTTCGGATACGCGGACGGTGGGCAGGTTCTGCGAAACATCTCCTTCGACGTGCCACGGAAGTCGTTGACGGCGTTGGTCGGTCCGTCAGGGTCCGGCAAAACCACCGTCACCCGGTTGATCTCGCGCTTCTACGACGTCGACTCCGGTGTGGTGCGTGTCGGCGGCGTCGACGTGCGGGACCTCACGAGTGCCGACCTGATGTCGCAGCTGTCTCTGGTCTTCCAGGACGTGTACCTCTTCGACGACACGTTGATCGCGAACATCCGCCTCGGCCGCCCCGAAGCCACGGACGAAGAAGTCTTCGACGTGGCTCGGATCGCGGGCGTCGCGGAAATCGTCGAGCGGCTTCCTCGGGGTTGGGACACCCGTGTCGGTGAGGGCGGGACGGCACTGTCCGGTGGAGAGCGGCAGCGGGTCTCCATTGCACGCGCACTCCTCAAACGCGCACCTGTCGTTCTGCTCGACGAGGCGACTGCCGCGCTCGATCCCGAGAACGAGGCACACGTTCAACGTGCGATGCAAGAACTCGCCAGGGAAAGCACACTGCTCGTGATCGCTCACAAACTGTCGACCGTCGTGGCCGCAGATCAGATCATCGTGCTCGGTGACGACGGTTCGATCGTCGAAGTGGGCACCCACGAAGTCCTGCTCGCAGCCGGTGGGAACTACGCCGCGTTCTGGAATCAGCGCCACCGTGCGTCGGGATGGCGGTTGGTGGCAAGCTGAGCAGAATGCAGACCGGAAAGAAGACGGGGCGGCCGCCGACGTTGTCGACAACGGACATCGTCGAGGCCGCCCTGGCCGGTGATCTGAGTGAACTGACGATGCCGAGCGTGGCAAAGCGGCTGGGCGTCAGTCATTCTGCACTTTATCGCTACTTCGCAGACCGCGAAGCGCTGCTGCGTGCCTGCTCGGATCATGTTGTGCGTCAGACTGTATGGCCCGATACGAATCGTCCGTGGCGCGAATTCCTGAGGGATTTCTGCGACGTTCTGTGGTCCTCGTTCGAGCGCTATCCAGGTCTGGCCCAGGTCGGTCTCGCAGTTCCGGGCACGCCGCCGGCGATAATCGAGATCGTGGAGAAACTGGTCGGTTCGTTGACTGCGCAAGGCTTCACACCCCACGATGCGATATTGGCGGTGGACTTCATCTCCGAGGTGACGATGACGCAGTTCGCAATGATGGCGGCGATGGACAAGACCGTCAGCTCCGCCGATTCACGTTCCGCGCGACAGGCGTATCAGGAAAGTTGGAATGCGTCGGAGTCGTTGATCGAGGGAATCGGCGACGAATCGACGTGGCACGGGCGAGGTTGGTTGGACGAGAAGATCACGATCATGCTCGACGGCCTGGAAAAGCGTGTTATCGGCTGACATTTCTACTAGCTTTGAGAGTAATGCCCGTTTCGGCGTGATACAGGCTAATGTGCACACATAGGACGGGTGGTTGCTGCACCGGGAGGCGGGGATCATGGATCTCGAAGCGATTGTTCTCATCCAAAGACTCAAGTACCGATACGCACGCGCCTTGGACACCAAATCGTGGGTCGAATTCGCCGACACTCTGACCGTCGACGCCACCGCGATCTACGGAGAACAACTCAGTTTCGATTCCCGAGATTCGTTCGTCTCCTTCCTCGAGAACACTCTCGGATCACACATCATCACCGAACATCAGTGCGGGCAACCCGAGATCGACGTCGACGGAGACACCGCAACCGGGATCTGGTGCCTCGCGGACACAGTGGTAATCCCCGAAGACGGCATGCTGCTTCGCGGATCGGCCTTCTATCACGACAGATACACCCGCTGCAGCGACGGTGAATGGCGAATCTCCCACACGAGCTACGAGCGGACCTGGGAATCGGTGGTGGCGCTCGCCGACATGCCGAGTTTCCGATTGACGTCCAACAAGTGGGCGCTGCTGCAGCAACCGTCGTTCGGCGACTCGGTCGTTCGCAACGTCTCCTGAGGTCGCCCGCGATTAGAGTCGGCTCATGGTTGATGCAGATTTTTCGCTGCCTGACGTACGGACGTGGATTCGCGGTATCCCCGCGCTGACCGGAACTCCGCCGCCCGCGCCCGAGTGTTTTCCGGAAAAGCCGGGGGAGTTGTTCCTCGACTGGCTCCGTGCGGCCGTGGCCTTCGGCGTCGTCGAGCCACACGTGTGTGCGCTCTCGACCGTGGACGGCGACGGTATGCCTGATTCTCGTTTCCTCATCCTCAAGGACGTGACCGAGGGTGGGTTCTGGTTCTCTGGTTCAGCTGCTTCGCCGAAAGGTGTTGAGTTGAAAGAAAATCCGCGAGCATCGCTCGCCTTCTACTGGCGCGAAACAGGCCAACAGGTCCGGATTCGCGGAACGGTTCGCGAGGGCGACGACGCACTTCGACGCCGAGACTTCGTCGAACGCTCCGTCACGGCGAGAGCGGTGGCGACGGCAAGTGAGCAGAGCGAGGTGCTCGAAGACTTAGGGGCGTACGACACGTCGGTGGCCGCTGCGGAAGCAAGAATCAGCGACGACCCAGGGTTCGTGTCGAAGGACTGGCGTGCGTGGTGCCTCGAGCCGGAGTCTGTCGAGTTCTGGCAGGCAGACTCCGGGCGTCGACATCAGCGGTGGTTGTACCGGCGCGGCTCGGACCGAGCATGGACACGAGCAGTGCTGTGGCCCTAAGGGGCAGCTGGGCCCAGATCAGCTCGCGCTGATCTCCGGCGATACGAGGTTGACGACGATCGACTGTCCGCCCAGCTTGGCGTGGATTTCGGGATGTTCGAACCCCGAGGACAACAGGTAGCTGCCGAGCATCGTGAGCAACTCGTCCAGATCCGTCGTGGGATCGGAGGAATGTGCGCTCGAGGGTGAGGCCTGATTTGCGATGAGTTCGGTGTGGGTGAGTCGACCGGCCACTCGAACGGCGGCTACGCCCATCGCGTCGCGACGTACGACGGTACGACTCCGAGTTTCGAGCGTCCTCGATGATTCGCGTGTTGAAGCTGGCACTGAAAGGTCCTCTCCGCTGCTGTGTGCGGCCGTGGTTCGGGCAGGAAGCGGAAACGTGAATGCATCGGATTGCTTGGGTGCGGTCGACAGAAAATCCGCTGTGGCGGTGGCACTGCTGGAACCGTTACCCGTGGAAAGGTTGCTCCCAGAACCATTGCTTGCAGAACCATTGCTTGCAGAACCATTACTTGCGGAACTATTGGCTCTCGATCCGTTGCCGGAACCGTTGGGGCCCGCTATTCCGTGAGAATTCTTGTCTTCCATTGTTTCGCTCCTGATGCCCGTAAACAGACCGCCGGTTTGCTTAATCGACGCAAACATACCAGGAGTTGGTTTACGGTCACACCCCTTGTGGAGTTCGGCGTTGAATGCGCAGCCACATTGCGAAGCCCCACAGGACGAAGAATGCATAGACCAGATAGAGGATCGCCGAAGGGTAATAGCCGGCTCGGAAAAGAAGGGGAACACCAACGGCGTCGACGCCGATCCAGATGAGCCAGAATTCGGTCCAGCCGCGCGCCATGCCGTATGTCGCGAGGATGGAGCCGGTGAAGATCCAGGCCTCCGCCCACGCTCCGTACGAGCCGAGGAGGTCGAAGATCCAGGCGAAAGCGATTGTGCCGCTGGCCATGACGGCGATCATGGCGACGCGCTCGCGAGTTGTCGCCCAGTGGGGCAGGACTGCGCGACCGGAGTCGCGTGCCCCGCGTCGCCACTGAGTCCACCCGTAGACGCTGACGGTGATGAACAACAACTGACGGCCGGCCTGGCCGTAGAGATTGAGCTCTTGCGGAGTGTGGAAAAGTGCGCCCATGAACACCGTGAACAACAAGGCATTTCCGGCTATACCGACGGGCCACGCCCATACCGAGCGTCGCGCGCCCGCGATCGCGGAGCCGATTCCGAACGCGTTTCCGATGATCTCTCGCCAGAGAATCGTGGCGCTGCCGATGTGCAGTTCGGCGTCGAACAGCGCCTCGATCAGGCTCATCAGTCCGCAGCAGCGACGAGGGGTTCGAGCGTCAGATCCGGGAGTTCCTTCTGGATGTACTGCAGGCGCCACTTGTCACTGACCAGGGCGAGCAGAACACCGTCGGAACGGGTGAAGACCTCCACACCGCGCTGACGGTTCAGTTCGACCTCGGACGCGGCGTCGGTACGGCGAGCCAATGCGTAGCCGAGCGGTTCCATCTTGGCCTCGACGTTGAACTCGGCCTTCATGCGCGCTGCGACGACCTCGAACTGCATCGGGCCGACAGCCGCCATGACGGGGGAGGCGTCGCCGCGGATGTCGTTGCGGAGAATCTGGACGACGCCCTCGGAATCGAGTTGGTCGACAGCACGGCGGAACTGCTTGTACTTGCCGGCGCTTTCGGCGCGCAGGATCGAGAAGTGTTCCGGCGCGAACGACGGGATCGGCGGGAACTCCACCTTCTTCTCGGTGTACAGCGTGTGGCCGGGTGCGAGTGCGGTGGCGTTGACGAGGCCGACGACGTCGCCGGGGAACGCGGATTCGACGGTGGAACGTTCACGTCCGAACACCGTCTGGGCGTACTTGGTCGTGAAGGGCTTGCCGGTTTGGGCGTGTGTGACAACCATGCCGCGCTCGAACACGCCGGAGACGATGCGCATGAACGCCAGACGGTCGCGGTGCGCGGTGTCCATACCGGCCTGCACCTTGAAGACGACCGCACTGAACGGATCGGTGACCTCGCGCGGCTTGCCGCTGAGGTCTTCGCGCCCACGCGGCGGCGGCGCCAATTCGACGAGGGTGTCGAGGATCTGGCGGACGCCGAAGTTGAGCATCGCGGACGCGAAGATCACCGGGGAAGTCTGACCGGCGAGGAACATCTCCTGATCGTGGTCCTGGCCGGTAGCGGAGAGCAGTTCACTCTCCTCGGCCGCGGTCTCCCACTCGGAGCCTTCCTTGGCGAGCGCCGCGTCGGCGTCCATGACCTCTTCGGGGGCGATCTTCGCGCCGCCTGCGGTACGGGTGAAGCGGACGTATTCGCGAGCCTGACCGTCTTCACCGCGCCGCAGCAGTCCGCGGAAGTCGCCGGCGATGCCGACCGGCCAGTACAGGGGGGTGGGCGTGAGGCCGATCCGTTCGCTGATCTCGTCGAGCAGTTCGAGAGGAGTCTGACCGGGACGGTCCCACTTGTTGATGACGGTGATGACCGGAATGCCGCGGTGACGACACACCTGAAACAGCTTGAGCGTCTGCGGTTCGAGGCCCTTGGCAGCGTCGATGAGCATGACCGCCGCGTCGACGGCGGTCAGGACGCGGTACGTGTCCTCGGAGAAGTCGGAGTGACCGGGGGTGTCGACGAGGTTGATGACGTTGATCTGCTCGTCCGGGGTCTCGGACGAGTGGTAGTTGAACTGCAGTGCGGTGGAACTGACGGAAATGCCGCGGGCCTTCTCCATCTCCATCCAGTCCGAGACCGTCGACTTGCGGCCTGCCTTGCCGTGGACGGCTCCTGCCTCCGAGATCTTCTTCGCGTGCAGTGCCAGCGCTTCGGTCAGCGTCGACTTTCCGGCGTCGGGATGCGAGATGACGGCGAAGGTGCGGCGACGCTCTGCCTCGGCGGACAGGCCCTTGGTCGTCGTCGTGACCGCGACCGACCCGCTCTCGGTTGAATCGGGGCCTTCGGTGTCGGACTGGACAGTCGAGTCGGAAGGGACGGTCGAGTCGGACGGGGTAGTCAACGAAGAACCTCTCGAAGTGGGCGTCGGTGCCGGCGACGTGCCGGTGCGCGGACAGGTGGAGAGTGCGGCAGCACAACAGAGAAAGGATACTCGCAGACCACGATGCAATAGCCACTGCGGCGTAACACTCGGCGAACGATCGCTGATTATCCATGTATGTGTGTGTTCGAACACACAGCCATTTGTGTCCTGCGAAGAGTTGCACTGATCGAAGAGTGACACTGACCGAGGAGTTGCGTTGAGCAAGTTCACCGAAGAGATGTATGCGACCGCCGCAGTCACCGACCGCGGCCTGGTGACGGGAGAGCCGGACAACGCTTTCCGTCAGACCTGGGGCGACATCCACCAGGAGGCTCGGCGCATGGCCGGCGGCCTGGCCGAGGTCGGTATCGATCGCGGCGTCGCGATCGGCATTCTCGCCGGACAGCCCGTCGACATCGCACCTGCCTGCCAGGCGACGTGGATGCGCGGTGCGTCGGTGACGATGCTGCATCAGCCGACCCCCCGAACGGATCTGGGCGTCTGGGCTCAGGACACCGAGACTGTGATCGACATGATCTCCGCGAAAGCCGTCATTCTGGGTGCGCCCTTCGACGCGGCCAAGCCGCTCCTCGAAGAGCGTGGCATCACCGTCGTGACGGTGGACGAGCTTCGCAGCGGAACGTCGATCGATCCCGTGGAGACGGCCGAATCGGATATCGCACTCCAGCAGTTGACGTCCGGTTCCACCGGTTCGCCCAAGGCCGTGCAGATCACGCACGAGAACTTCTACACAAATGCCTACGCCATGATCAACCGCATCAAGTTCTCCATCGAAGACGACGTGATGGTGAGCTGGCTTCCGCTCTTCCACGACATGGGCATGGTCGGTTTTCTCACGGTTCCGATGCAGGTGGGCGCAGAGGTCATCAGCATCACGCCGATGGATTTCCTGCGTACCCCGGTGCTGTGGGCCGAACTGATGGGCAAGTACGGCGGAACCGTCACCGCCGCACCGAACTTCGCGTACTCGCTCTTGGCTCGTCGACTCGCACAGGCGGAAGACGGGGCAGTCGACCTGTCCAGCGTCCGATACATGTGGAACGGCGCCGAGCCGGTGGATCCCGACACGATGGATGCACTCGCCGAGGCAGGTGCGCGTTTCGGTTTGAACCCGACTGCGCTGGCGCCCGTGTACGGAATGGCGGAAACCACGCTCGCCGTGTCGATTCCGGATCCCGATCAAGGTCAGGTCCTCGACTACGTCGATCCAGACTTTCTCGAATCGATGTCTCGAGCGGTGCCGTCCAATCGCCCCAACGCTCGTGCCCTCGCCACACTCGGCAAGATGGTGCCTGACCTCGAGGGACGCATCGTCGACCGTGACGGTCAGGTGCTTCCGGCCCGCGGTGTCGGAATCATCGAGGTTCGCGGCAAGGCAGTCACTCCCGGGTACGTCACGGTCGACGGACACAAGCCGGCCCAGGACGCCGACGGTTGGCTCGACACCGGTGACGTCGGGTACTTCACCGAGGAAGGACTGGTCGTGGTGTGCGGGCGTGTCAAGGACGTCATCATCATGGGCGGCCGGAACGTGTACCCCACAGACATCGAACGGGCGGCCGGAACCGTTGCCGGTGTGCGTCCCGGAAATGCCGTCGCGATTCGTCTCGACGCCGGCCAGAAGCGTGAGAGCTTTGCAGTCGCCGTCGAGACCAACGCTTTCGAGGATCCGGAAGAGGTCAAGCGTATCGAACGCGAAGTGGTCCACGCCGTGGTTGCCGACGTCGGTGTCCGACCTCGCGCCGTTGCGGTCCTGGGTCCCGGCAGTATCCCGAAGACGTCGTCGGGGAAGCTCCGCCGCGCGAATTCGGCTGCACTGCTGGGTAACTGACCGTCAGTGCAGGCGGTTCTGTGCGGCTTCCAACCCGAGTTCGAGCAGTAGCTCCACTGCATCCGCAGCCTCTTCGCATACGAGATCGAGTTCTTTTCGCTCCGTGGACGAGAACGGCTTGAGAACGTAGTCCGCCGGGTCCATGCGGCCCGGCGGACGACCGATCCCGACGCGCGTGCGCAGGTAGTCCTTGGTGGTCAACGAACTCGAAATGGACCGCAGGCCGTTGTGGCCGCCTTCGCCGCCGCCGAGTTTGAGTCTGATCGTCCCGAAATCGAGATCCAGTTCGTCGTGGACGACGATGATGTTCGCGGCGTCGACCGAGAAGAACCGTGCGAGACCGGCGACAGCGCCACCCGAGAGATTCATGTACGAGCGTGGTTTTCCGAGAATCACGCGCCGGCCGGCGAGGCGACCTTCGACGATTTCGGCGCCACTCTTCTTGTGTACGTTGAACTTTCCGCCCATGCGCCCGGCAAGGGTGCCGGCGACCATGAAGCCGACGTTGTGCCGGGTCTTCTCGTACTGGGGGCCGGGATTACCCAGGCCGATGACGAGGGCGGTATCTGTGCTCAACGGACGCTACTTTCTGGCTTGATTTTTCCTGCTACGCACGAACGGCGCGTCACTCCGAATCGGAATGACGCGCCGCGCGCAGTGAGTTCTGTTGGAACCGAGAGGATCAGGCCTCTTCTGCAGCCTCGTCGGCGGCGGGAGCTTCTGCGCCCTCTTCGAGGTCTGCCTCGGTGGGTGCAGCAACGACGTTGACGATCAGGGTGTCGGCGTCAGCCTGCAGGGTCGAGCCCTTGGGCAGTTCGAGCTGGCTGGCCAGGATCTGGGTGCCGATCTCGAGACCCTCGACCGAAACCTCGATCTGCTCGGGGATGTGAAGCGCGTCGGCCTCGATGGAGATCGTGGATGCGTCCTGCGCGACCATCGTGCCTGCAGCAGCATCGCCGACGACGATGACGTTCACGTCGATCGTGACCTTCTCGCCCTTCTTGATGACGAGGAGGTCGGCGTGCTCGATGTAGTTGCGGATGGGGTGCACGACGACCGACTTGGTCAGTGCAACCTGCTCCGTGCCCTCGATGTCGAGGGTGAGGATGGCGTTGGTGCCGTGTGCACGGAGGATGGCGGCGAAGTCGCGAGCCGGCACATTGAGGTGGCGGGGATCTTCACCGTGGCCGTACAGAACCGTGGGGACCTGGCCGTCACGACGTGCGCGGCGAGCTGCGCCCTTGCCGAATTCGGTGCGGACGACGGCGACGAGGTTGTTTTCTTCAGACATGATGAAACGGCTCCTACAACTCACGGGGTTCGTGCTCGGTTTACTGACGTGTGGTTTTGCCTGCGGCAAGGCGGACAGGCGCGCACACGGCCAGGAGCGAAACGCTCGAGCTGAGCCGTAGCCGCGTCGATCACGGTAAACCTGCAACGTGTGGAACTGCTGCGATTCACCCTCGCCGAGACAACTTCGGATACGTTACCGGAGTTTGCTCCCGGCCGCTAATCGCAGGTGGTGGGGACCTGGCCGTGTGGACGTGGTTCGCGTCACATCGAAAGCGGTAGCCTGACGGAGTGACCACCGTGGGGAACGCTCCCGAAGGCAGTCGGCTCGGTGCCGTCGTGCCGGGTACCGACCTGTCGCAGCATGCTCGCCTACTCAGTCGGGTGCACGACGCAGTTCTCTCCGGCCAGGAACCACCGGCGCAGCCGCGGACCGTCGTGGCGCGGTCGTGGTCGAGGGTGGCCGCCGGCGGGCTCACGCCGGATCACTGCGGTGCGTCTACTGTCGCCGATTTCTCCGAGTTGGAGGCGAGGCGTTCGCGTACCGCGCTGCGAAGCGTTCTGCCCGAACTGCGAACCACGCTCACCGAGGTCGCCGAGGACGCGGGCTTCATCGTGGTCGTTGCCGACGCCGACGGTGTCCTGCTCTGGCGCGAAGGGGCGAAGACCGTCAAACGTGCGGCGGACGCTCTCGGGTTCGCGGAAGGCGCACGCTGGTCGGAGCAGTCGGTGGGGACCAACGCGATAGGTACCGCGCTGATCGAAGACTCTGCGGTGCAACTCTTCTCGGCCGAGCACTATGCGCCCACGCATCACAATTGGTCGTGTACCGGCTCGCCCGTGCACGACCCACGGACGGGCGAGATACTGGGCGTGGTGGACATCAGTGGATCCGCAGCTTCGGTGCATCCCACCACCGTCGCGCTGGTGCGCACCGCGGTTCGCCTCGCGGAGGCGACGCTGTGGCGCGAGCACGCGGCTTCGCTCGAGCGCCTGCGCTCGCGGGCGGCACCGCTGTTCGCGGCAGGAACAGGTCCGGCATTGGTGGTCGACGAGTTCGGCTGGGTGGCCGGCGCCAGCGGGATTGCCGCGCCCGACCGTGTGGCAGCACCCAGTGCGGGAAAGCCAGTCATCGTGCCAGGTCTGGGGATGTGTCTGCCTGAGCCGCTCGGAGACGGCTGGCTGTTGCGCACCGGCGTCGGCGGGCCGTTGATCGAGCTGGAGCTGGCCTTCGGCGCATCGCCGCAGGTGACGGTGCGTGGTGACGCCAACTGGACGCGCGCGCTTTCGCCGCGTCACGCTCAGATCTTGCGGGCACTGGCAGCCGTCGGTTCGGCAGGTGTGGATGCCGCAGGCCTGAGCGAAGTGCTCTTCGGTGATCGCGAGCATGTCGTGGCAGTGCGCGCCGAGGTGTCCAGACTGAGGAAACACCTCGGCGCGGTCCTGCAGACTCAGCCGTACCGCTTTGCCGAGGGCGTGCGAGTTGTGGTGATCTAGCGCGCCGCGCTGATTCCGGCACGACGTCCGAAGAAGCTGCCGTCGCCGAGACTTGTCCCGCTGGCGTAACCGCCCGCACAGACACCGGACGTGCAGCGACCCGCTGCGAACAGTCCGGGGATCGGCGCACCCGAGACGTGCAGAACCTCGGAATCGACGGTGGTCTTCAATCCTCCCAGCGTGAATCCGCCTGTGCGGCCACGGAGATCGATTGCCGCGAACGGGCCGACGATCGGCTTCACCCACTCGGACTTCTTGCCGAGCACCGGATCCGAACCTTCAGCCGCGTGCCGGTTGTAGAGGTCGACGGTGGATTGCAGCGATCCGGCGGGCAATCCCATCTCGGCTTCGAGTTCCTCGACGGTCTCCGCCACCCAGCTCGGCTGCGCCCGCAACTGTGCACTGGACGATTCGGCATTCATGCCTTCCTCGTACGCAGCTTCGTCGATCACGAGGAATGCCTGGTTGTCCTGCTGGAACAGCGTTGCCTGGCCGATGCGGCCGGGGTAGGTGTCCTCGGGGATGTATCGCTGACCGCGGCCGTTGACAAGAATGCCGCGCACCATCAACTGCGGGTCGCAGAAGAACGCGACCTCGGTGGCGTCCATGTGTGCGGTGTCGGCGCCGAGTGCCTGACCGATCTGGATTGCGCGGCCGTCGTGCGCCTCGATGGAGGCCGCCGGGTGGCCGAAGATACGCGGTGCGTTCGAGCGCACCATCTCGTTGTTGTACGCGAAGCTGCCCATCGCCAGCACTACGCCTTTGCGGGCACGAATCGCGACATCCTTGCCGTAGCGCTTGGCGACGACGCCGACAACCCGATCGCCGTCTACCACCACAGTTTGGACGCGCAGATCGTATTCTGCTCGGACGCCGAGCTTTTCGGCCGTCTCGACGAGTGGCTTCATCAGCATGTAGCCGCCGCCCTTCTCGCCGGTGTTCTTCTCGGACATCTGCGGAACGTGTCCGCGGGGCGCGGGGTCGACGAGGGTGTTGAACGGCGCGGCGTTCTCGCCTCCCGAGTACATCAGGCCGTCGTCGTACGGCGGTTCCCAGCCGGGCTGACCCCAGAACGATTCCTTGAACGGGACCCCGGCGTCGACGAGCCAGTTGTAGTGATCGACGCTGCCCTCGCAGTACGCGTCGATCTTCGTATCGTCGGTTCCGGGGCCGAGCGCTGCCTTCATGAACGTCTTCATGTTCTCGACCGAGTCCTCGAACCCGCACGCCTTCTGCAACGGCGTTCCACCGCCCAGGTAGATGAATCCACCAGCCAGTGACGCGGCTCCGCCCCAACCGCCCGTCCGCTCCAGGACGAGCACCTCGGCGCCGGCACGAGCTGCTTCGATCGCAGCGGTGACGCCGGCGATGCCGTATCCCGCGACGACGACGTCGGCCTCGTAGTCCCAGGTGGTGATGTCGGCAGCGGAGATCGGTCTGACGGTGGGGTCGGCCATGCGAATAGTCCTCTCGGAAGGCGAAACTGCTGATCACCCCACAGTTGCAGTTTCGACTTCCGCAGATCAGGCATGGTCCCGGTCAACGGGAGGTTTGCAAACTCCTCACCGCGCCCAGAAATGTGTCCAGGTCGGCTTCGTCGACGAAGTAGTGCGGCGATGCGCGAACCACGGCGTCGAGTCCGCGGGCATCCATGTCGAGGAGGGTGGACCCGCGACCGCTGACGGTGACGGTGATGTTCTGTGCTGCAAGCTGATCCCGAACCAGGTGCTCGGGGATACCGTCGACGGTGAAGGAAACGATGCCGCTCAGCTGGGTTCCTCGATCGCGGACTTCGACTCCGGGAATCGATGCCAGCTCTTGCCTCAGCGTGACTGCTCTGGATTCGATCTGCTCCCACACCGTGTCGGTGCCGATCGAGAGCAGATAGTCGGCGGCGACGCCGAGACCCAGGCGCGCCGCGACACTCGTTTCCCAGAGCTCGAATCGTGTTGCGTCCGGTGCGGGTACGAAGATGTTCTCGCCGGTCCATTCCGCTCCGTGCAGGTCCATCGCAGCGGGTTCGAGTGCGTCGACGAGTCCGGGGCGGACGTACAGGAATCCGGTTCCGCGTGGCCCGCGGAGCCACTTGCGGCCGGTTGCGCTGAGGGCGTCGACGCCGAGTTCGGTGACGTCGATGGGCAATTGGCCGACGGACTGGCATGCGTCGAGCAGAACGAGCGAGCCGTGGGCCCTCGCGAGTTCGACGACCTCGCGAACGGGGTTGATCAGGCCGCCGTTGGTGGGGACGTGGACGACGGAGACGACGCGAACCCGATCGTCGAGCATGTTCTCGAGTGCGTCGAGGTCGATGCGTCCGTACTGATCGCTCGGGATGATCTCGACGTGGGCACCGGTCGAACGCGCCCGCCCCAGTGCAGCGATGGCGTTGCTCGCGTATTCGACTCCGCTGATGAGAATTCGATCACCGGGTCCGAGCGGAACGGCAGCGAGGAAGTCGTTCCACGCGCGGGTCGCGCTGTCCGTCAAAGCGATATCGGTTGCCTGAGCACCGATGACCCGGGCCAGCGAATGGGGAACAGCAGCGAGGGCGCCGCTCTGACGAGCAGCTGCGACGTATCCGCCGACGTCGGCTTCACGTCGCAGGTGCTCGATCATCGTGGCCGGCACCGGCTCGGGCGGGAGCGAGGATCCCGCGCTGTCGAGGAACACCTTGTCAAGGCATCCGGGAGTGTCGCGGCGGATCGTGTCGAGATCGAACATGGCACCTTCCGTTCATGTCGGTGTGGTTCAAACTACCTGTGAACGAAGCTGTCCCGATGGAGCGAAGACTGGGCACGGCCGATGCCGTGGTGATCGGCCTCGGCGCGATGATCGGCGCCGGAGTCTTCGTGGTGTTCGCGCCCGCTGCCGCAGTAGCCGGTACCGGGTTGCTTGTGGGCCTGGCGATTGCAGCGTTCATCGCCTACTGCAACGCGACGTCGTCGGCGCAGCTTGCGGCCAGATACCCCACTTCAGGTGGGACCTACGTCTACGGACGTGAGCAGCTCGGACCCTGGTGGGGGTTTGCCGCCGGCTGGTCGTTCGTGATCGGGAAGACCGCGAGCTGCGCGGCAATGGCCCTGACTTTTGCGACGTATGTTGCGCCTACGGCCTGGCGTGTCCCCGTCGCGGTATTGGTGGTGGCAGCGCTGGTTGCAGTCAACTATCGCGGAGTCACGCGGACGGCGCACATGGCCAGGGTGATCGTCGCCGTGTCGACGACGGCGCTGTGTGTAGCGCTGGTGGTTGCCGTCGTCGGTCCTGGTGCGGTGCGCGAGTTCCCGGACGTCGCGTTCGGGTCGTGGTACGGAATTCTGCAAGCGGCGGGGCTGCTTTTCTTCGCGTTCGCCGGTTACGCCAGGATCGCGACGCTGGGGGAGGAAGTGCGTGATCCGCGTCGAACGATTCCGCGGGCGATCCTGATCGCACTCACCGTCGCCGTTGTCCTCTATGCGCTGGTAGCGGTGGTGCTGTTGGTGACGCTGGGACCTGATCGGCTGGCGAATTCGGCGCGACCACTGGCAGATGCGGTGGGCGCAGTCGGTTGGAGTTGGGCCGTTCCCGTAGTGGTGATCGGTGCCGCGGCGGCGTCGGCGGGGGCGCTGCTGGCTCTGATCGCCGGCGTGAGTCGTACGGCGATGGCGATGGCCCGCGAGCGCGATCTGCCAGTGGCCCTCGCTGCAGTCCATCCACGGTTCGGGGTCCCTCACCATGCGGAACTTGTGGTCGGTGCCGTTGTGATCGCCTTGGTCTCGACAACCGATCTTCGTGGGGTGATCGGCTTTTCGTCGTTCGGAGTGCTGCTCTACTACTTCGTCGCGAACGTGAGTGCGTACAGCCAACGCGGTGTGGACCGGATGTATCCGAAGTGGCTGCAAGCGGTCGGCGCGGCTGGTTGTGTCGTTCTGGTGGTCACACTTCCGTGGATCGCGGTTGTTTCCGGCGCAGGTGTGGTTCTGGCCGGTTGTGGGTACCGGTGGATACGACTGAAGAAATTCAACGACACGTAACACCACAAAGGGTGCATCTCGGACGTTGGCGTTCTATCGTCGGTAGCGACCGCGAAGACCGCCCGAAGGGGAAGTCGAATGGTGACAGCAGCGTTGACAGCAGCACAGACCACGCAGGTGGATTCACGTCCTGCGGCCGAGGCCTACGTCGGTGGTGTGTGCTTCAAACAGGGGCCACCCCGTTTGGTCGGAGCTGAGCTCGAGTGGCTGACCAGCCAGGTTCCCGGTGGGGAGCGGCCGTCAGCAGCGACTCTGGCAAAGGCACTCGGGCGATACGCGCCCACCAGTATCGACCCGGATTCACCAGCGGTTCCGCTTCCTCGTGGCAGCCTCGTCACCGTAGAACCTGGCGGACAGATCGAACTCTCGTCAGCGCCGCGGACGTCCGCCCGAGAACTGTGTGACTGTCTCGACGAAGACCGTCGTACTCTCGAAACACTCCTCGCGTCGTACTCCATCGAAATCAGTTCTGCCGCGGCCGACGTCGCCCGCCCACCTTCCCGGATTCTCCGGTTGCCACGTTATTGCGCAATGGAATCCCGCTTCGCCGGGATAGGACCGTACGGCACCTTGATGATGTGCAATACAGCAGCAGTGCAGGTCAGTGTCGATGCCGGCGGCAGCCCGGAGTCCATTGCCCAGCGTTGGCGGCTCCTCGGGGACATGGGGCCGGCGCTCATCGCTGCGTTTGCGTGTTCTCCACGCTTGCAAGGGGTTCCGAGAGGGGATTGGGCGTCCCAACGCATGCGGACGTGGCTCGAACTCGATTCCTGGCGAACGGTCGCAGTCCCGGAAGTGCAGGACTACGCCGGCTGGGCGCTCGATGTTCCGCTGATGTGTGTGCGAAACGAGGGCGACGATTGGACGGCTCCGCGGGGTGCCACTTTCGGGGACTGGATAGACGGCGCTTTGGATGCCGAGATCGGACGCCGACCCGTCTGGGCGGACTTGGACTATCACCTGTCCACGCTGTTCCCGCCGGTTCGCGCTGTCGGCCATCTGGAGGTTCGCTACATCGATGCGCAGCCGGGAGATCTGTGGCGAGTACCGGTAGCAGCGATCGACGCGTTGCTGTCCGGGCCTGCCGTGATGCGTGAGGCGAGTGATGCCGCAGCGTCGACGGCCGGGAGATGGCGGGATGCGGCAGAGTACGGTTTGGACGACGTCGAACTGCGTTCGGCGGCAACCTCTCTGATGTCGCTTGCCGCGTCGTACGCGCCGGAGCCGCAGTTTGTCCGTCTTCTCGATGCCGCAGCCGAACGGTGTTGTCGCGCAATTGTGCCCGGTGAGAGCGACACATGACGGGGGAGATCACCAAGGAAGCGGTCGAGGCCGTACTTCTGCGAGCGCGTGAACGGTCGACGCTGCTCACCGACTGCGTCGACGATACCGAATTGGTCGCTCAGCATTCTCCGTTGATGAGTCCACTCGTGTGGGACCTGGCGCATATCGGCAATCAAGAGGAACTCTGGCTGGTGCGAGATGTCGGTGGCCGCGATCCGGTGCGTAGCGACATAGACGAGCTGTACGACGCGTTCAAGCATTCGAGATCGTCGAGACCCACACTTCCCCTGCTCAACCCGGCCGAGGCGCGCGAATACGTACGTACGGTTCGCGGGAAGGTCTGGGATGTGCTCGAAGCCAGCACCTTCGGACGCACAGAACTCGACATGGACGGTTTTGCCTTCGGGATGATCGCGCAGCACGAGCAGCAACACGCCGAAACCATGCTCGCAACACACCAATTGCGTTCGGGACCCACGGCACTCGTTGCCACACCCGCTCCGCAAGCGGCCCGCATGCCGGAACTCGACGAGGTCACGATCCCCGCCGGCCCCTTCGTCATGGGGACCGACGACGAACCGTGGGCACTCGACAACGAGCGCACTGCGCATCAGGTCTATCTCACCGACTTCGCGATCGACAGATTCCCGGTCACCAATGGGCAGTTCGTCGAATTCATCGAGGACGGCGGCTATTCCCGACCGGAACTGTGGTCCCGTGACGGTTGGCGGCATCGCGTCGACGCGAAGCTCCGTGCACCACTGTTCTGGGAACGCGACAGTTCGGGTTGGTGGCACGAGACTTTCGGCGTCGAGGCTCCGGTCCCACCGGACAAGCCCGTCGTGCATGTGAGCTTCTACGAAGCCGAGGCCTACGCGTGCTGGGCAGGCAAACGGCTTCCCACCGAGGCGGAATGGGAAAAGGCCGCGCGGTGGGATCCGGAATCCGGAAGATCGCGACGATTCCCGTGGGGGGACGTGTCCGCAGACGAGAAACTTGCCAATCTCGGTCAGCGCCATCTCGGTCCCGCCGGCGTCGGCTCGTACCCGGCGGGTGCGTCGGCAGCGGGTGTCGAGCAGTTGATCGGTGACGTGTGGGAGTGGACGTCTTCGGGTTTCCATCCGTATCCGGGTTTCCGGGCCTTCCCGTATCGGGAGTATTCGGAGGTGTTCTTCGGCGGCGACTACAAAGTGTTGCGAGGGGGATCGTTCGGGACCGACAGCGTTGCCTGCCGGGGGACGTTCCGCAACTGGGACCACCCGATCAGGCGCCAAATCTTCTCGGGTTTTCGCTGCGCCAGAACGATTTCGGGTAGATCCTGACATGTGTCGGCACCTCGGCTATCTCGGGCCGCCGCGTTCGGTTCGTGAACTCCTCCACGACGGCGAAAACTCACTGATGCGACAGTCGTGGGCACCTCGCGAGATGCGTGGCGGCGGGACCATCAATGCCGACGGATTCGGCGCGGTGTGGTGGAACGGTGGAAGGCAGGGACGGTACCGCAGTATCTCGCCGATCTGGTCGGACCCGACAGTCGACGAGACGTTGTCCCACATCATTTCCGGATCCGTTCTCGCCGCCGTACGTTCCGCGACGGAGGGGATGGCCGTCGAGATCGGTGCCTGCGCACCGTTCGTCGACGGAACCTACGCTTTCAGCCACAACGGAGCGGTATCCGGTTGGCCTGGCTCACTCGCCGACTTGGCAGCAGAAGTTCCGGCCGTCGAATTGCTGAAGATGCCCGCGCCGACGGATGCTGCCTTGTTGTGGACAGTGCTTCGGCATCGGTTGAAGTCGAAGCCCGCGGAAGCCGCCGTGACGAGCCTCGTTCACGATGTGGCTGCGGCGGCACCGGATTCACGATTGAACCTCCTGTTCGGCGACGGGCAGGAACTGTGGGCCACGGCGTGGGGCCACACGTTGTACACGCGGGTCGACGAGTCGCGGGCACTGATCGTTTCCGAACCGTCCGATGGTTCGCCGGACTGGGAGCAGGTGCCGGACCGGCACATCGCCTGCGCGCGTCCCGGCCATTTGATCGTCACCCCGATACCGATGGGAGAACAATGAAAACCCCTACGCTCGAGGTTTATCTGACACCGGCCGAATCGGTCGACGCATTGCGAGCCGAGGCCAGGGAGGGCTTGACCGCTACGCCGAAGTGGCTCTCGCCCAAATGGTTCTACGACGCGCGTGGAAGTGAACTGTTCGAGGAGATCACGGCCTTACCCGAGTATTACCCCACCCGTACCGAACGCGGCCTGCTCGCTCGGTACGCCGACGAGATCGCTGCGTTCACCGATCCTGAGATCCTGATCGAACTGGGTTCCGGTTCCTCGGAGAAGACGCGGTTGCTGCTCGATGCAATGACTGCTCGTGGAACTCTGCGAACGTATGTACCGCAGGATGTTTCGGTGACAGCACTGGAAGGCGCGGCGCAGCAAGTCGGTGCCGAATTCCCCGGCATCGATGTGGTCGGGGTGGTCAGTGACTTCACCGGTTCGCTGCATCATCTGCCAGGTGGTGGACGGCGGGCGGTCGCGTTTCTCGGTGGAACTCTCGGCAATCTCGTTCCGGCAGAACGCGCCGAGTTCCTCTCGGGCATTGCAGCGGTGCTCGATCCCGGTGAGAACCTGATCCTGGGCGTGGGATTGGTGATCGATCCCGCAGTCCTCGTGCCCGCCTACGACGACGCTGCCGGTGTGACTGCTCAGTTCAATCTCAATGTTCTCTCGGTCCTGAACAAGCAACTGGGAGCGAACTTTCCCTTGGAGGACTTCCGTCACGTCGCGCTCTGGGATGCCGAGAACGAGTGGATCGAGATGCGCCTGGAAGCACTTCGTGAAGTCTCGGTGCACATCGACGACCTGGATCTGGAGATCACCTTCGCAGCGGGCGAGCAGCTGCGCACCGAGATCTCGGCGAAGTTCACCGAGGACGGGATTGCCGCGGAACTCGCGTCCGCGGGCTTCGGGGTGCGGAAGGTGTGGACGGATCGGGATCAGCGCTTTGCGTTGTTGTGCGCGCAGCGGGCGTGAAGTGGGCGCTTGTCAGAGGATGCTGTCTCCCCCTAGAAGTGTCTCAAAAGTTCTGTAGGCGGCAATATTTGAGAAGTGTCGAGATTGAGATCTGCGGTGCCAGTATGGACAGCGTCCGACACCGGCGCAAGATCCACGAGATGCGCGAGTTTTACATAGGACTGGTCATCGCTCGCGCCGAGCGGATACTCCTGCTCGCCGGCCTTGCGCTCGAATTTTGACTGCGCCTCAGCGGGGTCGCCAGCCCAGATGAGATAACAGTCCTCTCGGTGGAAGCACCCGACCCCGTCATTCTTCCCCAACTCGAATATCGCTATGCCGAAGTACGGTTGATCTCGTGTCGGATGCTGAGTCATGCGATTGAACGTAGTGACATCGGAGCGCAAAAGGTATCGGTGAATACCCCGGGATTTCGCAAAAACTTGTCGGTGGGCGCCCGTAGAATCGCTCATATGTTCGAATCGAAGACTTCCGCGGACGCGCTGTTTCGGCAGCATGCGGAAATCGCGCGCGCCCACTTCCTCGAGATCGACGCGGTCACTGCGCTGTACTTGGACCGTTGTGAGGAGGATGCCGCGGTTGGAGTCAATGAGGCTTTTCGGGGTCAATTCGCGCACGTGGAGATCGCGTCGATACTGAGCATTACGGAGTACGCCGCGCAGAAAATGATTGCACTGGGATGTGACCTGCGCTGGCGACTTCCGCGGGTGGCGGCCGCTTTTGCTTGCGGTGACATCGATCTGGCCAAAGCGATGGCACTGTCCGAAGCTCTCGCCAACGTCTCCGAGCACGCGCTCGATGACATCGAGCGACTCCTCGTGGACGGTGCCTGCCGTGTAACCGGTAACAAGTTGAAGGCGCGCGCACGAGGTCTCATTGCTCGGCACGACCCTGATGGGGTGCGTGCCAGGCGAGTTCGTGCGGAGGCGGATCGGGACGTTCGGACGTGCGCGTCGCACGACGGTATGTCGACTCTGGACGGAATGCTTCCAGTGGTCGGCGCTCAGACTTTGGCCACGAGGCTCCGTGCGATGTCGATGCAGGTCTGTGGTTCCGATCCGAGAACTTTCGGGCAACGGCGTGCCGATGCACTGATCGCATTGGCGGAAGGAAAGACGTCGTTGGATTGTCAGTGCGACGGCGATTGCACCCGTAGGGATGATACGAAGACCTCCGCGCTCCCGATTGCGACAATTCTTGTGGGTGTCAACGCTTCCACCCTGCTCGGATTCGACGACCTGCCAGGCTATTTGCAGGGGTACGGCCACATCGATGCCGACCTTGCGCGCGCGATCGCCGCGGACGCCACGTGGCAGAGAGTCCTCACCCTTGCACCGTCCGAGGTGCAACATTGTTCGACTGCGGGGGCAGCCGGACCGGTGCTCGGCGTGGGTCGGTCGATGCGCTCACCGGAGATATTGCCCGCTGCGGCAAGGGATAATCGCTCGCGAAGGAACAGTGGTTCGCGGCGCGGTGAATCCACGTACCAGCCGTCCGCGGCGTTGGTGACGATTGTAAGGACGCGAGACGGTACGTGCCGCTTTCCGAATTGTGTTGTGCGTTCTGATAGTTGCGATATCGATCACACGGTGCCGTTCGATCACGGCAACCCCGCTCAGGGAGGGCCTACTGCAGAACGGAACTTGGCCTGTCTGTGTCGAAAACATCACCGACTGAAGACGTTTGGCAGGTGGACAGTGAAGCAAATCGGAGGTGGTCTTCTGGAGTGGAAAGATCCGTCAGGACGACGAACGGTTACCGCGCCCGTAGGCCCATTCTGTGACCCCGAACTGAGAGTGCCCGACGCGGCGAGACTGCATTTGACGGACGGCGATGCGCTGGAACGACGTTTCGGACTTCGGGACAGGGGAGTGGAAGCGGATCTCGAATACCTCCTGGACTGGAGTGTGCCCGGCTGGCGGAAGGCACGATCTGCATCAAGACGTAACGCATCCCCACTGGCGAACGCTTTGCCGGAGTTTGCCGACTTCTGAAGGGGTTTCGTTTCTCCTGTGGCCTGCGGGTATAGCGAGAGGGCCCGAAAAATGGTGTTTGTCTGTTTATAGTGAGGCGCAGAACGGTTTCCGACCCGAGGAGAACGCGTGCGTCATCCGAAGCTCGCCGCATTGACCGTGGCCCTGACTGCAGTACTGGTGATGCCGGTAACGCAGAGCGTGGCTCAACCATTCCCCTTCGACCCCGGCAGTTTCGGCAACGGAAGCACCGGATCGTTGGGGAGCGACGACCCGGACATACCCATCGAGGACACCCTCCCGCAGTTGTCGGTCACCACACTGGTCGACGGACTCGACCACCCTTGGGACGTGGTGGCGGCCCCGGACGGTGCAATCCTGACCGGACAACGATCCGGCGGATTCTTCGTTCGCCGAGGCGACAACACGACAGGTCCAGTCGCTGCTGACCTTTCGGATCTCTACGCGCAGTCCGAAACCGGTCTCATGGGTATCGCGCTTGCCCGCGACTTCGCTCAGTCGCGCACCCTCTACACCTGCCAGGGATTCAGCGCTGGGGGAGTCACGGACGTTCGAGTGATCTCGTGGACCGTCGACGCCGGATGGACCGCACTCACGCGAACCGGAACTGTACTGCCAGGAATCCCGGTCTCGTCCGGGCGTCACGGGGGTTGCCGAATTCTTGCGGCGCAGGACGGAACGCTGTTCGTCGGGACGGGTGACACCGCGACGCCGAGCGTCCCCCAGGATCCGAATTCGCTGGGCGGCAAGGTCTTGCACATCAACGCCGACGGAACTCCGGCGGCGGGGAATCCGAATGCTTCCAGCCCGGTCTACACGCTCGGGCACCGCAACGTCCAAGGCTTGGCCGTGCAACCCGGAACCGGCCGGGTGTACTCGGTTGAACAGGGCACAAGCGTCGACGACGAAGTCAACCTGCTTACCCCCGGCGGAAATTACGGCTACCGCCCGGATCGGCTTCCCGGAACGTACGACGAATCCGTGCCGATGACCGATCCCGTGCGAGTGCCGGGAGCGATTGCGGCGGTGTGGCGTTCGGGTAGCTCGACGTTGGCTACCGCCAGCGCTGCCTTCACCGGTGGAGCTGCATGGGGTGCCTGGGACGGTGCGCTCGTAATGGGTGGCCTCAAGAGCAAGGAACTGATCTTCCTCCGCCTGAGTGCCGACGGACGCTCGGTCGACGCGCAGACCTTCGGGTTGGAGAACCAGTTCGGTCGCTTGCGGTCGGTGACCCCGACGCCCGACGGCTCGCTCCTGGTGACCACCGACAACGGCGCCGGCGACAAGGTGCTGCGGGTGACGCCTACGCCCTGATCTTCAGTACCAGGCGATGACCCGGCACGGACCACCCGAACCACCCGCATGCGTCGGCGCTCCCACCATCACCGTGGCGCCGACGGCCGGAAGTGCGGACAGATTTGCGAGGGCTTCGACTGCGTACTTTCCTGAGCCCAAAGCGCTTCGGTGAGCCCCGTGGGTGGTGCTTCGGCCCGCGTCGATGCTGAGGGTGTCCGAGCCCACGGCGACGATGTTGCGCTCGCGGACGAGAAAGTCGATCGCCTCGGGGTTGAATCCCGGTGTGTGTTGCACGCCGAGTGCATCTCGATTCGTGAAGGCGCCACCGGCACCGGCCCGGGTATCCCAACCCGAGTTCATCGCAACCAGGCTGCGGGGAGCGATGGTCCCGTGGAGGGACTCCCAATCGAGGATGTCCTGGCGGGTGAGCAGTGTGTCGGGGTCGACGGAGGCTCGGGCACTGATGTCGACGACCGCAATCGGCACGACGAGGTCGGCGACGGGAATCTTCTCGACGGTGATTCCGTCCGCACTGGCGTGTGCGGGAGCGTCGATGTGAGTACCAGTGTGTTCTTCGAGGCGGAGTTCGTTGAGGTAGAAGTTTCCACCTGACCCGGCGGAGCCGAGCGAGCCCAGAGATCCGGCGGCGTCGGCGATCTTCGCCAGGTTCCTCATCTCGAACGAGCGCGCGCCCGGCCACACCGGGAACTCCGGCGTCAGTACGTGGGTCAGATCGACGATGGTCTGACCTGTTGGTGCTGCCGACGCAGTGGGCTGTACAGCGCCGGCCATGACGGTCGCGCCGAGGGCACCGGTGCCCAGCGCCGCGAACATCGATCGACGGCTGATCTTCCTGCCTTCGCGTCCTATCGATTCGTAGACCTCCGACAAGACCTTCGGTGAGCACATCAGAAACTCCAGATCACTGGGATCAACACCGTTGCAACTATCAGGAACCACAACAACATCGGGAGTCCGAGCTTCCAGTAGTCGCCGAACTTGTAACCACCAGGGCCCATCACCATCATGTTCGCGGGAGTGGCTACGGGCGTCAGGAAGGAGGCCGCGGCAGCGACGGTGACCGTCATCAGAAGGGGCAGCACCGAGATGTCGAGTTCGATGGCGACCGAGATCGCGATCGGCGTGATGATCAACGCGGTTGCAGTGTTGCTGATCAGCTGGCCCAGAGTCGCCGTCACGACGAAGAGTCCAGCGACGACGACATACGGGCTTGCCCCACCGACGACGTCGACAAACGCATGCGCGAGCTTTTCGGCCGCGCCGGTCTGCTGGATTGCGGTCGACAGCGGGATCATTCCGCCGACGAGAATCAACGTGGTCCACGAGATGGACCGATGCGCCTGCTCGACGCTGATGACTCGTAGCAGCACCATCGCACATGCCGCGAGGAGTCCGGCTATCGCGGACGGCACCAATCCGAACGTCAGCATCACTACCATCGCCGCAACGACGACGAGAGCGATGACCGCGCGGGTTCCCAACGGGGCTGCCTGCTTACGGATCTGGGCAGGTGCGTCGACCACGAGGACGTTCGGATCGACGGCGGTGTGGGTGTCGAGATCGTCCCAGCTTCCTTGCAGGAGAAGCGTGTCACCGGCCGCCAACTTGACGCCCTTGGGGCCGCAGTCCTCACCGGCGCGCTGGACTGCGAGTATCACCAGATCTCCACTGTCGGTCACCATGCCCGGAAAAGCCCTGTCGCCGATCATTTCCGAGCGCGGCGGGATGATCACTTCGACCACGCCGTCGTGCTTGGTGATCAAGGGCTCTGCGGACGGCGCATCCTTTCCCATGAGCTGATACTGCTTCGCGAGGGTCTTGGCATGCCGGCTCAGGTCAGGCGACATCGACGTCCCCGCACGATGGGGGAGGACGTGAGGACCGAGAAGTACGGCGATCGCAATCGTTCCCAATACGAGCGGCGCACCGACCAAGGTGAAACTGAAGAACCCGA
Source organism: Rhodococcus sp. KB6 (assembly GCF_001445685.1). Classification (NCBI taxonomy): domain Bacteria; kingdom Bacillati; phylum Actinomycetota; class Actinomycetes; order Mycobacteriales; family Nocardiaceae; genus Rhodococcus; species Rhodococcus sp. KB6. The sequence continues at coordinate 28,572 of NZ_LNAK01000008.1, read as the reverse complement.
AAGCACCGGCCCCGGATTCCTCGGCGGCTTCGGAAACGATGATGTTGACCGGTGTTCCGGTCAAGGTGAGCATCGATCCGGCATGGGCGGCAAATGCCAACGGCAGAAGCAGTTGTGACGTCGATTTACCGAGACGTACCGCCAAGACGACCACCATCGGTACCAACGCGGCTACGGCCCCGTTGACGCTGATCAATGCGGTCAACGCGGCAACCAGCAACATGATCGCACTCACGAGACGGACTCGGGATTCGCCGACTTTCGCCAGCAGTTTCTCGCCCGCCCACGTGGTGACACCGGTGGCGTCGAGGGCTTCGCTGACGACAAAAAGCGCGGCGATGAACACCACCGTCGGATCGCCGAATCCGGCGAGCGCCTGCTCCATCGTGATCACACCGGTGGCGTACAGCGCCAGGGCAGTGCCGATCGCGATGATGCCGACCGGGATTCGGCCGATCACGAACAGCGCCACGACCAGTGCAAGCACGACGAAAGTGATGGTGATGTCATTCACGATTCGTAAAGGTACCTGCTCATACAGAACGGCCCCGTCTCGCAAGTGAGACGGGGCCGTGGGACGGACGCGAGGAGAATTAGTTGGAGGCGGCGATGCGGGCCTTCTCGAGAGCGGCCAGCGTGCGAAGAACCGTGGCCTTCTGCTTGTTCAGATCGCTCAGTCGTGCGCGAGCCGGCAACCCTTGTGCGAGTTCGGCGACCTTGATCTGCTCGTCGATCGAACCGAGCTGATCGAGAAGCCCTAGGACGCGCGTCTGGAGCGTGTCGATGTCCACGGTGTCGGTCTTGACCGGAGCGGCAACACGCGTCGCTGTGCCCGTGCTGGCGGGGCGGGAAGCGCGTGCGGGTGACGTGTCGGCGACAACCGTTGCGGCGCGGGGCCGAATTGCCTTGCGAACAGCGGCCGCATCAGGAAGGACGTCCATACGGATCTCGTTCAGGACTCGGCGGGCCTCGCGTGCGTTGACGCGGTACTCGCGCTCTTCGTCGTCGTCGGACTGCAGCGTGCCGCCGAGCGGGCGCAGACCGTACATGCCGAGGAAGCGCTTGGCGTCGTCGATGATGCCTTCGTTTTCACGGCATTTTCCGCAGCGGGGTTCGTTGCGGAACATGTCCACGGAGTTGTCGTCTCCGCACCAGACACAAGATCCTGGGCGCCACCGCCGGATCGTCGGAACTGATGAATTCAGGGAATGAGATTCGGGCCGGGATTCCAGGGTTTGCGCGTCGATCACGACGAGCCACACTAGGCGAAGATTGCGGCGCGGTGAACACCGCCCCAACATCGACCTGGGTTTCTCGACGGGAGCGTGATCAAGATCATGTCAATCGTCGCATTCGGCGGTATTCGTGTGTCCCACAGGTGGTTTCATGATGACCGGGTGGTCTGTTTCTGAGACCTTCACGAAGACGACGACGGGCGCGTACCGGTGACCGTGAAGTCACAGGTACGCGCCCGTAGTGCGGCGCGAGACTAGGCGCTGCCGTTGAACAGCGAAGTCACAGAACCGTTCTCGAAAACTTCCTTGATGGTGCGAGCGAGCAGCGGTGCGATGGACAGCACCGTCAGCGTCGGGAACTTCTTCGACTCGTCGATCGGAAGTGTGTTGGTGACAACAACTTCCTTCGCGCCACACGTCGACAGACGCTCGGCCGCAGGGTCGGAGAGGACGCCGTGGGTTGCAGCGATGACGACATCACCTGCACCGGCCTCCTTGAGCACCTTGACCGCGCCGGCGATGGTTCCGCCGGTGTCGATCATGTCGTCGATCAGGATGCAGGTGCGACCTTCGACCTCACCGACGACTCGGTTGGACTTGACCTGGTTGGGTACCAACGGGTCGCGCGTCTTGTGAATGAATGCCAGCGGTGCTCCGCCGAGCGAGTCGGCCCACTTCTCGGCGACACGAACGCGGCCCGAGTCGGGGGACACCACCGTGATGTTCTCGAGGTTGTAGCCCGCGCGAATGTGGTTGGCCAACTGGCTGTGTGCGTGCATGTGATCGACGGGGCCGTCGAAAAAGCCCTGGATCTGATCGGTATGCAGGTCGACCGTGATGATGCGATCGGCGCCGGCGGTCTTGAGCAGGTCGGCAATCAGGCGAGCGGAGATCGGCTCGCGTCCGCGATGCTTCTTGTCCTGGCGGGCGTACGGGTAGAACGGAAGAACGGCGGTGATGCGCTTTGCCGATCCACGCTTGAGAGCGTCGATCATGATGAGCTGCTCCATCACCCACGTGTTCAGCGGTGCCGGATGACTCTGCAGGACGAACGCATCGGAGCCGCGAACCGACTCTTCGAATCGAACGAAGATCTCACCGTTCGCGAAGTCGCGCGCGGTCTGCGGGGTGACGCGGATGTCGAGTTCCTTCGCCACCTGCTCCGCCAACTCGGGATGTGCGCGACCCGAGAACAACATCAGGTTCTTCTGGTTGTCGATCCAATTCGCAGTCACTGGTTCATGCCGTCCTTTTGTACTTGCCGGTCGATCTGGTGGTGATCTGTGCTGTCTGTTGTGCAGGGCTGTCAGGTTGTTGCAGGGCCGTCAGGTTGTGCAGCTGCTGCAGCGGCATCTGCCGCGGGTGTGCCGGGACGATTCTTCTGGACCCAGCCCTCGATGTTGCGCTGCACCCCACCCGAGACGGCGAGCGCCCCAGGCGGTACGTCGTTCTTCAAGACTGTGCCCGCACCCGTGTATGCGCCGTCTCCCACGACGAGAGGGGCGACGAACATGGTGTCGGAGCCTGTTCGGACATGCGACCCCACCACAGTACGGCTCTTGTTCACCCCGTCGTAATTGACGAAGACGCTCGAAGCTCCGATATTGCTGTGATGGCCGATGGTGGCGTCGCCGACGTAGGTAAGATGCGGAATCTTCGAATGCTCGCCGATATCCGCGTTCTTGGTTTCCACGTAAGCGCCGATCTTGCCGTGTGCCCCGAGGCGGGTACCAGGCCGGAGATAGGCGAAGGGGCCGACAGTCGCGTCCGCGCCGACAACGGAGTCGGTCCCGTGCGAGCGGACGACGACTGCACGCTCACCGACTCTCACGTTGTCCAACGTGGTATCCGGGCCGATCACGGCGTCTTCGCCCACCGAGGTCGTGCCGGTCAACTGAACTCCGGGCAGGAGCGTCACGTCCTGTGCGATGTGCACGTCGCAATCTATCCATGTGCTCGCAGGATCGACGACGGTGACGCCGGCACGCATCCACTTCTCGAGGATCCGACGGTTCATCTCGCGGGCGAGCGTCGAGAGCTGCACGCGATCGTTGGCGCCCGCGACGAGAACCGAATCCGCGATGTGCTGAGCACGAACACGCTTGCCCGCGCGACGGGCGATCATGATCACATCGGTGAGATAGAACTCGTGTTGTGCGTTGTTGGAGTCGAGGGACGCCAGCGCGTCGCGCAGAGTTTCGAAGTCGAAGGCGTAGACCCCTGAATTGACTTCGGTGATCGAGCGCTGCGAATCGGTGGCTTCCTTCTCCTCGACTATGGCGTTCACCTCGCCGTCCGTCGTACGAAGGATTCGCCCGTAGCCGGTGGGGTCGACGGCCGTCGACGTCAACACCGTCACCGCGGCCGCGGGAGCAGCCGTGTGCTGGGCGAGGAGGTCTGCGATGGTCTTGCCGTCGAGCAGAGGCACGTCGGCGGCTGTGACGAGTACGGTCCCGGAGAAGTCGGCCGGCAACCCCTCGAGCCCACAACTGACAGCGTGCCCGGTGCCCTTCTGCTCGTCCTGAACAGCGACGGTGACGGAACGGTCCAGTTCCCCGGCGACTGCGTTCACGGCTTCGGTGACACGCTCACGATCGTGACCGACGACGGTCACCAGGTGCGTGGGATTCAGTGAGGTTGCCGCGTGAAGCGAATGTGCCAGCATGCTGCGTCCGGCGAGAGTGTGGAGGACCTTGGGAGTCTTCGACTTCATTCGTGTACCGGCACCCGCTGCGAGAACGATCACGGCGGTCTGCACTGGTTTGAGCTCCCTCTGTCGATCAAACTGTCGATCAAACTGTCGATCAAGACATACATTCCGCTCGGGAAAGCATGTTGTTCACCAGCTCCGCCGCCAGGACTCGAACCTGAACTATCTGAACCAAAATCAGAGGTGCTGCCATTACACCACGGCGGATTGCCACGCATTGCCGAGCCTTGCGGCCGAACGCGCGAAAGAATAATCGCATGCCGACCCGCCGTAGGTCGAACCGCTCCTCCGATCGGGCCCCCGAAGTCCCGATAGGCTGAGCGTCCACAGCAGTGATTTGTGTGTCGGCGAGAGGAAGACAATGGCGACGGTGTCCGGTTCGGGTGGCGGGGATCCAGTTCCCGAACGAGTGACACGGATCCGGATGACCGGTACCCAACGTCGGCAACAGCTGATCGAGATCGGGCGGGCATTGTTCGCCGAACGGGGATACGAAGCGACCTCGATCGAGGAGATCGCCCAGCGCGCGAACGTGTCCAAGCCTGTCGTGTACGAGCACTTCGGCGGCAAGGAGGGGCTGTACGCCGTCGTAGTGGACCGGGAAATGTCGCGACTCCTCGAGATGATCACGTCTTCGCTCTCACAAAATCGCTCGAGAGTTCGAGTCGAGCGGGTTGCGTTGGCTTTGCTCACCTACGTGGAAGAGCACACCGACGGATTTCGGATACTCGTGCGCGATTCGTCCGTTGTCGCGCCCAGTGGGACATATTCGAGCCTCCTCAACGACGCGATCAGTCAGGTGGGCTACCTGTTGGCGGGGGACTTCTCCAGACGCGGTTTCGACCCCGGACTAGCAACGATGTACGCACAGGCGCTTGTCGGCATGGTGTCCACTACGGCTACTTGGTGGCTCGACGAACGGACTCCGTCGAAGGAAGTTGTCGCCGCTCACCTCGTGAATTTGTGTTGGAATGGGCTGACGAATCTGGAAGCCGATCCACAATTGGAGGGTTAACCAGGCGCGCCTGCCGCGCAGAGATGGATCGCGGTCTAAGCTGTGTTCGCTGTATCACGATCGTTTGATGGGCAAATGTCTCATTTGTTTGCAGGGTGGGTTGAATGCCGAACCGTGCCATCCATTTTGACGCTGTGAACGGGTAAGACCAAGAATTCGTTCGATGTGTGGTGATTGGAGGCCGGATCGATGGTGAGGCAAGAGCGGGCAGAAGCCACCCGTGATTCGGTGCTGCGCGGAGCAGCGGGTGTGTTCTTGCGCCTGGGCTATGCCAATGCCAGCTTGAGCGAGATCATCGCCGAGTCGCAGGTGACCAAAGGCGCCCTGTACTTCCATTTCGGGTCCAAGGAAGAACTCGCGCGGGCAGTGATCGACGAGGGTTCGGCACGTTTCGACGCAAAATGTGAGCTCTGGTTGGACCGTCGAACTCCCGCGCTCGAGTCACTGATCGGTATTTCGTCGGTCATCGTCGACATCGGTGCGCATGACGCCATGGTTAGAGCTACGTTCCGCTTGTTAGTCGAGATCGGAGACTATCGGGGCTCCGGGCCGGCGACTCTGGACGTGTGGCTCGACATTTACCGTGAACTTGCCAGCCGTGCGGCCGACGAAGGTGATCTGCGTTCGGACGCGGATTCTGCTGACATTGCTCGTTTCCTGTTGGAAGTTGCGTCGGGAGTTCGGCTGATGGCAGCCGCGACCGGGACCGTTCGTGAGCTTTCGGACTCCATGAAGGCATCGTGGAACTTGATACTGCCGATCGTGGTCCCGGAATCGAAAGTGGAGTACTTCAGGCAATTCGCGGCCCGTCGCCTTGCCAGTGATCACTGAAATCACTGGCTCTCCGCACTGCTCCTTGGTCAATTTGCTGCAAATGTCCTGGTAGGGACATTGTTCTCTTTGTTCTGCATTCGAAACAAACTGAGAGTATGTTTATAGTGTTGATGGGAATCTGGAAGTCCGATCTTGCCGTCAATCTTCGGATTGCGGTATGTTCTATCGGTAGCTGAAGAATTGCTGGGAATGAAGGTTTGTCAGGGCAGGGTGACGGCGTCGGCGCACCGGGCAGCATAGGGGGCTGCCCGGCGTGTACGACCCCAGATGGGGAGTCGACAGATGGGTGACACTGCGCCGACGCCGATGCTCGACATCGGCCCGCGGATCGGCTGTGACGTAGTGAACGTCGTGGATGTCACTCGAAGTATCGAACTCTTCGGGCGGAGGTATCTCGATCGGACCTTCACCCCGCACGAATTGCAGACCTGCGCCGGGCCGGCGCGGGATCAACGATTGGCTGCACGTTTCGCCGCCAAAGAGGCTGTGGTGAAGGTACTGCGGCCTGGTGACGTTCCCGTTCCGTGGAGTTCCATCGAAATCACTCGGGCCGAGTGGGGTGGCTGTGGGGTGACACTGTCCGGTAATGCCGCGGAACTCGCGCGGGCCCAGGATCTGCACGATTTTCAAGTATCTATCTCGCACGAAGCGGACGTGGCCATCGCAATGGTGATCGCAACACGCTCGGGCGCTCGCATCGAAAAGAAGGACGACATCGCTGATGATTGATCAGGCAATTCGGAAAGTGCTCGTCGAGCACGGTCGGCTGGCAGTCGACGTGAGCACGATCGACGGAGAGGCCGATCTTTACGAGTTGGGTTTGACGTCGCACGCGAGCGTGAATGTCATGTTGGCGCTGGAGGATTCGTTCGACATCGAGTTCCCTGACGAGTTGTTGCGGAAGAGTACTTTCGCAAGCGTCAAGGCGATCGAGGGTGCGTTGACGGAGTTGGGTGCTGCATGAACGCTCCGCAATCGCAGTGCTCCACCGGAACGGCCCTCGAGCGGGCCGCACGGTTGGCCGACGAAGTTGCAGCGGTGTGGGCCGACGAAGTCGATGCAGAAGCAAGGTTTCCGCGTGAAGCTGTCGACGCCATGCGAAGCGAACGGCTGCTGTCCGTAGCTGTGCCGAGGGAACTAGGCGGCGAAGGGCTCTCGCTGCAGGAAGTGTCGCAGATCGCCCGTGTGATCGGAACACGCTGTGCAGCAAGCGGAATGATTTTCGCGATGCATCAGACGCAGATATACTCGTTGGTCAAGCACGGCAACACCGAAGCACTACGCGAGTTTGTCGAAGAAACGGTCGACAAGCAATTGCTGTTGGCATCGGCAACCACTGAGCTGGGAATCGGTGGTGACGTCAGCCGGAGTTACTGCGCGGTGGAAGACTTGGGCGGTCACCTGCTGTTGATCAAGAACGCGCCTGTCATTTCGTACGGTGAACACTCCGACGCGATAGTCGTGACGGCTCGGCGAACACCGGAGAGTCAGCCGAACGATCAGGTTCTCGTGGTGTGTCGTACCCCAGACCTGACGCTCGAACGCACCACCGAGTGGAACACGCTGGGGCTGAGGGGAACTTGCAGTCTCGGTTACATCCTTCGGGCCACCTCGACGCCGGAGATGGTCGCCGACGTACCGTATTCCGATATCTCCACCCACACGATGCTTCCGGTCTCGCACGTCGTCTGGAGTTCGGTGTGGTTGGGAATTGCCGACGCTGCAGTCGAGAAGGCGCGCAAGTACGTGCGTGCCGCCGCCCGCAAGCAGCCCGGGGTCACTTCCCCCGGAGCGCTGCGGCTCGCCGAAGTTGCCGCTTCGGCACAACAATTCGCCGATCTCGTCGGCGCCTCTGCACGCAGGTACGACCGCGCAGTCCACGCGGAGGAAGGCGTTGCCGATTTCGAGGCGACGGGAGCGGTGGGATTTTCGCTCGCAATGAACAACCTGAAAGTCACAGCGTCGACAGCGGTGGTGGAAATCGTGGGGCAGACAATGTTGATCTGTGGAATCTCGGGATATCGCGAGGACACCGAATTCTCGCTCGGTCGGCACCTTCGTGACGCGCACGGCGCAGCGGTGATGGTGAACAACGATCGAATCATGGCAGGTTCAGCGCACATGGCTATCGGATACCGGGGAACGCTATGACGAACGAGACTGTGACAGGCGAGACCGATCTGGATCGGGCCCGGGCTGCATTTCAACGTGAACTGCTCGTCGAAGGACTTCTCGTCGAGACGGAGGTGCCGGGACTCTACGGGCGTTCCGGAGTGTTCGAGGACATCGTCGACGGTATCGACCGAGTGGTGATTGCAGCGGGGCCAGGCGACGCCGCGACTCGGCTGCGGTTCCCGCCGGTGTTCCCGCGGAGCAGTTTCGAGCGCACCGACTACATCGCTTCGTTTCCCAACCTCACCGGCGCCATCAACACCTTCGCTGGTTCCAATCGCGATCACGCGCGACTGCTGGCCGATCGCGCCGAGGGACAATCGTGGGACCGCCACCTCGAGCCGACCGAGACCATGCTCGTGTCCGCAGCGTGCCATCCTGCCTATGCGCGGTATACCGGAGTTCTCCCCGAAGGCGGAGTGCTGCTGGACATCTACGGTTTTTGCTTCCGGCACGAACCGGCGATCGATCCGGCTCGCATGCAGGCGTTTCGGATGCACGAGTTCGTGACGATCGGTGACGCCGCGGCAGCGCGAGCGCATCGCGAGCACTGGATCGAGCGGGGGCTCGAGGTGCTCGGCCGGCTCGAACTCGACGCTACCCCGGTGATCGCCAATGATCCTTTCTTCGGGCGCGCCGGAAAGATGCTTGCAGCCAACCAGCGTGAAGAGAATCTCAAGACGGAACTGACGGTTCGGCTCTACGGAGATCTCGACGAGGGCACGGCGATCGTGTCCTCGAACAACCATCTCGACCATTTCGGTGTCAACTTCGACATCCGAACGGCGGAGGGGGAGGTGGCACACAGCTCGTGCGTCGGCTTCGGGATGGAGCGAATCGCGTTGTCCTTGTTGCGGACTCATGGTCTTGACGTGGCTGCATGGCCAACCTCCGTTCGTGAACGAATGGGCATCTGATGTCACGGCTCATCGACATTTCACCTGATCGCTACAGGCCCCATTCGTTGCATCAGGACGACCGCGTGTGGGCGCAGACCAACTGCTACACGGATCTGTGGATCGAAGTGTTGCATTCGCTGGGATTGGACCCCGTCCCGGCATTGGCATGTGCCTTCTCATCGCGGTTCGACGGGACTCAGTGGACGTTCCTCAAGCTCAAGGCCGAGGACATCTACGCGCTGTACGGAATCGAAGTCGCCGAGATGAACGTCTGGCGGGCACCGCTGATCCATGTCGAGGACAACCTCGCGGTTGGGATGCTGTCGACGGTTGAAGTGGACGGATACTGGCTTCCCGACACTCTTGGAACGAGTTATCACGAGGGGCACACCAAGACCACGATCGTGCCCAATCGGATCGATCGCGTTGCCGGCGAGCTCGAGTACTTTCACAACAGCGGGTACTACTTGCTGCGAGGCGACGATTTCTCCGGCGTCTTCGATCTCGATCGTTCCTCACTTCCTTCGTTCGTGCCCTACGTCGAACAGATCAGGTTGAATCCGGTTCACGCGACCAACGCCGGAAACATCGCCGAAGTGGCTCGGCGGAATGTAGCGGTTCGAGCGGTGGGTAATCCCGTGCGAGAGCTGGGACGCAAGGTGATCGACGACCTCGAATGGGTGCAGGGGGCGGGTATGGATGCGTTTCACCTCTGGTCCTTCGGGCTACTTCGTCAGTGCGGGGCCAGCGCGGAGCTGGCCGCCGACGCCAGCGAGTTCTTGGACACTGCAGGTTTCTCCGGGACAGGCGAAGCTGCGCCAGATTTCCGCAAAGTGGCATCCGGTGCCAAGAGCGTGCAGTTTCAGATGGCGCGTGCATCCAGGGGCCGCGCGGTGGACCCGCGTGAGCAACTCGACGAGATGGCCGTGTCGTGGAAGAGGGCGATGGAAATCGTTGCCGACACAGTCGGCGTCGACTCGCATCGACACCTGAGGTTGGTCTGACAGTGCCACGTTCGTCAGCAGACCTGCTGGCCGGCGCGATATGGCGATGCGCTGCAACCGAACCCGGATCCATATCCGACCCGGATGCCCTCGAAGCCGTGACCGAGTGGGTCGCAGCGTCCGTGCCTGGAACAGTCGTCGGTGCGTTACGTGCGGCGCAAACGGACGCCGGACGCACAAAGTCCGTTTCGTCGTCTGTTTCAGAATCATCCGTTTCATCGTCGGACTGGTGGTTCGTGACTACCGTGGCCACGACTGGTGAGGGGTCGTGGCTGCTCCAGTTCGACGGTATGACGGCGTTTGCGGATGTCTGGATCGGCGGTGTCCGTGTCGCGTCCACTGAATCCATGTTCGCACCTGGGGAAGTGAGCATTCCGGCCGGAGTCGGCGCTGGTAAACGTGTCCAGGTGGCTGTTCATTTTCATTCTCTCTCCGCGATTTTGAGATCGAGGCGTCCTCGAGGACGTTGGCGCTCGTCGATGGTCCGTGAGCAGGGCCTTCGGTGGATCCGAACCACGATGCTCGGTATGGCTCCCGTGTTCAGTGGTGTGCCGGTACCGGTGGGTCCGTGGCGGGGTATCCGCCTGTTGGACAAGGGGATTGCCGCCGTAGTCTCTGCTGTCAAGCATGCGAGTGTTGACGGCACAACCGGTCGCGTTGCCGTCAGTGCTCGGCTCACCGGATTGCCGGCCTCGCTGGAGTACGTGACCGTGCGTGTCGGCGAACACTCGCGGCAGTTGGCTGTATCCGCCGGACCGGATGGATTTCTCGAGGTGTCCGGCGTCGTCGAAGTGCCGGAAGCGAAGTTGTGGTGGCCGCACACTCATGGCACCCCGCGCACTTATCGGGTGACGATGGAAGCGGTCGGAGTCTCCGAGCATCTCGGTTCAGTTGGCTTCCGGACGGTGGAGGTCGACAGATCCGATGGTGGATTCCGTTTGTATGTCAACGGCATCCGGGTGTACTGCCGTGGTTCGGTGTGGGTGCCGACCGACCCGATCTCGCTTCAAGGCGACGCCGGCACCACTCGCGTCTTGGAACGCCTGGCAGAGGCCGGCCTGAACATGATTCGAATCCCGGGGACGATGGTCTACGAGAGCGACCACTTCTGGGAGGAATGCGCGCGACTGGGCATTCTCGTGTGGCAGGACATGATGTTGGCGACGCTCGATCCGCCCGACACCGACGAATTCTTCGAACTCGTTGCCTCCGAGGTCACCGAGTTCTTGCACAGAGTGCGCGGAAATCCCGCTTTGGCAGTCTTCTGCGGCGGCAGCGAGACCGAACAGCAGCCGACCATGCTGGGCTTGGTCGATCAACACATCCCGCTCATTCATTCGAGACTGCCGGAGTTGATCTCGACGGTGGCACCCGAACTCGAGTACGTGACGTCGTCCCCCTCGGCGCCTCGCGGGGGCGAGCAATTGGCAACGCATGTCGGAAGCGGGGTCGCTCACTACTTCGGGGTGGGTGCCTATCGTCGTCCACTGGCCGACGTGCTCAGCGCGCGAGTACGTTTTGCGACCGAATCATTGGCATTTTCGATTCCACCGTCGAATGCCGTGATCGAGAACGAATTCGGTTCACTCGCCGTCGCGGGGCACCACCCGGCATGGAAAGCCGCGGTGCCTCGGGACAACGGATCGTCGTGGGATTTCGAGGATGTTCGGGACCACTACGTCTACGCGCTTTTCGGCGAAGACGCTCGTGAAGTCCGGTGGTCCGACCCGGAACGCTATCTCGACCTGGGGCGAGCAGCTGTATGTGAGGCGTTCGCATCGACGCTCGGATACTGGCGTCGCCCGGACTCTCGGTGCGACGGCGCCTTGACACTCGCACTGCGAGACATGGAGCCCGGACCGGGATGGGGGGTCCTCGATTGGAGCGGCAGCCCCAAAGCTCCGTGGTTCGTGCTCCGTAGGAGCGCCAAACCGATCGCGCTCCTCGTCACGGACGACGGTATGGACGGATTGAGGCTCGACGCGATCAACGAGACCGCCGAACCTGTCGTCGGCGAGATCAGGTTCCGAGCGCACAGTCGGTCAGGTGTCGTCCCGGTCGACGTCGCGCTACCGGTCAACGTGGAAGCGCATTCAAGTCTGACCTGGTCCGTGGACAGCCTTGTCGGCCGTTTCACCGACCTCACTCACGTCTTTCGGTTCGGGGCGCGGACATACGACGCCGTCACCGTCACACTCGAAGACGAAGACGGCGAGATGGTGGACGAAGTGGTCCACCTCCTGGGTGGCTCGGCGCGGCCTCGCGAGCGATCGGTCGGACTTGTTGCCACAGCGCGCAACGTCGGTGACGAAGAGTGGGTAGTCGACGTCTCGACGGATGCTTCCGCCCAATACGTTGCCCTCGAACTGCAGGGCTTCGAGCCCGAAGACTCCTGGTTCCACCTCGCGCCGAACGGTCGCAGGACTGTACGCCTACGGAGAACCGGTCAGGCGACGAAGGTGATCGGTCGCGTTCGGGCGCTCAACTCGCACGTGAGTGCGGCCGTGGCGCCGCCGATCACTCCGGTCACACAATCCTCGCCGTCCAAGCGGACGTCGAAGAAGACGAGTGCTACGGGAAACTGAACGGATCGGACTGCGCTGCGAGATCGCACACCGATAGAATCGAACCGGCGCGCAACTCTGCCTCGGTGGGGATATTGCGCTCGGGCTGTGCGTCCGCAACCCGTCATCACTGTTCAGGAGCGCGTTCGTTGACTTCCTTGTCCTCTGCCCAGACTGCGCTCGCTGGACTCGCCGAGGTCGCCCTCGCAGATGCCGCGTTCACTCCGGTGATCGAATCCATCGGCTCGGCCGCCTTGGACATCGTGGCTCCGAAGCCGGCTCGACCGTTCATCGCCGCTGCACTCGCCGCTCGCACGCCGGTGCTGCTGGTGACAGCCACCGGTCGTGAAGCCGACGATCTCACTTCGGAACTCACCGAGATGCTCGGTGGAGGCGTGGCGCAGTTCCCGTCGTGGGAAACATTGCCGCACGAGCGACTGTCGCCGAGCGCGGATACCGTTGGGCGACGGGTGGAGGTACTGCGCAGACTCGCCAGGCCAGACGACGCCTCGTACGGATCGCCTCTTCGGGTGATCGTCACCACGGTGCGCTCCCTCGTTCAGCCGATGGCGCCAGGCCTGGGCGAGATAGAACCGATCACGTTGCGCGTCGGCACCGAGATCGATTTCGATTCCGTTCTGGTTCGTCTGGTTGAGATGGCGTACAGCCGGGTCGACATGGTGGGAAAGCGTGGTGAGTTCGCGGTCCGTGGTGGCATTCTCGACTTGTTCTCGCCCACGGCGGATCATCCGGTCCGTATCGAATTCTGGGGTGACGAGGTATCGGAGCTTCGCTACTTCTCAGTTGCCGATCAGCGTTCGCTAGCGGACGTCGACGTCGATTCCGTGATCGCGCCGCCGTGTCGTGAACTGATTTTGACAGCTGATGTTCGTGATCGAGCTGCCGCACTCGCTGCTGAGAACCAGGCTGACGCGTCGTTGGTCGAGATGCTGGACAAGATCTCGGCAGGTATCCCCGTCGAGGGGATGGAAGCTCTGCTCCCGGTTCTCAAACCCGGTGAACTGCAGCTTCTTTCCGATGTACTTCCTGAAGGGGCGCACATTCTTCTGTGTGATCCGGAAAAGGTGCGCACCCGCGCCACCGACCTGGTGCGCACCGGCCAGGAATTCTTGGAAGCATCGTGGACGGCGGCGTCGATCGGCGGCGCTGCACCGCTCGACACGTCGATCCTCAACGGCGGAGGAGTCGATCTCGGTGCCTCCGCGTACCGGTCGCTTCGTCATGTTCGCGAATCTGCCGAAGCTGCCGGCCGACCCTGGTGGACAGTCAGCCCGCTGGCGTCGGGAAACGGTGAAGAACTCGAACTCCCGGTGCATGCGGCACCGCAGGTGCGCGGTTCCGACGACCTGTTGGCCGAGCTGTTCGTCAGCCTTCGGGCGCACGTGAGCACGGGCGGTCGCGCGGCGATCGTGGTGGCAGGTGCCGGAACCGCAAGCCGCGTCGTGGAGCGACTCGGTGAAGCCGAAGTGCCCGCCAAGATGCTCGATGCCGGCGCTACCCCCGCCCGTGGACAGGTCGCGGTGCTCCGCGGATCACTGCATGACGGACTGGTACTCGCCGGCGACGACTCGACGCCTGGGATGGTGATCGTCACCGAGTCCGATCTGACCGGCAACCGCGTTGCTGCGGTCGGCGACGGAAAGCGCTTGCCGGCCAAGCGCCGCAATCAGGTTGATCCCCTCGCGCTGTCGGCAGGGGACATGGTCGTGCATGATCAGCACGGTATCGGCCGGTTCGTCGAAATGGTCGAACGCACTATCGGTGGGGCGCGTCGTGAATACCTGGTCATCGAATACGCGCCGAGCAAGCGCGGTCACCCGGGCGATCGTCTGTTCGTCCCGATGGAATCGCTCGATCAACTCTCCCGATACGTCGGTGGGGAGTTGCCGGCGCTGAGCAAGCTCGGTGGATCCGACTGGGCAAACACCAAGCGTAAGGCCCGCAAGGCAGTTCGTGAGATCGCGGGCGAGCTGGTTCAGCTCTACGCAGCGCGTCAGGCTGCTCCCGGGCATGCGTTCGGCCCGGACACACCGTGGCAGAAGGAACTCGAAGACGCATTCGCGTTCACCGAGACGATCGACCAGTTGACCGTTATCAGTGAGGTCAAGGCCGACATGGAGAAGCCGGTTCCGATGGACCGGGTGGTCATCGGTGACGTCGGGTACGGCAAGACGGAGATCGCCGTCCGCGCCGCGTTCAAGGCAGTGCAGGACGGCAAGCAAGTGGCGGTGCTGGTGCCGACGACTCTGCTTGCACAGCAACATCTTCAGACCTTCACCGAACGAATGGCGTCGTTCCCGGTGAAGGTGCGAGGGCTGTCCCGGTTCACCGACGCCAAGGACTCGAAGGAAATCATCGCCGGCATGGCGGAAGGTGAGATCGACATCGTCGTCGGTACTCACAGGTTGCTGCAGACCGGTATTCGCTGGAAGGACCTCGGGCTTGTGATCGTCGACGAGGAACAGCGATTCGGAGTCGAGCACAAGGAACACATCAAGGCGTTACGCACCCACGTCGACGTCCTGACGATGTCGGCTACCCCGATTCCTCGTACTCTCGAGATGAGCATGGCCGGGATCCGCGAGATGTCCACGATCCTCACACCGCCGGAAGAACGTCATCCGATCCTCACGTACGTCGGCGCGTATGCGGACAAGCAGGTTGCCGCGGCCATCCGGCGTGAACTTCTGCGCGACGGCCAGGTCTTCTACGTACACAACCGTGTCAGCTCGATCGACAAGGCAGCCAAGAAGATCCGTGAACTCGTCCCGGAGGCTCGCGTCGTCGTCGCGCACGGTCAGATGAACGAGGACACTCTCGAAAAGACCGTGCAAGGATTCTGGGAACGCGACTTCGACGTGTTGGTCTGTACCACGATCATCGAAACCGGTCTGGACATCTCGAACGCGAACACACTGATCGTCGAACGTGCGGATTCGCTGGGCCTCTCGCAGTTGCATCAGCTTCGCGGACGCGTCGGGCGTAGTCGTGAACGTGGATACGCCTATTTCCTGTACCCGGCCGAAAAGCCTTTGACGGAAACGGCATACGACCGACTGGCAACGATTTCGCAGAATTCGGACCTCGGCGCGGGTATGGCCGTCGCGATGAAGGACCTCGAAATCCGTGGAGCCGGAAATGTTCTGGGCGCAGAGCAGTCCGGCCACGTCGCGGGGGTCGGGTTCGATCTGTACGTCAGGCTGGTCGGTGAGGCGGTCGAAGCCTTCCGGGCTGCAGCCGACGGCAAACCGATCACAATGGACGAGGGCACGAAGGAAGTCCGGATCGACCTACCGGTGGACGCGCACATCCCGCCCGACTACGTCACCAGTGACAGGCTCAGGTTGGAGGGGTACCGCAAGCTCGCTGCGGCAACTGATTCCGACGGCATCGCTGCCGTAGTCGAAGAACTGGTCGATCGCTACGGCCCACTGCCCGAAGAGGTTCGACGGCTGATCTCGGTGGCCAAGCTTCGACTGCTCTGCCGCGAGTATCAACTGGAGGAAGTCGCCGTTACCGGAACTCAGCTCAAGATCTCGCCTATGTCACTGCCCGATTCCAAACAGATCAGGCTCAAGAGGATCTATCCGAGCGCGCAGTACCGGGCAACGACCGGGCTCGTGCAACTCCCGCTGCCTCGCACCGGCGGAGTCGGCTCGGATCGCCTGCGGGACGTCGAATTGCTCCAGTACATCGCGGACTTCATCCTGGCGATTGACGGGCGCGCCGCCGGTGCCGTCCTGGTCGAGGCGTGAGCACACGGTGAACGAATCGCCCGTCGTCGTACTGCTCGATCCTTTGCGGCCGCATGTCTTTCCGCTGGAGGCGCTCCCGTTCCTGTCCGGCGCGATCGATATCGACCCGGACGTCCCCGACTCGGTACGCGGCGCACTGCCGGCCACGACACCCGGCGCCGCGGTGACTGTGATGATGGACACCGCCGAGCCGAAGATCGCGGCGTTGTCTGCCGCTGGGGTAAAGATGATTCGCGCCGAACCCATTCACGGCGATCGACTGGTGGAAGCGGCGTCGATCATGGACCGGTTGTGGAATCGCGGCGGTTGGGAGTCGACCCAGACGCACGAGAGCCTCTCCGTTTACCTCGTCGAGGAGACCTACGAGGTACTCGACGCGATTCGAAGCGACGACGAGAGCGATCTTCGGGAGGAACTCGGAGACCTGTTGCTTCAGGTGTTGTTCCACTCGCGGATCGCTCAAGCACACGGTGTTTTCGAATTGGACGACGTGGCCGGTGCATTGATCGCGAAACTCGTGCACCGCAGCCCGCACCTGGTCAGTTCCGGGGCGGTCGACATCGCTGAGCAAGAGCGGGCGTGGGACGCTTTGAAGGCTGCCGAGAAGGCTCGCGCGTCATCCATGGACGGCATCGCTCGGTCGCAGCCGCCGTTGCTCCTCGCCGAAAAAGTACTGAGCAGGGCCGCCAAAGCTGGTGTGATCGAAAGCGCCGATGAAGCTGATCTGGAAGCTCTGATCGAGCAGTGCCGACGCGCCGACACTGCACTCCTGGGCGCCCTGGACATGCTGATCGCCGACATTCGGATTCGTGAGGGAAGACGTCTCGAAGACGTGGAGGATTAGCCCTCTTTGACGTAATTGCCCGGTAATCACCTGGCAATCGGAAAATAGCTTGGGCTTGGTGAGTGCAGTTGAAACAAACCTAAGGTATGTTTACGTACGAAATGAGCAACACAGGGTCGTTTTCTTGCATGAATTGGCCTTTGATCGGCGGTTATGTAGGGGGGTCCGATGACGGTTCATTTCTGCACTGCGAGGAGCGAGGTACGGCAACCGGCGGGGTGTTGCCGTACCTGGACGCTCGCGGTGGCTACCGATCAGCGATCCCCCAAGCCGTTCGATCCGCTGACGCCGTTCGTATGACAAGAAAGACTGATGGCAAATGAGCGTTCATGCTGAGGTGGAGAGCCGGTCGGCGGTATCGCAGGATTCCGCTCATGTCGGAACAGACTGGCGCCGGGCATACCGGAAGCGGATCGCAGTGAGCGATTCGATCACGGTCCTGTTCGTGATCGCACTCGCTCAGATCGGCAGTATGTGGCCGCATCCCATCGAGTGGCTGACACCACTTAAAGTGATCGCGTCTGCAGCGTTGGGCGGACTGTGGATGATCGCCCTCGCACGGGGGCGTAGCCGTCATCAGGCGATGCTGGGCGAGGGCAGTGACGAGTACGAGAAGGTACTGCTCGCTACCGGCCAGGTCTTCGGAGTAGGCGCATTGGCCGGGATCATTCTGGGCGTGGGAATTGCGCGAAGCTACCTCATGATCGCACTGCCCGTCGGACTCGCTGCGCTGCTTCTCGGACGCTACCTCTGGCGACGCGACATTCGAAAGAAGCGTGCGATCGGGGATTGCCGTAACTCGGTGCTGTTGGTCGGTGGACATGCGTCCGTCGTTGCTACTACGCGTGCCTTCGTGCGGGAATCCTCGGCAGGCTACGACGTTGTGGGAGCGTGCATTCCGCGTCGGGCGACCGCGTTGGACGATCACATCGTTGTCGACGGAGCAGCAGTCCCGGTAATGGGCAACGAGTTCGAGGTAGTCGAGGCGATGCGCGCAAGTGGCGCAGACACCGTCATCGTAACCGGGACCGAAGACCTCGGACAGGTGGGCATTCGCAAACTGATGTGGGACCTCGAAGCCGAGGGCGTCGACATGGTGGTTTCACCGGTCGTGGCCGATGTGTCGAAGGCTCGCTTGATGTTTCGCCCTGCGGCGGGACTCCCGTTGATTCACGTTGCGCGGCCGCGCTACCAGGGCGCGAACCGGCTTGCGCCCGCTGTGTTCGACGCGGTGTTCTCGATGCTGATGATCCTCCTCGTGGCGCCGGTCATGCTCGCCGCTGCCGCTGCAGTCAAGTTCACGTCGAAAGGCCCGGTGTTCTACAAGGCGGAACGCATCGGCCTCAACGGGAAACCGTTCCCCATGTTCAAGTTTCGTACCATGGTGGAAGGCGCCGATCAGCAGGTTGTCGATCTGATGGGGGACAACGAAGGCGCCGGAGGTGTGTTGTTCAAGATGCGTGAGGATCCACGAATCACGTCCGTCGGCAAGATCCTTCGTCGATTGAGTATCGACGAGCTACCGCAGTTCTTCAACGTCATTCGCGGAGAGATGAGCGTTGTCGGCCCACGGCCGCCATTGCGTCGCGAGGTCGAGATGTACGACGACGAGGTTGCCCGGCGCCTGCTGGTCAAGCCTGGCATCACCGGTCTCTGGCAGGTAAGTGGTCGCAGTGATCTCTCCTGGGAAGAATCTGTTCGTCTCGACTCTTCCTACGTGGAGAATTGGTCTGCGGCGCAGAATATCTCGATCATCAGCAGGACCGTATCCGCAGTGCTCAGGAGCGACGGAGCGTACTGACCGGACAGAGGCAGTCAGCATTCCTGGAACTGGGCGCGAACATACCCGGCGGTTTGCCACACATAGTTCGCGGCCCAGACCCAGATCGGAAGTGGTCGGGGGTCCGCGACTACGTCGATGTCACCGTCCCAGCAACGGTTGATGATGTAGCGACTGCGAGAGACATGGGGAACGAAGGTCACAACGATGACACGCTTCCATCCCTGTGCCTCGGCGCGACGCCGAATCTCCTGTCCTTCACCACGCGTGGTCGACGGATCTGGCTTGAAACAGCTGACCTCGAAGTCGTAGGTTCCCTCGCATATTGCGGTGATCCTCGGATCATTGCTTCGATACGGATTCGAAAAGATGATCTGGGGCGCGTAGCCCTGCTCGGCCAAGGACAGTCCGTATTCTTCTCTGCCGTCGTGATCACCGCCGAGAACAACTATCGCGTCGGCCATTTCGGGTGTGTCGATCACCGGATCGACGTAGACCGGCCAGCCGGCGGCAGTGATTGCAGTAAGTCCGCCGACAATCCCGCTGAGAACGAGTACGCGTCGACGGACCTTGGGGCGAGTGGATTTCACAATTACTTCCTGTAGTGCAGATGTGGGAGCCGCTCAGAGCCCGTACTGGGTTTCGAGCACCGCACGAACGGCAGGCATTCCTAGTCGTTCGCGAGCAACATTTCGCGCGCGGGCGCCCATCTCTGCAGCGGCGACGGGATCCTTCAAGAGCGACGAGATCGCCGCGGTCACTGATTCGGTGGCGTCATCGGTCACGAGGCCACACCGACCATCCCGGATCAGTGGTGCGAGGCCGCACGTGTCGGTGACGACTACGGGCAGTCCAGCGGCCATCGCCTCGAGTACAGACATCGGGAACGGTTCGTTCACGGAGGGCAAGACATATACAGCGGCTTGACGAAATCGTTCGGGAGACTTGTCGAACGGTAGTGGGCCTTCGTACTGGATGCAATTGCTATGTCCGGAGCGTTCGATCAGTCGGTTGACGGCTTCTGCTTCACCCTCATCCGGTCCGACTATCGAAAAGCGCGCCGTGTGTCCGCTGTCCAACAACTCTTTTGCGGCTTCGACGAAGACCTGGGGTCGCTTTCTTGCCTGTAGTCGTGCGAGGTAGAGGACCTCGGGCGGGTCGCAACTGTTGACTGGCCGTGACTCGAGGTCTTCGGCCTCGGGGATCCCGTTGTTGAGTTCCACCAAGTTGACGCGACTGTCTCCGACAACAGACTGCAGGTCTGTGTGCTCTCGTTCGGTCAGATAGAACACTGTCCGTGCTCGTTTGAGGACCGGGATCGTGAAAGCAGCGTCCAACGGCCTTGCCAGCAATTTGTCTGTCTCGTCGATCATCCCGTGAGTTTGTGCGAAAACTGGAATACCGTATGCAAGAGCCAATTTCGCGGCAGGAAGGGTCACCAGGTCACGCGCGAGATGAATGTGCACGACGTCGAATTCTCGGACGTGCTTGCGAAGCCACACAAGCATCGACGGCGCGCCGATTCCCGCGTACCCGATTTTGGGGATCACGGTTCGCGCCGGAAACAATTGCAGAGCGATACCCTGCTCGCGTGTCGGTGGCACCGCGTATCCACGCTCACCCGCGGCGATAGTTACGTCATGCCCATTGTCCTGCAATGCTTTCGACTGATTTAGGGCGACCCTGATAGGCCCTCCGTAGGCGGCGTCCGGTGAGAAGAGAGTGACGATCTGCAGTATCTTCATCGTGCAGCGCCGGCCCGTGGCGCCAACATCGTGGCTCCGGCGGAAACATCGGACGTCACCAAAGCCGTCGCGCCGACGATTGCGTTGTCCCCGATCGTTACACCGCGGAGTATCGTCGCACGGGCGGCGATCCATGCTTGGTCACCGATGGCGATGGGAGCATTGTCGAACTCGAATGTGGGACTTCGGTGATCATGACTGCCCGTACACAGGAGGACATCCTGCGAGATAGCCGTATTCGCCCCTATCGTGACGGGTTCGAGATTGAGTATCCATGTTCCCTCGCCGATCCACGAGTCTGCTCCGACCGTCAGTTTCCACGGCCAGTGGATACGGACGCGGTGTCGAATCAGGACCCCGTCGGCGATGTCGGCACCGAACCGCCGGAGAACTGCAACGCGTACTCCATTGGGGCACCACCAATGAGAAAGCAGCACACCGGAAATCGCGAGCCAGGAGATTTGAACCAGCGGGCCGCGTCCCTTGTCGTATCCTGCACCGGTGAACCCGGACAGAGTGCGGTTTGTGCTCACAGTCGGACCGCTGCAGACGAATCCCGTACGTGCTCGCGATACCAGGCTACGGTCGACTCGATGCCCTCGCGGGTTGAGATCTGTGGTTTCCAACCGGTGGCCATCAATGTGGACACGTCGAGTAGTTTGCGCGGTGCACCATCGGGCTTGCTTGTGTCCCAGTCCATTCGGCCTTCATATCCCACTGCTTCGGCCACAATATTTGCGAGCTCTTTAATGGTTTCGTCGTGACCGGTACCGACGTTGACATGCCCGGACTCGTCGAAGGTGTCAAGTAGGTGAAGGAGTGCATCGGCCAAGTCGTCCACATGGAGGAATTCTCGACGTGGGCTCCCCGAACCCCAGTTTGTGACTGATTCAATTCCCTCGTTCTTGGCTTGGTCGAGACGGCGGATCATCGCAGGAAGTACGTGCGAAACATTCTCCGAGAAGTTGTCGCCGGGTCCGTACAGGCTTGTCGGCATCGCCGAGATCCAGGGCAACCCGAACTGCCTACGAACAGCCTGGACCTGGATGATTCCCGCAATCTTGGCGATCGCATATGCGTCGTTGGTCGGTTCGAGATGGCCGTTCAGTAATTGATCTTCTCTGATCGGCTGTGGCGCCAGGCGCGGGTAGATGCACGAGGACCCGAGGAACAGCAATCGGCGCACGCCGTGCCGCAGCGCTGCGTCGAGCACATTGGTCTGGATCTGAAGGTTGTCGGAGATGAAATCGACCGGATACGTGTTGTTCGCGACGATTCCTCCGACCTTCGCGGCAGCCAAGACGACGCACGACGGTTTGGCGGCTTCGAAGAAGGCGAATACGTCTGCTCGGTTTCGCAGATCGAGTTCGGCAGATGTGCGGCCGATCAGGTCGGTGAAGCCACTCTGTTCGAGCTTGCGCCAGAGCGCGGATCCCACCAGTCCCTTGTGTCCGGCGATGTAAGTCGGGGCGCTGCGATCAAGAGGTGCAATCGATTTCGTTGTGATCATGAGAGCGAGATCTTCCAATCAGGGAGATGCGGCGTGTCGATCCACGGTGTGCCGGCATGCGCCAATGCTGCGATGTCGGCGTCCATCATGATTCGAGCCAATTCTGGGGTCTGTACTGTCGCTTTCCAGCCCAGTTTGTCCTCGGCCTTGCCTGCATCGCCGACCAGAGCGTCCACCTCTGTGGGGCGAAGGTAACGAGGATCGAATTTGACGTACTTCTGCCAGTCGAGACCCACATGTTCGAATGAGGCCACGACAAAATCTTGGACCGTGAAGTTTCCTCCAGTGGCCAACACGTAGTCATCTGGTTCGTCGACTTGAAGCATCCGCCACATACCCTCGACGTACTCGGGTGCGTAGCCCCAGTCCCTGACCGCGTCCAAATTGCCCAGGTACAGGGAATCTTCGATCCCGGCCTGGATTCGCGCGACTGCACGCGTGATCTTTCTCGTGACGAATGTTTCACCGCGGCGGGGTGACTCGTGATTGAAGAGGATCCCGTTCACCGCGTGAATTCCGTAGGCCTCGCGATAGTTCCTGGTGACCCAGTACGAGTACACCTTTGCAGCGCCGTACGGCGACCGCGGATAGAACGGGGTGTCCTCGTTCTGTGGAGGCGGACTGGCTCCGAACATTTCCGAACTCGAAGCCTGGTAGAAGCGGCACTGCAATCCCGTCATGCGGACTGCTTCGAGCAAACGAATAGACCCGATTCCGGTTGTGTTGCCTGTGTGTTCGGGCTCGTCGAAGCTGACCCGCACGTGCGACTGCGCAGCGAGGTTGTATACCTCGTCTGGTGCGATCTTCGACAGGAGCGTGACGAGTCGTGCGCCGTCGGACAGGTCACCGTAGTGCAAGAACAGCCGTGCGCCCAGTTCGTGAGGGTCCTGATAGAGGTGATCGATGCGTGACGTGTTGAAAGTTGATGCGCGTCTGATCAATCCGTGAACTTCGTAACCTTTGGCCAACAACAGTTCTGCCAGGTAGGAACCGTCCTGTCCGGTGATCCCTGTGATGAGTGCGCGTTTGGTCATCGAGCGTCAGCTGCCTTGTCTATGTTCGTCGTCTTCAGATCCGAGTCGAGATGTGTGAGGTTTTGTTCCGAGCAGCTCGCGTACTAACTGCGGCCGGCCACCAGCTCGCGGATCCACTTTTCGCATTTGTCGATGGACGCGGTTTTGCCAACCGAGGTGGCGCAGTAATGGACCCCGGCGGCACCAAGTCTGGCGGAAGTCTCCGCGTCGCCCGCGAGTTGTAGGGCTGCAGAGAGCAGGCCTGCGGGATCACCGTTCTGAGTGACGACCCCAGCACCGGAGGCACGGATCTCGTCGGCAGTCGTAGATGCCACATCGGTTGCGGCGACAATCGGGGTACCGCTGCTGAAATACGACGTCAGCTTGCTCGGCACTGCCATCCCGACGATCCCGGGTGCCTCGTTGACCAGTAAAACGTCGGCGGCGGCCATGGCAGTGCGGAAATCCTGGTCGTCGAGTGGGCGGACGAAGTCGATTCGATCGACTCCGACTGCCGCGGCTTCGAGGTTCGGTCGCTGATTGCCGTCACCGACCAGAACGAATCGGATTGGCAGACTCTGCTCGTCGGCGAGTCGAGCGGCCTCGACGACATTTTCCAGACCTTGTTTCACGCCCATGTTTCCGGTGTGCAGAACAATGGTTTCGTCAGGCGACCAACCGAATTTGGTGCGTGCGGCGGTGAGATCGTCCACATCGATCGGCGTCACGTGCGTCCAGTTCCGAACCACTGTGACTCGTTCGCGTGGGACGTGAAGTTCGTTGACGACATGGTCGACGAAACGGTCATGGACGACGGCGATTCCGTCGGCGGACTTCACGACAGCCGCCTCGAGCCTGGACGTTGCGCGGGCACTGCGGCCTGTCATCGCACCGGTCTCCACGACGCCTTGACCGTACAAGTCGTGTACCCAGACCCCGATGGCCGGACGTTTGGGTGTCAGCCGAGCACGTCCGAGGACCATCGCAGTGGCCAGCAATGCCGGACTGGTGCACACGATTACGTCAGGTGTGTTCCATCCGGAACTGGCGGCACGTGCGCCGAAACTCAGCTCCATCTTGATTCGTCCCAAGGCATTCGGTGGGCTGGGCACGAAGTGGCGGCGTCGGTGAACGTGAACGCCGTTCACGACCTCGTCGATCGACCGTCCATGGTAGGAAGCGTCGATTTCCCACGCCGGATAGTG
The DNA here is from genome assembly GCF_001445685.1 of Rhodococcus sp. KB6. Taxonomy (NCBI): domain Bacteria; kingdom Bacillati; phylum Actinomycetota; class Actinomycetes; order Mycobacteriales; family Nocardiaceae; genus Rhodococcus; species Rhodococcus sp. KB6. Next base: position 4,266 of record NZ_LNAK01000008.1, on the reverse strand, counting down.
CGGGTACCCGGTGACGACGTGCACCTTGTGCCCGCGCTCGCCGAGGGACTCGGCAAGGTCCGTCATGTACGGGGCTATCCCCGTGGTTTCCGGCGCGTAGTTGATGCCGAGAATCGTGATGTTCAGCGATTCGACGGGACCACGATTGGATAACTCGAAAGTCGCGGAGACGTCACCAGGTTTGTCGTGCATCTGGTCGATCTGGGTGCTGATGACGAACCTCCAGTTGGTAAACTGCGCTTCAAACAGTCAAATGGTTTGGTTTACGCTATTTAAGCCCTATTTCCACGGTTTATCAACTGGTCTCATGTCGTGCTTCGATCGCCGGGAGCGATGTTGCTGCATCAGATGGAGGCGAGCCTGTGCGCGCGTAGTGTTAACCAGCAGGTTGCAACAGGGTGATGGATGGACTGGCCTCGTTGGGCAATTTCGAATGTGGCGGAGCGCACTGGCGGAAGGCGGAGATTTCGATCCGGCCGCGGGTTCCCTCGGAGGTTCTGCAAACTCGCTGAAACCGGCGCACGGTTGTTTTGCCGCGAACGAAGGGAAATTGGTCGGTGAGGATTGAATTTCGGGCACACGTGATCGTGGAGGGATGAAGTGAAGGTCGATCCGCTGGCAAGCACGTACTGCTGTCACGCGCAGGAGTCCTTCGGCCCAGTCGATAGAGCTGGTGTCGTAGCCGTTGTCAACGAGTGGATCTCGGAGACTTTCGAAGCGGGTATCGGGGTCTTCCCCCTGATTTTCGAGATGCGTACCGCTGGTGAGGGTTCGCCTACTGCCTCGTTACACGGACTGGGTGCCGTCGAAGGAATGCGCGTGGCCGACGTGTCTTCGGCGATAGGCGTCGAGGTATTCGACCGGACATTGTTCAAGTATTTCAATGCGCGACGATTCAGTGACCCTCGCGAGATCACGGTCGTCGTTGCACGCAACATGATCGGCCTGATCTATTCACACATGTTTGGTGACGAGACGGTCTTCATGCCGAAATCAGAACGACTCTTTCTTGCGTTGTCGGGTCTGGATCCGGCGCTTGGTCCGCGCTCTCCCGCTGTGCGCAGATTGTCGAAGCGTCGGATCGTTGCTGCCGGGCTTTTGATGGCGTCGACCAATCCCTTGATTGCCGCGACGTCCCTGAGGCGAATCCTCAGTGGTACAAGTATGTTCCAGCGTGAGGTGGTGAGTCGGCGGGCATCGGGAAACGCAATCTCGTCCTCGGCCGTATCCACGGAACCTGTTCGCGGGTGGTGGCTCTCCGTTCGTTTGGTTGCAGCACCTGGAACCCGTGTGCCTTCCGTGTATTTCTATTGCGCAGTGCTCGCGGCTCTGGAGTGCGGCCCCGACGTCACTCATCACGTGGTTGTCGACCTGCGATCGGCATCGCCCCTACTGGCGAGGACAGGGGGGAATGCGTTCAGTCACATTCCTTTCCGGGCAGATTGGACAGCTAGTAGTCCCCTCGAAGTGGCTTCGCAGGTTCGGTCGAGGATTCGCTCCGGCGAGGCGCTCGTCCGGCGTGCTGCTGGGGAGTTGGTCGGACGGCGCAATAGTCGGTCCCGGGCCGACCCTGATGGCGTGGCGTCCCCGATGGTGCTTGCAACTACAATGTCGTGTTTTCGGGTGCCCGGTGATCGAGATCATGCGTTCAGTGGTGGTGATCTGGCGTTCGCGAGGGGAATGCAGACACTCGAGCCGGCAGTTCTCGCGTCCAACATGCGCACGACGGGCCGCTACGCCGACTGTACATACAGCCATTCGGGCAATTTCGTCGATCTCGAGAAGATGCGTTCGGCCGTCAACGCTGCGGCCGCCTACCTCGGGCTTCGAATCGCGGTCAACACTGGCTCGCACTTCGACTAGAGAAGGTTCGTCTGGAGGAGGTTCTCTCTCTGGAGGAATGCACGAAGGCAACCCCGGCTACTTCGCAGTAAACAATCCTATAGACTGTTTCAGGTGGACTGAGCCGACCGACGGTTTCAATTTGATCTCAGTCTGGAGACACCACGTGTGCAAGGGAGGTGGGGTCGTGGCAGGTCTGAAGCTGCGAGTGCTGTTCAGTGCGGGTGACCAAGTGCTGTCCAGCGTAAGTAACGCGTTGATTCTGTTCGCGATGGCCGGACCGTCCTCCGTCAGTGAGTTCGGTCTGGCGATCCTTGTTTTCTCCATCCTCACGGCTGCGCTCGGATTCGTTCGAGGTGCAGTTGGCACACCCCTGCTGTTGATGAGTGCCCACAGTCGCAACAGGATTCGCGCGGAGAGCAGACATGCGATCTCGGGTGCTGCCACCTTCGGAGTCCTGGTTGGGATCGTTGCCCTCGGAGTCTCGGTTTTCCTTCACGAACCGCAGGTAGGGATTGCATACGCCGTTGCCGCGCCGGTTGTTCTCGCGCAGGATGCGTTGCGGTTCACCGCGATGTCGATGGGAGAACCGGAACACGCGTTCTTCAGCGACGCGTTGTGGGCGAGTGCGGCGTTCGGTGTGCTTGTCGTGACTTGGATTCGACCAGAGGCACTTTCGATCGCAGAGATGATTTGGTTGTGGTCCGTCGCCGGAGGACTCGCACTCGTTTACCTGATGATTCGCGTACAGACGCTACCGCGACTGACTGGTCTGTATCGCTGGTGGGCGTCGTTCTGGACTCATCGAATCCGGTTCGGATTCGAGAGTGGCATCGACCAACTGGCTGCAATCGTGATCGTCGCGGTGTCCACGGCCTTCATCGGAACGGTGGCTGCCGCGTCTTTGCGCGGAGCCGTGACCGTCCTGGGGCCGTTCGCCGTGCTGATCAGTTCTCTTCCACTGATCGTCATTCCCGAATCGGTGCGGGCCGGCCATACCGCGCGCCAGGTGTGGAGCACACTGCGTTATGCAGCGTGGCTCACATCTGCGATGGCGGCAACGATCGGATTCGCCGCTCCCTTCCTTCCAGATGCACTCGGCCGAGTCGTTCTAGGAGAGTCCTGGGCCGAGGCTCGCCATGTTCTGCCGTTTCTCGGACTCGAGTACGCGGCGATCTGTTGGATAGCGGGTGTTTACAATCTCTACCGCACTCAAGGAGCCAGCGGACGACTGCTCAAGCTGCGAATTGTCCAGAGTCTCACGGCAATCGTCATCTGCAGCGCGGCCGCGGCCCTCACGGGAACCGCGGTCGGAGTCGCGATCGGGCTGGCGGTCTCGTCCGTCCTCGTTGCGGTGTGCCTGGTGGTCGCTGCCCAACGGAAGCACTCCGGCCGTGAAGACCCCGCGAGCGTGTCGTCCACTGCTGATCGTGCCGAACCAGGCGATCTGCGCCGAACACGAACAGGCGCACTGGCCGGGACGACCACGTGAAAACAATTTCCAGCGGGCGGACAAAGCCTCACGAGTTCGCGGAATTCGACGTCGGGCGGCAGGACTCGTTGATGCCACCGCTGATTGCGATCTGGACCGCGGTGATCATGGTGATCATCGTGCCTTTCGCAGTCGTCGAGTTCACTCCGACACCGCCAGGGCGTGTATGGATGGCGGTACTTGCCGTCACCACGATTTCGGGACTGCGCTATGCGTGGATTGTGGGCGAGGGCTTTCGTCGGCTCGTCGAGATGTCGTTCTGGGTTTTCACCTATGTCTTCATGGGTCTTGCCCCACTTGCCCAGCTCCGCCTGCGAGAGATTCCTCCTACGACGCCCCGAGTGGATCCGTCCCTCAACTCGACAGCGGTGGCTATCGTCCTTCTGGGAATCGGCGGCTTCCTGGTGGGATTAGTGTTCTCCGGAGCGGTGTGGCGTCGAATCAGAGACACGCGATGGGGAAACGCCACGAGCGTGCGTGTGGATCCCGTTCGGGTTTTGATTCTTGCCGGTTGCGCCCTGGTCGCCAACGCGTACTACATCAAGAAACTTGGTGTAGGGACGCTTCTGTCGAGCCGAAGTGCCGTGGTGGAGCAGGCGAGTGCGTCGCTGGGGCAATCCACGGTCGCCAGCATCATCGGCGCCGTCGCGATGATGTCTTTGCTTGTCGCATTCATCGCGGTGGTCAAATACCGTGATCAGAATCCGGGAGCCGATCGTTTGTTTCTTCTCTGCGCCATCGTGCTCGGAGCCGTGCTGTTGTTGACTTTCAATCCGATCTCGAGTGCGAGGTATCTGTTCGGTACTGCAGCACTAGCTGTATGAGGAACGGACGTTAGTTACGCGGTGCCGGCGGTAAGCGGCGGGCGGTCGTCCTCCGCGTGTTGAATGCGGTCGATGATAATTGTAGTGAACGTTCCAGATTTCCACGGC
>NZ_LNAK01000074.1:0-386 GCF_001445685.1 Rhodococcus sp. KB6 | reverse complement strand
AACTCTGCCCTGCTTGATGCGCTGAAACAGCGCGTTGTCATCGGCGACGGAGCGATGGGCACCATGTTGCAGGCCGCGGACCTCACCCTGGACGACTTCCTCGGCCTCGAGGGGTGCAATGAGATCCTCAACGACACCCGTCCCGACGTGCTCAAAGACATCCACCGTGCGTACTTCGCCGCTGGTGCCGATGCCGTCGAGACCAACACCTTCGGTTGCAACCTGCCCAACCTCGCCGACTACGACATCTCTCACCGGATCCGCGAACTCGCGGAAAAAGGCACTGCTCTCGCCCGTGAAGTAGCGGACGAGATGGGACCAGGCCGCGACGGCATGGCCCGATTCGTACTCGGCTCGATGGGACCGGGAACCAAGCTCCCCAGCCT
>NZ_LNAK01000073.1:0-2684 GCF_001445685.1 Rhodococcus sp. KB6 | reverse complement strand
CACCTGTTATCAGCAGCTTTGTCAAGGAGTCTTCCTCTTTCTGCTGGTCATTATGTCGATGTCATGCCGCTGATGGCTGTGGTGGCAGTGCGATGGGCCAGAGCGTGAGCGGCGTCGCGGCGGTGGCTGCGGCGTTCGTTGTCGCTGTTTCTGGTTGCTCGGCCCTTCCTGCTGATGGCGGGACGGTATTCGCCGCTCCGGTGTCGGAGACCGCTGCGCCTGGTGCGCAGGTTGAAGAGGCACTGTCCGCGTTGGAGCAGCTTGCGGTGAAGGGTCGTGCGCCGAAGACGGGGTATGCGCGCAGCGAGTTCGGTGCCGCGTGGACTGATACGAACACCGCTATGTGGGGCGGGAACTCGCTGAGCACTCGCGAGGACATACTCTCCCGTGACCTTATGGACGTCACGTGCAAGGGCCGCTCAGGTGTGGCCGCGCCGCCGTGCGTGGTGCAGTCGGGAGTCCTTCACGATCCGTATACCGGGACCACGGTGAATTTCGTTCGCGGGGAGACGACTTCGCCACTCGTCCCGATCGAGCATGTCGTCGCTCTTGGTGATTCGTGGCAGAAGGGCGCGCAGCAGTTGTCTGCCGCCGAACGTGTCGACCTGGCGAATGATCCGCTCAATCTCATCGCTACCACGCAGGCTCCGAACTCGGCGAAGAGTGACTCCGATGCCGCCTCGTGGCTTCCTCCGAACAAGGCGTTCCGATGTGCTTATGTGGCCCGTCAGGTCGCGGTCAAACTCCGGTATCGGTTGTGGGTGACCCAGGCGGAGAAAGACGCGATTGCCGCTGTCCTGTCGACGTGTCCCGGCCTGGCGCTTCCCTCCAATGCCGAGGCGGCGGGTCGTGTTTCGTGGACGAGCAGCGAAACCGATTACCCTCAGGGCGCTAGCGGGAGTCGGCGAGTCGTCGCCGCAGCGCGAGGTTCTCGCCGTGGGCGACCGCGAGCGCCTTGCGCAGCTCGCCGAGCTCTTCGGCGTGCCGGCGTTTGAGTTCCTTGAGCTGCGAGGACAGTGCTCTGACCGCGGACGGTGCAGACTGCTGTCCGGGTTCGGTCATCTGTTCCGGAGTTGTTCGGTGGTGCGGGCGCCTGGTGCGGAGGTCGTTGATCTTCGTGCGCAGGTCGGGCTGGTTGTAGAGGAAGTCGGTGGAGACCGTGGCGCGGCGAGCGACGGCCGCGAAGGTGACCGGCTCGCCTGCATTGCTGAGTGCCAGCAGAGCCGCTTCCGCGCGCGCTCTGGTCTCGGTGTGGCGTTGTCGCGCTGCGGCGGTGAGGTGTTCGGGCACGGGCTTGTTCTCCTTGCTCTAGATGGTGGTTCCGGGGCCGCGAACGGCCTTGTCGGCGGCGGAAACATCGTTGATCGAGAGCAGGATCCGGTTGAGCGAGTCGACCTCGATCCGGCGGCCTTGCAGCCAGATGTTCGTCTCGTCCATCGGGGCGCCGTACTTCGCGGTGAACACTGCTTGCCGGTGTTCGATCAGGGTTTCCGTGTCGGTGAGCTGGGTCCGCAACTGCGGGGCGTGAGTGGAGTCGGTGACGAACTTCGAGCAGGACAGGCAGGCGTTTCCCTTATCGCACAATTGTTTCGGTGGGAGCGTGCACCAACCGTTGGGCAGAATGCGGTCAGCTCGCTTGTCGAGCTGGATCAGATCGTAGAGGTCGGAGCTGTCGATCGAGGCGGTGCGGCCGTCGCGGGTGACTTTCTTGTATCGGAGGAATTCCTCCTCCATAGTCTGCGCAGAGGTCACGGCGTAGTGCAAGGTCATGTCCGGGGAGACATGACCGAAGTAGCGCATCACGACGTGAAGCGGCACTCCAGCGTTGATCAGGTTGGTCGCGGCGGTGTGCCGGAAGCGGTGTGTCTTGGAGACCGCGACCTGACGGCCGACGGAGTCTCTGATGTTGAGCAGTCTGGTGAGCCTGCTGAACCGCAGATGCATTGTCGGAAGCGGGTAAGGCTTGTCGCCCAGTCGGTTTCGGCTCGCGCAGAGGAACAGGTATTTCGGCGTTACGTCAGAGTTTCCGAAGTGCGCCATCATGTCTCGGGCGTGCTTTTGCTGGGCTCGGATGATCGTGACGATCTCCTCGTCCACGGGGATCGTGGGTGCGACGTTCGATTCGATCTTCGTCTGTTGATACCGCATCCGGGCGACGAAGCCCGCGCTGTCAGGATCACCGTATGTGCGATTGTGCAGGATCGGTTCGAGCGGGTCGAAGTCCATCATCAGCACCTCGTTGGCGCGACGTCCGGTGCGCAGCAGAAGCATCAGGATGTGGAAGGCTTGCAGGTCGCCGAGCCCGCCCTCCTTCACAGGCTGTGCGAGCAGGCCGCTGCCCTCGGCGATCTGCTGCATGACATCCTCTTCGAGGACCATGTCGTGTGCCTTGACGTTGGCCAAGCGGGGCTTGTCCTCGGGGCGGAACAGCACGCAGTGCTCGGGTCGCAGAGTGGCCCAGGCGCTGATGCCGAGTTCGGTGGCGGCTTCATCCCGGTGGTCATACATGAACTGGTAGAACTGCTCGATCGCGGTCATGATCTGGCGGCGTGGGTTCGTCGCCAGCGCCTTGCCCGCGCGTACCCCGGACTCGATGCGGTGTGCGAGGAGCAGGTCGCAGAAGCCGCGGATGAAGTCCCGCAGGCGGTGTGGGTCCGTTGTCAGGCACGGGCCCTGATCGGCGG
>NZ_LNAK01000072.1:0-2904 GCF_001445685.1 Rhodococcus sp. KB6 | reverse complement strand
TTCAGCGCCGATGGTACTGCACTCGACAGGGTGTGGGAGAGTAGGACACCGCCGAACACACATTAGAGAAGCCCCCCAACCAGTACTGGTTGGGGGGCTTTCTCATACCCAAAACACCCCACCCCGCCAACACCCGAAAGCACCCCCGCCGGCACCCCCGACTTCGAGCGAACGGCACTTTCGTCGCCTCAGATCGACCCAACGTACCGTTCGCACCATCAAAGGGGCGGGCACAGCGGGCTCACCACCCCGTCCGGGATCGAGTGAACGACACGCTCACCCTCTTAGGCGAGGGGAACGGTACGTTCACCATCAGGGCAGGAATTGGGCGAGGAAGATGCCGCCGCCGACGCACGTAGCGACTTGTTAGCCAAGGTATAGATTGTGAACCGTCTCATAAGTCCGAAGTACTCTCCGATTTTGTGCCTTCGTCCCTAGCACTTTGGCCTAGGCTGAGTCTCATGGTGGGGTTGAGCAGCTCGAGGGTGTCGCATTTGCGACTCGTTCCGACGGAACCTGAAGAACTGCAAAGGTTTGTACTAGAAGCTGGCGGAGGGCGTGGGGGCATTCAGATTGCGCGATCGTTGCGTTCGAAGAGGCGCGCGGTACCGGCGCAATACGCGATACGTATCAGTGTCGACAATGTTTCCACTCAGATCTGGCGACGAATCCTCGTCGCGTCGGATCTGAATCTGGATGACCTGCATTCGGTGGTTCAACGGGCAATGGGGTGGAGTGACCGTCAATCGCACGCGTGGTCCAAGTCCGGCAGCCGATTTCCCGGCGAGGTCGAAGAGTACGTAGCTTCCGGGAGCAACGCCGAGCAGCGTCGGGCCGGCCGAGCGGCGATCGTAGAGTCCGCGGTACGCCTGGACGAGGTCATGGTTTCGCCTGGCGATGAAATCAGTTATCGCTACGGACGCTTCGGGAACTGGCGCCACACGCTGACACTTGAATCTTCCGAAGTACTGCCCGAAGGGTTCCAAGTTGTGTGTGCCGCGGGTCGCGGTGCTTGTCCGCCGGAGGAATGCGTCGGACCTGACGAGTACGAGCAACTCCTCGGTGTTCTCGCTTCGGAGAAGCTGCGCTCCCATGAATGGACCCTCGAATGGCCACAAACTGAATTCGAGCCGACACGATTCGAGATCGCTGAGGTCAATAATCGACTGCATAGTCCTAGACCGGACGAGATCGCCGCGTCGTACGACATTGCGAAGCTCGTCGAATGCCTGGGACCCTCGCGAGTCCCGGAACTGCATGCGGTCCTCGCCCGAGCAGGCATTGACGATCAGTCGGCAATCGGGGAATTGGTCCACGTCGAGGCGGGCCAACGCATTCAAGCGGTTCTGGCTCTGATCGGTGTCGAAGGGATCGGTGCCGATGATTTCTTCACGACGGTCGACGCGATGCTCGACGAACCTGAACTGGGACCTGTAAACCTTCCCCAAGGGCGATCACTCTTCGCAGTGCTCAAGAAGTTCGGCCTGGTGCGAAAGCACAAAGGGCAGATTGTTCTGACGAAGCGGGGACAGTCGGCAGAGCGGGACGCGTCAATGACGTGGTCGGTGATCGTCGAGGGAGTTCCGGTTGCGCCCTGCGGCTCGCAGAGAGCGGTGGAACTCCTCGTCCTCCTTGCCGTAGCCGCCGGCATGTCGCCGGCGGATCGTCATCGTTTCGTCGCGGGAGCGCTGGAGTCGATTCGGTCGTCGAGCATCCTGATGGCTGGGGCTCAGACTCCCAGACGTGACACGTCAGGGAGCACCGTAGAGGTGCTCGGATTGATCGGCGCTACGGGGTACGAGCTGGGGAAGTTCGGCAGCAAAGCGGACTCGCCCTGGGCTGTTCACCTCGCGAGGGCGATCCTGCGGCGTTAACTCGCGCGTCGACGCAGACAACCGAAACGGGGTTCGATCCGGCAATGCCGAATCGAACCCCGTTTCGTGTACCGATAGAGATCAGATGTTCACGCCGTAGTCGCGGGCGATTCCGGCCAGTCCCGATGCGTATCCCTGTCCGACTGCACGGAACTTCCATTCGCCATTGTGGCGGTAGAGCTCACCGAAAAGCATGGCTGTCTCGGTGGATGCATCTTCGGAGAGGTCGTAGCGTGCCAGTTCGGAGCCGTTCGACAGATCTACGACGCGGATGTAGGCGTTGGTGACCTGTCCGAAGGACTGGAGTCGCGCATCGGCGTCGTGAATCGAGACGGGGAAGAAGATGTTGGTGACGTTGGGCGGTACAGCCGGGAGGTCGACGTTGATGACCTCGTCGTCGCCGTCACCTTCACCGGTGAGGTTGTCGCCGGTGTGCTCGATGGATCCGTCGGGCGAGCGAAGGTTGTTGTAGAAGACGAAGTGAAGGTCGGAAAGGACCTTGCGCTCCGGGCCGGTGACCAACGCGCTGGCGTCGAGGTCGAAGTCGGCACCACTGGTGCTGCGTGCATCCCAGCCGAGACCGACTGCGACCTTGGTCAGATTGGGTGCGGCCTTCGACAGAGATACGTTGCCGCCCTTGGCAAGTGTGACGCCCATTCAGGTTCCTCTCGTTCGAACGAAGTGGATTTCTTCGTTCGGGAGTTCTGTGTTGTCCGTTCGCGACTCACATTACCGTGAGCGGGTAGGTGCGGTTCGACCGAATAGGCACCTCACTCGAACAGCGCGCGAAGATCCTCGGCGTCGAGTCCGGTGCCCAGTGTGCCTTCGGCGTCCATGACATTCGAGAACAATGCCGACTTCTTGGCTTTGAGCGCCATGACCTTCTCTTCGATGGTGTCTTTGGCAATGATGAATCGCCCTGGGTCTGATGGAGGCTCTGGCTATTTGATTTCAACCAAGGCCTGCTCACCCTGCTCAGTAGCGTAGAACGTCTTCTCGTACTCTGCTGGCGGGATGTCGCCGCAGTGAC
>NZ_LNAK01000071.1:0-472 GCF_001445685.1 Rhodococcus sp. KB6 | reverse complement strand
CCGTACGCTCTTCATTACTTACAACAAAGATGCTCGCGTCCACTGTGCAGTTCTCAAACAACACACAAACAACCACCTCACGCAGACACCAACAAAAACCACTCTCACGAATAATTCTTGCGGTATGACTGCAGCAGTCATTTGTCGTTACTTCCTAGAGAGGAAACACTCGCGTGTTCTCTCAGGACCCAACAGTATGCCGATATAATTTGTTCTCCCGCCAGCACTGAGGCCGGCAGTAACGAAAACGAATGCTTGTCAGCGTCCACCCATGAGCAACCACCGTTCCACATACGGGAACGAAATGGCCTCTGCTTTCCTCAACCACACCTGTGTGCAGCGAGCGAAAGAGATGCTCCTTAGAAAGGAGGTGATCCAGCCGCACCTTCCGGTACGGCTACCTTGTTACGACTTCGTCCCAATCGCCGATCCCACCTTCGACGGCTCCCTCCCACAAGGGGTTAAGCCACCG
>NZ_LNAK01000070.1:6430-15603 GCF_001445685.1 Rhodococcus sp. KB6 | reverse complement strand
GGGACCGAATCTGACTCACAGCAGGTGGGGAACTATCTGGCCGTACGCGGGGAGAAACCATGGCCACAAAATGCGCCATAAATGGCCGCCAGTGGGGAGCTTACGATGGCCGTCGACAGCCGAGATGCCGAACGTAGCCGATCACGACCTCGACCCCAATCTGCCACGCGCGAAGCATCTCGTCGACAGGCACCCCTTCCTTCGCCCACGCTTCGCCGGCATCCGCGAGGTCGGCAACGTCGTCGCCTCTCAGCGATGCGCGCCCGCCACGCACGGCCGACAGGATCCGCACGACATCGCGGGCCATCTCATTGTGAAGCGCTTCGGTTCGGAGAGCACGATTCTCGGAATCCTCGACTCGCAGCGCAGCGCGAACTCGTTCGACCAGCTCGTCATGTTCTCCGATCAACGAATCAGTCAGAACGTTTCTAGCAGCGGTCATCGGCCCGCGTTCTCCCGCCGGCAGCAGTGAAAGAGGTGTAGACATTGTCGACTTCCTTGTTTGGGGCTCGAATCAACGCAACCGTGCGACGAGATCGATGAACTCGCCTGCATCTGAATGGGTTTCGTTGTGTGAGCGCGTCTTCGGCATTTCACCTACCCCGAGCTGGCGGGTAGCCGGTGGTCAGAGATACAGTTTCGAGATCTGAACAGGCCATGCTGTCGCGGACCGTGATGCGGTGCACCGCCTCGGCCTCATGTTGAGTCGTGCCGCTCAGCTCGGGTGTGACGCACGCTCGGCACAGACCGCGTCGGCAATCCGTAGCACGCGTATTCCGACCTGGCCGACGGCTTGGAGCAATCTGGCCGAATCTGTTGATCTCGACTGATAGATCGCTGCGCTTGAACGTGACGGCGTAGCGTCGGCAATCGTCGACCGGTCGGGTGAGTTCGGACGGCGTGAACGACTCGGAAACCCGACGATCTTTCCGTCCACAAGGTAGCGGCCACCCCACTCACAACTACGGCACGACATCATCTGCGTCGTCAGTTCACTGCGCACGGTGGAGAACCACAAGTCCGGGATTGGGGACTGGCAGGGAAGCGGCGCCTCCGAACGCACGGTCGTGGCCGTCACCCGCTCGATCACCGGAACCTGACTGCTCAGCAAACATGTTCTTTCCTTCGTGTCGAAGACTGTAAGCAGTGGTGGGTGGTTCTCGCTCCACCACCCATCTGCTTGAAATGACGTCAATTCCGTTCCCGACCTGCCCCAGACCGAAGACACCGTGGGCCAAGGGATCCGCCGTGTGCAGCGGATCTGGATGCCCGATCAACGCGTGACCAGATATCGGCGCACCGACAATGGACAGAGCGCCGCGATGAAATGCGATACCTGAGATCGAAGCAACCAATACAACCCTTCGGTCGAAGACAACCAAGGCGATCGACGACGCCGCGACGTGATCAGCGCGCAGCTTCCACACCCCACGTGCCCGCTCCCACAGCTCCTCCGGCGCCAGTTCCTGCGAATACCCGACGTAATCGCGTCCTAGCGGATCGTCCGCATCGGCGGGCGCCGAACTACCCAGCGTTAGCCGTACCGCCTTGGTCACCTTGCTGAATTTCATCTGCCGAAGTTGCTGCAGTGTCGATGTACCCTTCTGACGGTCGACGAAATCGTGATCAAAAGCGGGGTAGTGCCTGCCCGTGAGATCGACTGGGGGCATGTCTGAGTGCGTAGAAACGCGTTGTCGCTCAAGGAATTGCATCCGTTTCCCGACGTCGCCATCCAAAGGGGCGTCGAGAATGTCGAACCCCGCCTTCTTCAACGCCCACTTGATCTCGTGCGGATGGACGTCCGGCATGTAGTCCTGACGGAAATTCCCAGCATCTGCCGGTATGGCCGAGTACATCTGCGGGTGACAGCTGTGCGGTAGTGCTGTAAGGATTCGAAGCATGCACGCTCCGAGTATCTGCACTTCCGTCCATTTCCGCTGCCCATGAAACTGCACCCTGTCAATCACGATGTACAGGCAGAGCATCCGAACAAAGTATGCTTCCACCAGGGGAAATATCTGCTGCCACCATTCAACAACCTCGGATCCACGGCTGCAGAACAGCGCGTACAACGCGCTGACTTCGAGAAACTCGAGCGCAGCCAGAACATCACCAGCCTGTGGGTCGAGGATCCGGCGGGCACGTTCAGTGATTTCACACTTGTCACAGGGATTCGCGAGCACTCGAAAAAGGGAGTCTTTTCCAGACTGAAACCGGCGATGCCCACAACTGTTCACGGTGCACCCAGGAGCAATGCAGTGCAGACACGCGTAGATGTCGCCCTGCTTCCACATCATGTCGGACCGGCGTTGCCGCGGTGTCTCCTTCCATTCGTGGCCCTCCGGGCACAGCCACCACATCATGTCGTCCGACGAGTTCGTCACCGAACCAGGATCGATCCCCACGTTGCGCGTTGGATGCAACTGACGAAACAACGTCGGATGCCCATCCTCAAGACGCATACTCTCGAATCCTTCTCTTGTACAATCACTATGAGCACGACCAGGCTTTCAGTACCGTGTTGTCAAACGGCGGTTTGCGAGCCGCGTTGGTCGGTCGACGAGAGCGTTTTCTTGAGTACTGTCGGAGTGTGGTGTGATCTCGCGGGCAATGAACTCGCGCACAGTCTCTCGGTAGGCCTCGTGGTCGGCTGTGAACAGTGTTCGACGCATGGGTTGCTCTCCTGTCCTAGACGGAAACGCGTTCGGTCATCGAACGCAAGCGTGCCCCGATGATGACCTCTGCTTCGGACACCATGCGCTGGACCAACTCGTCGACGGTGGGGATGTCGTGGATCAGCCCCTGTGATGTGCCGACCGTCCAGATGCCGGCGTCGGGATCACCGGTTTCGTAGACGCTTCGCCCACGCGCTCCTGCTACCAGGTCGCGCACATCCTCGAATTGTCCGCCGCGGGAGAGTATGTCGACAACCTCTCGGCTGACGATGTTGCTTGCCACGCGTGCAGTATTGCGCAGTGGTCGGAAGATCAGTTCGGTCTGTGTTTCGTCTGCAGCGACGATGGCTTCTTTGATGTTCTGGTGGATCGGAGACTCGGTGGTGCACATGAATCGCGTACCCATGTTGATGCCGTCTGCTCCGAGCGCCAGCGCGGCGACCAGACCACGTGCATCAGCGAAGCCGCCGGAAGCGATCATGGGTATCGAAATCTTGTCTGCGGCCGCTGGAATCAAGACCAAGCCTGCGACATCGTCTTCCCCTGGATGGCCGGCGCACTCGAATCCGTCGATACTGATTCCGTCGACACCGAGATCCTGTGCCTTGACCGCATGCCGGACTGTTGTGCACTTGTGGAGCACTTTGATTCCGGCGTCATGGAAGATCGGCAGGTGAGGACCGGGATTGGAACCTGCGGTCTCGACGATCTTCACGCCTGAGTCGACGATCACCTGGCGGTACTCGTCGTACGGCGGTGGCGTGATCGACGGCAGAATCGTGAGGTTGACGCCGAACGGTTGATCGGTCAGGTCGCGGCATCGGGCGATTTCGTTCGCCAGGTCGGCCGGTGTCGGCTGCGTGAGCGTAGTGATGAATCCCAATGCGCCGGCATTGGCAACGGCTGCGACGAGTTCTGCTCTGCCGACCCACTGCATTCCACCTTGGACGATGGGGTGGCGAACGCCGAACGTTTCCGAGAAAGCTGTCGAGATCATGAAAATCCTTGTTGTTCTCTCGGGGACGAAAGGGTCATAGGTGGGATATTCCGGCGAGGTCACTAGGAATCGCAATAAGTCGAGCCGTATTCTGTGACTCACTCCCTGTTTTGAGGCGGGCATAGGTGACGATGTGCCCGCAGGGCCGCCGCACACCCGGCGCAGTTCCGCGTGAATGATGCCGTGGGGCGGCCGAAGACGAGATGTAGGTGACCGGCCATGCCCGTCTGTCTTGCAGGGCCACAACCAGAACGGTGATTCGGACGCGGATTTCGGGTCGGCTTCTGAATGAAACGGCAGAAGGGAGTTCATGGCGAAATCCTCTGCCCGAAGACAGAAGTGGTGCGGTTCGCATACGTGGTAGATCTATGAGGTGTTCTTTTAACCTGTCCATTCGTCAGGTTTCCTGCGGGAGTACGAGGTGGCTCACAGCTGCACTCGACGACCTCCGCCCCGCCCGCGTGGTTTCCTCCATCCTGTTCACCCCGTTCCCTGCCCACGTGCTCCGCCCGAAGCGCGAGACACGAAACGACGGGGTGCGAAGAACTACTTTCGACCAGCTTCATTTATCGACTCTGAGATGAGTGTTTCTTGGGTCGAACGGGTTGTTGGGAACGGAAGAAGGAGTTGGCCGGGCGCACCTGCAGGCACGGCGGGGGCGATGGGGGCGACAGGAGTTAGCCTCTTGTATGGCGACCCTTGCGCGGGTCGAGGATCGTTCTCGCCCTTGTTGGGCCAGAGCGCTGCGGCGCGTTCGGCTTGCGCTGCAATGGACAGCGCGGGGTTAACCCCGAGGTTCGCTGAGATCGCGGCACCGTCGACGACGAACAGCGAAGGGTAACCGTGGATTCGGTGGTACGGATCGATCACGCCTGTCTCACGCGTCTCGGAAATCGCCGCTCCGCCGAGGAAATGCGCTGTCATCGGAACATTGAAGATGTCGCCCCAAGTACCGCCGGCCACGCCACCTAGCTTCTCGGCGCCGATCCGCGCGGCATCATTGCCGCTAGGGATCCAAGTTGGGCTCGGCGCCCCATGACCCTGCTTTGAAGCCATACGCCGCTTCTTCGACCCTGGAATCTTCTTGGTGTAAGTGGTGATCGAGTTGTCCGTACTTTGCATCACCAACAGAATCAGGACACGCTGCCCCCAGTTCTTTTGGTTCAGAAGCAGTTTGAGACTGGATGGACTCTTCGTGATCCCTTTGAGGAGGGCGCCCAGCCGGGTGCGCTTCTCGCTGCCGTCGACGAGCAGTGTTTGCAGCAGGCCCATCACATTGCTGCCAGGGCCGTATCGGACGGGTTCGACGTGGGTGTCCGGGGTCGGGTAGATGGAACTTGTGATCGCGATGCCGTGGGAGAGGTCTTCGCGCGGATCGGCATGCGTCCGCACTGAACTGAGAATCGATTCCGAATTGGTGCGAGTGAGCACCCCGAGGCGGTCGGACAATCCCGCCAGCGCTCCAGTGTCCTTCAGATGATGCAGCAGGGTCTGGGTGCCCCAGGTGCCGGCCGCGAACACCACGTTGTCGGCGGTGTACACGACACTACGCTTGCGGACGAGTGCGCCAGTCCGCTCCGTGTGGACCTCCCAGACACCGTCGCGAGACTGCATCACTCGTGTAGCCGTCGTCATCGGAACGAACCGGGCGCCGCCGCGCTCGGCGAGGTGGATGTAGTTCTTCACCAGGGTGTTTTTGGCCCCCACCCGACACCCAGTCATGCACTGGCCACACTCAGTACATCCCGTGCGATCGGGTCCCACGCCGCCGAAGAACGGATCGTCGTCAACGCGTCCGGGCCGGTTGAAATACACGCCAACCGGAGTTGAGGTATAGCTGTCCGCCACACCCATCTCCGCGGCGATCTGCTGAATCACTCGATCAGACGGGGTTTCGTGTGGGTTCTTCACCACACCGAGCATCCGCCGCGCTTGGTCATAGAAGGGGCTAAGTTCGGCATCCCAGTTCGTGATGTCCTTCCATTGCGGATCATTGAAGAACGGGGCCGGCGGTTTGTAAAGAGTGTTCGCGTAGTTCAGTGACCCGCCACCTACGCCCGCGCCGGCTAGCACTACAGCGTCGTTGAGTAGATGAATTCGTTGGATGCCGAAGTAGCCGAGTTTGGGTGCCCACAGGAACTTCTTGAGATTCCAGGTGGACTCTGCGAAATCCTCGTCGGCGAACCGCCGACCCGCCTCGAGGACGCCGACTCGGTATCCCTTCTCTGTCAGGCGCAGCGCCGTAACACTGCCCCCGAATCCCGATCCGATCACGAGCACATCGAAATGGGTACCAGTTGTTTGCTCGGTCATGTTTCTATTGCCGTCCAGTTTGGTCCAAGGGGCTGATGGATGTACCTGCCCTAGAGCGTCTTCGCGATCAGGGCGCCTAGCGGGGGCCAAGTCTCACTCGCAATTCAGTAAAGTGAATAGGGAATCTTTGTGCGTACTGCGCATCAGGGAGGACCACTGAAGTTAATGGCCTGCCGGGTGCGGAAGCAGGTCCGCGGGGCGCGCGTAGCCGCGCTCTAGTTCGACGGGGGTGAGACGTGGACGGAACACGCCCAGCGCTCTCAGTAGAGCCAGATCGACCATGAGTGATTGCCTTCCAGCCCTGGGATCGGTCAAGCTACGAAGGGAAGATTTGTCTCGCACGCAGGTCCTATGCGCGCGCCCGCGATCCAAACTGCGCAACCTATCCCGGCAGGCTCGTCCGTACGTAACGAGCGCGCGTTCTCGTGTGAGCTTCTCGGTGGTCGCCGCACCGATAACCATCGACGCGCCAGTCACGATCGTGACCCTGTCCTCACGTGTTCGCATCTCGCTCTATCCTTGGTAATCCACGGTGACTGACGGCGTGGTCGGGCGCGACTGACAGGTGAGTACGTAACCATCCTTGACATCGGCCTTCGACAGAACGAAGTTCTGATCCATAACAACCGATCCGAGCGTTACTTTCGCTTTGCAGGTTCCACAGGCCCCGCCGAGACATGCATATGGCGCCTCGATCCCGGATTTGAGTGCGGACTCCAGGACAGTGTCGCCGGCGGCGAGTTTGACTTCGTGTTGCCGCCCTGACAGGCCCACCACGACGGTGGCCGCGTCGAAACCGTCAGTGTTCCTGAGGGTTTGATGTCCCTGAAAAATCTCGACGTGAACATGGTCCGTATTGGCGCCGCGCTCGATGAGGAGCTCGCGAACGTCGGTTAGCATCTCGACAGGTCCGCATAGGAACCACTCGTCCACCAGACTCGGTGTGAGTTCGGAGTCGAACCAGTGGTCGAGCTTGGTTCTGTCGATGCGTCCGCTCAGAAGTGGTGGGTGCCGGGGGTCCCGGGAGTGCACGTGCACGATCCGGAGTCGGTCGGCGTAGCGGGCCTCAAGGTCGTCGAGTTCGCGGCGAAACATTGTGCTCTCGGCATCTCGATTGCCGTAGATCAATGTGAAGTTGCTTTGCGGCTCAACGACGAGTGTCGTGCGCAGAATCGAGAGCACCGGCGTAATGCCACTACCCACAGCGATCGCCGCATATCGCTTCACTGCGAGGGGGTTTAGTGGCGCGCCGAACGAACCGGTCGGCGTCATCAGATCGAGTGTGTCACCTGGTCGTAGATGTTCCATCGCGAAAGTGGAGAATGTTCCGCCGGGGATGTGCTTGACCGCAATCGCCAAAGTGCCGGAGTCGGCCGATGAGCAGATGGAGTAATTGCGACGTACTTCCGTGGTCCCAATCTTGGTGCGAACTGTGAGATGTTGTCCTGGTTCGAACGAAAACTGGTCCTCCAGTCCCTCTGGCACGGCGAACTTGATCAGCACGCTCTCCTTGGTCAACTTGTCCACGCTGGAGACCGGAATCGTATGGAAACCGAGCGTCCCCGAGGATCGAGCAGCCTTCCGGAGCGGGAGGAGCCGCCTCATCCTGCCGTTCAAACGCTTCCAGTCGCGGTACTCGTCCGGGGTGAGTTGCTGGCCGAAAGCCGTGCCGATAGCAGCGCCACGCTCTAGATACTCTTCCTCGTTTCGCTGCCATGCTGCCACGTAGCGGTAGAAGGGAACAGACGGATGCAAGTGGTGGACGAGATGATAGTTCTGAGACAAAAGCAACGGGGTCAGGAACCATTCCGCGCCGACACGGTTGCGGGTTGCGCGGTATCGGTTCTCCTGTTGCGTGTCTTTCAGGTCGTGATGCGGCAGCCAGTCGAACCACCATGCGAGCACAAACATGGCGACTCGCTCGGGGATCAAATAAACCAGGGCAAGCGTCCAGAAATGCCCGGTCAGCGCGCATGCGAGGATCACAACGGTACTCGTAACCAGTAGTAGCGACGTCTCCACCACCTCTACTCTCGGGCGACGTCTGACATTGCGGACGATGAAGCTCAGGTACGGAAAGTCCATGAGACCGAACCGAAGCGGTGCCTGCCATAGCGGAGAGCCGCTGATGAAGTGGTCGGGATCGTTGTCGTCGTCATTGGTGTTCCGATGATGTTCGATGTGGATGAATGCGAACGATCTGAAGGAAATCAGCGGCGAGACGAAGAACATCGCAATTCGTCCGAACGCAGCGTTGACCCAGCCGTGGGTGCTGATCGAGTAGTGAGAAGCGTCGTGCAGCACAGTGAACAATACAAAGATCGCGATTGCGCTGAGCCCGATAGTCACCGGCGCAGGAAGTGCATCAGCCAGTGCAGCCCATGTGGAAGCCGCGAAGAGCGCGATGGCGCCGGAAAAGATACCTACAATCGGCCACGATATCCGTGGGACCCGTTCACCGGGATCCGGAAGGACCTGGTGAGGGCCTCGGCGCGCAGGAAGCTCGGTAGATGTTGCCATGATTGAGACAGTACGAATGAACGACTAGCCGGGCTAGTGACCTAGCGCACATTGAAATGTGCGTGCCGCACATTTTGTCAAATCGGCCGGGTCTTTGAGCTCAGCAATGGATCGAGCCGGCCGACCATAACTTTTCAACGCTTGACCAGAAACGATCTACGGGTATGATCCAGTGGAGTCCGGTTTCTGCGGGACAACGCCCAATGCGGCCCAACCCGCCGGTTCTCGTTTCGCATGATGCTGCTTTCCCGGTGACCGGCGCGCTCTGCGCGATCGCTGCAGTCATGTCGTTGTTGATCGCAAAACGTCCGAAAGAGGCAGTATTGGTTGACTCTGTCTGATTCGGCACTGTGATCGGTACCACCGACGGGGTAAGTTGTGTGTAACTCCAAGAACTACTCACCAGTAGGGGTACTGAAATGCCTGCTCCGTCCGCTGCGACCTTCTCGCGGCTCGCCGATCTGATCGCCATCGACAATGTTGCCGATCGCCCGACGAAGTCCATCACCGAGGTGTTCACCGGCAAGGAGCTGGCGACCATCCCCGTCGGCACCGCCGACGACGCACTTGCGGCCATCGCCCGTGCGCGCGTCGCCCAGAAGGAATGGGCCAAGCGTTCCGTCCTCGACCGCGCTGCCGTCTTCCACCGCTACCGCGATCTCATCCTG
>NZ_LNAK01000070.1:0-6420 GCF_001445685.1 Rhodococcus sp. KB6 | reverse complement strand
CGCCCTCATGGACATGGCTCAGGCCGAGACCGGAAAGTCGCGTACCGCAGCTCAGGAAGAAGTCCTCGACATCTCGATGACGTCGCGTCACTACGCACGTGTGGCGCCGAAGCTGCTGCGTCCGCGTCGCGTCTCCGGCATGCTTCCGGGTCTGACGAAGACCGTCGTCCGCTACCAGCCGAAGGGTGTCGTCGGCGTCATCTCGCCGTGGAACTA
Organism: Rhodococcus sp. KB6; assembly: GCF_001445685.1. Lineage (NCBI taxonomy): Bacteria > Bacillati > Actinomycetota > Actinomycetes > Mycobacteriales > Nocardiaceae > Rhodococcus > Rhodococcus sp. KB6. Next base: position 6,204 of record NZ_LNAK01000070.1, on the reverse strand, counting down.
CCCGATGACGCTGGCCGTGTCCGACGCCATCGCCGCGCTGCTCGCGGGCAATGCCGTTGTCCTCAAGCCGGACAGCCAGACGCCGTACTGCGCGCTCGCCTGCGTCGAACTGCTCTACAAGGCGGGACTGCCCCGCGACCTCTTCGCCGTGGTTCCCGGACCGGGCTCCGTCGTGGGCACCGCGTTGGTCGAGAACACCGACTACCTCATGTTCACCGGTTCCACCGCGACCGGTCAGCTCCTCGCCGAGCAGGCCGGCCGTCGACTGATCGGCTTCTCCGCCGAACTCGGTGGCAAGAACCCGATGATCGTCGCGGCCGGCGCAGACCTGCGCGAGGTCACCGATGCCGCTGTGCGTGCGTGCTTCTCCAACTCCGGTCAGCTGTGCATCTCCATCGAGCGCATCTACGTCGAAGAGTCCATCGCACCCGAGTTCATCCGTATGTTCGGTGACCGCGTCAAGAAGATGAACCTCGCCGCTGGTTACGAATTCGGAATCGAGATGGGCAGCCTCGTCTCCGAGGCCCAGGTCAAGGCAATCTCCGCGCATGTCGACGACGCAGTGGTCAAGGGCGCCACCGTCATTGCCGGCGGCAAGGCCCGCCCGGACATCGGACCGCTGTTCTACGAGCCCACGCTGCTCACCGGGGTTCCCGAAGACGCCGAGTGCTACCGCGACGAGACCTTCGGGCCGCTCGTCTCGATCTACCCCGTCAAGGACGTCGAAGAGGCCATCGCTGCGGCCAACGACACCGAGTACGGCCTCAACGCCAGTGTGTGGGCGGGAAGCAAGGCTGCCGGCGAAGCCATCGCAGCGCGCATCCACGCCGGCACCGTCAACGTCGACGAGGGTTACGCACCCACCTGGGGCAGCACCGCAGCACCGATGGGCGGCATGGGTGTCTCGGGCGTCGGTCGTCGTCACGGCGCCGAGGGGCTGATCAAGTACACCGAGCCGCAGACCGTTGCCACCACCCGCGTCATGAATCTCGGCGGACCGCGCGGACTTCCGGCCAAGGTGTGGGCAAAGCTCATGCCTCACGCCATCAAGATCATGTCCTGGGTTCCGGGCCGGTAACGGGTGGAAACCGCCAGCGCGTACATCGAGGCAACTCCCGTATCGACGTGGATCGTCTTCGCTGACTTGTAGGGCGGTAACGGCACTTGGGCGCGCCAACCAATGATCGTGGATACACCGAGACGGCTGAAGGAACGGGGTGCAGACATACGGCCTTCCCCAATTCAGCGAAACCGCCACGCCGTGCCGCTCTGCCAGTGACGGTTATACGGACTCTTCGGCGCTACCCACACCGCAACCGAGCCGGTGAACCAACTCCGCAAGATCATCAAAAATCGTAGACACGTCCCAATACTCGTGCCGAAGTGAAACTTCTGCGACGGCGATCTGAAACATCAATGCAAACGTATCCGCAAACGAGATCGCTTACGCACGGACGGACTACCTCCCAGCGGCAACGAAACAGCGCATCCGACTTGGCGAAGTCGCCCACTCCAACGGCTGAAACAAGGCCGCGGCGGACTCGTCATCGCGTACCCAAACCGACTTTGATCCCTACATCACGTATCTGAACATCGAATCTGACTACAAAACCTTTACAAGCAAAACCAGTCCAAGAACACGCAAACGCGAAAACATCTCAACCGCACCACACTTCCGCAACAGTACAGTCGCCCGCGAACAGGCCAGATTATACCAACGAAGATCGCCGATCATGTTGCGCTGCTTTGCGCCTCAGCCCACACATCGCCAGAAACCACCTTCGCTGCGCTGACACAATCCGCCCGCAGGAAGCTGTCACTCCCCGCGTCTCTGGCCAAGGCGCGTCACGACCGAACCCACCCTTCTCGACTACGAGTTATCACCGAACCCCTGAAGAATGCCTCATCCGACTCGAATGCGAATCCCAGGTCCCCCTTGCTAGATGCCCGTCAACACGCCGACCGGGATCATCGGTCAGCATGTCCATCACCAGCACGATTCCCTTCTAAAGCAGTCGGCTCGCCCGACCGGAAAGGAAAGATCGAACACGCAGACTCTCGCCACGGCGTCCTCGAAGCCGCATTCGGACATACTTCCACGAAAGGACATCTGGCGGTTGCACGCGTGCCCTAGTCGGAGAGCGCTTGCGCGGGTGGACGGCGCCAATCCCGCAACCTGCGGTGGTAAAGCGATCACGAAGGCGACTAGCCTGTAATCTCTGTGACCTGAGCTTGACTGGAATGGGCGTGGCATGAGGAGCTGGACAGATCTTCCGGACTCGGTGGTGATAGCGCAACGCCGCGCTGCCGCCGAATTGTTGCGCCGGTTACCGTTCTACGCTGACGACATGCTCGACTACATCGTCAAACGGATTCCCGAGGTCGATAGAGACGACAGGCTTCGCGGTCTGACGCTCGGGTCGTGCTCATCAAATCTCGAGGCGGCGCTGTCGATGTTTCGAAACGGCATCGACGCTACCGCCGCGTCTGCTCCCGTCACCGCCCTTGAACACGCACGCGCGATGGCTGCCCGCGGCTACAGCGTCGATGTGATGCTGCGCTACTACCGGCTCGGTCATGCATACATGAGTGCACTCATCCTTGACCGTCTCAGGGAACTCGTCCCAGATCCGGCCATTGCGGTTGTAGTGCTGGCCGAACTACAGAATTACGCCTTCGCCTACGTTGACCGTATCTCCAGCGAGGTCGCCGCAGAGTACGTTGCCGAACTCGATCGCATCCAGAACCGCGTCCGCGCGGCCCGCGCCGACGCAGTTCGTCGGTTGCTAGCCGGCGATCAGGTAGACCTGGGTCGAGCCGAAGGTGCACTGTCCCATCGGCTTACAGGATGGCAGACAGCCTTCGTGTGCTGGACCGAGCGCGAAGACACCGACTTATCGAGGGTCGGAAAATTGGTCGGCGCCCACCTAGGATCCGACCATCCCCTTCTCGTTCCCGACGGCGCCCAAACCCTCTGGGGATGGGTTTCGACTTCCGGCGTTCCCGAAGCAACTCAAAGTGATCTCGGGCCGTTGGTGGACCAGATCCCCAAGGGGGTGCGCGTCTCCGTGGGGATACCGGCACAAGGCCCAGCCGGGTTCCGAAAGTCGCACACCCAGGCACAGCGCGGTCGGCGCATCGTCGAACTCGCCGGCCGAGACTCCCCCGTCACCGCCTACGCTGAGATGGCACTCGTAGACACGATGAGTGAAGACCTGGATCTGGCTCGGGCATTCGTCGCCGCCGAACTTGGCCCCCTGGCAATCGCAGGAGCCCGTGAAGCAGAGGAACGTCAGGCATTGTTAGCGGTGCTCAATGCCCAAGGAGGACTGACGGCAGCGGGTGAAGAGCTCGGGATACACCGCAACACGGTGCTCCAGCGTCTACGCCGGGCGGAGGAGCGGCGCGGCCGCCCGGCTAGCACCCGCATCGCCGAAGTCCATGCGGCCTTGCGGCTGGTCGACGTGCTCGGTCCCGTTGTACTCACGCAGGACTCCGGCCTTACCTAGCAAAAGGTGCGGCGCGCACATCTTGATGTGCGGTATGTCACTAGCGTGGTTGGCCTCTCATTTCGTACTGTCCCAATCATGGCAACATCGACCGAATTCCCGACGCACCGAGGCCAATGTCAGGTCCCAGACAAGGCGTATCGGCGTGTCCGCGTATCGACGACGAGGACTTCTCAGAGCCTACTGGAATCCATACCACCACTGGGCAACCGGATTTCCGCCAACAGCATTCACACCAAACGTGGCCCAATGCTGTTGATCACCAGGTGCGTTCAGTAAGTTGAAAGTCGGGCACGGGGCGATTATCACATCGCGCCCACATCTGAATTCCCGATTGACTGAAGCCGTAGCGACACACACTCTCCCCCGCCGACGCCGCCACCGCCGCCGCCACGAGAGTTCCGAGTCCAAAACTACCCACTCGACGGAACTCGGCTCATTCACCAATAGCCCAAATCTCAAAGCTCCCGAACGACGGAAAGCACATGACCACCAAACGACATTCGTACTCACCGAGAAGTGATCCCACACGACTAGCACACGCACTGTTCGACGAGCTCTCCCATCGCTATCACAAAGAGAGACAACGTAAGACCGCGACCGCCAACCAACAGATGCTCACACATAATCGCCCAGACGACACCCAAGCCCTACTCGATCTCGCGCTGGACTGGGTACCGTACGGCGGCGTCCCCGAGGACGAAGTATTCGAACGATACGGAACCACAGTGGCCGGCTTCATCGACCAACTATGGGTTATCGTTGACCACCTTCATTGCGATCGTGAGACCGTAGCGAAACTCGCCGCAGTGTACCCAAGCGCCGACCTCCAACCGACTCTTCAGAATCGCCGCACATCTGAAATCGACTGTGACACAGCCAGCGACCACGCCGTCCGTGTCAGTACTGACCGAGATCGGGCCGCCACTTTGGTCGAGCATCGTTGAAACATCAGCGGGGGACACGTCTGCGGACCTAAGAACCGGCGCCAGGGCATGTCCCGACGCTGACAATCTCACCTGCCAACTCACCTGCCAAGCTCGCCAATCAGCTCCTCGATCTCAATCAGAAACGAAAAATCACAATGAAATTAGACGGGAAACTAGCCGTGGTGACCGGCGCATCCTCAGGGATCGGTGCTGCTACTGCGTTAGCCCTAGCCACTGCTGGCGCAGAAGTGATTCTCGTCGCCAGAACACCTGGGCCGCTGACGGAAATGGCCGAGCTGATTCGATTTCGGGGCGGACGCGCGCACGCTTTGCCGGCCGACCTCACGTCGCATTCGGACGTCGAAGACTTCGCTGACCAGGTGCTCGGAGAAATCGGCGTTCCGGACATCATTGTCAACAATGCTGGCGCCGGACGGTTTCTGTTCCTCGACGAAACCGCCCCGGAAGAAGCAGTTCAGATGATGGCTGCGCCATACTTTGCAGCATTCTTCGTCTGCCGCGCATTCGTCACTGCGATGGTCGCGCGTGGCTCTGGCAATTTGCTTCAGATAAACACCCCAGTTGCCACGGTTCCTTGGCCCGGGGCGGTCGGCTACGCGTCCGCTCGTTATGCTCTCCGCGGACTCACCGAATCTCTTCGACAAGATTTGCGTGGCACCGGAGTTCGAGTTTCATCGGTGACCCCCGCGAAGGTCGACACCCCCTACTTCGAAAGCAATCCCGGTGCTGCCGAGCGGATTCCAAGAATCGAAAAACTTCTCGGCACCATGACTCCCGAACAAGTCGCGGACGTTGTCGTCTCAGCTATTCGCCGAGACGCGGACGATGTCCACGCACCCTGGCGATGGGCGGCGCTGCATCCCATCGCACGTGCTATCCCCCGCCCATTTCACTGGCTGGCTTGGCGCACTGGAACCAAACACCCTTCGACAGTCGTGGGTGCAGTCTGAGCCGCATTCGACCTGGTGACGGTTCCGGATTTCAGCTGCAGCCTAGCCGCTCTCCCTCTCCACGAGCTGGAGTGCGGTGCGGCAGTACTTAAAGCAGCCGGACGACGATCCGGAACACGAATTTCCTCGAACGAACTGGGATGCGCCGATATCTGCGAATTCCGAGAAACGCGCTTTGCCGAGGTGCACCGTGTGCATTTAACTACCCGACGACTTAGTCCACGCGCTCTACCAAGATCCGGAGTGGGACACATCAGAAACTCGCAACAAGAATCGGCCGCTACGCCCCTAAGCAAGCAAATGCTTGAGGAGGCACCCGATCCTCATACGATGCCTTGATCGGCCCAGGGATTTCGGACAGTGGACCCGCTTAGAATAGGGATCTACTGAAATGAGTCCGACCAGCATGAGCAGATCGCGTCGATCGTTCAGCACCGAGTTCAAGGACGAACTGTGCCGCGAGGTGATCGACTCGTCGAAACCGGTCAGCGAAGTCGCCAAGGCCTACGGGGTCGGCGACGACAGCCTGCGGCGGTGGCTGACCAAGTATCGTGAGACCCACGGCGGCGGCCCGGAGAGCGAACTGACTCTGACCGAGCGTGCTCGTCTGACGCAGCTTGAACGCGAAAATCGGGAACTGCGGGCCGAGGCAGCCTTCCTGAAAAAAGCAGCCTCTTATGTGGGTGATCGATGTCAAGTGCCCGTGTCGTCGAGTCGCTGGATAAGTCCGTCGAAGACCTTCTGCCGCCCGATCTGGCCCTTGTCTGCGGCGTCGTCTCGCTGACGGGTGAGGGT
>NZ_LNAK01000069.1:0-241 GCF_001445685.1 Rhodococcus sp. KB6 | reverse complement strand
GTTCACCGGTCCTCGACAACGACCACTACCCACCCCGCCCAGACCGCGACGCCGCCGACCGGGTGCCCAAGCCTCGTACCGCCGCCGAGCTCGCCTTCCTACAGTTGGGCCAGGGTGCCAACAGCTGGCTGGTCGAGGCTGCCGCCGCGGGAGCGCGCCGCATCAGGGCGAAGATGGCCGAGGCCGTGGACCTTTCGAAGCTGCACTCCCCGGACGCAGTCGACAGAGCGTTGGGGACGGC
>NZ_LNAK01000068.1:0-515 GCF_001445685.1 Rhodococcus sp. KB6 | reverse complement strand
CCACGATTGGACGCCACCGCCGGCCGCGGACGATCAGCCGGCAAATCCAACTGATCCGGCAACCCCGCCAACGCCGACTCCCAGAACCCGATCTGACGCGAAATCAACGACGACGGATCATCTTCCGAACCGAGAGTCTCCCGCTGCCACAACGCGTAATCCGCATACTGCACCGCCAACGGCGTCCACCCCGGCACCTCACCCCGAGAACGAGCCTCGTACGCCACCATCACATCACGCGTCAACGGCCCCATCGACACACCATCACCACTGATGTGATGAACCACCATCGCCAACACGAACTCCGACTCCGACACCGCGAACAACCGCGCCCGAACCGGAACCTCCACCGCCACATCGAAACCAGCCGACAAGAACTCCGTCACCGCACCAACGACATCGGACTCCGACACCGCCACCGGCGACAAATCCAACCGCACCCGATCCGCAGACAACACCTCCTGGAACCCGACACCGTCGACCTCCGGATACACCGTCCGCAAAATCTCATGCCG
>NZ_LNAK01000067.1:0-858 GCF_001445685.1 Rhodococcus sp. KB6 | reverse complement strand
AGCTTTCCGTACATCTTTCTCGACGCGACGTATTGCAAGGTCCGGATCGGTGCCCACGTGGTCTCTCACGCCCTCGTCGTCGCGACTGGGGTGTCGATCGACGGCACCAGAGAAGTGTTGGGTACTGCGGTCGGCGACAGTGAGTCGTTCGATTTCTGGCGGGAGTTCCTGGCCGGGTTGAAAGTGCGCGGCCTGTCGGGGGTGCACCTGGTCATCTCCGATGCGCACGCCGGGTTGAAAGCTGCGGTGATGCAGCAGTTCACCGGGTCGTCGTGGCAGCGATGCCGGGTGCATTTCATGCGGAACATCAGCTCTGCTGTGTCGTCGAAGCATGTGCCGCCGGTGATGGCGGCAATCAAGACGATCTTTGCGCACACCGAACCGGATGCTGTTGCCGTGCAGTGGGAGCAGGTCGCAGATACCCTGGCGGAGTCGTTTCCGAAGGTCGCCACGATGATGCGTGATGCGAAAGAGGATGTGCTTGCGTTCCGAGTGTTCCCGAAGGCGCATTGGCAGAAGATCTGGTCGAACAATCCGATCGAGCGGCTGAACAAGGAGATCAAGCGAAGAGCTGACGTAGTGGAGATATTTCCGAACCCGGCGTCGTTCCTGCGTTTGGCGACGGCGGTGGTCATCGAATCCCATGACGAATGGCAGGTCACCCGCCGCTACGTCTCCGATGTCAGCATGGACGAACTACGAGACGTCATCGACGCGAAGAAACGAGCCGCGACCCACGAAGCAACGACTGAATCTTTGACACCCGAACTCGAAACCGCATAACCTACAACACGACTCGTTGATCACGAACCTGATGGTTCACCGATCCGAAGTACACCACTCCATGGGACGCTATCT
>NZ_LNAK01000066.1:0-241 GCF_001445685.1 Rhodococcus sp. KB6 | reverse complement strand
GGAGTACAACAGTTCTTCGGCGAGGATGCGGTTGTAGCGTTCGACCTTCCCGTTGTGTTTCGGTGTGTACGGCTTGATGCGGTAGTGCCGAGCCTCGCGGAGTGAAGCGGTGAAATCTGCTGCCCGATAGCATGATCCGTTGTCGGTGATCACGCGCTCGATCCGGGTGATGCCGTGTGCAGCGAAGAACACGCGGGCATTGTTCATGAAATCGATAGCTGTTGCGGCGGTTTCGTTGTCG
>NZ_LNAK01000007.1:0-427 GCF_001445685.1 Rhodococcus sp. KB6 | reverse complement strand
CCGGCGCGTGGTCCGCTCACCGCCGGTGAACCCCAGCGCGACGATCCGTTCGTGGATGACATCCGCGCGGACCTTGCCCTGCGAGCGGACCACCAACTCCTCGATCTTCGGCAGAAAGTCGTCGATCGCCCGCGCTCGATGCCGCCGGCGGTCCGGCGGCTGCCCCGCAGCGCGCATCTGCACATACCGGGCCACCGTGTGGTGATCACACCCAGCCAGCTCCGCCGCCGCCCGATAACTACCCGTGAGGTCGTACGCCTCCAAAATTTCCATGATCTCCCTGCTCGATTTCATCCACCCAGCGTTGCCGGGACCGAATCTGACTCACAGCAGGTGGGGAACTATCTGGCCGTACGCGGGGAGAAACCATGGCCACAAAATGCGCCATAAATGGCCGCCAGTGGGGAGCTTACGATGGCCGTCGACA
>NZ_LNAK01000065.1:0-1143 GCF_001445685.1 Rhodococcus sp. KB6 | reverse complement strand
AGGAGAACCCCTCATGTCCACACCCGCATCACTTCCGTATGCCTTCGTCGCCAAGATCGTCGCGGCCGATGGACAGCACGACGCGCTCGCCGATCTGCTCGCCGGCGCTGTCGCGCTCGCCAACGAAGAAGTAGGAACGATTGTCTGGTTCGCGGTCAGGACCCACGCCGACACCTTCTGGATCTTCGATGCATTCCCCGACGAGGCCGCTCGCGACGCCCACGCCAACGGCGCCATCGTCGCAGCCCTGATGGCCAACCAGCACCTCCTCGGCGCAGCACCCGAGATCCTGGCGGCCGACGTCCTCGCGTCCAAGCTCCCGTAGTCCGCCAACGCACGAGACGATCGCGCCCCGCCGAGCCGTCGCCAGGTCGCGACGCAACGCCACGCTGCGTTGCCGAGCGGTGCGAGGCCTATCGGCACACGGACAGGATGCCGGCCGCGAGCGCTCAGCCGGCGAGGGTTCCGTCGCAGAGGAGAGCGACGTCGGTGTCGGGCAGAGCCGTGAGGCCAGCGCATCGCGCGACCACCAGAACCGAACCGCCCCTGCCCTGCGTTTGTGCAGGTCAGGGGCTGTTCGCCGGAGCCGCCTGTCGGAATCGAACCGACGACCTAATCACGTCGGCTCTGCGTCTATCGCTTGATGCGCCCACTGGGCGAACGAGCCGCTGACCTGCGCAAACGCCGAGCGTGGGGGACGCCGCCATCCGGTGGTGACCGACGACGACCGACCAGTACCGACCGTTTCACCGGAGCTCGCGGCGGCGTCGAAGCCGAGCAAGCTCCATTCCTTTAGCTCACCGCGCCCTCCTCCTCACCGGTCCCGTCGTCGTCGAAGACGTTTCAGGGGTCTTCTCAGATGAGGGTGTAGGTCGGCCGGGCGCGTCGGTCCGCAGATAGACGTCGAGGTCTCCCGACGACGGAGGTTCCTACGCCATCCATCCGAAAGACCTCGACGTGTCCGACGCTACCCCGCCGGCCGGCTTCGGCCGCCCTGACCTGACCGCCTTCGCTCGACTCGACGGCCTCGGTCTGAGCGTGACCGGGCAACGACTTGAACCGGATCGTGCGGTCCTCGCGTGCCGCGTGGTGGAACCAGATCAGTGGTGCCGACGGTGCGGCAGCGAAGGCGCTGCTCGTGAC
>NZ_LNAK01000064.1:0-1502 GCF_001445685.1 Rhodococcus sp. KB6 | reverse complement strand
CCGGATGCGGTAGCGCTCTCGTTCGAGGGTGTGTCGTTGTCGTATGCGGAGTTCGATGCTCGGGTGAATCGTTTTGCCAGGTATTTGGTTTCGGTGGGTGTGGGGCCGGAGTCGTTGGTGGGTGTGGCGGTTCGTCGGTCGGTTGATTTGTTGGTTGCGGTTTACGGTGTGCTCAGGGCTGGTGGTGGGTATGTTCCGGTGGATCCGGATCAGCCTGCGGAGCGTAATGGGTATGTGTTGGCGGCGGCGTCGCCGGTGTGTGTGGTCAGTACTTCTGATGTTGGTTTCGATGCTGGTGTGGTGCCGGTGGTCGAGGTTGATGTTGTTGATGTGTCTGGTTTTTCGGATGCTCCTGTCTCGGATGTGGATCGGGTTTCGCCGTTGCGGTCGGGGAATACGGCGTATGTGATTTTCACGTCGGGGTCGACGGGTCGGCCGAAGGGGGTGGCGGTCAGTCATCGCAGTGTGGTCAATCAGGTGTCGTGGTTGGCGGAGCGTTATGCGGTGTCGGGTTCTGATGTGGTGTTGTTCAAGACTCCGGTGACGTTCGATGTGTCGGTGTGGGAGTTGTTTGTTCCGTTGGCGGTGGGTGCTCGGTTGGTGGTGGCTACTCATGACGGTCATCGGGATCCGGGGTATTTGGCGTCGGTGGTGGCGGCGGAGTCGGTGTCGATGGTCTCGTTTGTGCCGTCGATGTTGGAGGTGTTCGTCGATCAGTTGGTCGACACGTCGGAGGCGACGATTTCGCGTCTCGGTGGTGGTGGGTTGGGTTCGTTGCGGGTGATTTTCGCGGCGGGTGAGGCGTTGCCGGCGTCGGTGGTGGGTCGGGTGTTGTCGGTGTTGCCGTCGGTTGAGGTTCATAATTTGTATGGTCCGACGGAGTTCACGGTGCATGCGACGGCGGCGGGTCCGCTCGATGGTGTGGGTGTGGTGGTGCCGATGGGTGCTCCGGTGTGGAATTCGTCGGTGTTGGTGTTGGATTCGCGGTTGCGTCCGGTGCCGGTGGGTGTTGCGGGTGAGTTGTATTTGTCGGGTGTGCAGGTCGCTCGTGGGTATTTCGGGCGGGTGGATTTGTCGGCGGAGCGGTTTGTGGCGAATCCGTTCGGTGGGGTGGGTTCGCGGATGTATCGCACGGGGGATGTGGTGCGGTGGATCGGTGTGTCGGGTGAGCTCGAGTATGTCGGTCGTAGTGATTTTCAGGTGAAGTTGCGTGGTCAGCGGATCGAGTTGGGGGAGATCGAGGCTGCGGTTCGGGATCAGGTGGGTGTGGGTTCTGTTGTGGTGGTGGTGTGGCGTGATCAGTTGGTTGCGTATGTCACTGCTGCGGTGGGGTCTTCGGTTGATGTTGATGTGGTGAAGGTGGGTGTGGGGGAGCGGTTGGCGTCGTATATGGTGCCGTCGCAGTTTGTGGTGTTGGATGCGTTGCCGCTCAATGCTTCGGGGAAGTTGGATCGGAAGTTGTTGCCGGAGCCGGTGTTCGAGGTTGCGGTGTTCCGGGCTCC
>NZ_LNAK01000063.1:0-9475 GCF_001445685.1 Rhodococcus sp. KB6 | reverse complement strand
GTCACTGCGGCGACATCCCGCCAGCAGAGTACGAGAAGACGTTCTACGCTACTGAGCAGGGTGAGCAGGCCTTGGTTGAAATCAAATAGCCAGAGCCTCCATCAGACCCAGGGCGATTCAAACATCGGCGGGTCAAGCGTTTGGAAGGCAGCGAACTTCTCGACCAAGAGGGTCATTGAGCGATCTTCCCGGGCGCTGGTCGAGAAGTAGACCGCCGAAACAGAACCAAAGGCGTAGTCCGGATCGATTGGCACCGTACTCAGGGGACGCTGAGTGAGTTCTTCGTTCGTCCTCTAAGTGAATACCCGCGCTTCGTTTCGACTGAGCGGCCGGAGCGCCCCGTTGGGGGGCTCATCGAACAATCCTCGTCGAACAATCTCAGTCGCCCGATGTTCGGGTCACGGCGATTGCCGTTGAGTGAGTGGACACACTGACGAAGCGGAAGAAAATTGCTCAGGTCGCATAAGACGGAGACGAGGAGGACACTAGTGGACTGGTTCCTATCGGTGAGGGAGAAGAGGCCGGAGTTCACCTATACCGCGGTGCTGTGGGGCATGATCGTTCGACGGCCATCGAGCACGTGATCCACCCGGGTCAGGCCATCGCTCACCGCGAGGATGGTTAGGTTGTCGACGTAGCCGGCGAGGTGGTCTTCGACGGCACACCGGCGATGTGATCGCATTCGGGTATCCCAGCGTCAGCGACGCCGAGCTTGGTCTTGAGATCGGTGTCCAGTTTCGGACAGTGTTTGGACCCATACGGGCATTCGGCTCGATCGGTGTTGATCACCGAGTGGGATGCCCCCAATGGGGTGAGTTGCGCAGGGTTAGGATGCATTTCAGTTCCGGTCGTTGCCGGGGCAACTGACCGTTTACGCCGTGCCCGGTGCATGGCGGTGTCGAGTACGGGTAGGACGGCATGCCTCTTACGAAGAAGTTTTCCGAGATGTACGACGACGCATTGACTGCACTGGCCGCGGCGTCCCAACGACCTGCCAACGTCGTGAATGTGGACGGCCACTACGCTATTCGTGTCGACCTCGAGTACAACCGCTACGTCCTGGCCACGAACGCTCCGCGAGGACTATGGGACGAACCTGACGCCAGCGAATCCTGGTTGGTGCGTATCTTTCAAACCGGCGACGACGGTACGGACACGCTGCTCGGCGAGGCGAAGAAGCCGTGGCTCATCGACGCATTCGACTCCGCGGTCGAACAGCTTGAATCTGACGGAAACATCGTCGTTGCCGACGCGGAATTCGGCAGCATTCGTTACACCCGCGAACTGGGCTGAACAGTCTCGGGCGTGACTTCCGGTGGTGTGTCCACGGCCGTTTCGCTCAGCTGAGCGATCCGTTCAGCCAGGATCGCGTTCTCGGTTTCAAGTGAGAGAATGACACCGATTCCGGTCAAGTTGATTCCGTCGCCGATCAACGCGGTAATACGGCGCAGTTTGTCGAGGTCCGCCGCGCTGTAACGCCGCGTCCCGCCACTGGTGCGTGCGGGGGTCAACAGTCCGCGACGTTCGTAGAGTCTCAATGTCTGTGGGCCGACTCCGGACAGTTCCGACATCACGGAAATTCCGTAGACCCCTCGGTGGGCGTGCGCTGGATCCTTCAATGCCTCAGCGCTCTCCTTTAACCCAGCCGAATATCTCTCGACCTTAACATGTTGGTGCGTCGTCCCCCCGCCCTCCCGCACCTAAAACCTGATCTCCGACGCCACAGATTTCATCTGACGTGCGAAACCGATCTAGCCGGGAAAGGAGCCGAAAAGATTCCGCGCATGCTGGTTTCGTGCATAAGTGGGCACGTTTGGGCCCGGAAGTCGTATTGCTGTGGGTCGATCACTGTTTCACCTGTTGCCTTTTATCTGCATCGGCTGATATAGATTTATGACAGTCAATTACTTAGATGCATGCTGGAGCACTTGCACTTCGGGAGCGTGAATGACCACTGCCATGGCCACCGCCCGCGACGGCGACGGCATCACCTGCCCGGCGCTGGGGCCGCTCTCCGGGCCTGTGGTCGCTCGGGCCGCGGCGATGGTTTTCTGGAGCGTTCTGCCGATCAACACCCGAAAATGAAGGAGGCGACGATGTCGGCAACACGATCTGTACGCCGTTCCGGCAACACGACGGTGTCTTCACCTCAGCGAGGGGCCACTGTCCCTAGGCACTCTGCCAGGGCGATGACAAGGGGAAAAGGATTGGCATTCTCATGAGCACCCACACGCGAGACGCCGACTACACGCACCTTGCGGCCCTTTTCGAACAGATGGCTTCAATACCGAATGACGACGAGCACCGCGAGCGTCTACGTGCGCAGATCATCGAGTCGTGTCTACCACTGACCCGGAACATCGCCTTGCGATACCGCGGTCGCGGACAAGCCCACGAGGACCTCGTACAGGCCGCCAGCGTCGGTCTGGTCAGTGCGGTGAACCGCTTCGATCTCGCCAAGGGCAAAGACTTCCTAGCCTTCGCGATTCCGACGATGGTGGGTGAAGTGCGCAAACATTTCCGGGACCGCGGCTGGGACGTCCGTGTTCCGCGCTCGTTGCAGGAAAACTATCTCGCGCTCAACAAGGCCCGCTCTTCCCTCACCCAAGCCCTCGGACGCGAACCCACCGTGCCGGAACTGGCAAAAGAACTCGAAGTGGAACCTGCCGAGATCGCGGAGATCGTCGCCGCCGGCGATTCCTATCACGCGGCGTCCCTCGATGCCGCAACCGTCAACGACGGACGGACGATCGCAGACACCTTGGGAGACTTCGACTCTGCCCTCGAAGGCATTGACAACCAACAAACGCTCCGACCGGCACTACTCGCACTTCCTCAACGAGAACGCGCAATCGTGCTCTACCGATTCTTCGGCGAACTGACCCAAGCGGAAATTGCCGAGAAGGTTGGTCTCTCGCAAATGCATGTCTCCCGACTGCTCGCACAATCGCTCAAAGCGCTCCGACGGACGCAGTCCCTCGCAGCGCTCGAGGCCGCCGTCGCAGCGTGAGCTGGATGCCAAGAAAAGTGGACTCGTGTTGACCCCGGTACAAGGCAACTCGTGATCGGACGCGTCGTCGGTTACGGCGACGAGACACACCAACTGTCCGGTGGCCGGCGCTTACTCGTTGCTCTCCTCCGCGTGCGGGATCAAGAATCTGCCTGCAAGACCTTGGTCAGTGTGATTGTCACAGCCCACTTCTCCTCGGGTGCGGTGGGCGGGAGCTCCTCGAGGACCACTTCGTCGGCCAGGGTCTCGAGGACGCGCCACCCGAAGGACGAAGTGCTCGTGGTGATCTGACCCGTTGTTGCCGCAGAGAGGATCACCTGCGCAGCGGCGGTATCGTCGCCGAACGTGCACGTCAGGGTGCTGGAGGGGAGGGCGTGGCCGATGAGGATGGTCGCTGCTTCGTCGGCGGCGAGTACGAGATCGGACAACGCGTCCAACGAGAGCGCATAGTGCGCGGCCACGGTTCGCACCAGCGATCGCAGCACCGGCAGTTGATCCGGTGATGCAGAGACGGACAGTGAAGGTGAAACGGCGACCGGGGAAACGATCGCCCGCGCGAAGGACGTCACGTGAGATTTGCTCCTGTACTTAATCGGATGCAGCCAACCCCATTGGTGGGATCTTGGTAGCCGCATTCGAGAAGGATGATCAGCACTCAGCTACCCAACTGAAGTGCCGCTAAACATCGAGCTTAACGCCGTTGTCAGAGACCCAGCAGGGCGTGGTCGGAGTGTGTTGGTACGGCGTCGGGCATGTGGAAGTCCGTTGCCAGCCCCGTGAGGAGCTTTTCTGCGACATCACGAACTTTCACGAGTGTTTCCTGCGAATGCCAGGTGAGGACGTTGAATGCCCGGTTCGCCGATTCCGTGACCGTGTCATCGATAGTTTCGGTGACATCGACGTAGAAGCCGGAACTGCCGATGATCTCGCCGGACTCGTCGACCAGTCGTTCGCCGACTATCGCCACCGAGCGCGTCGTTCCTCTAGTGTCGACGATGCGGTGCGGGCTGCTGAACGAGCCGCCGGAAGTGCGGAGCGCTTCCAACGTCTCAGCGACATGAGGCCGATCGCCGGAATGTTTCTGAGAGAGACGCAATTTCGTGGTGGGGGTGATGGCGCCGGGTTCGTAGCGGTGTATCCGACTGCTTCCACTCGCCGTCGCGGCGATAGAGGAATCCTTCCACCCTTTGCAGCGCAACGGATTTCGTCGTCGGACCCACGCCCATGTCGTCCGGTACAGCATGTCCCTTTCGTTCCTCGCCCAACCCTGGGCTTGGTGCAGCGATGTTTGCCCGCCGAACTGCCTGGGCATCACCACCGAGCGCAGGCGCAGCGCGGATGCTGCGCGTCGGAGCTGGTGGGCTCGCCGTCGGGCATGGACCGGCACTCGGTCGCATGTCTGGGCTGTCATGCATAATCGGTGCCGGTCCGACCCGCCGCCAGCAACTCCTGAACTACGTTCTGTAGCGCAAGATTTGACGATCCCAGGGCCACCCCGGGTTGGTGGACCGGATGGGCGGCGATATAGACGTAGGGGACAAGCGCCCTGGGGCGATAGTGAGCGGTACTGGAAGATGTTCCGGCGAGAGGACAATCAGATGAACGGCGGGAAAGAGAAGGCAACGAGCGAGAACTCGTCGGAGAAAGCGGACGTGATATTTCCATCCGAGGTATCGACGAAACTCTCCGTCTTCGACCGGTTCGCCACCTACGTCAGTGCACGCACCTCACAGGCATGGTTTTTCGTGGTGTGCGTGATAATCGTGGTGCTCTGGGCTCCGTCGTTCTTCCTGTTGGGCACTATCGACACCTGGCAACTGACCATCAACACCGTCACATTCCTCGAATCTAGCGGATCCCAGGGGGCGCACGATCGAATCGGGAGCACGTCACACCATCACCCGGAAGCAATCGAGTGAGGAGTCGGTGGCATCGGGCACGGCCATACCCGCGCGCAGTCCGGACTGAAGGTAGCCGATGACGTCCGCGTCGAGGCGCTCTCCGGGCACCACGACCGGAATTCCGGGTGGGTACGGGGTGAGTTGCTCGGCGGCGATACGTCCCGCAGCGTGTGCGCCGGGGACCATTTCTGTTCGGCCGAAGAATGCCTCGCGTGGCGATGACACAGTTTCGAGTTGAAGGCTCGCAGGAGAGGGTAGCTCGATGCGGGGGGTGTCGGGGAAACTTGGTGCTGCGCCGCAGAGAGCTTCGAGGCCGTCCAGCAGTCTTCGGGTGGTCTCGCGATCGTCTGCGGTGGAGACGGTCGCGAGAATGCGTCGATGATCGCTCATGCCGACGTCGATCGAGCGTTCGGCTCGGAGCCAATCCGCGCACTGATAACCGGTGGCTCCCGTCCGTGAAACGTCGATCAGCAGTGCCAGAACGAAGAACCCGCGCGATCGGCGGAAGCGTCGACCTCAACGTCGTCGAGAAGATCATCCATCCCCGATACCTCAGCCTGCTCGAACGCGAGCAGTTGCAGGATCTACGGCGCGCAGGGTTGTCGATCCGGGCGATCGCGTCAGAAATGCGACGCGCACCGTCGACGATCAGCCGAGAACTCAAGCGCAACACCGTCTCGGTGAGGGGATATATGCCTCATACGGCGCATCGGCTGTCCGTGAAGCATCGGGCCCGGCCGCGGCAGGCGAAGCTGGTTGCCAATGCCGAGCTTCGTTCCTACGTCCAGGGGAAACTGGCGAAAAGGTGGTCGCCGCAACAGATCAGTCACCGATTGGTCAAGGACTTTCCGACCACTCCGCAGATGCGTGCGAGCACCGAGACGATTTATCAAGCGATCTACGTCCACGCCCGAGGCGAACTCACACGGGAACTCGGAAAGCAACTGCGCCGCGGTCGAATTGCACGCAAACCGCACAAGCAGCCCGATGCCCGCCGGCCGCGGTTCGTCGACCCGATGAACTCCATCAGCAATCGGCCAGCGGAGGTCGACTCGCGAAAAGTTCCAGGACATTGGGAAGGTGATCTCATCATCGGCGCGCTGGGTGGATCGGCGATCGCGACACTAGTCGAACGCTCCTCCCGCTTCGTGATGCTCGGGCACCTCGGCCGCGAGCGGACTGCCGAAGCCGTCCGAGACTCCCTCATCACCACCGTCCGTCACCTGCCCACATCACTGCGGGGAACACTGACCTGGGACCAAGGCGCCGAGATGGCCGAACACCGCGCGTTCACCGCCGCGACCAACTTCGACGTCTACTTCGCAGACGCGGGCGCTCCCTGGCAGCGCGGCAGCAACGAGAACACCAACGGTCTACTGCGCCAATACTTCCCGCGCGGAACCGACCTGGCAGTGCACAGCGTCGACAAACTCTTGGCCGTCGCGGAGGAGCTTAACGATCGACCCCGGAAATCACTCGACTGGGACACCCCTGCAGAGCGCCTGAGTGCTTTACTGGAAGTCTCGTAACCACGAGTGTTGCGACGATTGCTGGAATACAAGGGGTGGGATGTTCCGTGATATCCGTGACCCACAGCTTGTTCGGCTCGTCGCGGGTGAACTTGCGGTCCACGAGATCGCTCGCGGTCGGAGTCTGATGCTTGGAACGCGCACGTTTGTTTCCCGGAAGTCCTTTCACACCAGCAGTTCTCATCAACATTTCGATGCAGCCGTGTCCCACGGCAATGTCGTGACCAAGGGTGAGTTCAGCGTGGATGCGCCGCGCACCGTAGGTGCCATGCGAGGTGGTGTGAACCTCGGTGATCAGCTGCGTCAGCCAGGCATGTCGCAATGAGCGTTCCGAGGGCGGGCGATTGCGCCACTCGTAGAAACCGGACTCGGACACCTCCAGAACGCGGCATGAGGTCTGTACCGGTAGTCCTTCCTTGGTCATCACTTCGATCGCTTCGAACCGCCTTTTGGGAGCACCACCGACTTCAACAGTTCCGTGGAGCGTTTGGCGATGGCAAGCTCGGTCTCCAACTCGGCGATACGACGACGGGCGGCGGCGAGTTCGGCGCTCTCGATCGAGCTCAGCCCCGGCTTCTGTCCGGAATCGATGAGCTCCTGGTTACGCCAGTTGTAGATGGTCTGTTCGGTGACATCGAGACCTGCGGCGACCTCGGCAACCGTGCGTCCTGACTTCAACAGATCGAGAACTTTCCGGCGGAACTCGGGCGGATAACGTCGGGGCATCGTGAACCTCTCTCGGGTGCATCAATGCCTGAAGTAAAACAAACGAACTCCGGAAAACTCGGGGCACATCAAAGTCTCCGGACTCGCCGGTGCGATTCATGGTATCGAACATGATGATCCCGTTCTCTTGCGGACGATTACCTGGCCTGCCGGTCAGGAAACGCCGATAGAGATCCGCCCACGTGATCCGTTTGTGCCGTTTGAGCAGCCATTGGGTAACCCGATGCCAGGCAAAGGAATCGAGGTACCCGAAGGTCGCTTTCGACACACCGTGACGGAAATACGCACACCATCCTCGGAGCACCGGATTGAGGCGTCCGAGGAGATCAGCCAAGCCTTGATGACGTGCCTTCTTTGTCAGTGCCCGCACCTTCGCCATGATCGAAAGCAACGCCTTCTTCGACGGATAGGTGTAGACACTCATCGAGCGGCTCCGGTGATGAATGCGGTCTTTCCCGCCAGTCGTGTCATGGACTCGGCCCCTTTGTCAGCGGCCGGTGCGGGCCGGTAGGTGAGCAATAGCGCCGTTGGCCTCGGCGAGATCCCACAGCAAGTCTGCGGTAATGATGCCGGCGACGTTGCCGTCGTCGTCGTACCCGACGATCGGCCCGTGGAAGATCCCCAACATCAACGATTCGGATTCCTGTTTCGGCAGGTGCACGATCCCGGCGGGTTCGTATACGTAACAGTTCGGTCCGATTGGGTCGACCTCTCCCTCGTATGCCCATGTGCCGAAGATGTTGTAGGCCTCCGCACCGCCGAGATGGCGGTGCAACGGCGCCTCAGCCCCTTCGGAGACGTACAGCAAAATGGTGGTGGCGCCAGTCGTCTCATTGATGTTGAGAAGCTTGAACGAGGTTCCAGGCATCGGAAACGGGGTCCACGAAATGCTGTCGCAGTTTGTGACCCGCGAAGCCAGACTGTTGGTCGGTTCGGTCACGGGCCCAACTGCGCGACTGAAGATTTCGGCAACTGGTGGATTCTGTGCCGGGTCGATGTCGGAACCCTCGTTGGGAACCGCCGGTTGGGCCGGGCTGGGGCCCTGATGGGTTCGGGCGTCTGTGCTCAGTGTCATGATTAGCCTGTCTGTGGGGGGTGTCACATTCCACTGACAAACTTGCCTCGGCGCACAGGAGACGTCCATGACCAGAGTTCACAGGGTCGTTAGGTTTCGACTAACGTGCCACTTCAACCGCAGTAGGGGACGATAGCGTGCAATCCATCCCTGACCTCAATACTCGGGTGCTGCGCTACTTCGTTGCTCTCGCCCAGGCCGGCACCTACACACGGGCCGCGGAAATTCTGCGCGTCGCGACGCCGTCACTGTCCCAGCAGATCAGCAAACTAGAGCATGAGATCGGTGTACGACTGTTCGAGCGGGATCATCGCGGCGCGAGGCTTACCGATGCGGGCTCAGAGTTTCTTCCCATGGCCATCAATTTGCTGTCCGTGCATGATCAAGCAATCGGTGTCGTTCGCCGGCATCGCCGCGCTGCACAACAACAGATTCGGATCGGATTCTTTGCCACAGTCGCAGGCTCTCACACTCGCGAGATTTTGGACAAACTGCGAAATGCTGTGCCCGGTATCAAAATTGAACTCGTCCAAGTGGGTTGGGGTGAACAAGTCCTCGCCATCCTCGACGGCCGCGTCGATGTCGTGTTTGCACGCCCACCGTTGGATACGACACACATTCGCGCATTTCCCGTCCTCACCGAACAGCGAGTCCTGGCCATGTCGGCCAATCATCGCCTCGCAGCGAAAAGTGAACTGAAAGCGTCCGATCTGGCCGAGGTTGTTCAGGTTGATACCGATAATGTCCCGGAGGGTTGGCGGCGATGGTGGTCAGTCGATCCGCGCCCGGATGGAAGCCCTGTTACCTACGGTCCGCTAGTGCACGGAGTCGAGGAGATGCTCGAAGTCGTCGCGACCAGCGATGTAGTCGCTGTCACCGCCGAAAGCCTCGTCGCCGCATTTTCTCGACAGGACATCGTATCGCCCGATCTCCGATATTGACCCGACGCAGATAGTTCTCATCACGCCCTTGGAGGAACGGGTAACGATCAACGCACTAGTTCACGCTGTGAGATGATCCGAGCCTCCGGCGAGGGAATTAGAGGTGTCCTACTTCGTCGTATCGCTCTGCGCGCACGACTCGGGGTCCGTTGCTGAGTGCGGGTATGTCCGCCACTAGTTGTATGAGGAACGGACGTTAGTTACGCGGTGCCGGCGGTAAGCGGCGGGCGGTCGTCCTCCGCGTGTTGAATGCGGTCGATGATAATTGTAGTGAACGTTCCAGATTTCCACGG
>NZ_LNAK01000062.1:0-894 GCF_001445685.1 Rhodococcus sp. KB6 | reverse complement strand
CCCATGCTCTCAACACCCGACCACGGAAACGACTCCATTGGCGAACCCCCGCTGAAGCTTGGGACGAACACCTACGATCGGTTCAACAGCAACGTGTTGCTTCGACCGGTTGAATACGCCTTGCGATCCGCGGTCGTTGTGGTGAATGAGCCCGGCCAGGTCGGTAATCCCTTCTCGGTGTCGAGTCCAGATCGCGTGCTCGATGGCATCGAGTACCAACGGTGTCGTCATTGTCGTCGCCGTGCGCCATCCGAGGATTCGCCGTGAATACGCATCGATCACGAACGCGACGTACACCCAACCCGACCACGTCGAAACATAGGTAAAGTCGGCTACCCACAACATGTTTGGCGCAACCGGGTTGAACTTTCGCTGCACCAGATCGTCCGCTCGACGGCCTTGTGGATCTGCGATAGTGGTCCGTTTCGCCTTGCCTCGACGTGCACCTTCGAGCCCGAGGGCACCCATCAACCGTTCGACCGTGCACCGTGCTACGTCGATGCCTTCTCGACGCATTTCCAGCCACACCTTCCGGGCTCCGTAGACCGAATAATTCTCGGCATGTACACGGCTGACCGCGGCTTTGAGCTCTTCGTCGCGCAGAGCCCGCCGAGATGCGGAACGATTGCGCGCGTCGTAGTAGGTGGACGGCGCAATTGAGCAGCCATGCTCGCTGAGCATCCTGCACATCGGCTCGACGCCGTACTCACTCTTGTATCGGTTGATGAAGTCGATGATCACTTGTTGTTGCGGTCGAGCTCCGCTGCGAAGAAAATCATGATATGTGGGTGATCTGACGCATCCAGTGTCAGGCTGATCATGTCGGTTGTCGGCTCGATCGAGGAGGCCCCACAATGAATGCTTTCGTCCCAGCGCTGGTCCGGCCGCCTGGCG
>NZ_LNAK01000061.1:0-1332 GCF_001445685.1 Rhodococcus sp. KB6 | reverse complement strand
GGGCCTTGACCCCGGAAACTGGACACGGGGTTTGTGATTACGCGGCTTTCTGCAGGCTATCGGATGTGTGAGCGTTTTCGTAGTCGGCAGGGCTGAGATAGTTGCAGTACGAGTGCCGGCGTCGGGTGTTGTAGCGGGTGATCCACCGGAACACCGCGAGCCTTGCCGCCCGGGGCGATTCCCAGCGGGCTGCGCCTTGCAGCGTTTCGCGTTTGAGTGTCGCATTGAACGACTCGGCCAGGGCATTGTCCGCGCTCGTGCCCACCGCTCCCATCGATTGCGCAACACCCAAATCCGCGCAGATCATCGCGAAACCCTTTGAGGTGTATTGACTTCCGCGATCGGCGTGGAACACTGCACCGGCAAGACCGCCGCGGGTCAGTGCTGCGGCACCTAAGGCATCTTCGACGAGTTCGGTACGCATGTGCTCGGCGATCGACCAGCCCACCAGGCGGCGGGAGAAGCAGTCGATCACCGTGGCCAAATACAAGAACTCATTGTCCCCGCATGGCAGATACGTGATGTCACCGACGTATCGGGTATTCGGTGCGATCGCGGTGAAATCACGGTTGAGCAGGTCCGGCGACGGAGTGTCGGCTGGTTCGGCGATGGTGGTGCGGTGTTTTCGGCGCAGTCGCAGGCCCTCGATGTTGTTGGCGCGCATGATCCGTGCGATCCGTTTGTGATTGATCCGCTGGTCGGCGGGTTGTCCGTGATTGATCTCGGCGGTGATCCGGGGCCGCCCGTAGGTGTTGTCCACCGTGTGGACGGCGCGGATCTTGTCGGCGAGTTCAGCGTCGGCTGCGGCCCGGGCGGCTCGTTTCTCGGCGGCGTTGATCCATGCGTAGTACGACGAGCGGGCGATATCGATGACCTGGCACAACCGCTTCACCGGGTAGGTGTCGGAGTGGTCTGCAACGAACTGGAAGCGGTTCACCAGTTCGTCTCTCCGGCGAAATATTTTGCCGCCGACCGCAGGATGTCTCGTTCGGTTTCGAGCTTGGTTTTCTCCGCGCGTAGGTGTGCGACCTCGGCGCGGAGCCTGGCGGCTTCCTGCTCGGGTGTCTCGCCGGTGCCGGGCCCCGGAGCGGTGGCGGCGGGTCTGCGGATCGGGATACCCGCATTTCTCAGCCATGTGGTCAGGGAGCCGTGGGATACGCCGAGATCGGCGGCGATCCCGGCTACGGTCGCGCCGCCGGTGTCGCGGTACAGCTCGACTGCGTCGCGGCGGAACTCTTCGGAGTAATTTTTCTTTGCCATCGGGTTAGATCTTCTCGCTTTCCCTGGTCTGAGACCAGGATCAAGCGTGTCCAACCCGCGGGGTCAAGGCCC
>NZ_LNAK01000060.1:0-930 GCF_001445685.1 Rhodococcus sp. KB6 | reverse complement strand
CGGTCGCGGAGGCGAAGGCCCAGTTTCGGGCTGGTCGGCGGCGAGTGTATCGGCCGTGGGTAACCGAACCTGGGCTGTGGTTACAGTACGACTTCGGTGACGGGCCAACGATTTCCGGCCGGAAGACGACGTTGTTCTGCGCATGGTTGGCGTGGTCGCGATTTCGGGTGGTGATCCCGATCTGGGACAAGACATTGCCGACGGTGGCGGCGTGTTTGGATGCGACATTCCGCCGCTTGGGCGGGGTTCCGGTCTATGTCCTCACCGACAACGAGAAGACCGCGACGATCGATCACGTGGCCGGGATCGCGGTCCGCAATCCGGAGATCGTGGAGGTGGCACGGCATTACGGCACGACGCTGCGGACGTGTTTACCTGCTGATCCGGAGTCGAAGGGAGGAAGTGAGGCGACGGTGCGGATCGCCAAAGCCGACCTGTTGCCGAAGGAGGTGAACCTGCGCGAGCAGTATCACTCTTTCGGTGAGCTCGAGTCGGCTTGCCGGCAGTTCTGCACCGACGTCAACACCCGCGTCCACAGCTCTACTCGGCGGCGGCCGGTCGAGCGGCTGGCCGAAGAGTTGCAGCGGCTGCATCCGCTGCCGAAATCTCCGTTCACCGCGGTGTTCGGCACTACCCGGCGGGTGAACTGGGAGTCGACGATCTCGGTGGAAGGGGTGCGGTATTCGGTGCCGCACACGTTGATCGACACTCGGGTCTGGGCCCGCTTCCATGGTGAGGAGCTGATCGTGACCGCCGTCGACAATGATGGCGGTGCAGTCGAAGTCGCGCGGCACCGCCGCGGCCAACCCGGTTCACCGGTCCTCGACAACGACCACTACCCACCCCGCCCAGACCGCGACGCCGCCGACCGGGTGCCCAAGCCTCGTACCGCCGCCGAGCTCGCCTTCCTACAGTTGGGCCAGGGTGCCA
>NZ_LNAK01000059.1:0-1528 GCF_001445685.1 Rhodococcus sp. KB6 | reverse complement strand
CCGTGGAAATCTGGAACGTTCACTACAATTATCATCGACCGCATTCAACACGCGGAGGACGACCGCCCGCCGCTTACCGCCGGCACCGCGTAACTAACGTCCGTTCCTCATACAACTAGTTGGTGCCATAGAGTATCAACTCAATTCAGGCAAACTGCTGTGAAGTGACCGGCTCGTTTCTGTTGTCCCACCGCGTGACTTCGGGAAAGCATCGCGGTTTCAGAAAGTACGGATTTCACCGGCGTTCCCCATCGATCGAATCGGTCTTGTCTCGCAAACGGTGTATCTGCCGATTGGGTGGTTCACTTCGACTACCTCGAAGCCCTGGCTGCGCAGAAGTGCGGTCACGGCGACGCCATGCGAACCGGTGCGTTCGACTCCGATCCGAGTCACCAAACCAATCGACGAAAACCGATGCAGCAGAGCCTTGTAACCCGCCTCGGACGATCGATGAATGCGGTGACGTGAAAATCGAGGAGAACCCCGGATCGACGCTCGTTGCAGCGGAAAGCCACGAACGGCTGGCGACGACCACCGATAGATCCAAACAAGGACACAGTTCACTCCGGCGGCCGTCGAGTCAGATGCAGCTCAACGCAATCACCAGGGCTAGTGTCGGCATCTTGACTTGCCCCAAGGTTTCTTACCCATGTCGGAGTGCGGATCGCCGCTCGCTCAAAGGCTTCGATTCATGCCACGACCGTATCCGTCGGAGTTCCGATTCCGGGCCGCAACTCTTGTCCGAGCTGGCAAACCGATCACCACCGCCGTATACGAACTCGGCCTCAGCGCCGCCGCGCTCCACACTTGGGTTCGCCCAGATCAAGTCGACCGGGGTGAACGGTCAGGCATCACCAGAACAGAATCTGCGCAGCTGACCAAAGCGAATAAGCGCATCCGACTACTCGAAATCGAAGTCGAAATCCTCCGCACTGCCGCGGCACTGTTCAGGGAGAACTGCTCGGCCCCAGAAGAATTCACCCGATATTCGACATGCTCGTCGACGCCGGAACCCGTGAAGGGCTGTTGCCGGCTTTGGTGTCAGCAACCTAGGTTACTGCGTCTACAAGATCCAGCCGATGTCATCCGCCACGGATTCGCTGGCAGTGGCTCACGGGCTGATCGGAGAACTCCACACAGCCTCGCGACAGCCCTACGGGTCTTGATCTGTGTATACGGAGCTCACGCGCGGTATGACATCGTGGTCAGTGAAAACCTCGTCGGCGAACTCATGAGGTTCGGCGTCGCCGGCCTGCCTGGTCCGGCGAAAGACCAACGGTTGAAGGGCGTCGCGACGGCGGAGGATCTCGTGCACCGGCAGTTTCATCGTATCGAGCCAAATGAGTTGTGGGTTAACGTAATTACCGAACTTCTTACCCGGAAGAATTGTACCGTGGCGCGGTAGTTGACATGTTTAGCCGGAAGGCCGTTGGCCGGTCGATCGATAACTGCCAAGGCCCGACACTGGTATGGAGTGCCTTGCAATGTGGCGATCAAGGATCGGAAACCGTCTCCCCGGGGGGGGGGG
>NZ_LNAK01000058.1:0-8708 GCF_001445685.1 Rhodococcus sp. KB6 | reverse complement strand
GGCCTTCTCCTCCGGCGAATACCGCCGCATCGTCGGCCTCCCTGACACCCGTTCATTCGGCATGCTTCCATCCTCGTTTCCAAGGCCAGAAGTCTCCACCGAACCCAGGGCGATTCAGCGACACTTTCGGATTTCACTTCGATTCCATCGAATCCGTCCACATCGACTGGAACTAGTGTGCGGTCCTCAAATCGTCACCCTTAGTTACCCAACAGTATTGCGATGGCGGATTTCGGGTGCAACGCCGAGATTCTTCTGACCGGCGGCGAGCGCGAACAGCGAGGATTTTTCCGCATTACTCGCGGCAGGCGGTTTTCGTTGTGGAACAGTGGATGATGTTTATACCTAAGCGGCGACAACACGGGTTTGCTCGACCGCACAGCCAGAGGACGATCTCGCGTGCAGACTCTGCGGAGGTGAGGTGACTTTTGTACATTGCGCAGCAGGCGTTTTCAGCGTACGGGCCGTCGTACTGGGCCGTTATTGCTCTGTTCGCGTCCGGGGCCTTGCTGCTTGTCCTGGTTGGACGTCGACAGACGGAGGTGCAGGCTCGGCGCTTCGGTCGGTTGTTCGGGGCGGTGACGGGCGCGATCTACGGATCGGCGATGGTCTACTCGGCGATTCCTTTCTCTATCGGTAGTTCGGTGCCTTTGCAGCTTACTGATTTGGTGACCGCTGCAGCGGCCTATGCGTTGTGGTCGCAGCGGCATTGGGCGTTTTCATTGACCTACTACTGGGGTCTGGTTCTCAGTACGCAGGCTTTGATCTCACCGGTTCTGGCGGGGCCAGATTTCCCAAGTTACGAGTTTCTCGCTTTCTGGGCGATTCATCTGTTGGTGGTCTGGGCGGCGATCTATCTCACGTGGGGCAGGGGGATGCGGCCAGGATGGGGCAGTTACAAATTTGCTATCGCGTCCACGGCAGCCTGGGCGACCGTCGCATTCACGTTCAATATTGTTGCGGGAACCAACTACGGATTTCTCAATGCGAAGCCGGTGACAGCATCGCTGTTGGACGTGATGGGTCCGTGGCCGGTGTACTTGGCGACCGGTTCGGCAGTGCTGCTGCTGGTGTGGGGCCTGATGACGTGGCTGTGGCAACCGTCGCTTCGGCGTCCTGGGTGAGGCAGATGTCATCTGAACAGATAGTGGCTTCTCGCCGCGTTTTCTATCCAAAGGACAAACTGGATGCGGAATGTGTTGGCGCCCAGCGGCCTTGGGTGCTAGTGGGTCGGCCATTGAGCGGATGCGATGAGAGGCGTCTCTTCGGCTGACTGGGCTGTGGGGTTCACGGTAGCTGCACATACCCAAAACAAGTGAGTTGGATTGCCCGTTCAGTGCCCTGCGGCCACTCTGCCTCGTGGCTGCAGGGCACTGAACACCTACGGGGGAACATCACCTCATGTCGATGTCTCAGTGGACTTCTGCCGGCTCTGATGTGCCTAATCGAATGGTCGCGGTTGAGCGGGCCGGTTACGTCGTCGCTTCCATGGCAGTGACTGGCTGCAGGCCCACGCGAAACTGAACGAGTCCTAACTTGTCGCCCAAGTTCTTACTTTGCATCCATCCGGAGAAGCGTTCCGCAGGCGAAGCGGCCAAGTAGGAAGCGACGCAAGTAGTAGGTCGCCCGGGGCGAGTATCGCTGTACCGTGATAACTCACAGCGTCCAGTCGAACGAGCAAGCAGTGATCGCAACAAAATCGCGTCCAGAGGCGCCAAGCCACGGGATCCCCTGGCGCAGAACGGCAAGTTGTTGCGGATTTGGACCGTACTCATCAGGGGGTCAGCGCGCGACATTCTCTGAGTTGAGTCGACTGACCTCCGAACGCAGGCGGTGCATCCTTCGCTCAGCTCTGGACTTGCGATGGCCATTTTCGTGACCTACGGACATCAACCCCACCATCGTGGCCATTCCGACCGGAATCCCGAGAACCACGACGAGGAAGGGCATCAAACTCATGGGGTCTCCTTTTGGTCGGATCGAATGGTCTGCGGTGACCCACGATCAGTTACTACTATCGAACATAGTAGATGGTGGAGGGTCGAGGCCCCGTGGAGGGTGCGCGCGCCTGCGCTGGCACGCTCGCGTGCCGCCGGTGCCGCACGCGAGTGCGTGACTCGGTTAGGGGTTTTGGCCGAACGAGCTCAACCCCTCGCGGCGACGGGCGGCACTGTGCGTGGGCCGGTTCGCGTTCGGAGCCAGGCACTTTGTCTGAGGAGTCGCATTCCGTTGAGTCCGACGATGACGGTGGAACCTTCGTGTCCGGCGACACCGAGGGGTAACGGTAAGTGCCCGAACAGGTCCCACAGGACGAGGGTGGTGATGAAGGTGGCGACGATCGCGAGGTTGGCGATCACGATGCGGCGTGCGCGGCGTGAGAGGGCGATCACGCGCGCGATGGTGGCGAGTTCGTCGCGGACGATGACGGCGTCGGCGGTGTCGAGGGCGAGGTCGGATCCGGCGCGGCCCATGACGACGCCGGTGTGCGCGGCGGCGAGTGCGGGGGCGTCGTTGACGCCGTCACCGACCAGTAGCACTTTCGCGCCGCTGCGTTCGAGTTCGGCGACGGCGGTGACCTTGTCCTCGGGGAGGAGTCCGGCCCGCACGTCGGGGATCCCGACCTGTGCGGCGAGCGCAGCGGCGGCGCGGGGATTGTCGCCGGTCAGTAGAACCGGAGTGTGTCCGGTGAGGGAAGTCAGTTCATTGACGACACCGCGGGCGCCGTCGCGGAGTTGATCGGCCAGTCCGAGTACTCCGATCGGTGCGGCGTCGACAATCACCACGATCGCGGTCTTTCCACCGGCTTCCATCTCGGCGGCCGCAGACATCGCTTGGGCGGTGTCACGGTCCGCGATCGCGGCCGACGCGGCTGGAAGCAGGTACGCGGGGCTGCCGACCTGAATCCGGCGACCGTTCAGGCGTGCTCGCACTCCGCGGCCGGGGGCGGAGTCGAACTCTTCGACAGGGGGCACCTTCAGCCCGCGTTGGCGGGCGGCGGCGGCGATCGCGGCGGCGAGCGGGTGCTCGCTGGGATGCTCGGCAGCGGCGGCGAACGTGAGCAGCTCGTCGGCGGCGATGTTCGCCCCGCTCATCGGCCGGATGTCCGTCAGGCCGGGGACCCCTTGGTGAGGGTTCCGGTTTTGTCGAATGCGACGGTGGTGACCGAACCGAGCTGCTCCATCACGACGGCGGATTTGACCAACACGCCGTTGCGGCCGGCGTTGGCCATCGCCGCCAGTAGCGGCGGCATCGTGGCCAACACGACCGCGCACGGGGAGGCGACGATCATGAACGTCATCGCCCGCAGCAGCGACGGTTGCAGGGCGCCGCCGAGCCCGAACGGGATGAAGAACACTGCGAGGGTCGCGGCCACGACTCCGACCGAGTAGTACTGCTCGACCTTCTCGATGGACAGCTGCGCCTTCGCTTTCGTGGCGGACGCTTCTTCGACCATCGCCGCGATCCGCGCGACGACCGTTTCCGATGCCGCGTGATCGATCCGGATTCGCAGAGTGCCGGTCCCGTTGAGGGTTCCGGCGAACACCTCGTCATCGCGATGTTTTGCCACTGGTAGGGGTTCTCCGGGGATCGAGGCCTGATCGACATCGCTGCTTCCGGAGATGATCCGGCCGTCGCCGCCGATCCGCTCGCCCGGACGGACGACGATCACATCACCTGCCGTCAAAAACGCTGCATCCACCATGGTTTCGTGCCCGTCAGGGCCGATGACGGTGGCACGTTCGGGTGCGAGATCGAGCAGGCTGCGCACCGAGTCGGCGGTGCGCTGGGTCAGGAATGCTTCCAGCGCGCCGGAGGTGGCGAAGATGACGATCAGCAGGCCGCCGTCGAGGACCTGGCCGATCGCCGCGGCGCCGATCGCGGCGACGATCATGAGCAGGTCGACGTCGAGGGTTTTCTCTCGAAGCGCCTGCAGACCCGCCAGTGCGGGTTCCCACCCGCCGGTGACGTAGCAGCCCAGATACAGCGTCCACCACAGCCAGGTCGGGGCACCGCCGAACTGAGCGGCGAGCCCGAGGGCGAACAGTCCGGTCGCGATGGCTGCCCACCGCACTTCCGGGAGTGCGAATGCTCGGGTGCGGGCGGCGGTTGCGGGCCGGGGCGCGGCGGGGCCGGTGTGTGGATCGCTGCGTACGGGGGTGGTCATGGCACGGCTTCCGGCTGGTGGCGGGGTGGGAACGAACGCCACGATACAGGAAAATATGAAGACCTCTTCATGTAATCATGATGGGTAGGATGCCTCACATGGGTCACGGAGTCGAAGGCACAGCCACGCCGCCCGCGCAGCTCGATGCGGAGTCGGCCGCGACGGTGGCTGCCACGTTGCAGGCGTTGGCGACGCCGAGTCGACTGCGGATGTTGACTCGGCTGCGGCACGGGGCGTGTTCTGTGGGTGACCTGGTGGAGGCGGTGGGGATGGAGCAGTCCGCTGTCTCGCATCAATTGCGGCTGCTGCGTGCGATGGGGTTGGTGACGGGGACGCGGCAGGGCCGCAACGTCGTGTACAGCCTGTACGACAATCATGTGGCGATGCTTCTCGACGAAGCGGTCTATCACATCGAACATCTCGGGCTCGGAATCGCCGACGACCCGATCCGTGCCCTGTAGAGGTTTGCTCCATATGCGGCCAATCGACGCCGTCGTTCCCTCGGCGGCGCGTCTGACGGCCTGGTGTCAGTGCGTGCGGCGACAAACTCGCTGAAGCCATGGTGCAGTGGTGTGACCGACCTCGATCTCTCCGCTGGGTCGAGGTGAATGTGTTGATCAATCGGCATTCCCCTGATCGGGTTACCCTTCATTTCGACCCCTGACATCTCCTCCCCTGGTCGGTGGAACAACGAAAGCGATCCAACCCGATGGATACTCGTAGTCTGCCTCGGTACATGACGGTGACGGCTCTGGTCGTCGCGACCGTGACATCACTGACGGCCTGCGCGAACAGCGCTATTGATAGCGTGGCGCCCTCCCTTCAGCCATCGTCAAGCACGGCCGGCGAATCCTCGGCAGCGATGAATGGGCTCGAGTCCAGCACATCCGACACGACGCTAGTTACTGACGATTCGACGATTCCCGCCGGTCAAGCCACGACGTGGAGATTTCGAATCGACGATTCCGGGGGCAGCGCGATAACCGAGTACCAGGCAGAGCACGGCCAGCCCATGCATCTGTATTTCATTCGGGACGACTCGACGAGATTCGCGCATCTGCATCCGACGATGGCTGATGACGGCAACTGGAGCGCACCGATCTTGAGCCTCGTGCCCGGGAGATACCGCGCATACGCCCAGTTTCGGACTCTCAGCGGGAAAACCTCTGAAACACAGGTGCTTTCGCAGCTGGTCACAGTCCCTGGCGAGGGTACTCCGGAAAGGCTTCCTCACGCCATGCCGTCGACAGAGATCGACGGTTACACGCTCACGGTCGCGGGGAAACTCACGCCCGGCCAGGCAGGCGAGCTCACGGTGGACATTGCCAGAGACGGCGAGCCGGTATTCGACCTGCAGCGCTACGAGGATGCCGATATCCATGTCACTGCAATCCACGCACAGACTCTGGCCTTTGCTGATTTGACGCCGCTGGCCAGCGGTCGGCAAGGTTCGGAATTCGATGTGCCTGCGAAACTCTCGAAGTCCGGCGACTGGCGGCTGTTCATCGAGTTCCAGGCGCGGGGCCAGCTGCACACCGCGGCGATCACCGTCGCTCTGTAACGAACCTTCAGCAGGCGCAAGGACGATCGGGAGGTGCCGCCGGCGACTCGTGCGTGCACCCGACATTCCTGACCAAGGCGCGGTGGCGATTCCACGCAGCGGGTGCGGACGGTCCCGAGCCCACGAGTATTGCTGTTCTGGTCCAATCCGGTGCGACGGCACGGTCAGCCGATCTGTGGTGCTCGAGGGGAACATGTGACGCTTTTTGTCATATGGGGCAGTTGGTGATATTTATCTACTATTGTCCTTAGTACATGGGTGTCGAGTTCAGGTGAATAATCGAGGACGGGGTGTGTGTGAGGCAACGGAATCGACCCACGCGTGCTCGCACGAGAGTCGCTCACACTGTCCTCGGTCTGGCTCTCGCAAGCTCGATCGTCGCAACCATTCCCGGTATCGCGACAGCGGTTCCCCCACCACCACCACCACCGAATCCGAGCGATTCCGAGTTGCAACAGGCGGACTCGCGCGTGGATCAAACTCTGGGCCGCATCGGCGATCTGATCAACGACGTTGCGTCGGCGAATGCGCAACTCGCCGAGATCGCCGCCCAGGTTGCGATCAAGCGGGAGGATGTCAACAAGGCGTTGGTGGACCTTCAGTCATCACGTGATGTCGCGGTGGCTGCTACTGCCGCTGTGGCCTCTGCACGCACTGACATGGGAGTGGCTGGGCAGGCGATCGAGGTGGCGCAGCAGCAGTTCGACGATTTCGTTGCCGCCAGCTACAGGCAAGGCAGCACCGCCGGCTCGCTGACCGCCTTCCTCGGAACCGACAGCCCTGACGATCTCTTGGCCAAAGCTGATCTGGTGCGGATGATTACGAAGAAACATAACGCCGTCATGGACGAGCTTCAGCGCGCACGAACGTCGCGCTCGAACACGGAGTCTGTGGCACGGGCAGCCCAGGCCACTGCCGACGCTGCTGCAGCGAGAGCAGAAGACAACAAAGCCCTTGCAATGGAAGCAATCCAGCGCGTGACAGATGTGCAGAAGTCGGCAACAGACCAACAGGCAGTGGTCATGAAGGAGCGCAATTCGGCGCAAAGCGAGTTGGATGCAGCGAGAAACAGCGTGACGGGACTGCAGAACCAGCGACAGGTCTACGACCAATGGGACACTCAGCGCCGAGCAGACGAAGCAGCTACCGCAGCGGCGATCGCAGCAGCTCAGCAAGCAGCATCGGAAGCTGCGGCTCGGGTTGCTGCGGATCAAATAGCACGTGATCGCGCCGCGGACATCGCCAGCAGGCAGCGCCCGCATACACAGATCAACGACGGCCCCTCGGAGACGGAAGTGCCGTCGGCGACGACGCCACCGCCGACTGCTTCTCCGACGAAGGCTCCGCCGTCGGCGACGACGCTACCGCCGACTGCTTCTCCGACGAAGGCTCCGCCGTCGGCGACGACGCTACCGCCGACTGCTCCTCCGGCCACGACGACGGATCCCGGTGACGGCGAGGGGGACAACGGCCAGAATTCGGCCACGGGTGACGGTGCCATCGAAACCGTCATCGACCGGGCCATGTCGCAACTCGGTGTGCGCTATTCGTGGGGAGGCGGAGACGCGAACGGGCCTACCTTCGGAATTCGTGACGGTGGAGTGGCGGACACTTTCGGTGATTTCGAAAATGCAGGCTTCGACTGTTCCGGAATTATGATCTACGCGTTTGCTGGTGTGGGAATTTCACTTCCGCACTACTCCGGGTACCAGTACACCGCGGGAAGACAGGTGCCAGCTTCTCAGATGAAGCGAGGAGACCTGATCTTCTACGGGCCCAACGCAAGTCAGCACGAGGCGCTGTACCTTGGCAACAATCAGATGCTCGAATCCCCGCAGTCCGGCGATGTGGTCAAGGTTTCCCCGGTGCGTTGGGATGGCATGGTTCCCAACGTGACCAGGCTTCTCTAGGCGCTCTTCACCGTCGGTGGTATGGGTAGGCTTTCGAGGTCGGCCGAAAACGTTGCACGCGCGTCGTTCACATGTTTGTGCTCCGAATCTGGACACGTGCGGTCGAGCTGCTCGTAAGGTGGGGCAGACTTTGTTGTGGGCCCAGCTTTTCGCGGGCCTCAACCCCGACAATGCCGGGTCGGCCAAGTCGGTCCCGCAGAGCATTGTCACCCCGCATTCGCAGGTTTGAATCTGGAAAGCAATTCCTGCCCAGGTGAATCGAAGAGTGGTGGGGTGAGATTCGGGTAGAACCGCGCGCGGCGCCTAGTTCATTCCAGATTGAGGCGACTTGGCGGGATTCTCTCGAGAGGCTCCGCGAGGACGAAACCTTCTGGGCAGAATCGACTTTGGCGAGTTTCAGGCAGTTGCAGTGGAGTCGATCTCTCCTGGCATTGCAGATCGACTCGATATACTATGTGCGGTAGTAGTTCATTCCGGCGCGATGGGGTCACCGGGTCATGACAGTACGTTCGCCGAATCGTGAGACAGGTGCCGTGGATGGGCAAGGTGACGTGGTCAGTGGGTCGTTCGCGTTCTCAGATGCAATGGCGCAGGGCTCGCAGGGGTGATCGGTGGATCGGCGTCTCGTTGCTCCTGGTCATCCTTGTGTTGGTAGCCGGTTGTGGAACCGACCTTCCGGCAACCATGCGTGTCGAGCAGGGCGGACTTCCGATGACGGTTGATGTTCCGACCTTCGCCGGAGCGGTCTCCTCGCAGGACTATTTCGTCGTGGACGTTCATACGCCGGACGAGGGATCGATTCCGGGGACGAATGCACGGATTCCCTTCGATCAGCTCGATCGGCGTGCTGCAGAACTACCACGCGAGAGATCGACTCCGATTGCGGTGTACTGCATGACCGGAAGAATGAGCGAAATTGCAGTTCGAACGCTCTCCGCATTGGGGTTCACGGAGTGTCGACGGCCATCGTAAGCTCCCCACTGGCGGCCATTTATGGCGCATTTTGTGGCCATGGTTTCTCCCCGCGTACGGCCAGATAGTTCCCCACCTGCTGTGAGTCAGATTCGGTCCC
>NZ_LNAK01000006.1:0-155589 GCF_001445685.1 Rhodococcus sp. KB6 | reverse complement strand
GCGGCGAGGTTCATCTTCTTGACGCGGTCACCGAACATACGGATGAACTCGGGTGCGATGGACTCTTCGACGTAGATGCGCTCGATGGAGATGCACAGCTGACCGGAGTTGGAGAAGCACGCACGCACAGCGGCGTCGGTGACCTCGCGCAGGTCTGCGCCGGCGGCGACGATCATCGGGTTCTTGCCACCGAGTTCGGCGGAGAAGCCGATCAGTCGACGGCCGGCCTGCTCGGCGAGGAGCTGACCGGTCGCGGTAGAACCGGTGAACATGAGGTAATCGGTGTTCTCGACCAGCGCGGTGCCGACGACGGAGCCCGGCCCGGGAACCACGGCGAAGAGGTCGCGAGGCAGACCCGCCTTGTAGAGCAGTTCGACGCAGGCGAGCGCGCAGTACGGCGTCTGGCTGTCCGGCTTGAGGACAACGGCGTTACCGGCGAGCAGCGCGGCGATGGCGTCGGACACGGCCAGCGTCATCGGGTAGTTCCACGGCGAGATGACGCCGACGACACCCTTGGGCTGGTAGCGGACGACGGTCTTCGTCAGACCCGGGAGCATGCCGGAGACGCGACGCGGGCGCAGCAGCTTCGGCGCCACACGTGCGTAGTGACGCGACGTCATCGAGATGTCGAGGACTTCTTCCTGAGCTGCGGTACGCGACTTTCCGGTCTCGGCCTGAGCCATGTCCATGAGGGCGTCGCGGTTCTCGAGGATGAGATCGCGGTAGCGGTGGAAGACGGCGGCGCGATCGAGGACGGAGCGCTTGGCCCATTCCTTCTGGGCGACGCGGGCACGGGCGATGGCCGCAAGTGCGTCGTCGGCGGTGCCGACGGGGATGGTCGCCAGCTCCTTGCCGGTGAACACCTCGGTGATGGACTTCGTCGGGCGATCGGCAACATTGTCGATGGCGATCAGATCGGCGAGCCGCGAGAAGGTCGCAGCGGACGGAGCAGGCATTTCAGTACCCCTACTGGTGAGTAGTTCTTGGAGTTACACACAACTTACCCCGTCGGTGGTACCGATCACAGTGCCGAATCAGACAGAGTCAACCAATACTGCCTCTTTCGGACGTTTTGCGATCAACAACGACATGACTGCAGCGATCGCGCAGAGCGCGCCGGCCACCAAGAAGGCAGCGTCGTACGAGCCGATCTGATCACGAACGAGACCGGCCAAGAAGGCCACCAGACCCGCACCGATCTGGTGCGATGCCAGCACCCAACCGAACACGATGGGGGCGTCGGCGCCGAAGTGTTGACGGCACAGTGCGACGGTCGGCGGAACCGTCGCCACCCAATCGAGCCCGTAGAAGATGACAAACGCGATCATCGGCGGATTCACGGTGTTGGCGAGCAACAACGGCAGGAAGAGCAGCGAGATTCCGCGGAACAGGTAGTAGATGCCGAGAAGTTTTCGCGAGTCCATCCGGTCGGTGAACCAACCCGAAGCAATGGTGCCGACCATGTCGAGGATTCCGATCAACGCCAAGAGGGACGCGGCCGTGGTGATCGGCATTCCGTGGTCGTGCGACGCCGGGACGAAGTGCGTGCCGATCAGGCCGTTGGTGCTCGCGCCGCAGATCGCGAAGGTACCGGCGAGAAGCCAGAACACCTTGGTCTTCGACGCCATCACCAGCACCGAGATCGCCCGGCCTCCGGCACCGCCGCGCTGGTAGACAGGCTTGGCTGGTGGGGCGTAATCGGCGGGCGCTCCGTAAGGCGTCGTACCCACGTCTGACGGATAGTTACGCAGGAACAGCAGAACGAACGGCACAACGGCCAGTGCGGCAAACGAAACTGTGAAGGCGACGCTCTTCCAGTCGTACGTTTCGGCGATCTTCGCCAGGACCGGAAGGAACACCAGCTGACCGGCAGCACCACCGGCCGTCAGGATGCCGGTCACGAGACCACGCTTCTCGACGAACCAGCGATCGACGACGGTGGCGACAAACGCCAGCGCCATCGAACCGGTACCGAGACCGACGAAGACACCCCACAGCAGAATGAGCTGCCAACTCGAGGTCATGAAGATCGTGAGACCACTGCCGAGCGAGATGAGCGCCAACGCCGAGGTGACGACCGCCCGGATACCGAACCTCTCCATCAAGGCAGCAGCGAACGGCGAGGTCAACCCGTACAGAATCAGGTTGACCGAGACGGCCGCCGAGATGCTGGCGCGCGACCACCCGAAATCCTCGTGCAGCGGATCGATCAGCACCGATGGGGCAGCGCGGAAGCTCGCCGCACCGACCAACGCCAGGAATGCCACGATCGCGACGGACCAGGCGCGGTGAAAGCGCGGCGGGCTCACCTGCTGTTGGCCTGATTCGGGGAGAGCGGTCTCAGAAGTCACAGAGAGAATTCTGCAGTTCGGATTCGATCGAGAACAGTGGCCAGATTGCCAATATATGAAAGAATCAAGCCATGTCTGGTCCGCATCGCGTCGTCGTACTGGCTCTGAATGGAGTCATCCCCTTCGAACTCGGCATCCCGGCGCGCATCTTCGGACGTGCCCTCGACGTCGAGGATCGGCCGCTGTACGAGATCCTGACGTGCACAATCGACGGCAATCCCGTGCAGACCGACGCAGACTTCAGCATCTCGGTCGACCACGGGAGCGAGTTGCTCGCCACCGCCGACACCGTCGTCATACCCGCGTCGTACGAGTTGGGTCCGGCCTACGAAGACGGCTACCTCTCCCCCGAGTTGGCCGCGGCTTTCCAACACATCCGGCCGGGCACTCGGCTGGTCTCGATCTGCACCGGGTCGTACATCCTCGCCGCGGCGGGTTTGCTCGACGGACTCCGCGCCACGACGCACTGGCGCAACACCGACCATTTCCAGCGTGTCTATCCCAAGGTGAACGTGGATCCCGACGTGCTGTTCGTCGACGAAGGCCACATCCTGACCTCGGCCGGGGTGGCGTCGGGAGTCGACCTCTGCCTGCATATCGTCAGGCGTGACCACGGCATGGAAGTGGCGAACACCGTCGCGAGGCGTTGCGTCGTACCGCCGTGGCGCGACGGTGGCCAAGCTCAGTACATCCGACGCCCCCTGGCCGACAAACCTTCGGAATCGACTGCCGACGCTCGGCACTGGGCCCTCGAACATCTCGACGACCCGATCACCCTGGCGGACCTGGCGACGCGCGCCAACATGAGCGTCCGCACGTTCAGCCGTCGATTCCGCGACGAAGTCGGAACCACACCGAACCGCTGGTTGACCAGCAGACGCGTCGATCGGGCGCGGGAACTACTGGAGGAATCCGATCTGTCGATCGATGCGGTTGCTGCTCGAACCGGCTTCGGGACTGCGACATCCATGCGTCAACACATGAACGAGGCCCTCGGCGTTTCACCGAGCGCCTACCGACGCACGTTCAAGGCACCGGTGTAAGCGGCAGTACCAGGCACTATCCTGGATGCCATGGCCGAACAGACTCGCCCGAACTTTCCTCAGTACTGCGGATACCTCCTGGGGAAGACGCTCCCCGACCGGTATCAGGACTGGGTACGGAACGATCTGGTCGGCCCGGGCGCCCAGGCCCGCTACATCATCCGCTTCACCGTGCCGGCGACGCTGATCCTTCTGCTGTTCCTCTTGATCCCGGGACCGATCTGGATTCCCTTGGCCATGATGGCCTTGTTGCTCATCCCGCTCGCGTACTTCGTCGTGGCGCTCGGGACCATCTACCGCCGTCACCGCCTGCTGAGCCACGGACTCGATCCCGAACTGCTCGACGAGAAGGCCCAGCGCCGTGCCGATCGCACTCGCGAGGACTACGAGAAGCGGCACGGTCGCTGAGCACCCCTCAGCGGAACATCGTCACTGCGGCCTTGGCGAGGACCTTCGGATCCTTCTCGTAGTGATGCATCTTGGTGAGCTTGTCTTCCGGAATCCCCAGGAACTTGTAGACGGCTACCTGAGCGCAGCGCACCGAGTACTGCTCGGTGAACACCATGTCGAACGGCAGCTCCGCGAACTGACTGATGAACGCCAGGTTCTTGGAGTGCTTCGGCACCACCAGCGGCCGGTCGCCGACGGCGCGCCGATTGAACAGCGCACTGGCGTAAGGCATATGGCTGGGTATCGAATTCACGACGCTGTCCATAATCTCTTGTCGACGCGCGGCGAGCGCACCGCTCTCGTCGAGCGCCTCGAGGTGTCCGAGCGTCTCTTCCAGCATTTCCCGCCCGGTCATCTCGATGAACGGCTTCTTCACGTAGTCGCCGTCCTTGCGCGGGAACAGACAGTAACCCCAGAAGACTCCTTCGTTCTCCTTCTGCGCGTGGTAGTGCGGCTGATGGTGGACCACGATCGAGAGAAGCACGTTCGAGTCCACGAATGTGTTGAGCGCATTTCCGGGGAGTTGCTTGGTGATTCGGGAAATCTCGTTGATGAGCTCGTGTGACGAAGTGGTGACGGTGAAGCTGGTCCACTCACTCTGCGCCCGGTCCCCGAAGAACTTGTCGGGATTCCCGAGATCGTAGAAATGCTCGGTGGCCTGCTTCCACAGCAGCGCACTCGGTGCGTATCCCATGTCTTCGACGATCGGGGTGTCGAGATCGCCGATCGAAGAACTGTCGGTGATGCTGCCGTTGGTGTCGAAGACGAAATCGCCCTCCGCCACGTCGATTCGGCCCTTCTCACCGGTGCGGACGTTTTCGTAATCGAGTCCCGTCACGATGATCTCGTCTCGTAGCGGGGTGTCCTTGAACACGAACTCCGTGATCTTCAGTTCGTTGACGAACTTCACGCCCTTGCCTTCGAGGAAGGCCCGCATCGGCAAGATGATGCTCTCGTACTGGTTGTACGGGGATCTGGTGACACCGGCAAGAGTTTGAATGCGACTGAACTCGAGAATCATTCGGTTCATGTACCGGCGCAGCTCCATCGCCGAACTCACCCGCTTGAAAGCAAATGTGGTCTCCCACATGTACCAGAAGTTGGTGGTGAAGAAGTGCGGAGTGTCCTCGAACCACTGCTCGATACTGATGTCGTCGAGTTTTGCCTCGTCCGACTCCGGCATCGTCATCAGCTTCGTCAACAAGTACCGATCCTTGTTGTCGAATTGCATGTGCTTGTAGTCGTTTTCACCCTTGTTGCGAATGCCGTCGCGATCGATCAATCGTGCGACGTCGTGCGTTGGATGCGCGTGGTCGAAATCGAGAATGTCATCCGTCACCGATTTTCCCGGGTTGTCCAGCGACGGAACCACACTCAGCACGTCCCAGAGGTTCTCATAGGTCTCCTCGTTGAGCATGCGACCGCCACGATTGATGAAGCCCGCGTCGTTGCCCAGCTCGCGATGACCGTACTGGTGCTGGAAGGTAGCGGCAGATTCGCCGTCGTTCGCTCCATGCATGTCCAGCCCCATGATGGTGATGTCCTCACCGCTCCCCTCACCGTCTCGAATCAAATAGACGGCAGCCGAGAGGTTTCCGATGCCGGCACCGATCATGTAGGCCTTGTGAGACAGCTTGGAAGACATTGGGTTTCGTTCCTTACTCGAGTCGCGGTACGGATACCTTCCAAGCATGGACCCCTTTGCCCGCTGGCGCATCACCCGAACCGGATGACGTCCGTCACGGTCGCTGAAGGCGCACCAGATCCAGTGCAAAACGCGCGTAGTCGCGTGCAATTTCCTCGGGCGTTTGTGGTCCGCTCGGCCGATACCATTGCGCGACAGAGACACACATCACGACTATTGCACGCGCGGCCTGTCGCGGCCGATCCGTCCCGAACACACCGGCAGCGATTCCGTCGTCCACCTGCTTCGTCATCAACCATTGCTGGTAGTTGCGTGATTCCGTGATGCGCAACCTGTTCTCGGCTGTGAGACTGCGCATTTCGCTGGCGCCGAGGAATCCTTGATCACGCCGATAGATATGGAACAAGGTCACACATTCGACGAGGAAAGCCAGCCTTTCGGAGGGACTTTCGCCCTCGTCGATAGCCGCCAACGATCTCGTGTTCAGTTCAGCCATGGTGAGGTCGAGAATTTCGGCCAACATCTGTTGCTTGCTGGAATAGTGGTGATACAGACCCGGAACACTCATCTGCGCACGTTTGGCGATCTCACGCATCGCAGCGCCGTGATATCCGGTCTTCACCATCTCCGCGAGCGCTGCAGCCAACACCGGATCGAACGAACTCGGACCGAACCTTCGCCACTCGTTCGGGCGAAAATGTGCGTCCGGGTCGGCGTCGTCGCCTCCCCATCGCGGCTGTTCCGGCGGACGCACTATCGCAGCCGGGAGCAGAGCGTCGAAACGCACTCCGAGAATCCCGCCGATTGCCGCCAACCGGTCGACGCTGACTCTGGTCTTTCCGGTCTCGACAGCGCTGAGGGTAGCCGGGCTGACATCGAGACGCCTGGCCAATTCACGCAGCGAGAGCCCGCTGTGACGCCGCGCTTGCCGGATCGACGCTCCGATCAGGACGGCATTCTCGAATTCGGTCACAGTGTTCAGTATTCCCGAACATTGGATTTCCAACAATGCGATGACCACGGCAATCGGTGAACCTGTTGACTACTGATTATCGGCCTGAACATGATGTGGATCACAAAGACCCAGGTCCGCCCGAGCGATCGTTCGGTGTCGGTAGCGAGAGGATCGAATCACCATGACCGAGGCGCCATATCTTGGAGAACTCCTGCGCGACGCACCCAGCAACTGGGGCAAGTGGGGAGAGTCCGACGAGGTCGGTTCACTGAACTACCTCGACGCCGGACAGGTGCTTCGTGGCGTCGGAACCATCAAGCAGGGTTCCGTGTTCACACTCCAACGTCTTATCGGCGATCCCAAGGGTGATCCGGTCTGGCCGGGCCGGAGCCCCGCCGAGCGCACACAGATCTTCGACGAGAGCAGCTGGGACGGCGACGACGCACCCAACTTCCCCGGCGGCCTGCATTACGCGGACGACAAGATCGACGCGTTCCTGCAGGGTTCGACGCAGTACGACGCGCTCGGACACGTCTGGTACGACGGCGCCCTGTGGAACGGATACTCCGCTGACACGACAGTCGGCGGCCTCGAGAAGGCCAGCGTCGAACCGATTGCCGACCGTGGCGTCGTCGGACGCGCAGTACTTCTCGACATGGCAAAGTTCCGCGGCAAGGAAAACCTCGACAAGGCCGAAACATTCACGCACCATGATCTTTTGGCCTGTGCCGAAGCGCAGGGCGTCACCATCGAGAAGCGTGACATCCTCGTCATCCGCACCAACTTCCTCAAGCTGTTCTTCGACCAGGGCGAAGCCTTCTACGAGGGCTTCTGCGAGCCCGGCCTGATCTACAGCCCCGAACTCGTCCAGTGGTTCCAGGACATGGAGATCCCCAACCTTGTCACTGACACCATTGCCAACGAGGTCACCACCGACCCCGAAAACGGTGTGGCACTGGTTCTCCACAACGCATTGATGCGCAACCTCGGAGTGGTGTTCACCGAGATCTGCGATCTGGAGAAGTTGGCCGCGGACTGCGCGGCCGACGGCCAGTACACGTTCCTGTACGTCGCCGCGCCACTCAAGGTCGCAAAGGCCAGCGGCTCTCCCGTGAATCCGGTTGCCATCAAATGACATACGAAGATCGCCCTTGGTTGGCGTTGTACCGCAACGACGTTCCCCCCGACATCGACGTCGAGCACCCCACGATGCTCGAAATGTTGGCAGCGGCGGTCCGCTCTGATCCGGACGCCACGGCTGTGAAGTACTTCGACGGTCAACTCAGTTTCGCCGAACTGGATCAGCAGAGTGACGCCCTGGCCCGAGCACTCCGAGCCGGTGGACTGGTGAAGGGTGACCGCGTCGCTCTGTTCCTCCAGAACGTTCCGCAGTTCGTGCTTGCGCTCGCCGGAATCTGGAAAGCCGGCGGCGTCGCAGTCTCGATCAATCCCATGAGCCGTGAACGAGAACTGGGATACCAACTCGAAGATTCCGGAGCAGCGGTTCTGATCGCTCTCGAGGGGCTCTACGAGTCCGTCGGCCGCAATGTCGTCTCCGACTCGCCGGTCAGGCGAGTTATCACCACCTCGGAACTCGAGTACCAAAGTCGCAACGATCCGAGGATTTTCGACGGAATCGTCAAGAAGGATCTCGGTACCGACGATCTTGCGACGCTGATCGACGAACATCGTCTCGGCGATCCGATCACCACTGACGCTGCACCGGAAGACATTGCGGTACTGACGTATACGTCGGGAACCACGGGTCCGCCGAAGGGAGCGATGACCTCTCACGCGAATATGACCTTCAACGCCCAGGTCTACCGGGACTGGCTGGAGCTCACCCCGAAAGACACGGTTCTCGGAGTTGCACCGCTCTTCCACATCACGGGGTTGATCGGTCACATCGCGGTGTCCGTCCTGGCGAGAATGCCGCTGGTGCTTGCCTATCGCTTCCACCCCGAGGTGATGCTCGACGCGATTCGTGAGCACCAACCGACATTCACAGTCGGCGCCATCACTGCTTTTACGGCACTGCTCAACACTCCGGGTTGCGCGCCGGAAGACTTCACCTCCATACGGTTGCTCTACTCCGGCGGCGCACCCATCTCGCCGACTGCCGCCGAGGCCGTCCGCGCCATGACCGGTGCTGCGCTGCACAACATCTACGGGCTGACCGAGACCACGTCGCCGACCCATGCCGTTCCCGTTGGTGCGGATACGCCGGTCGACCCCACATCCGGAGCACTGTCTGTCGGCGTTCCCGTACCCAACACCGTGGTCCGCATCGAAGACGAGGGCGGTGCGATCCTGCCGATCGGAGAGATCGGCGAACTGGTCGTCCGAGGTCCACAGGTGGTGCGCGGTTACTGGAACAAGCCGGAGGAGAGTGCGTCGGCCATTCGCGACGGGTGGTTCCACACCGGCGACGTGGGGTTCATGGACGAAGCCGGCTGGTTCTACGTCGTCGACCGTAAGAAGGACATGATCATCGCGTCCGGCTACAAGGTGTGGCCACGCGAGGTCGAGGACGTTCTTGCCGAGCACCCCGCAGTCCGTGAGGCGGCAGTCGTCGGGATCGCCGACGAATACCGCGGTGAGACGGTGAAGGCGTTTGTCAGCCTCGTCGCGGGGGCGTCCGTCACCCCGGAAGATCTGATCGATCACTGCAAGCAGCGGATGGCGGCGTACAAGTACCCACGCTCCGTGGTGCTGGTGGAGGAACTGCCCAAGACCGTCACCGGCAAGATACTGCGACGGGAACTGCGCACGATCTCTTGATCGCGGGGCAGCGGGCGGACTTCGCGGTCCGCCTGCTGTCTGATCGCGCACAGTTTCCGGTCGACCGCGCCATTGGGGTAATGGAACAGTAATATGTGCTGAGTACCCACGGACAAACGGGAGACATCAGTGAGCAAGTTCGGACGTAAGAAGCAGCCCACGCCCAAGAGCTACCAGTGGCTGGCCATGACCCTCATCGCGTTGTCGCTCTCCGTGTCGATCGGGATTGCCGCCAAACCCTCCTGAGCTCCGCGAATCCGAAACTTGTAACCCCGCGTCCATCTGCACATGGGCAAATAGGTGCAATTCGGACGCTTAGCTGTTCTAACTTTCCTTCCGTCGTGTCACCTCGGCACCGACGGAGAGGATCAACTCACCATGCGAAGCTCACGCTTCGGCGTGCTGGCCGCTGCCGGCGCTGTCGGACTAGTGCTTGTCACCAGCAGCGTCCAGTCCATCGCCACGGCGTCACCGTTCGGTTCGCTCGACGCCGGTTCGAGCTCCGGTTCGACAGAGATACCAACCGTCAGCGACGGCGGCTTCACGTCCAAGACGCCCTACACTCCCGGCCAGCGCATCGCCGACTATCAGGCGCCGCCGACGGGATACTCCCCCGTGTACACGGAAAGTGTTGCGCGCCATGGTTCCAGAGCACTGTCGAGCCTGAAGTACGACGACCTGAGCCTGCAGCTGTGGGAAATCGCCGAAGCCGAGAACGCATTGACTCCCGTCGGCAAGGAATTCGGCCCGGCCCTCCGTGATCTCATGGCCGCCAACAAGAAGCTGGGGTACGGCAACCTCAGCGGACGCGGGATCACCGAACACAGACAGCTCGGCGCGCGGGTCACTGAACGCCTCCCCCAACTGTTCGACGCCATCGCAGCGCAACAGGGCACC
This sequence comes from Rhodococcus sp. KB6, assembly GCF_001445685.1. Lineage (NCBI taxonomy): Bacteria > Bacillati > Actinomycetota > Actinomycetes > Mycobacteriales > Nocardiaceae > Rhodococcus > Rhodococcus sp. KB6. The sequence continues at coordinate 145,467 of NZ_LNAK01000006.1, read as the reverse complement.
ATCACCTTGACCTCGTCGGGTGTGGACCGTGCCGTGGACAGCGCCGAGAACTTCGCGCAAGGGCTGACCGGTGCGTTTCCAGCCGTCGCCGGCGATGTTGCACCGGTGACCACGGATGCCGACCTTCTCTACTTCCACGACTCGGATGCAAACGCCGACTACAAGGACTACGAAGAGTCCGATCCTCGACTGAAAGCCGTCGACGACCAGATCGCCGATCTTCCCCGCACCCGCGAGGTCTCGCGGCACATGATGCTCAGGCTCTACTCGGAGGACTTCGTGAACCGGCTGAGTGCGGGCGAGTTCTCACTCGTCGACCGTGGCAAGGGTTCCAGCACGATCGACAACGAAGTCGACGCCGCGTACATGCTGTACAACACGTACATCATCACTCCGGGCATGGCCGAAGAAGGCAAGTGGAATTTCGAGCGGTTCATCGAACCTGCTGACGCGCAGTGGCTCGCATACACGAACGATGCCGAGGACTTCTACGCCAAGGGCCCGGGCTTCACCGGTGAAGACGTCACCTACCGGATGGCAACTGTCCTGCGCGACGAGTTCCTGCGCGGCCTGCAGAAACATACCGGCGACGACGCCGTCCCGGGAGCGGATTTCCGGTTTGCACACGCAGAAACGATCATCCCCTTCGCAGCACTCTTGAAACTGCCGGGAAGCACCGTCTCGCAGGCGGAGGGCGACCTCTACACCTATGCGAACAACCCCTGGCGCGGATCACAGGTCAGCCCGATGGCTGCGAACGTGCAGTGGGACGTCTACGCCGGACCGGAGGGTAAGCGTCTGGTCCGAATGCTCTACAACGAGCGCGAGACAGCATTTGCTGCCCCGTGCGCTCCGGTGAGCGCCGGGAGTTTCTTCTACACGCCGGACGAACTGGCCCGCTGCCTGCCGGAGATTTCACCGGCAGCCTGAGATCCGGCAACTCGGGATCCAGCCAGCGGTCGACGAGGGCGCGCCCATACCTGGTGCAATGCCAGCATGCGCGCCTTCTCGTCGTCTTCCATCAACAAGGCGTCGCAGATCCTCACGATAACCGGAGCCGAAACACCAACGGACGTACCCTGTTCCAGCCGCTGATAGTGATTGAAGCTGATGTCGGCAATCTGCGCGACATCGCGCCGACTGAGGCCGTGCATTCGGCGAGCACCCTCGCAGCGCATGCCGACCTTTTCGGGCGCAAGACTGTTTCATTTTTCGACGAGCATCTGGCTCATCAACTGACGCGCGCTCGACCCGTTCACGTCGCCACCTTTTCCATCCCTGAAATATGCTTTCACCTAACATGTTTCAGAATATGGGATGGGACGGACCCGGCGGTATCTCCGAGATGACAGATAATCACGCGATACCGCCAACCCTGTGCCCGTCCAGGCTGTGACGATCAGGCTCAAGATCAGGCTATGAACCTGCCGATCGTCGGATTCGACTGGCAGATGGGACTACTGCCCCAGTTGATCGAACCGAACGCCGTCGCAACGACATTGCCGACGCCGGTGTTCACCGTCGCGGACAGGTACGGATAGGTACCGACCAGGTCGACGATTCCGGACTTGCCCGTGTCGGTGTTGACCCACGCAACAGTCACCTGACCCGCCGCCGGGATGGGTGCAGCGGCCGGGAACGAATCGAAGCGAATGTCACCCTTGGCGATGGGCGGATTGGATTCTGGCCCGGACTGGCCGGTGAGCCCGGTCAACGAGGCCAGCGACCCCTGATTCGGACACCCGATAGTGACGGCGGCGCCGCCGAAAGGGTGGGGCGGATCAGCCGAGGCGACTCCGGCGAACATGACGCTCGCGGCAATCGGTAGTCCGATGGCCGCAAAAACCCCGGCCGTGCGTGTGACGCTCATAGCTGCTCCTCGGGTCGACAACACTTTCCGGATACCCCTGGTACAACGCCCGAAACGAAGGAAAGACGACTATTCACACCCCCTAGACAACGCGTGTTGTCAGAACTACAGTCGGTGGTGCAGCTCACACCTATCTCTGCCGCGCGCAGACCAGTCCCAGGGAGTGTTCAGATGAAGCGCTACGACCTCCGCAGTCGCACGGATCAACTCGATCCCGAAACCGATTACGAAGAGATGTCGCGCATTCTCGCGGCGCAAGAGTTTCCCTGGGACATCAATCAGGCGCTCAGCTTCGCACTGTTTCGTACATACGCTGTCCCCTCGATCGGCAAGCTCCTCTTCTCCACGGGCGAGTTCACCGACAAGGTTCAGAAGCGCTACGACGACACCAGCCTGATCCTCGACGCCATCCTCGAGCACGGCCTCAGCAGCACCGAAGGCCGCAAGAGCGTGCGTCGAATGAATCAGATGCACGGCTCGTACGACATCTCCAACGACGACATGCTCTATGTCCTGGCCACCTTCGTCGTCACGCCGGTCAGATGGCTCGACGAGTACGGCTGGCGGAAGATGACCGACAACGAGATCGTCGGGTCGACGAATTATTACCGCCACCTGGGTCGGTACATGAACATCAAAGACACGCCGGACACCTACGAGGGCTTCGTCAAACTTCTCGACGACTATGAGCGCGAACACTTTTCATTCGATCCCGGCGCCCGAGCCGTCGCTGATTCCACCCTCGACCTGATGTGCACCTTCCCGCCCAACAACCTGGCACCGAAGGCTCTGGTCAAGGGATTCGCCTTCGCTCTCATGGACGATCACCTACTCGACGCCTTCCACTACAGGCACCCGAGCACTGCGATGCGCGTCGTCTCACGCGGTGCGCTGAAGGTCCGCGCGCGCCTGCTGCGGTTCTTCCCCGTGCGTACGAAGCGGAAATTCGCCCGCGAGCTGCCCAACATCCGCAGCTACCCGAACGGTTACAAGGTCGAAGACCTCGGCACCTTCCCCACGGGATGCCCGGTCAAGCACCTGCAGGCAGACCAGCAGGCCCAAGCGTAAGCACCTGGGATACTTGCACGGTGGCGCAACTCTGGATGCTCGAGGATCTCGAACCGTGGCGCGACACCCCCATGCCTGGCGATACTTGCGAACCGACGACCTATTGGGCCAGTCCCGAAATGTTGGACCTTCCCGCCGAGGTCTGCTGCGAAATCGATGCACGCATCGCGACCGTGACAATCGACGGCCGCACTGAGCACATAGCCCATCTCGGAAACGGATTTACGACACTGATCGGCGACGATGTCGGAGCCGTCGGCAAGACGCGGTTGAGAGGCTGCCTGGTGTGGGATCGCTACCTCTGGACTCGATACCGCACTCAGCCCACCGGGCGCGTGCGGGTGAAAGAGCGGCCCGGCCACCTCGTTCAACACGAAACACTCTTGACGACAATTCATCCCGGTCTCTTCAACGTCGTCTTCGACGGGCCGACGGTGTACTGCGAGACGAGTTGGGTACCTACCGATTTCGGCGTCCGCTGGAACACGCTGGTAGTCGAACTCGAGACTTGGAAGTGATCGGGCGTCAGTGCCAATACGGCGGATCGATATCCGGGTCGTCGAGCACGGCGTCGATCCGCGAATCAGCCACAATTCGAATGATGGCCTCCTCGGGGGCCGCAATGGTCGCGAAATGTGGATCGACATCATTGGTTATGCACCAGGAATGATCAGCCGGCCAGATGAAGGCCGGATCAGGGGAAGAACCCCACGGCCAACGAGCTGAGTTTTCCACGCTCCAATCGGCGTAGTCGGCAAGCGTTCCACGAAAGAGCCAGTAGTCACGATTGGGGATCTCGAACCGCGGAACGTCATCACCGACTGCCGACCCCCACCCGGTCCACATGCAGAAATAGCACTCGTCGGGTGTGGTTGTGTAACTGGACAACACATCCAGGGCGAAGCCGATCAGCACTTTCTCTTCCGGCCCGGTTTGATCGAAGTCGACATCATTGGATTTCTGACCGGGAAAGCTCGGATCGGGGATGAACCGTAAGCGCGCATACTTCGGAAATCCGATCGGGCCGCGCCCCGCCAACTGATACCAAGGAAGATCCTGATCGACCAGCCAATCGGTAGCCGCCAGATCTGTGCACAATGTCAGGCCCGTGCTGGGCTGATCCGTAATTCTCATGCCTGGGAAAGGGAAGAGCCTCGACCCGCGCGACGCAGGGTGATCAATTCATGGTTCGTCTCGGCGTCGTGTCGACGCCCCTCTTCTTCGAACTCCATCAGCGCATAGAACCTGCGGGCGCGATCGTTGAGCGTGTAGACCTCCAGTGTCACCTCGCCGTGCATGGTTGTGGCGTGTTCGACCAACGCCCGCCCGACGCCCAACCCTTGTGACGCCGGCGCGACGAACAGTCCCCCGATTTCGGAGCCGATCATTCCCAACAGTCCAACGACAGCGGAGTTGTGCTCAGCGACCCAATTGTCGGCCTGAATCAGATAGACCTCTCGCATCTTCTGCTCGCGTTCGCCCGTCCCCTCACCCGCAAGGAACGGATGGGCTTCACGGGCAGCGCGTGACCACAGGTCGACGACCACGTCCTCATCCGAGGGCTGGTAGCGGCGAATGATCAGATCCTGGTTCACAATCCGACCATACCCTCAGACATTAGAGGACTGGCTGGCGCCGAAAATGTTCAATTCGCGGATCTACGCACGACGACCCCGACGTATATCAGTGGACGATTCCGTTCGTTGCCGCTCCGCAGTTACTGCGGTGTGCAAGGGTTGTCCGATGACTGACGGTGATCCGACAACTGAGCGTGGAGGTCCGGCATCTTGGTGGAAGGTGACAGCGATTGTCGCCGCAGTGCTTGTCGCCCTCACGTGCGGCGTCATCGTCTGGTCCTTCATGCCGCCGGTTGTGTACTTTCCGTTCTTTGCGCTCGCAGCCTCAGTACTGCTCGGTTTGGGCGGAGTGTGGTTGATACTCAGCCTGATTGGCTGGATGAAGTACAAAACTCTGCGTTTGAGCACGATCGCGCCGGTGATCGTGCTCGTCACCGGTGCGCTCGTGACCTTGTCCGTCCCTTCGCGTGCTGCGTTTGCATTGTCGAAAGATTCGCTCGAAGCAGTGGCCGCGGATTGCCAGAAGTCGATGGACAACCAAACAATTGGCGTCTACCGGGTCCTGCAGGTCTGGCCCGTCGGCAACGGGTGCCGCTTCCACATCGAGGGTGGTCTAATCGATTCGATCGGATTGGCGTACTTACCTGACGGCGCACCATATCTCGGCAAGCCCCGCCGCGACGGCGAGATCGGATACCAGGAGTTCGACGGCGACTGGTACTCGTTCGTTCAAGCGTTTTAGCAGCGAGAAACTAGCCGACCAGCTTGGCCTTCAGAAGCGCGATCGTGTCCGGAGTGAGTCCGAGACCTTCGGTGAGATAACCGTCGACGGTTCCGTAATCGCTGGCTACCTGCGCGAGTCCAGCTTCCAGGTACGAAGCGTCGACACCGAGGGCCGGCTCGAGATTGGTCGCCACCTGCGGGCTCAGGGCCTGAGAGATCTGCGCAAGGATCTTCTCGTTGGTCGCCTGAAGGTAGGTGTTGCTCAACAGATAGTCGTCCATGATCGTCTGGGCGGGGACACCGGCGATGGACTGCAGCAACATCGCGGTCCAACCCGTGCGGTCCTTGCCTGAGGTGCAATGGAACAACTGCACCCCGTCACTCGCAGCGATGTCCGAGAGGACCTGCTTGAAGCCGGCACGGCGAACGGGATCGGTGACAAAACTGCGGTTGGTGTCGACCAAGAACTGCTTGGCCTCCTCCGGCGACTTGATCGTCGTCGCGAGCTGGGTGAGATCCTTGAACTCGATGGGGATGTTCGTGTACGTCACACCGTCCGGGAGTTTGTCCGCGCCACCGATGAACGGGTTGGAGATCTCGGTTGCGCCGCGCAGGTCATAGGCGTCGGCAAGCCCGAGGCCGGTGAGTGTCGTCTTGTCTGCGTCGGTGGTAGCGGTCAGCGCATTGGACCGGTAGATGACGCCGCGCTTGAGGTGTGAGCCGTCGACGGTGGCGTATCCCCTACCGTCGTTGCCGGCAACGTCGCGAAAGTTGGCCACGGAGGCCAAATTCGGTGTCGGCGCGAGGACAGGATCGAGCGAGCCGAGATCGACCGCTCCAAGCGAGCCTGTGTTGAGAGAGCCCAGGTCGAGCGGGATTGCCGTGGCGGGAGCAGCAAACATCAGACCACCTGTAACAACTAATGCGGCGGCCTTTGCAGTGCGAGCGAACAACATTCGTGTGCGTGTGGACATGTGGCAGTGCCTTTCTCTGCAGTTTGGGATTTGTGGTGTGGTGATCTGGAGTTACGGAGCGACATCACCGATGCCGGTAAATCCGTATCGCTGGTGAGGTCCGATGACTGCTACCTCGAACAGGCCTGTCCCGGTGCGGGTTACGCCGTCCTCGACGAGGGTGAACCGAGCCAGGTTGTCGACCGGGCACAGCATCTTCTTCCACGATTCGATGTCCGAAACCTTTTCCCGCAGGCCTTGAACCACCAGTTCGCCCTGCCACATCCCGTGGCGCCAATCCTGCTCGAGTCCGTAGCCCGTGCCGACACCGATGTAGTTGGGCAGTATCGGTTCGCAGGTGATCTCCAGGATGTGGTCGGATTCGCCTGGTGCACCGGGGCGCCGGAAGTACAGAGTTCCGCTCTTCACCTCGCGAGTACCGGAAATGAACGTGAGCTGGTGGTCCGGTCGACCCAACCACTCCGGCTCGCGCGAGCGGTCCGCCCAGACGCGAGTCGCATCTTCGAGGATTCGGCGTCCCTGCTGATCTTCTTGAACGATCGTGACGATGGTGAAGTCGCCGAATTGCATGATCGAGTAAATCCAGAAGAAGTTCTGACTGCCGGCTATCGCCGGATCTGCCTTGCGTCCAGGCGGTTCCGCTTCGCCGACCGGTCGCACACCCCAGGACCGATCGCGATTACCCCGCCACGTCTCCGGGGTGACCGGGATGACGTCGCCGTCGACGGTCAGGGATCCGGACCATGTTCCGGTCTGCACGAATCGTTGCGTGTCGAAGGTGACTCGTTCGAGCTGGCGATGGAAATGTCTGGCCTCGAGATTGGCGGGGCCGTCGGACTCGAAGGTGAGGTCGAAGCTCAGGTCCGGCGCTTCGGGACTCGGGTCCAACACCACACGTAGGCGGTGCAGACCCTCGATGATTTCGATTCGCAGCGGGCCTACTGACAGGTCCATACGATCGTCACCCAAGGCTCGGGATGCCCGGAAGACAATATGGTCTTCGCCGCGCCGAAGAACCGCAAAGCCGTCGCATACACCAAGATTGGGGTACTGACCGAGACCGATGATGAGAAACAGCGGCTCGGTGTCGCCGTCGACGCCGGCATGGCAGTTGAAGTAGTAGCGGTCGTAGAAGTTTCGATCCGAGGTGCCCACGTGGCGGATGGTCTCGGCGATCTGATGTACCGGGTAGTCGTCGAGCGGGGACAGTGTCATCGTGCATCTCCTGTTGTGAGCGGGGATGTTGCGAGCGACTCCCAATAGGTGCCGTCGAGCATGGCTTCGAGTGTTTTGTGGTGCAGGATCATCTCGTCCGGGTTGTCGGGGAATTCGGCCTGACCGAAAGCCACTGCGCGGCTTTGGACTCGGAACATGATCACCGCGTGCCGCAGCGCGGCGTAAAGGATGTAGAAATCTAGATCCGCAACCTGGTGGCCGGAAAGCGAGCCGTAGGCCTCTGCCACGTCCTCGCGACGAAGGAAGTCCGGCATTCCGGGGAGTCCGGCCATGGCAGCGAGATCCTCGAAGAACCTGTGCTGGAAGATCATCCAGCCGAGGTCCAGCTCACGCGGCCCCAGTGTGGCCATCTCCCAATCGAGGACCGCCGCCGGCTCGAAGTCGCGGTAGATGACATTTCCGATCCGCGAGTCACCCCAGCAGAGCACTGCGGAACCGGAATCGACGGGAAAGTTCGCTTCGATCCAGTCGAAACCGCGCTCGATCAAAGGAGATCCTGGTCCGTCGGCTGTTGCCCACTCGTAATAGCGCCGCTGGTCCTCGAGGTGCGCGCGAAGTGCTTCTGCCCCAGTCGGTTCGGCACCATCGCGGCACAACTCGGGGAGTGCGAGGTGCGGATCGGCCATAGCGTGTAGCTCGGCGAGCACCCGGACCGATGACTGCTGGAGTCGAGAACAGTCGTCGGCCGAAGCTTCCGAGAGCCAGGATCCGAACGTGTACGGCATGACATCGGGCGGGATTTCGCCCTCACGCCGTTCCATCACGAAGAACTCGCCGCCGAGCGCGTCCGGGTTGCTCTCGGACCAGTACACCCGCGGGATCGGCACCGACGTGTGAGCGGCGACGGCGCTCATGACCCGAAACTGCTGGTCCAGGTTGTAAGACGGAAAGATCGGTACCGCACTGTCCCGCGGGGCGATACGGGCGACCAAGCGATGCTCGGCTCGAATCCCGTCCTCGATCCACGTCGCATCGAAAAGCACAGTTTCGTTGGACATGCCGTTCGCGGCCGGCACCTCGACCGAGGTCACGGAAGGTTTCGAACCTCGCCACAGCACGGTCGCGAGCCAGCCTTCGAGGCTGCGCCGCATCTCCGCCGGGTCGTTGCGGGATTCGCCGGGCCTGGCAAATTCGGCGTAGTCGGGATCTTCGCCGGAGGTTTCTGTTTCGGTTCGAAGGTTCATCACCACTCCTCGTGGTTCGGTGGCGCCGATGCGCACGTGCCGATTGTCGATACAATATGTATCGACTAAAGCCGTGACAGAATGTAACGGCCATCACAGCGATACCGCAAGGGATTTGCCCAAAATGTCCAAAGATTCCGAAACTCAGCACCGCCTGGGCCCGCAGCGAAACCCTGCAATCGACGACGCAGTACTGGACGCGACCAGGCAACTGTTGGAAGAAAAGGGGTACGCGGGCACGTCCATCGACGCCATAGCCACGCGTGCGGGAGTAGGACGTCCAGCCATCTACCGTCGGTGGCCGTCGAAGGCACACATCGTCAACGACGCGATCTACCCCGTACTCGACGTCGAACAGGGCGCGGACATCGACACCGAACTCGGCACCGAGGGCACGATCACGGATCAGATCCGCGCGCTGGTGCACGGCGCGGTTGCTCTGTTCGCAGCTCCCGCCACACGAGCCGCTGCTCCCGGATTGATGAGCGAAGTGCGAACAAACGCGGAATTACGCGACGTTCTCGTGGTGCGGCAACTGGCCGGAGTCCGCGTCGAGCTGAACCGTCGACTCGAGGCGGCGAGAGAGCGCGGCGACATCCGAAGCGGCGTCGACGCCGACGCTCTTCTCGACATCATGGCGGGCGCGGCCATCTTCGCGCTGTCGGTTCGTGACGTCTCGGACCCGGGACCGTTTGCTGATTCTCTTGCCGACATAGTGCTGAACGGAATACTCCCCGACGACAACTAGGCGCCAACCTCGCCGACTATCCTGTGGGGCATGACCGAGCCTGTAGCGACCGCTGACCTTGCCGACGAGATCGGACCCGACATTCGTAGCTGCGACACGCAGTTCACCCAGTTCGGTGGACGTGAAGTCTTTGCCGGCCCCATCACCACCATCAAGTGCTTCCAGGACAACCTGCTCGTTAAGCAGACCCTCAGCGAACCGGGCAACGGCGGAGTCCTCGTCGTCGACGGTGACGCGAGCATCCACACCGCGCTGGTCGGCGACATCATTGCCGGCCGCGGCGTCGACAACGGCTGGGCCGGCGTCATCGTCAACGGAGCCGTCCGCGACTCCGCGATCCTGCGCACCCTCGACATCGGCGTCAAGGCTTTGGGCACCAACCCGCGCAAGAGCACGCAAACCGGTTCGGGCGAGAAGAACGTGCCGATCGAAATCGGCGGAGTCACCTTCAACCCCGGCGAGATCGTCTACAGCGACCAGGACGGCGTCGTCGTTCGCGAAAGCTAGTCAGAAGTCGCGGGATCAGGCGGGGGCTTCCACTTTGGCGGCCATCCCGCCGATCTCGACGACATCGCCGTCACGAAGCTGGCGGCCCCGACGATCTTCGACCTCACCGTTGACCGAAACCATGCCGTCGGCGATCACTTCCTTCGCCTCCGCGCCCGATTCGATGAGGTTCGCGAGCTTGAGAAACTGACCGAGCCGAATCATTTCGTCGCGGATGGGTACTGCTGGAATGTTGTCGGTCATGTCAATCATCTTCCTCCTCCCACAAAACTGGACACGACAGACCACACTTAGCGTGAGGATCTGATCGACCGGTAGGAGAGGAAGCTCGATGGCACCATTGACCGAGGTATCGGACACCACTGCAGAGTTGGTGGAATCGCCACCCGAAAATCCGCGCCAGGCGCGTCGATTCCGCAAAGGGCGGTTCAGCCAGGTTCCCCATATCTCGGGACTGATCCTCGGAGTCTTCTCCGTACTGGTGTTCCTGTGGAGCATCTCGCCGGTACTGCGGCACATCCTCCGCGTCCCACGCGAATACATCGACAGCTACTACTTCGACGCACCGGATACGAGCCTGTCGTGGGCGCTCGTCGTCGCCCTGCTCGCCGCCGCCCTCGCGAGCCGCAAGCGCATCGCCTGGTGGCTGTTGACGATCTACCTGTCACTGATCACCCTCACCAACATCGCCTCCGCGATCGTCGACAAGAACCCGAACAACGCCGTGGCGGTTGTCGTTCTGCTTGTCGTGATCGGAATCCTCATCGCGGCGAGGCCCGAGTTCTACACACGCGTACGGCGCGGCGCCGGCTGGAAAGCACTCGGCGTACTGATCGGCGGCATGGCTGTAGCGACCGTGATCGGTTGGGGCCTTGTCGAACTCTTCCCAGGTGACCTACCGCAGAACCAGCGATTCCTCTGGGCCCTGAACCGCGTCACCGCTGCAGCTTCGGTCGACAACGAGGTGTTCGACGGCCACCCGCGTGTCTTCGTCAACACGGTCCTCGGTCTCCTCGGTGCCATCGCGCTACTCGCAGCCGTCATGACGCTCTTCCGCGCGCAACGCTCCAACAACGCGCTCACCGGAAACGACGAGTCCGCGATCCGCGGGTTGATCCAGAACTTCGGCGCCGACGATTCGCTCGCCTACTTCGCCACCCGCCGCGACAAGGCCGTCATCTTCGCACCGAGCGGCAAGGCCGCGATCACGTACCGCGTCGAGATCGGCGTCTGCCTCGCCAGTGGTGATCCCATCGGTGATCCTGAAGCGTGGCCGCACGCCATCGAAGCGTGGCAGGGGCTCGCATCGCAGTACGGCTGGGCGACGGCCGTCATGGGCGCCAGCGAAACCGGGGCGACGGCATACAAGAAGGCGGGCCTGAGCGTCCTGCAGCTCGGCGACGAAGCGATCCTGCGCACCCGCGAATTCAATCTCAACGGACGCGACATGCGCCCGGTGCGCCAGGCCGTCACTCGCGTGAGGCGTCACGGCGTCACCGTGCGGATGCGACGCCATCGCGACATCCCGCCCGAGGACATGGCAGCCGTCATCATCCGCGCCGACGACTGGCGCGACACCGACACCGAGCGCGGCTTCTCCATGGCGCTCGGCCGACTGGGCGATCACCTCGACGGCGATTGCCTCCTCGTCGAAGCCGTCATGGGTGAAGGCACCGAGGACGAAAGCGTCGTCGGCATGCTCTCGCTCGTGCCGTGGGGACCGAACGGTGTTTCGCTCGACCTGATGCGCCGTAAGCCGACGGCGCCCAACGGTGTCGTCGAATTGATGGTCTCGGAGTTGGCCACACGTTCGGACGAGATCGGCGTCGTGCGAGTTTCGCTCAACTTCGCCGTGTTCCGCTCGGTGTTCGAGGAAGGTTCGCGCATCGGCGCGGGCCCGATCCTCCGCATCTGGCGCTCGGTGCTCGTCTTCTTCTCCCGCTGGTGGCAGCTCGAAGCGCTGTACCGCTCGAACGTGAAATACCAGCCGGATTGGGCGCCGCGCTTCCTCTGCTTCGAGGACAACCGCGAACTGCCGCGCGTCGGATTCGCGTCGGCCATCGCCGAAGGCTTTGTGGTGCTGCCCAGTTTCGGGCGCAAGTCCAGCCAGGTCGTCAAGCACACCGGCACGCATGCGGCGGTGCCGGCAGCTCTGGTGACTTCCGAAGGACTGCATGCCGACGGCAGCCCGCCGGACTCGGCTCCGACGTTCACGACCAACGGTCCGCGTCGACCCGAGCAGGTCCGCGTGCGCATGAACAAGCTCGCGCAACTGGCCGACGAAGGGATCGCCGCCTACCCCGTCGCCTATCCACCGACGCACACGATCGCGGCCGCAGCGAAGTCACCGGAGGGCACCCGCGTGCGAATCGCGGGACGCCTCCTGCGGGTCCGCGACTACGGCGGAGTGGTGTTCACGGACGTGCGCGACTGGTCCGGCGACATCCAGGTTCTGGTCGACCAGGACAACGTCGGCCGCGAGAAGTTGGCGGAGTTCGCTGCCGAGTTCGATCTCGGTGACCTGATCGAAGTCAGCGGAACCATCGGGCGCAGCCGCAAGGGCGAGCTGTCGCTCATCGCCGTCGAGTGGCGCATGAACGGCAAGTGCCTGCACCCGCTGCCGGACAAGTGGAAGGGCCTCTCGGATCCCGAGACCCGTGTCCGCCAGCGGTACCTCGACATCGCCCTCAACCCGAAGGCCCGCGAACTTCTCGAGGCTAGAAGCGCCGTCGTGAAGTCGCTGCGCGATTCACTCGGTGGTCGCGGATACCTCGAAGTCGAGACCCCGATTCTGCAGCAGGTGCACGGCGGAGCGAATGCCGCTCCGTTCCTGACACACATCAACGCGTACAACCTCGACCTCTATCTCCGCATCGCACCCGAGCTGTACCTGAAGCGGTTGTGCGTCGCCGGTATGGAGAAGGTGTTCGAGATCGGCCGCGTGTTCCGCAACGAGGGCGTCGACTTCAAACACAATCCCGAATTCACGATCCTCGAGGCCTACGAAGCCCACAGCGACTACGAGGGCATGATGCAGATGTGCCGCGAGCTGATCCAGGCGGCGGCCGTCGCAGCATTCGGTCGCGAGATCATCATGCGTCCCGGCCCGGACGGCGAACTGGTCGAGGTCGACATCTCCGGTGAGTGGCCGGTGAAGACGATGCACGGCGCCGTCGCCGAAAAACTTGGTGTCGACGTCTCCCCCGAGACAAGTCTCGAAGACCTGCAGAAGTTGTGCGACGCCAACGAGATCCCGTACCAGTCCAGCTGGGATACCGGCGCCATCGCGCAGGAAATGTACGAGCACCTGGTCGAGGACTACACGGAGTTCCCGACGTTCTACACCAACTTCCCCACCTCGATGTCGCCGCTCACCCGGCCGCACCGCAGCATCCCCGGCGTCGCCGAGAAGTGGGACCTGGTGGCGTGGGGCGTCGAACTCGGAACCGCATACAGCGAGCTGACCGACCCTGTGGATCAGCGCAACCGGCTCACCGAGCAGTCGATGCTCGCGGCCGGCGGCGACCCGGAAGCGATGGAATTGGACGAAGACTTCCTCCAAGCCCTCGAACACGCGATGCCGCCGACGGGTGGTCTCGGGATGGGCGTCGACCGAATCGTCATGCTGATCACGGGTGGCAGCATCCGCGAGACGCTGGCCTTCCCCCTCGCGAAACCGCGTCAGTAGTCCGGATTCTCGCGTGCCGGAATTGTTCCACGTGAAACCACCGGGCGAGATCTTGCAGGTCGGCGAGAGCCGACTGCATGTTCTTGCCGAGGGCGACGGCCCCGTCGTCGTCCTGTGCGGTGGGCTGGCGGGCAATTGGTTCGACTGGGATGACTGCGCGCGTCATCTTCAGTCGGACCACACCGTCGTCCGCTTCGATCGCCCGGGCTTCGGGCTCAGCGAGCCTACTTCCGAAGTTCCGACCGTCCGCGGCGAAGCTGAGCGGATCCGCGACGTGCTCGACATTCTGGGACTGAGTGGTCCGGCCGTGGTGGTCGGCCACTCCATCGCCGGCTTCTACGTCGAAGGCTTCGCGCGCCTGTTCCCCGATCGGGCGGCGGGGATGCTCCTCCTCGATTCCAGTGCCGAGAAGGAGCCGAAACGTCTTTTCCCCCGCGACCTGCTGCTGATCGCCTCCCGAGCCGCCGCGGCTTCGTTCAGCACCACCGGGCTCCAACGACTCCTCGGTACGACGACGCGCAAAATCCTCAACCAGTCCGTGCCGCCGAGCGGGTCGTCCGAAGCCACTCTCGAATGGGTGCGGAAGATCTACCGCGAGCCTCATTATCTGGAAGCGGCGATGATCGAATACGTCGCGTACACCGATATGGCGCTGGAGCTCACCGCTTTACGACGCTCGAGCAAGCATCCACTGCCCGACATCGACCTCAGCGTCGTTGCTGCACACACTGGCCACACCACTCCCTGGTCCATCGCCTGGATGGCAAAGCAGCAGAAACTCGCCACCTACCTCGGCGGGAGTTTTCACGTCCTGCGCCCGGCGCATCACCACGCGATGATCGATCAACCCGAGGAGTTGGCGAACTTGATTCGGCGCCTCACGCAGCCGAACCGTCGGGGATGACACTTAAAGTTACAACTCGGACAGTAGCCGGATCATTGCTAGTCTCGGACAGCTTCTGCTTTCTACGACAGGCTGACCATGGACCGTTCGACACGTCGGGTGCGCTCGTGCCTGATTTTCGTGGCGATCCTCGTTGTCGCCCTGGCGGGCATCGCCGCCCGTCCGCCCGGTTTTCTGTCGACCTTCTGGCCCGCCAACGCGATCCTTCTGGGCATTCTCCTCCGTAACCCACGCTCGTTTGCGCCGATCGGACTCGCTGTCGGCGGCGCAGCGCTGCTGACGGCGGATCTTGCGACCGGAAGCCCCGTGCAGAGGGCCTTCGAACTGAATGCGATCAATCTGGTCGGCGTCACGACAGGATTGATCGCCGCGAACTTGCTCGGCTGCTTTCCACGGCGAATCTCCGAGACGAAGTACACGGCCAGAATCTTCCTCATCTCGGTTCTGGCGTCGTTCACGGCCGGGTCCGCCAGCGCACTACGCACTCAACTCCACGAAGGAAGCGGTGCGGCAACGGAATTGGTGGGGTGGTTCTTCGCCGACCTGTGTACGTATCTGATCGTGCTGCCGATCGTTCTGTCGGCACCGACGCTCGAACACATTCGAAGAACCTGCGGGCCGTCCGTGCGGCAGAGTCTGCGCTTGAGGCGGCTCGCACAGATCCTGGCACCTCTGGCCGCTCTCCTGGCCTGTCTGCCACTCGCCCTGGAGGTCCAGGGAGCCCTTGCGCTGCTGCTGCCGATGCCGGCGCTCCTGTGGTGCGCAATGCGTGTCTCACTGTTCAGCACTTCGCTCCTGGCAGCCGGATGGAGCGCGTGGGCACTGGTCATGGCGGGTAAGGGACGTCTGGCACTGGCAGATCCGGTGCACCTACTCAGTGAGGGGGTGACCACCCGGATCTCCGTCATCTTGATGGCACTCTCCCCCATCGCCGTAGCCGTCGCCACTGGCGCACAGCGGCGCGCTGAGCGAGAACTCCAACGCATCGCCGAATGCGACGCCCTCACCGGAACGCTGAGTCGCCACGCGTTCTGGACCCAATCGCAGGAACTCCTCGACGCCCAGCACGCGGCGCAACGACCGATCGCCGTCATGATGCTCGATCTCGACCACTTCAAATCGATCAACGACAACCTCGGCCACCTCACCGGCGATTCCGTCCTCGAACAGTTCGGAAACACCCTCCTCGCCGCTACCGAAGGGCTGGGACTCTCCGGCCGACTGGGTGGTGAAGAATTTGCCGTCGCCGCCGCCGACTGCACCTTCGAGGAAGCCATCCAGCTCGCGGAGCGCATCAGAGAGGCGCAAGAGGCCCACGCGCGATCCATTCGCGGTTTCGCGGGAACGGTCAGTATCGGCGTCGCCTGGGCCGATCGCGCGATGCCGGGCATGGAGACTCTGCTCGATATCGCCGACAACGCGATGTACCAGGCAAAACGCGACGGCCGAAACCTCGTGGTGGCGTTCGATCTCTACATGGCAAGGTGACGTAGGTGCAACTACTCCTGATCCGACACGCGCTCCCCGAACTGGCCGAGGTCACCGAAGGCCGCGCAGATCCCTCGCTGACCGACGAAGGTCGTGCCCAGGCACTACGGCTGCCCGCAGCACTGGCGCCGTACCGGATCACCGGACTCTTCAGCAGCCCGCAAAAGCGCGCACTCGAGACCGCAGCCCCGGTAGCGCAGATATTGGGCCTTCCGGTCACCCAGCGCGAGGGTCTGGCGGAATACGACTACGAGCAGCCGCACTACATCCCGATGCACGAGGTCCTGGAGCGGGCGCCGGAAACCTATGCGCGCATCAAAGCCGGCTGGCTCCCCGAGTCGGTGGACGGCGACGCCTTTCGTGCGCGAGTCCTCGGTGCGATCGACGAGATAGTCGCGGCAACGGACAACGACGCCACCGTGGCGATCTTCTGCCACGGCGGCGTCGTCAACATCGTTCTGCAGGAACTGCTCGGACTGGAGCGCCCGTTGACCTTCCCGATCGAGTACGTGTCCGTCACGCGCATTCTCGTGTCGCGAAACGGAAGCCGCAGGGTCGGGTCGATCAACGAAACCGGTCACGTACGCAACATGCTTCGCGTGTAGTCACACGTGGTGGCACGCCACCTGATGGCCGCCCTCGACGAGACGCAGCTCGGGAACTACCTCGGCGCAGAGATCAGTAGCCAGCGGGCACCGCGTGCGGAAGCGGCAGCCACTGGGCGGATTGAGCGGCGAGGGCAGTTCGATGACCTTCTGCTCGACGTTCTGCGCCGCGGTGACGGTGGCGTCGGGATCGGGAATCGACGCCAGCAGTAGCTGCGTGTACGGGTGAAGCGCGCGGTTCTGCATGTCTTCTGCGGGAACGATTTCGCAGACGCGGCCCAAGTACATGATCATCACGCGGTCGCTGATGTTCTTCACTACGGCCATGTTGTGCGCGATGAACAGCAAAGACAGCCCGTGACGCTTCTTCGCATCCTCGAGCAGGTTCAGAATCTGCGCCTGCACGGACACGTCGAGGCTCGAGACCGGCTCGTCACAGATCAGGACCTTGGGGTCGAGCATCAATGCGCGGGCGATGCACACGCGCTGGCACTGACCACCCGAGAGTTCGCGTGGGGTTCGATCCCACACCATGTCCGGGTCCAGCCCGACCTCGGCAAGAACCTCGCGCGCCCGAGCTTCGATGGCGGCCTTGTCTTTTCCACCCCAGATCGACGGACCCTCGGTGATGAGAGCCTTGACCTTGCGACGGGGATTCAGGGAGGAGATGGGATCCTGAAAGATCATCTGCAACTGAGTGCGGCTGCGACGCAATTCTTCCGCGCCCAGTGCCGTCATTTCCGTCTCTCCGAGGCGGATCGAGCCCGACGTCGGTGAGGGCAACTGCATGATCGCCCGGCCCGCCGTGGACTTGCCACAGCCGGATTCACCGACCACGCCCAAGGTTTCGCCCGGCGCGACGGTGAAGCTGATTCCGGACACGGCGTGAACGGTCTGGCCCTTGCCGACGTTGAATTCGACGACCAAGTCCTCGACCGTCAGGGCCGCGTCCACCGTCTCGGGCTTCCTGGTATCGGTTGCTGCAGTCATCAGACCATCTCCTTCACCGCGAGCGTCAGGCCCGCTGCGGTAGTGCCGGCCTTCTCGTTGGCGACCAATGCCGTTGTGCCTTCGGGGGTGTCGACCGGGTAGTGGCACGCGAACGTGTGGCTTTCGGTTGTGTTGTCCCCCGGTCCGCCGGGAGCCAGGGCCGGGTCGCCGGTCAGGCAGTCGTCCTGGGCGTAACGGCAGCGGGCGGCGAAGCGGCAGCCGGTGATCGGCTTCGTCATGTCCGGGAGACCGCCCGGAATTGTCTGCAGCACTGTGTGCGTCGGTGACTCGAGTCGCGGAATCGCGGCCATCAGCGCTTCGGTGTACGGGTGGCGAGGACGAGTGAACAACTCTTCGGTCGCCGACGTTTCCACGACGGAACCGGCGTACATGACCGCAACACGGTCCGATCGACCCGAGACCACACCGAGGTCGTGGCTGATCAGAATGACGGCCATGTTGAGCTTGTCGTTGAGTGAGGCGAGCAGATCGAGAATCTGCTTCTGCACCGTCACGTCGAGAGCGGTGGTCGGCTCGTCGGCGATCAGCAGTTTCGGCTCGCAAGCCAGCGCCATCGCGATGACCACGCGCTGTCGCATACCTCCCGAAAGTTCGTGGGGGTACTGGTCGAGCCGACGCTTGGGCTCGGGGATACCCACCATCGACAGGAGTTCCGCTGCGCGATCGCGGGCCGCGTCCTTCTTCAGACCCAGGTGGAACTTCAAGGATTCGGTGATGTGGGTACCGATGCGCTTGAACGGATTGAGCGAGGTCATCGGATCCTGGAAGACCATGGCGATCTCGGGTCCCCAGAAGTGCTTCATCTCCGACTTCTTCATCGTCGACATGTCGCGGCCGGCAAACGTCACCGTCCCGCTGATGTCGAGAGCCGGGCCCTTCTGGAGCAGTCCCATGATAGTGCGCCCGAGAACCGACTTGCCGGAACCGGATTCACCCACGATGCCGAGAGTTTCGCCGGCGGAGACGTGGATCGAGACACCGTCGACTGCTCGCAACTGGCCACGGGGAGTGGCGAATACGGTTCTGATATTGTCCGCCTGCAGCAGCGGAACGCCGTTCTGAGCTGAAGTGGTCACAGCTTACTCCGATACTTCTCGCCGATGAGGTTGAAGGAGAACACCGTAAGGAAGAGGAAGACGCCTGGTACCAGGACGATGAACGGATGCTTCTCCACGATCCCGCCCTGACCTTCCGCAATCATGTTGCCCCAGGTCGGATCAGGTTGTGCGATACCGAGTCCGAGGAAGCTCAGTGATGCTTCCGCGACGATCAGGCCGGAAACGGCCACCAGTCCGAGCGCGGCGACGGGAACGAGGACGTTGGGAACCAACTCGCGCCAGATGACGCGCCATTTGGTGGCGCCCATGGCTCTCGCGGCAAGCACGAACTCCCGTTGGGCGACGACGATGGTGTTTGCCCTGGCGATTCGAACCATGCTGGGAATGCAGAGAATCGACAGTGCGAGGGTGATGTTGCGCAGGTTCGACGTGAGCACCGCGGCCAGTGCGATGAGCAGCACCAGAGAAGGAATGGCCAGCAGCGAGTTGGTCAGGATTCCGACCACGGCGTCGACCTTGCCACGGAAATAGCCGGCCATGACGCCGATGGTGCCACCGATGATCATGCCGATCAGCACGGCGCAGATGGCGACAGTCAAGGAGGCGCGAGCACCGAACAGGGCGCGGGCGAGGAGGTCGAGACCGAAGTTGTTGGTACCCAACGGATGATCGGAGAGCAGGCTCGGCGAGGCGAAGCCCGGCTCGGCCAAGGTCTTGACCGTGTCCTTGTACTCACCGAGTGGCAGCAGCGGCGCGAAGATCGCGGCCAGGATCAGCGCGCCCAGCCAGATGCACGCCAACCAGTACGAGAGATCGAACTGACTGCCCCACTTGGACGTACCGAGTTTGCCGAGACCCTTGAAGAGGAAAACCAGGGCAACGAGCGCGAGCACGATGCGGACGGTCATCATGATCGCTGAACCGAAGAGTGCGGTGCCGAGCAGCGCAACGCCGACCACTGTGAGAATCGATCCGATCAGGACCAGATTCTTGGGCTGTTCCAGCGTCTCGACGGGACCGGGAGCCAGCAGGACTGTCTGCTGCCGGTATGTCATCACCTCGGACGGGGCCGGCGACGGGGCCGCTCCGTCTGGCGTCACTTCAGACATGGACACGACGACTCCTCGGGTCAAGATAGGTGTACAGAACATCGATCGCACTGTTGACGAGGACGTAGATGACCGCGATCACGACCACCGCGCCCAGCAGCATCGGCGAATCACCCTGCTGCGCTGCGCGGACGATGAGCGTGCCCATTCCGGGCAGTGAGAACAGCGTCTCGACGATCACGGTGCTGCCGATCATGCCGCCGAGAGCCAGACCCATCATCGTGATGAGCGAGAACGACGACGGGCGGAGCGCGTCGCTGAAAAGCACTCGCAGCGTGGGCATTCCCTTGGCCTTCGACGCGAGGATGTAATCCTCACGGAGCGTCGTCACCAGGTCGGATCGGAGAACGCGAGTGAACATCGCCATCTCGAGGAGGCTGATGGTGATCGCGGGAAGTACTGCGTGTGAGAGGTTTCCGGACAGGCTGTCGCCGATGCGCACCCACTGTGATCGCGGGAACCAGCCGAGCCAGTTGACGGTGACCATGATCAGCAACAGACCGGCGAGGAAGCTCGGGACGGAAAGAACACCGAACGTCGCGGCGCTGATGACGCGGTCGATGACGCCGCCTTCGTGGTGCGCCGACCAGAGTGCGAGCGGAACTGCGACGACGAGTGCGATGACCAGACCCATCACTGCCAACTGAACGCTGACGGGGAGAGCGGAACTGATCGCGGTGAGGACGTCCTGCTGCGGGGGAACGAGCGAGTTGCCGAGGTCGCCCTGGAGAGCGCTGGTCAGCCAGTCCCAATAGCGAACCAGGAGTGGATCGTTGAGTCCGAGCTGCTGCCGAACTTCCTCGTACTCGGCAGGCGTTCGGCCTTCACCGAGAACGGAGACAGCGGGATCGCCGGGGATCAGTGATGCCAGCACGAAGGTTCCGAAGCTGACGATCAGGATCACAATGACGAGCTGGCCCAATTTCTTACCTATTGCGCCGATGTTCATCGATTTCGTCTCCTTCGGACAGCGAGCTCGCAATACACAGCAGTTCCTCTGATTTCATTTCTTCGTTCGCAGCCGGCCCCGATCCGCTGCAATACGGGCGCGGGGCCGGCTGTGAACTTCAGGCTCTCTAGGACTTCCAAGCTCCGTCGAAGAGCACGATTCCGTCGAGGCTCTGCTCGAGTCCGTGAACGTTCTGGTTCCACACGTCGAGTGCGGCGACGTTGCCCCACACCTGCCACGGGACGGTCTCGTTGGCGCGTTCCTGGATCTGGGCCAGGACTGCCTTCTTGTCCTCGTCGGTGGTTGCGACGCCCAACTTGTCCAGGAGAGCATCCATTTCGGCGTCGGAGTAGCCGGTCGCGTTGTTACGGCCACCGGACTTGATGCCCGTGTACAGACGCTCGTAGGGATCGGCCTCGGCGAGGCTCAGTGCTGCGGTGCTCATGTCGTAGTCGTGATCGGCGTACATCCGCTTGACCAGATCACCTGCACCGGTGACGTATTCGATCTGAGCGTCGAAGCCGACTGCGTTGAGCATCGCCTGGATGGCCAGAGCCGTTGCCTGTGCGGACGGTTCCTGGATGGAGAGGAAGGTGATCTTTCCGTCGTAGCCGTCGGCCTTGGCCTGATCGAGCAGTTCCTTCGCCTTGGCGGGATCGACGCCGATCGGTGCGACGTCGTTGTGCCAGCGCGAGGTGTCCTGGAAGATCTCCTGGCCGGGCAGTCCCTTGCCGTTGTTGACGCGGGTGTTGAGCGTCTCCGGATCGACGGCCAGCGCCATCGCCTGGCGGACACGGACATCCGAGCCCGGGCGGCCCGGGGCCATGTTCACGTTGGCGATGTAACCGAGCGACGGGATGTCGACGAAGCCGGGGTAACCCGACTCGATCAGATCCAGGATCGGGGTGAGCGTACGCATGTACGCGGCGTCGATGCCGCCCGTCTTGAGTGCTTCGGCGGTGGGCTGAGCGCCGACGATGCTGATCAGCTTGAGCTTGTCGATGTTCGGTGCGCCGTCGTAGTAGTCGGGGCGAGCAGCCAACAGCAGTTCCTCGTTGGGAGCGAACTTCTCGAGGGTGAAGGCGCCGGCGCCGATCGGGGTGAACTGGTCACCCTGCTGGGCGCTCGGGGCGACGATCATGCCGGGTCCGGTGGCGAGCATCGACTGGATGCCTGTCCACGGATCAACGAGGTTGAAGACTACGGTCGTCGCGTCGGGGGTGTCGATCGAGGCAACCTTGGAAGCCCACAGGCTCGACTGAGGTCCCTTGTTGGTGACGTAGCGGTTGATGCTGTCGGCGACGGCCTTCGCGTCGAGAGCTGTGCCATCGCTGAACTTCACACCGTCGCGGAGCTTCAGCGTCCAGGTCTTGCTGTCCGAACTCGCTTCCAGCGACTGAGCGAGCTTGGGCTCGAACCTCTGCCCGATGGGGTCGTAACGCATGAGCACGTCGTAGATGGCGCTGAGCTCGCTGCCACCGGTGGCGCCGGCAACCTGAGCCTTCGCGGGATCGAGAGTCGTGACCGCCGAGTAACCGCTGAACGTCAGCGTGCCGCCCTTGGTGGGAGTGCCGGGATCGGCCTGCTCGTTGACCATGCCGATCTTCAGTGAGGAACCGGAATCAGCGGATTCGCCGCCGCCATTGCTCGAGCCGTTGTCGGCGCACGACGCCAGGAACATACTTGCGGTGATCGCCAGCGCAGCCGCAGCCAATCTGCGACTTCCGCGGCGGGAACTACGACTCATTCGAATGCCTCCAAGGCGGGGTAAGACCGTGACGTGATGTTGAACACGAAACAGTCTGTGATGGGAGGCACAGAAAATTGGATCGAGTCTCGCTCAGTGGAATCGGTTAAGTTGCAGGCCTCAACAGTCAGGTAAACCGACCCTGGCCAGCGGTTACCTTCGTGGACAGCAGACCAGCCGGTCTAGTCCCGGTCGAGCGTCGCTTCCTCGAGATCGAGCTCGCGAAGCACCTTCCGGAGGACCTCGTCGTCGATCCGGCCGGCATCGCGTTCGGCGATGAAGACGCCTCGCTCGGCATCGATCATCTCGAGGCGCAGCGAGCGGAAGGCGTTCGACGGGCTCTCCCCCAGATCCTCGTCGCTGCGTCCCAGTCGCTCCCACGCCGAGTTCGCGCGGTGGGTGTTCCAGCTTCGCAAGATGTCCGCGGCACGATTGCGGACCTGAGGGACGTCGTCGGCGTCGGCTCCGACCAATTCGTCCAGCCGCGCCGCAGCGGCCCGTGCAGCCTTGTCCTGGGCTGCCGCCTCGGCGCGGGCGTCGGACTGCTCTTCGTCCCCCTGCACGCCGAGGACACGGATCACCCACGGCAACGTCAGGCCGTGCAGCAACAGTGTGCCGACCACGACGACAAACGTCAGGAAGAGGATCAGCGAACGGCCCGGGAAGTCCTCCCCACTGTTGACCGTCAGCGGAATGGCGAAGGCAGCTGCCAGCGACACGACCCCTCGCATACCGGCCCACGACACGACGAACACCGCCCGCGCCGAAATCTCCGGCTCCCTCGCTCGAATACGCGGCGACAGCCAGCGCGGTACGTACGTGAACGGGAACACCCAGGCGATTCGGACCACCACGACGGTCACGAGAACGGCAACCGACGCCCAGACGACGATCGAAGTGCTGTACCCCTGCAATCCGTTGACGACACTGGGCAATTGGAGACCGATCAACAGGAAGACGAACGACTCCAGGATCAGGTCGACGGCCCTCCACACTGCCGTGTCCTGCAAACGCGTCGCATAACTCGCGCGAGTGGAGCGCTGGCCGAGGAACAATCCGGCTACGACGACCGCGATGACGCCCGACGCGTGGACCTCTTCCGCAGCGAGGTAGGTAAAGAACGGCACCACCAATCCGATTCCGCTCTCCATCACCGGATCCTGGAGCTTGCCGCGAACCTTCGAGATGACGAACCCCACCGCGAGGCCGATCACCGTTCCACCGACCGCCGCGACGAGGAAGGTCTCGAAGCCGCCGATCAGCGTCGCACCCGTACCGACGGCAGCCGCGAGAGCGACCTTGTACGCCGTCAGAGCGGTGGCGTCGTTGAGCAGGCTCTCCCCGCCCAGCAGGGTCATGATTCGGCGCGGCAGGCCGAGCTTGCGTCCGATTGCGCTCGCGGACACCGCGTCCGGCGGCGCCACGATGGCGCCGAGAACCAGAGCAGCCGCTATCGAGAACTCCGGCACGATCAGGTAGGCGACAAAGCCCACCGCAGCCGTCGTCGCCAGGGGAAGCCCCACCGCGAGAAATCCGATCGGACGCAGATTCGAGCGCAAAGCCAGGTATGAACTGTCCAGTGCTGCCGAGTACAGAAGTGGAGGCAACACGACGAACAGGACGAGGTCGGGATCGAGTTCCAATTCCGGAACACCCGGTATCTGACAGGCGATCAAACCGACCAGGACGAGGATCAGCGGCGAAGACAGCCCGAACCTTCGCGCGACCGCCGCCACCAGCAACGCCGCTACTACAACCCCCAGTAATATGCCGTTCACCCTGGCAGCATGCAGTATGGAAGGCGATGAAGAAAATCCTGAAGCGAGCAGCAGCTCGCACACAGCAGCCCGCACCCGCTCCCACCGGTTGCGAGGAACTAACCAACGCGCCCGAAACGGACCCGGCGGCGCTGACGCCCGGCGTCTGCCAGGAGTGCGCCGAGTTGGGCGAGGATAACTGGTCTCACCTGCGCATGTGCCTGTCCTGCGGCCACGTCGGATGCTGCGATTCCAGCCCTCATCAGCACGCCACCAACCACTACCGCGAAACCGGGCACCCGGTCATGCGCTCACACGAGCCCGGCGAATCCTGGCGCTGGTGCTACGTCCACGACCTGATGGACTGACCGCGCGCGACTGGCGGTGCACTGCGCATAGTGCCCACCTGTCACGGCGCACAGGCCTCGGTGTTGCGCACATTGCTCAATCCACCGGGTAGCTATTGCCCAATCTGTATGCCGATGATGGACTTTGACGCAGAATCTGCACAACAGATCGACAGGTGCGGCTGGACTTTGCCGCACCGAACGGTTCGGCCTCAGGAAGTCCTGCCAAACATCACAACCACATCGTCGGCCCCACGATCTGGGGTACAGGCGGTGCGGTGATCGATGTCCACTACTGAAGGCAGGACCGGCCGTGAACAGCCCCAACATCGACCAGAACGCTCCCGAGTCACTGGCGGAGATCGAGAAGCGCGTTCTGTGGTTGTCGACCGCGATGATCCATCACGCCAACCGTGTTCGACCGAACCCCAGCGGGCTCAAGGTCGGCGGCCATCAGGCCTCGTGCGCGTCGATGGTCTCGATCATGACGTCCCTGTGGTTCGGCCAACTTCGTTCCGGCGACCGGGTTTCCGTCAAGCCGCATGCGGCGCCGGTGCTCCACGGCATCAACTATCTGCTTGGTGAACTCGACGAGTCCTACCTGACGACTCTGCGCGAATTCGGGGGCCTGCAGAGCTACCCGAGTCGATCGAAAGATCCTGATCCGGTGGATTATTCGACCGGTTCGGTGGGCATCGGCGCGACGGCTCCCATCTGGGGCGCCATCGCTCGCCGATACGTCGACGCCTCCCTCGGCGGCGCCGGAACCGGGCGCCAGTACTCCCTGGTCGGTGACGCCGAACTCGACGAGGGCGCTGTGTGGGAAGCAGTTCTCGATCATTCGGTTGCCGAACTGGGTGAGATCGTGTGGATAGTCGACCTCAACCGCCAATCACTCGACCGGGTGGTGCCGAACATCGCGGCAACCCGCCTGGAGCGCATGTTCTCGGGTGCCGGCTGGCAGGTCATCACCGTGAAGTTCGGTGCGCTGCTGGAATCACTGTTCACCCGGCCGGGCGGCACCGCGTTGCGCGAACGAATCCTGGACATGCCGAATCCGGAGTACCAGCGCCTGCTGCGATGCACGGCCGACGAGGTACGTCTGAGACTGCCCGGCGACGCGGCGGACGCCGACGCGATCACGGCGCTGATCGACGACCTCGACGACGCCACGGTGCTCGAGGCCATCCGCAATCTCGGTGGCCACGACCTCGACGCTCTGCGAGAGGCGTACGCACAGATCGACGACACCCGTCCCACCGTGATCATCGCGTACACGATCAAGGGTCGGGGTCTGCCGACGCAGGGTCATCCGCAGAACCACTCGTCGCTGCTCACCGCCGAGCAGTTCGAGCACCTGGCGGCGGAACTCGGCATGGATCCGTCGAAGCCCTGGGAACGGTTCGAGACCGACAGCCCGTCCGGCCGCATCTGCGCCGAAACCGCTGGGCGCCTGACTCGCCCGAAGGTGGAGCATCTGGTGCCCCCGGCAGTTCCGAAAGACATCGGCCGTACGCCCTCCGGCACGTCCACCACTCAGGCAGCTCTCGGCCGGGTACTACTCGACCTCAGCCGCGAAGCGCCGGACGCCGCGAAACGTGTTGTCACACTGAGCCCGGACGTCAGTTCCACCACCAACCTCGCAGGCTGGCTGAACAAGGTCGGGGTCTGGTCCCCCGACGAGCGGCACAACTGGTTTGCCGACGACGCCGAAACGATCATGCACTGGCGTGAGAAGCCCACCGGTCAGCACATGGAACTCGGTATCGCCGAGACCAACCTGGTCGGACTGATGGGCGAACTCGGTGCAACCTGGAGTCGTTGGGGCCAGCCACTCTTCCCTATCGGCGTGATGTACGACCCCTTCATCGAGCGGGCTCTCGAACCGTGGTCGTACGGCATCTACGCCGGTGGACAGTCGATCATGGTCGGCACTCCGTCGGGCGTCACCTTGGCCGCCGAAGGTGGTGCGCACCAGTCGATCAAGACCCCATCCATCGGACTGGAACAGCCGGGATGCGTCAGTTTCGAACCGGCATTCGCCGTCGACGTCGAGTGGACGCTCCTCGACAGCATCGGACGCCTGGGCCGACCAGACGGCAGCTCGTCGTACCTGCGTCTGTCGACCCGTCCGGTCGACCAGGCCCTGGCCGCGGTACCGACCGATCCGGCTGCGCGAGAACGCCGTCGACGTCAGGTGGTGGCCGGCGCGTACACACTGCGGCACAACCCTGATCCGGCCGTCACCCTGGTCGGCATGGGTGCCACCGTCACCGAAACACTGGTCGCAGCCGAAAGACTGGGCGAGCAAGGTATTTCCGCCGACGTCGTGTGCGTGACCAGCCCCGGCTTGCTCTTCGAAGCACTCCAGTCTCGGCGCGGTCTCGCGGACGGTCCGTCGTGGATCCTGGATCAGGTCTTTCCGAGCAGCCGGTCCGCGCCGATGGTCACCGTTCTCGACGGGCACCCGCACACCCTCGCGTTCCTGACGGGAATCAACAACGTTCCGGGTGCTGCGCTCGGAGTGAGCCGGTTCGGTCAGGTCGGTTCGCTCGAGGACGTCTACCGGTACCACGGCCTCGACTCCGACAGCATCGTCCGCGCCGCCCTCGATCTCACTTCTTGATCTATCACACTCTCTGATGCCGAGAAGCGTCCCCGCGGGGACGCTTCTCGGGTCCAGTCAGTTCTTCAGCTGTCTAGTTCTTCCAGGCCTTGTCGAAGAACATGATTCCGTCCAGGCTCTGCTGAATGCCGTGGACGTTCTGTCCCCACACACCGAGCCACGGGGTGTTGCCGTAAACCTGCCACGGCACAACCTCGTTGGCCCGCTCTTGAATCTTGGCGAGCACCTCGATCTTCGCGTCGGTCGACGTCGCGACACCCAACTGGTCGAGAAGCGAATCGATCTCGGGGTCGGAGAAGCTCGTGGCGTTGTTTCGTCCACCCGACTTGAGATTGGAGTACAGACGCTCGAACGGATCGGCTTCCGCGAGGTTGGCGGAACCTGTTGCCATGTCGAAGTCGCGGTCGGCGTACAAACGCTTGACGACGTCGGCAACCGAGTTGACGTACTCGATCTGGAAATCGAAACCGACGGCGTTGGCCATCGACTGCAGTGCCAGAGCCATCGCCTGCGCCGAATTCTCCTGCAGCGTCAGGTATGTGATCTTGCCGTCGTAACCGTCGGCCTTGGCCTCGTCGAGAAGCTGCTTCGCCTTGGCGGTGTCGACGCCGATCGGAGCGACGTCGTTGTGCCAGCGGGAGGTGTCCTGGAAGATGACCTGCCCGGGCAGACCCTTGCCCTCGTTGAGTCGGTTGTCGAGTGCGACAGGATCGGTTGCGAGCGCCAATGCCTGACGGATGCGCACGTCGGCACCGGGACGACCGGGTGCCGTGTTCACCAGCGACAGGTACGACAGCGACGGAATGTCGACGAAGCCCGGGTAGCCGGAGTCGATCAGATCCAGCACGTTCGGTAGCGACCGCATGTACGCGACGTCCGTGCCGCCGCTCTTGAGCGATTCGGTGGTGGACTGCGAACCGACGATGCTGATCAACCGCAGCTTGTCCACGTTCGGGGCACCGTCGAAGTAGTCCTCCCGAGCGTCGAGGATCAATTCCTCGTTGGGAGCGAACTTCTCGAGGGTGAAGGCACCCGCGCCGATCGGGGTGAACTGATCACCTTGCTGGGCGCTCGGCGCGACAATCATGCCGGGGCCGGTGGAGAGCAGTGACTCGATACCGGTCCACGGGTCGACGAGATTGAAGACGACCGTCGACGGATCCGGAGTGTCTACCGACGCGACCTTCGACGCGTACAGACTCGACTGCGGTCCCTTGTTGGTGACGTAGCGATTGAGGCTCGCCGAGACGGCCGCCGAATCCACCGGCGTCCCGTCGCTGAACTTCACACCGTCACGCAGTTCGAGGGTCCACGTCTTGAAGTCGGAACTCGGCTCCATCGACTCTGCGAGCTTCGGAACGAATTCCTTGGATGCCGGGTCGTACCGCAGGAGCGTGTCGTAGATCGCGCCCAACTCCGAACCGGCGACCGAACCGGCGATCTGAGTCTTCGCCGGATCGAGATTGGTGACGGCGGAGTACCCGCTGAACGTGAGGGTGCCGCCCTTGACCGGATCGCCCTCGCCGGACTGCTCGTTGACCGGGCCGATGGACAATCCCGAACCGGAGTCCGGTGCGTCGCCGCTCCCACCCCCGTTCCCGCTGTCAGCGCACGACGAGACGAACAGGCCGGCGGAGACTGCCAGCGCGACGGCGGCAACCTTGCGGTGACCGCGCCGAGAACTGCGACTCATTCAAAACCTCCAGGTCAGAAACTGTGATGTGAAGCATTGTCGAGACAGTTTGTGACTTAAGGCACAGGTATTAGTCGCAGGTCCCGCTCAGTGGAATGGAGCGCGACGATTGGTCAGTTTTCGAGCGACATTCGCAGGTCAGACCCTTAGCGAAGGTCAGGAATTCATTCTGATTCAGGCGCCTTTCAACGGATGAATCGCCGGAGCGCCGTCGAGAAGTGGTCCGGCGGCGGCCAGCGCGGCCTGCAGATGCGGGGACTGCATGTGAGCGTCCAACTCCTCCTGCCCGCGCCAAGTTTCGATCGTGACGAACGTGCCGGGCGCAGCCGCTGACTCGAACAACTCGTACGACACACAGCCGTCCTCGGACCGACTCGCCTCCGCGAGAGTTGTCAGAGCCGATCGGACGTCGTCCTCGGAACCGGACTTGGCCGGGATGGTTGCAACTACACGAAGCTCGCTCATCGGATACCTTTCGCAGAGGGGAAGTCAGCTAGAGACACACGCCACAAACGTACACACGAAAAGGGCAACCAATGGGGCTACTCAAGGACGTCACCGGCTGGCGACGCGGAACGAAGTTGCAGCGTCGACTGCGCGATCTCACCGGCACGCTGGTGGTGATCACCGGTGCGGGCAGCGGCATCGGGCGTGAAACGGCCCTCGCCTTCGCCGCCCAGGGAGCTATCGTCGTGGTCTCCGACATCAATCTCGAAAGCGCGCAGGACACTGCGGCACTTGTAAACATCCCTTCGCAAGCGGGCGGCGCCGAAGCAGTGTTCGGTGGCGGCGCCCACGCCTATCAGGTGGACGTGTCCGACGAACAGGCCGTGATTCGGTTCGCGGAGACCGTCGCGGCACATCACGGCGTACCGGACATCGTCGTCAACAACGCCGGAATCGGGTTCTCGGGAACGTTCGCCGACACCGAGCAGCGCCAGTTCGAGCGCGTCATGGACATCAACTTCTGGGGAGTTGTCTACGGCTGCCGGGCATTCACCCCGATGATGATCGACCGCGGAACAGGTGGGCACGTCGTCAACCTGTCCTCGGCCGCCGCGTACACACCACAGAAGGCCCTCACCGCGTATTCGACAAGCAAAGCAGCGGTATTCATGCTCTCGGATTGCCTACGGGCAGAGCTGCTTCCACACGGCATCGGCGTCAGCACCATCTGTCCCGGCCTCGTTCACACGAACATCCTCAAGACCACCGAGTTCGCCGGCACGACCGCCGAGGAGCAGCTCGAGAACCAGACCAAGGTCGACAACTTCTACCGCAAGCGGAACTTCACTCCTGATCGAGTGGCCAGTGCCATCGTGAAAGCCGTTCGCACGAACAAGGCCGTCGTACCCGTGACCGTCGAAGCCAAGCTCGGACGCACGATCAGCCGGTTGTCTCCCGGGTCGATGCGCGTCGGAGCTCGGTTCGAGATCTAGGTCAGCTTCCGAAACTCAGGCTGCCCGTGAAACCCTGCTGCACATCGGCTTCCGAGCGGGGAAGAACCTCGTAGGTGCTGGCGTACTGGCCACTGAAACCGGTGACGGTGATCGGGCGTCCGACGGCGACGGCATCGAGGTCGATTCCGGTCTGTGTGTTGACGAAGATGACGGTGTTTCCCTCGGCGCCCGAGACCAGGATCTTGTGGCCGTACGGCAGATCGTCGACGACGGGTCCGCTCACGATTCCGGACACCGTCACGAGACGACCTTCGCTGCCCTCACCGATTGCATTGAGGGGCAGTCGCGCCGGGCTGATCTGGGTAGTCGTGCCGATTACCTCGACGGCAGTCGGGCGGACGACGAGCAGGCCTTCCTGATCCGCGAGGACTCCGGTGACCTGAACCTGATCGCCGAGAGCAATCCCGGAGTTGTTCGGATCGCTGATGTAAATGCCCGAATTGCCACTCTGGAGACCAAAGCCCTTGTCGTAGAAGCTGGATTCGAAGACTCCCGACGGCGTAGTCGCGGTTCCCACGACGGTGACCGTCGTTCCGATGGCCTGCGCACGGGCTGCCGCGATGGAGTCCGCGGACACCTCACCGACGACTGCCGCCGGCTCCGCCGTCGCTGCAGTACCGACAAACATGGTGGCTGCGGCCGCAACTGCCAGTGCCGTCACACCCCGGCGCAGGACCGGACCGGCAAGAACGCTGTCTCGAAACATGTTTGAGGACTCCCCTGTGATTTCGTGGCCGCGCAGGTGCTCCTGATGGAGTGCCGCCTTCGCCCACCCTGAGGCACAGGTTATTACAGGTCGGACGCCGCAGCGGTGGTGACATTCCGTCACCACCGCTGCGTCTAGGCTTCCGATTTTTCAGGAACCGGAGCTTCCGGACGAACCGCTCGAGCCACTGGAACCGCTGGATCCTGTTCCGCCGCCGAGATCGTCGAGAGGATCGCTACCGGTGAGGCCGCCCGGGTACAGGTAGGCGTCGGAGATCGTGCTGAGCGAGGTTCCCGACGTGGCCGGTACCTTTGCTCGCCAGTTGACGATCGGGTTCAGCACTCCGAACGGTCCGCAACCACTGGCGGCGGGCAGCGCGAAGCCGGTGGCCTGGTTCCCGACCGGGCTCACCTTCAGTGCATTGTCCGGGAGCACCGTGTAGGTCGGTACCACCGACGGGTCAGGCGCCAGACGAAGATTCACCGGCGCAGCCGCGGAGCCCAGGTAGCAGTTGTCACCGAGGAACGCGTTGTTGATCTTCATCCGCACCGGGATGCTCAGATCCATGTCGGTGATGATGCCGTTGAGGGTCGGGGCAGCTGTCGCCTCCACCTCGGCGGTGACTGCGGCGAGGCCGAACAGATTGCCGAACGGCAGGTCGATTCCGAGGACTCCACCCGGAACGGTCAACGGCTTGGAGTAGACACCGTGGTGTCCGTCGTCGCGCGGGAGAAGAACGGTGGACTCACCTTCACCGGAGCCGGCCTCGGCGGCGATGATCATGTCGCCTTCTCCGATCGGGAGGTTGAAGCCGTTGTTGTCGAAGGTTCCGCTCTGAACCACAACCGACACACAGGATTCGGCAGTAGCCGGACACGCTACGGCACCGGGTATCGAATTGTCGACCGGATCCTGAGCCGAGGCCATCGGCGCCGCGAACGCGAGGACCGCACCTGCGGTACCTGCAATGACGGCCACGCGCGTGCCGAGACGTCTGTTGCCGTTCTTGTGAGATTTCTGCACTGATTTCTCCCTGCCGTTTATGTGATGGGGGACGAAACTCGCAGTCATTGCTTGTGTTTCGACCGCCGCCGACAAGGTCTTTGCGGTGTGCTCCTACTCACAAGTAACAACTGAACAGATGTATATCACAGGACTTCGACTTAAAAACAGGGCAAAAGGGAGTTTCCTTAAAACGGACAAAATAAGCGGTACGGTATGTAACACTCACGGGTGATGAACACGAACAGACTGGTCCTCTGCGTCGCGGCAGCGGGCCTACTCCTCAGCGGCTGCAGCAGCCAATCCGACAGCGACGCATCGGAATCCACTTCTGCGGCCACCAGCACGTCGGTTGCGGCGACGTCGAGTTCGACTGCCCCCAGTACGCCTTCCGAGCTGCCGACCAGCCCGCTCGCCGCAACAACTCCGAAAGCCGCGCCGAGCGTCGTCGAATCGACGCCACCGGCGGTATCACTACCGGTAGCGCCACCGGCGAACGCACCAATCGATGCACGCTCACCGGAAGAGATCGTCGCGAACGCCGGCGAGAAGGGGCAGCGGTACATCGCCGCTCTGCGTCTGGCCGGGATCCCGCCCGCCGGAATGGATTCCGCAGAGATCCTCTACGCCGACGGCACCTGCAAGGCGCTCGCTGACGGTATGCCTCGGTCCGAAGTGCTGGCAGAGTTCAACTCCGTCGGCGAGGTGTACTCACAGATCACGCCGATGTCCTCGCAGCGCGTTGCCGAGATCTACGTCGACACGGCGGAGCAGACGTACTGCTGATCAGGCCTTGCCGGCCAACCAGCCGTGCAGCCAGGATGTAGCCGAATTGCCTGCGCCGTCAACGACGTAACGCGTGTAGTCGGTGTGGACCTGCGAGCCGTAGAAGTCGACCAGTTGATCGATGCGCCGCGAGTTCGCGCCCGGATCGAGCTGGGCCATCAAAGCGGGGAGACCGCCTGCGGTGATCAGATCATTGACGATCACGGCGGCCTCGTCGCGCAGCGCGAGCGCACTGGCCGGAGTGGGATCGGACGCCTGAGCCATGAATCCGGCCAGACGCATCACGAAATCGTCCTTCGGCGTCGAGCAGTACAGGTCACCGACCGCGCAGAGCGTCACCGTTTTGCCTGACAGCCAACCGAATCCACCGATGCGAGGGCCGCTGGCACCGTTACCGCCGACAGCGGGGCCGATCAGGACGTCGGACTCGGAACGACGGGGATCTGACAGCAAGCCGACGCCCTCGACGCGAGTCGGGGGGACCACGCCGATGCCGGTTCCGATCTCGGCGGCGAGATCGCCTGCCGCGTCGGCACCCTGGCTGTATCCGACGATGGCGAAGCGAGTGTCACCGCACGAGGCGGCCATGGCGCCGATCATGCCGCGGGCATTGTCGACAGCCTGCTGCTTCGACTTGGCGTAGACGTTGGACTCCCACGGGAAGGCCGTCGCCGAGTAGGTGACGTAATCGGTGCGAACGGAGCCCGGAAGCCCGTTGGTCACCGGGGCGAGCATGCCGACGCCGGGCCTGGTGCCCGAGGGCTCCCAGGTTCCCGGGATGGCCACGACGTACAGGCTGGGGCAGGGATCAGCCGACGCCACGGGAGCACTGACAACCGGTACCACTACTGCCGCAGCAAGTGCCGACAACACCGCAACGAGACGCCTCGCACGCATGAAACTCCCCTGTTTTACCTTCAGCAACCCATACACCACTATCGGTGCTCCGGAATCATACTGTCTGGGCGTTGTGTCTGTCCGATGCACGATTGATGAAGGTTTGTTACAGATCGTGCGAATTGCTTGCAGAAACAAAGCCGCACCCCACCGAATGCGGTGGGGTGCGGCTTTGTGAGAGCCTCTAGCGCTGCGGAGCCGCTGTCGGGTGGATCGGTGACGGAAGGGCCGTGACACCCTCGAGGTAGGTGTCCACAGCGGCTGCTGCGGAACGTCCCTCGGCGATGGCCCAGACGATCAGGGACTGACCGCGGCCCATGTCGCCGGCCACGAACACGCCGTCGACGTTGGTGTTCCACTTCGACGTGCGGGCGACGTTGCCACGCTCGTTCAAGTCGACACCGAGATCGGTGAGCAGACCCGGCTTCTCGGGACCGACGAAGCCCATGGCCAGGAGCACGAGATCGGCTTCGAGCTCGAAGTCCGAGCCCTCGACCTTCTCGAAGCGACCCGACTTCATCTCGACCTCGTGAGCCTTGAGACCGGTGACCTTGCCGTTTTCACCGACGAAGTTCTCGGTGTTGACGGAGAACAGACGCTCGCCGCCCTCCTCGTGAGCCGAAGCCACGCGGAACATGAGCGGGTACGTCGGCCACGGAGTCTGCTCGGCGCGAGTCTCCGGCGGACGCGGCATGATCTCGAACTGGTGGACGCTGGCCGCACCCTGACGGTGCGAGGTGCCGAGGCAGTCCGCTCCGGTGTCGCCGCCGCCGATGATGACAACCTTCTTGCCCTCAGCGGTGATGGTGGGAGCGTCGAGGTCACCCAACTGCACGCGGTTGGCGATCGGCAGGAACTCCATCGCCTGGTGGATGCCGTCCAGTTCGCGGCCCGGGATCGGAAGATCGCGAGCTGCGGTGGCGCCGCCGGCCAGAACCACTGCGTCGAACTGCTCACGCAGCTCGTCCGCGGTGATGTCCACGCCGACATTGACGTTGGTCTTGAAGACGGTGCCTTCGGCTTCCATCTGCTCGAGACGGCGGTCGATGTGCCGCTTCTCCATCTTGAACTCGGGGATGCCGTAGCGCAGCAGGCCGCCGATGCGGTCTGCCCGCTCGAAGACCGTCACTGCGTGACCGGCGCGGGTCAGCTGCTGCGCTGCAGCCAGACCGGCCGGACCACTGCCGACAACCGCAACCTTCTTGTTGGTGGCGTGCGCGGCGCGAACCGGCTTGACCCACCCTTCGTCGAAGGCCTTGTCGATGATCTCGACCTCGACCTGCTTGATGGTGACCGGATCCTGGTTGATGCCCAGGACACAGGACGCCTCACAGGGTGCGGGGCACAGACGACCGGTGAACTCCGGGAAGTTGTTGGTCGCGTGCAGACGCTCGATGGCGTCGTGCCAGTGGTCCTTGTAGACCAGGTCGTTCCACTCGGGAATCAAGTTTCCGAGAGGGCAACCGTTGTGGCAGAAAGGAATTCCGCAGTCCATGCAACGGCTGGCCTGGGTCTTGAGGGTTTCCTTCGGGAACTCCTCGTAGACCTCTTTCCAGTCGAGCAGGCGCAACGGCACCGGCCGGCGAACCGGAAGTTCGCGCGACGTGTGCTTCAGGAAGCCGCTTGGATCACCCACGAGCTGCCTCCATAACTGCCTCGTCCACGTTCTTGCCATCCTTCTCTGCGGCCGCGATGGCCAAAAGAACCTTCTTGTAGTCGCGGGGCATCACCTTTGCGAAGTGACCCACCTGCTGCGACCAGTCAGCGAGGATGCGCGTTG
The DNA here is from genome assembly GCF_001445685.1 of Rhodococcus sp. KB6. Classification (NCBI taxonomy): domain Bacteria; kingdom Bacillati; phylum Actinomycetota; class Actinomycetes; order Mycobacteriales; family Nocardiaceae; genus Rhodococcus; species Rhodococcus sp. KB6. The sequence goes on along the minus strand of NZ_LNAK01000006.1, from coordinate 109,967 downwards.
CAACCTCGGAGCCGGTTTCGTCGCGATGACGTTCGATGGCGCCCTTCAACCAGGTGAAGTCGTCGCCCGAAAGATCCTCGAGGTCCACCAGTTCGGTGTTGAGGTTCTTCTCGAATGCCTTGTCGGGGTTGTAGATGTACGCGACGCCACCGGACATGCCGGCGCCGAAGTTACGTCCGGTGGCTCCGAGGATGACCACCTTTCCACCCGTCATGTACTCGCAACCATGATCGCCCACACCCTCGACGACGGCAGTGGCGCCGGAGTTACGGACTGCGAAGCGTTCGCCGACGACACCGCGAAGCAGAGCCTCGCCGCTGGTGGCGCCGAACAGGATGACGTTGCCACCGATGATGTTGTCCTCGGCGACAAAGCCTTCCGCTGCATCCAGCGGCGGGCGTACGACGATGCGTCCACCCGAGAGGCCCTTGCCGACGAAGTCGTTGGCGTCGCCGTGCAGGCGCAGGGTCATACCGCTGGGCACGAAAGCACCGAAGCTGTTACCGGCGGAACCGGTGAACGTGATGTCGATGGTGCCCTCGGGCAAGCCCTCTCCACCGAACGCCTTGGTGACCTCGTGGCCGAGCATGGTGCCGACCGTGCGGTTGACGTTGGTGATCGCGGACTCGAAGGAGACCGCCTCACCCTTGTCGAGTGCGTTGCGGGCCGAGACGATCAACTGCTGATCGAGTGCCTTGTCGAGACCGTGATCCTGCGTACCGGTGCAGTGGACGTCCTGGTCCATGAACGCGGACTCGACCTGGGTGAGGATCGGCGACAGATCGAGATTGCCTGCCTTGCTTCCCTTCCAGTGATCGAGAGCGCGCGTGGTGTCCAGCATGTCGACCTGGCCGACGGCTTCGAGCAGCGTGCGGAATCCGAGTTCCGCGAGAAGCTCGCGAACCTCTTCGGCGATGAACATGAAGAAGTTCTCGACGAATTCCGGCTTGCCGCTGAAACGCTGACGCAGCAACGGGTTCTGCGTCGCGACACCGACGGGGCAGGTGTCGAGGTGGCAGACGCGCATCATGATGCAGCCCGAGACCACCAGCGGTGCGGTGGCGAAACCGAACTCCTCGCCGCCGAGCAGGGCAGCGACGACGACGTCGCGACCCGTCTTGAGCTGGCCGTCGACCTGCACGACGATGCGGTCACGGAGACCGTTGAGCAGCAACGTCTGCTGGGTCTCGGCGAGGCCGAGTTCCCAGGGTGCGCCCGCGTGCTTGACGGAGGTCAGCGGGGTGGCACCGGTGCCACCGTCGTGACCGGAGATCAGAACGACGTCGGCATGTGCCTTGGAGACACCGGCCGCGACGGTTCCGACGCCGACCTCGGAGACCAGCTTCACGTGGATGCGGGCCTGCGGGTTGGCGTTCTTCAGGTCGTGGATCAGCTGAGCGAGATCCTCGATCGAGTAGATGTCGTGGTGCGGCGGCGGCGAAATCAGGCCGACGCCAGGCGTGGAGTGCCGAACCTCGGCCACCCACGGGTACACCTTGTGAGCCGGAAGCTGGCCGCCCTCACCGGGCTTGGCTCCCTGCGCCATCTTGATCTGGATGTCGGTGCAGTTGCTCAGGTAGTGCGAGGTGACGCCGAAGCGTCCCGACGCGACCTGCTTGATGGCACTGCGACGCAGATCGCCGTTCTCGTCCGGCGTGAAGCGCGACGGATGTTCGCCGCCCTCACCGGAATTGGAGCGGGCGCCCAGACGGTTCATCGCGATGGCGAGAGTCTCGTGAGCCTCGGCGGAGATGGAGCCGTAGCTCATCGCACCCGTCGAGAAACGCTTGACGATCTCGCTGGCCGGCTCGACCTCGTCGATCGAGATCGACGGCCGCTTGCCGATGTTGAAGTCGAACAGACCACGCAGAGCGGCAAGGCGCTCCGACTGGTCGTTGACCATGGTCGTGTACTCCTTGAACACCTCGTACTGACCTGTGCGAGTTGCGTGCTGGAGCTTGAAGACCGTGTCCGGGTTGAACAGGTGGTACTCGCCTTCACGACGCCACTGGTACTCGCCGCCGACCTCGAGCTCGCGGTGAGCGCGCTCTTCGGGGCGATCGAGGTATGCGACGGCGTGACGTGCCTGGACGTCGGCTGCGATCTGGTCGAGGCCGATGCCACCGAGCTGCGACTGCAGACCGGTGAAGTACTCGTCCGTCAGCTCCTGCGAGAGGCCGATGACCTGGAACAGCTGAGCACCGGTGTACGACGCGAGCGTCGAGATGCCCATCTTGGACATCACCTTCAGGACACCCTTGCCGGCGGCCTTGATGTAGTTCGCGATGCCCTTCTCGAGGGTCAGACCCTCGAGCTCGCCATTCTGCAGGAACTCGTCGATGGTCTCGAAAGCCATGTACGGGTTGACCGCTGCGGCACCGAAGCCGATGAGGAGCGCCATGTGGTGCACCTCGCGGGCGTCGCCGGCCTCGACGATGAGACCGACCTTGGTGCGCGACTTCTCACGAACCAGATGGTGGTGCACGGCCGAGGTGAGGAGCAGCGACGGGATCGGCGCGTAGTCCTCGGTGGACTCACGGTCCGAGAGCACGACGATGCGTGCGCCACCCTCGATTGCCTGCGAGACCTGGTACTTGATGCCCTCGAGCGCACGACGGATACCGTCGCCGCCTTCCTTGACGGGGTACAGGCCGCGGATCACGACGCTGCGGAAGCCCGGGAATTCGCCGTCGTCGTTGACGTGAACGAGCTTCGACAGGTCGTCGTTGTGCAGGATCGGCTGCGGGAGCGCAATCTGCTTGCAGGAGTCCGCATTCGGGTGCAGCAGGTCACCCTCGGGGCCGATGGTCGCGCCGAGGCTGGTGACAACCTCTTCACGGATCGCGTCGAGAGGCGGGTTGGTGACCTGAGCGAAGAGCTGCGAGAAGTAGTCGAACAGCATCCGCGGACGTGACGAGAGCACGGCGATCGGAGTGTCGGTACCCATCGAGCCCAGTGCCTCGGCACCGGAGAGAGCCATCGGCTTGACCAGCAGGTTGACCTCTTCGTTGGTGAAACCGAAGAGCTGCTGGCGCAGGACGACGCGCTCGTGCGACATGTACGTGTACGGACGGTCCGGCAGGTCGTCCATGTGGATCAGACCTTCGTCGATCCACTGCTGGTACGGGTGCTCGGCAGCGAGTTCGTTCTTCAGTTCCTCGTCGCTGATGACCCGGCCCTGCGCGGTGTCCACGAGGAACATGCGGCCGGGCTGGAGGCGGACCTTGCGGACAACCGTGGACGGATCGATCGGCAGGACGCCGACCTCCGACGCCATGACGACGAGGCCGTCTTCGGTGATCCACAGACGCGACGGACGCAGACCGTTGCGGTCCAGCACGGCGCCGATGACGGTGCCGTCGGTGAAGCACACCGACGCCGGTCCGTCCCAGGGCTCCATGAGAGCCGAGTGGTACTCGTAGAACGCCCGACGAGCGGGGTCCATGCTCTCGTGCTTCTCCCAGGCTTCGGGGATCATCATGAGAACTGCGTGCGGCAGGCTGCGACCGGCGAGGTGCAGCATCTCGAGCACCTCGTCGAAACGAGCGGTGTCGCTGGCGCCCTGGGTGCAGATCGGGAAGATCTTGTCCAGGTTCTCGCGGCCACCGAAGACGTCGCTGTCGATGAGGGACTCGCGAGCGCGCATCCAGTTCTCGTTGCCGGTGACGGTGTTGATCTCACCGTTGTGAGCGACCCGTCGGAACGGGTGCGCCAGCGGCCACGACGGGAACGTGTTGGTGGAGAAGCGCGAGTGGACCAAGCCCAGTGCGCTCTCGACACGATCGTCCTGCAGGTCGAGGTAGAAACCCTTGAGCTGCGGGGTGGTGAGCATGCCCTTGTAGACGAACGTCTGGCCGGACAGGCTGGGGAAGTACACGGTCTCGCTACCCGGGCCACCCTTGCCGGCGCCTTCGGAGCCGAGCTCGTGCTCGGTGCGCTTACGCACCACGTATGCACGACGCTCGAGATCCATGCCGGTGTACTTGTCACCCTCGGAACCGATGAAGATCTGACGGAACGTCGGCATCGCGTCGCGCGCCAGTGCGCCCAGCGAGGAGTCGTCTGTTCCGACCTCGCGCCAGCCGAGAACCTTCAGGCCCTCTTCGACGACGATCTTCTCGACTGCAGCAGCAGCCTCGTGTGCATCGGCGTCGCCCTGCGGGAGGAATGCGATACCGGTTGCGTACGCGCCTTCGGCGGGCAGCGCGAAGTCCACGACAGCTCGGAAGAACTTGTCGGGAACCTGCAGCAGAATGCCCGCACCGTCACCCGTGTTGGGTTCGGATCCGGCAGCGCCGCGATGCTCGAGGTTGACCAGAGCGGTGATCGCCTTTTCGACGATGTCCCTGCTGCGGCGACCATGCATGTCGACAACAAATGCGACTCCACAGGAGTCGTGCTCATTGGACGGGTGATAGAGGCCCTGGGGGCCTGGAAGTTGCTTCATACCCAGCCTTCGTATGCCATAAAGATGCACCGACGACCAGCAGCGCTGATGGCCATCAACTTGCAATGCAAGTCCTTCAAAGCACCGACACGACGATGTGTTCGGTACCACCGAAGTAGCCGCCCTGCGCAGACGCGATGGTGTGCGTTCTGGCACCCGGCGACGTGAGTCTTCGGTCGGTTGAAACTTTTGTGAGTCAACCGTGTAACGAAAACGATAATTCAGAACCCCGGCACGGGCGCAACTAAGGTAGCCCTATAATTGCTCTGAACTGCGGCGATGCAGGGAGCCAGAAGGCCCCTCGACAGATTTCGGAGCTGCGTCTGTGCAGAGAAGTTCCGATTCACAGGATACCGAATCCGCAGGAAACAGGCGCGATGGGCGATGAATGCAACAACTGGCCGCAGCGATAAGAATCAGCTGCGGCCAGTGCGCCTCGAACTGTAACAAAAGTTGATCGATCAACCAAGGTCTAGGCCTGAATTGTTTGCTCGCAGAATGCCATCGCTGTAATTTCCGTAGGCTCACACCTGAGAAGACGGGTGGCGAAGAGCAAATGACAACAGCAGTAGTGGTGGGCAGTGGCCCCAACGGTCTCGCGGCGGCGATCGAACTCGCCCGCGCCGGAATCGACGTCCATGTCATCGAGGGTGCGGACAAGATCGGCGGCGGCACCCGCAGCAGCGAATACATAGTCGACGGACTCGTCCACGACGATTGCTCCGCCTTCCATCCCACCGCTTTGGCCTCTCCCTACTTCAAGGAACTCGACCGCGAATTCGGCCTCGCCAAACATGGCCTGACGTGGCTGTGGCCCGAGATCGATCTGGTCCATCCACTCGACGACGGCACCGCCGGGGTTCTGTGGCGCGATATCAACCGGACCGCTGAAGGACTGGGTGTCGACGGTAAGCGGTGGCTCGACGTCTTCGGATACCTATCCGAGAACTTCGACGAGTTGGTGCAGGACGTCTTCCAGCCGATCGTGCACGTCCCGAAGCACCCGCTGATGCTCGCCCGTTTCGGGACGGGCGCTCTGCTTCCCGCGACGGGTTTCGCGCGGATGTTCAAGACTCCACAGGCGCGGGCGCTGTTCGGTGGTGTCGCGGCGCACATGTTCGGGACGCTCACCCTTCCCCTGGCCAGCGCTGTCGGCTCGATGCTCACTGCTGGAGCCCATGCTCACGGTTGGCCTGTGGCACAAGGTGGTTCGGGGTCAATTGCAGCCGCGCTCGCCTCGATTCTGCGCAGCCTCGGTGGCACCATCGAAACCGGGAACTGGGTCACCAACTACTCCCAGATCGCCGACTACGACATCGTCATGCTCGACATCGCACCCGATGCGGCCGGGCGCCTGCTCGACGGCCGGCAGCCTGATCGCATTGCCCGGGCCTACCGCAAATTCCGCTACGGCACTGCCGCCTACAAGGTCGACTACGCCGTGCGCGGTGACTCCGACGGAAGCGTCGTGCCGTGGACAAATCCGCACGCCCGCAAGGCCGGCACCCTGCATCTGTCCGGCACGATTTCGGAAACTGCTGCCGTGGAACGCCAGACCGTTCGGGGTCAGATGCCGGACAAGCCTTTCATTCTGTTGGGCCAGCAGTTCTTGGCCGACCCCTCCCGATCTGTGGGAGACATCCATCCCGTGTGGGCGTATGCGCATGTGCCGCACGGCTATCCGGGGGACGCCACCGATGCGATCTCGAGTCAGATCGAACGCTTTGCGCCGGGGTTCCGGGACCGGATCGTGGGCGTCCACGTGCGCAATGTGCCGCAAATGCAGGCGTACAACCCCAACTATGTGGGCGGCGACATCTCCGCGGGGGCGAACACTGCGCGGCAGATCATCGCGCGCCCCCGGTTCGGACTGGACCCCTATGCCACCGGCGCCCCGGGCGTCTACCTCTGCTCGTCCGCAACTCCGCCGGGCGGCGGGGTTCACGGGATGGGTGGGTTCAATGCCGCGCGGGCGGCGCTGAAGTCTCGGGGTTGAGGCGTCCCCGATGGGGACGACATTTCGGACAAACGACTTCTGAATGGTCACCTAACCCAGTCAGCCAACACGGACGAAACGAAGATGCCCGGCCCATGGCCGAAGCGAACCCACGAAAGGGCAACTAATGGCATGAGACGCAGGACATGCATTGCTAATCAGGCACCTCGCCGTTGGTGTCGAACCACCCCGCTCCGACCTCAAGAGACTCCGAGAAAAGGGTGCGGACGCTGCGGATTCCCCTGCTGTCGAGCTCGCGCTGAGCTGCCTCGATCTGATCGAGTCCGGCGGCTGCCACCGGACCGGCGCCGACGACAACCCAGATAACCGACGTGGCTGCGGCTTGCTCGAGTGCGGTGCTGTAGTCGGCTGCCGCATCGGCACCGATGACATCGGTGCGCGCAACGAACGCGAGCATGGCCGGTGACCCGGTGAGAGCGATCATCACGACGGAACTGACGGGGACGAATCCGAGCAACGCCGGGATTGCGGCCAAGACGTCGGTGGCGGTCCTCAAACGGATGTTCTGCATGTCGTTCCCCTTGCTGTGAAAGTGACCGGGCCTCGTGCCCCGCCAATTTTTTTCGCCTTCTGGCAAAGGAGAATCGCGTCGGCATGAGGGGGCCGGAGTGCCACCCCTGGGCCGAGAAAATTTTGGCGGGAGCGTGCGAGTGACAAAAATTTCTCGGAGCCATCGGCCGGCGCTTGCGCCGCCAGGGGTTGCGCGCAGGTCACCGCCGACGAGAATCGGAAGGCCAGAAGTGAAAACAAATCAGTGCTTTTCACAGAACGGAGCGCAGCGGAGTTCATGTCGGGGGACACCGAAGGTGGCCGACCGTCGGCTGGATAGCAGTTGGTTTCGTTGCGATTGTGGCGGATCTTCACTTCCTGCGGCGCAACGATTGTGGTGGCACACGCAAGGGCAACCGTCGGCTCCGTCTATAACCCACTTCTGGAGTGCCTCCCAGCTTTTCGCGCGCAGGTGCGCAGGTGCGGCAAGTCTGGTCGGCCTTCGCATGGAACCGCCCCCAGTACCGGTCGTCGAATCCGGCGATTGGCTATGTCACGCCGCCATCGGCTCGGTATCTGAATCCGGCACCCTGATTCGCACGCGATCCATGCGCCATTGCCGGGTGCCGAGCAATCGAAGATCGCCGAACGGTTGTCGCCGGTGACGACGAACAGGCGCCGGACCAGTTCGTCGATGCCCAGCGGTTCGGGCTCGGCAATCTCGACGGTGCCATCTTGTGGCTTTGGCGCGCCCTCAACTGCGTCGGCGATCCCGCCGCCACGACCGAGCGCCTTCACGTCGTGCCCGGCGTCAGCGAGCTCGGCGGCGACCTGGCTTCCGATAAGTCCGCTTCCGAAAATGACGATCTTCATGATTTTTCTCCTTTACTCGGATAGGTCGTGCCCAAGCATTCTCGGACACTACTTATCCAAGTCAAGGGTTGCCCGGTCAGTCGAAGAGTTCGGCGGCCAGTGCTTCGTAGGTCGCGATCGGATCACCTTCGGCGGGAAGTGCTTGGATCGCAACGTGATCGGCACCCGCCGCGACATGCTCCCGAAGCCGATCCGCGATGGACTTCGCGGTACCCCGCGCAACCAGGGCGTCGATGACGCGATCGTTCCCCTCGTTGGCCAACTCTTCGGGCGCAAAACCGAGGCGCTCGAGATTGCTCGTGTAGTTGCGCAGATACAGATACGGGTTGGCGACGGCGGGGCGACCGATTGCTCTGGCCTTCTCCGGATCGGTTTCCAGGACAACCTTGTGCTCGGGGGCCAGGATCTTCGAAGGGCCGAGGATTTCGCGAGCTTCGGCCGTGTGCTCGGGGGTGGTCAGGTATAGATGCGCGCCGGCGGCGCGAGCGGCAGACAGCTTCATCACCTTCGGCCCCAGTGCGGCGAGGACGCGCCGCGCCTCCGGGACCTGGGCCGCGTCGAGTTCGTCGAGGTACGACACGAGCGAGGCGTACGGCTTGGTGTAGTCGCCGGTAGCCTCCGGATGTCCGACGCCTACGCCGAGCAGGAATCGCCCCGGGTGCGCGGCTTCGAGTCGGTGATAGGACTCCGCCACCTCAGCCGCAGGTGAGGACCAGATGTTGACGATTCCGGTTGCCACGGTGATGTGCTCGGTCGCGTCGAGAAGTTTCTCGGCGATCCGTAGATCGGCGGGTGGGGAGCCGCCGATCCAGATGGTGCCGAAACCGAGTTTCTCGATCGCAGTTCCCAGCTCGGGCGGCAAACCAGCCGCTCCTCGCCAGATTCCGTAGGTGCCCAGGTCAGGTGTTTTCGTAGTCTCCGTCGCAGCGGGTGCGACTCGGCTGCTGCCGGGATCTATTCCTTCGGTCGTCATTTGCCCGGCGCGCGGTAGTCGGTCGGTCGCTTGACTGCCTCGTCGATCTGCTCCGGTGTGAGCAGCGTGATCGACTCCGAGCGTGCTGCAGCCGTGCGAATGCTCAATGTGGTCATATTTCATGGTGGTGGTCCTTTCTCTAGTCGGCGAGCGTCGGCGCGGCGACTCGGGGTGGGAGCAGATGGGTCTTTCTGTGGTCACGGAGAAGCCCGCACCGGCACGCGGATCTGACATGGAGTTCTCGGTGACCAGTCCAACGACGTTTCGACGTTCCACACGGCGCTGACGGGTCGCCAGCTGGTCGTGGGGCTAGAGATTGCGCAGTCGCACAATTTCCTTGTCGAACTCGTCGATGTTCTCGATCGACGACATGTGACCGACGCCCGGCAACACGATCAACCGTTCGAGGTTGCCGGCGTCGTCGAGGACCTGCGCAAGCTTGCGCGCATGAACCGGCGGAGCGAGCCGATCGAGCGCACCGACGAGCACGGTGGTCGGCACCTCGAGATTGTCGAGTCCCTCGTGAACATCGAGGGTGCTCAGCGCTGCTCCCCAACCTCCACGAACACGCGGCTTGCACTCACGAACGATGTTCTCGCAGAACTGAATCTCGGCCTTGGTCGCGTTCGGTGACATCGAGACGTAGCGGAACGCCCTCGTCATGGCGCCCGAGGAGACGAACGGAACGGGCGAACTGAGGATGGCGCGGCCCACGGGGACCGGCACGCGAGGAAAACGATTGGGCAGCGGGATGACCGTGGTCTCCGCGATCAACCTCCCGCTCGCGGTGCTCGCGAGCATGACCGCCGACGCGTACTTCTCGACCTCGTCGGGGTGACGACCCGCCCAGGCCATGATGCTCATCCCGCCCATGCTGTGACCGACGATGACCGCCTTCTTGTCCTCGCGAACCGTGGCCGCCAGCACTGCAGAGAGATCGTCGGCAAGGACGTCCGGGCCGAGCGGAAGATTGCCGACAGTGCTGCGGCCGTGACCGCGCTGATCGTAGGTGATGACCCGATATTCGCCTGCCAGCGCATTGACCTGCGGGTACCAGAATTCGGTGGAGCACGTCCAGCCGTGACTGAGAACGATCGGATCGCCGTCGACGGGACCGTAAGCCCGGACATTGATGATCGCACCGTCGTCGGTGGTCAGTTCGCTGATGTCAGCTTTGAGCGTCGGAGTCTTCAGGAGTGCATTGGGCTCGACGTCGCTCGAAAGAGTCAACCCACGCGTGGATCGCCGATGACGGATCCCAGCGACGGCCGCGACGAGTGCTCCCACTCCGACGGCGCCTGCCAGTACTCGAAGCTCTGTGGTGCGCGAACGACTGGACATGCATTTTGCAGCACCTGCGACCATCAGTCGGCCGACAGTCGAAGCGGTCATGTGAATCCTCCGTTGTAGATGATGCTCGATGGTGCGAGTCCGATCTCGGTGCAGGTCTCGACTCCGGGAAACTGAGCGCGCACCCCGTGTACCGGGCCCGAATGGGTCTGGAAATCCGTCGCATCGTGGTGCGCACAACCACACCGATCGGGCGCGCGAAATCCCGGTCCGTGCGTGCGAGCGCTCGGTTGAGCGAACTCGCTTCCCCCGCATACCTCGACAACCAGTTCGAACCGTCTCGTCACCGCAGACCGCGCACTCAGTTGCAGCAGAAACTCCGACAAGTGATGGGCGAGCGCAGTTCCCCGCGCTGGGCGGTGGGAGGGGCGAGTGCGGGGCATTCGAAATTCAAGATGCAACTGTGGCTATCGCAGAGCCTCAATCACGCTGCCAGGTAACGACATTCGGGACGGTCTCGCGGGCGGTACGGAAAGAGTTGATCGGATGATCCAGATCGGCGTAGCCGAACGAGATACCGAGAAGGACGCGCCGACTCTCGGGGATCCCGAAATAGTTGTGCACGAATGGCCCGTACGACGCAAGTGCCGCCTGTGGGGCGGCGGCGATGCCAAGGCTCTGTGCAGCCATCAGGAAAGTGCTTGTGTACAAGCCGCAGTCGACGGCCCCGTAAACACCAAGGTCCGCTTCGGTCGTTATCAGCGCAACGTGCGGGGCGTCGAAGAACTCGAAATTGCGGAGCGCCTGGGTCAGGGTTCGCGGGTCCCCTTTACCGATGCCCACACTGTCGTAAAGCTGAAGACCGCATGCGCGGCGACGGTCACGGTAGATCCCTGTGTATTCCGCAGGGAAGGGGAAATCCGGCTGAGCTTCTCCTCCTGCCTGGATGTGGGAGAGGAGTTCCGTGCGGAAGCGATCGGTGGCCGCGCCTTCGGTGACAATCACCTGCCAAGGCTGAGTGTTGCACCAGGACGGGGTCTGCTGGGCGAGCTCGAGTAAGCGTTCGATGTCGGTGTGTGGGACCTGATCCGGATGAAATTGGCGGCACGTCCAGCGTCGATCGAGCAACTCGGCCAATGTCGAAACCTGCGCGGGCTCGCTAGTTGTCATGTTCACTTTCCACTCCTTAGTCTCATTTCGAGACTGAATCTAACAGGTGTGGTCTCATTTTGGAACTACTTGGTAGGATGGCTCATGCGTTACAAAGAGTTGTCCGAAGTGCCCTGCTCGATTTCTCGACCGCTGGTGATCCTCGGCGACCGTTGGACGCTGGTCATCCTGAAGTGGGCGTTCGCGGGAGTTCGTCGGTTCAACCACTTTCAGAGTGCGATGGAAATCTCGCGTAGTCGACTCCAAGACCGACTCGATCGACTGGTCGAGCACGAAATTCTGGCGAAAGTGCAAACAGACTCCGCCCATGCGGAATATCGGCTCACTCGAAAAGGCCACGACATCTACCCGATTTTGATGGCAATCAAAGACTGGGGTGATACCTACATGGCACCCGAGGGACCTCCCGTCCGCTACCAACATCGTGACTGCGACGGCGAGGCCCACGTCAGACTCGAATGTGATTCGTGCGCCCAAGAACTCACCGCTCATGATGTGCTACCAACATCCGCGCACGACCCGATCACCTCCTCCACACCAGGGAATGGTCCACAGGGCGCTGACGCTTCGTCGACAAACTGAACCGACAGCACCCTGCCGGCAACGCGCGTCCACACTGTTTGCTGACCATCGAGCCGTCGCTGGACGGTCATGACTGCTTATCTTTCGAGTCGGCGATTTCAGGTGAAGTTTTCGACCGGTTCTTACGGGTGGAGAGGAACTCGCGGATCAGGTCAGTGACGCGGTCGGGGGCTTCGATCATCGGTGTGTGCCCCACGTCTTCGAGGACCTTGGTCGTGATTGTTCGTACTGGGCGGTAGCGGGCAAGTGAGGCCTCCACGTCGTAGAAGCGGTCCTTCCGGCCGAAGATGACGAGCGCCGGCAATGCCAGATCGTCCAGCCGTGCGTCCAGACCACCTCGTCTGGTCCACGCCTGCCGCTGCCGCATCGTCTGGGTGAAGGCGGGGTGGTTCAGGCTGCGGGCGTCGTCGAGGCCTTGACTGGGGTGGGCAAATGCTGTGGCCATGTCGAAGTCCCGCGCAAATGCTCGCCGCACCACGCGATTGGTGACGAACGCGGGACCATGCTGCTGCAGAATCGGACCGATCCACGGGGTGTGAAGTACCCACTCGCCTGGCGGCAGCGTTCCGGTGCTCGTGTCGGGCCCTTCGCCCATCAACACGAGCCGGGTCACGAGGGCGCTGTGCTCGGCGGTCGCCAGGCCGAAGAGGCTGCCCATCGAGTGGCCGACGACCGTAACGTCGTCCAGGTCCAACTCGGAGAGCAGACTCGCATAGAGCCGGCCCTGGCTGTCGGGGTCGTAGCCGGATGTAGGTCGCGCAGAACCACCGTGCCCGAGAAGATCGACCCGGATGATCCGGCATTCCGGCAGGCGAGCGACGAGCTGGTCGAACCACGCCATGGAGGCACCGAAACCGTGCAGCATCAGGAGGGCAGGACCGTCGGCGGGACCGTCCACTCGGACGTGCAGGTCGACGCCGTCGACGGACATGACCTTTCCCACGCCGCCTCTTGCCGGCTCGGCGCTGGTGCGACCGGTCAATTGGCCGATCAAACTGCCAACCTGCCACACCCCGGATGACGATGCGTTAGGGATGGTCATACGCTTCTCCTCATTCCGCTGTGTTCATGAAGTGGAGCAATGGTTCGTCGCCTCGGGTTGCAGAGGTCGAGCGGGTCATCCGAGCTTCGGACTCGGATTTGGTACGGCCCTATGACAACCGTAAAACGATGAGAACGGCGACGGCCTGCCCTCCCACCACCGAATAACCTCGGATGGTGGCCGTAGCGCGGGTTTGCGGCTTCGTCAGCCAGTGCTCTTAGTCTGCAGACCCAGCAGGCGGACCAGGACAGTCCCGATCGTGTCGGCTGGAATGACGCCCGGATCGGCGATCTCTTCGATGGCGAGACCGTTGTTCAGCGCCAGCATGGTGAACATGAGAATGCGCGACGAGACAGCTCCGTCTGCGCCCCAGCTGGAGAGCGCTTCGTCGGCCAACTCGGTCAATTGCTGGTGATACTCTCGGCGTTTCTCGACCCACCGCTCACGTAGCTGGGTATCGCGGGCGGCACGAAGCCAGAACTCGGTGAACAGCAACTGCCATTCGCGACTCTGCTGGATCGCAGCGGTCAGGTGCTGGCCGGCCGCCAGTGCGGACGCTTCGTCCATGACGGTAAGGTCCGCGTGGCCGAGAATCTCTCGGACTGATGCGATGCGGCCTGTCACCTCCCGGTCGAAGAGCTCGAAGAACAGGTCCTCCTTGCTCGCGAAGTTCGAGTAGAGTGCGCCGGTGGTGAACCCGGCGGTGGCCGCGATCTGTTGCATGGTGGCTCCGGCGAATCCGCGTTCCGCGAACACCGTGAAGGCAGCTTGCAGGAGCCGGTCGCGGACCTCGGAGCGGGGTGTGCGGCGGGCGACGGGGACTGGATTGCTCACGAGGACCATCCGGCGCTCGAGTGTGTCTTTCCGGCCCGTAGGAAAGAGCCAAAGCTTCGCGTCGTACCGAACCCGTCGGCGAAATTGCCATAGCGGTACACGAGATGTCCACCCACGATGGTCGCGGCCACTGCGTCGTCGTTGCGGTTGACCATTCGAGATACGCCCCCGAGCTCCTCGAGGGGGGCTTCGGCGTAATCGTCCGAGGACTTGGAGAGCCCGGCAGGGTCGATGACGGCGATGTCGGCGCGGTCCCCCAGCCGAAGGGTGCCAGCGTCGAGGCCGTACCAGTCGCCGAGTTCGCCGGTCAGCCGGTGTACGGCGCGTTCGAGGCTAAGGAACTCATGGCCTCCCTCTGCGGATTCATTGACTCGCCTCAGCAGCCTCAGGCCGGCGTTGTAGAACGCCATGTTGCGCAGGTGGGCGCCGGAGTCCGCGAAACCCATCTGGATCTGAGCGTTGTCCGCGATCCTGTCGAGCACTTCGGGACGGTGATTGGCGATGGTGGTACGCCAACGCAAAGCAACGCCGTGGGCTACCACCAGGTCAAGGAAGGCGTCCGCTGGATGAATGCCCCGCTCCTGCGCGACGCTGCCGAACGACTTGCCGATTACCTCGGTGTCCGGGCAGCTGACGATGTCGGCGTCGTACAGGTCGCGGTGCCATAGTTTCGGACCGAATTTGCGCTCGATGTCTTGGCGGAACTGGCGGCGGTAGACCTCGGAGTCCACGAGCTCACCGCGTTTGACTACGTCGCGCACGTTGAGAGCTGCGGCACCCGAACCGAACTCCTCGAAGACGACCAAGTCGATGCCATCGGCATAGACCTCGAACGGCACCGGCAGGTGCTGCCAGCGCAATTCCGAGGCCATCACCCGGTTCAGCAACGCCGTAGCCTTGGTCAGTACCCAGATCATCTTCGGATCTGCCTTGAGGTCTGCCGCAGCGAGCATCGTGGTCTTCAACGGGGCCCTGCCGCGACCAGCGCTCTGGGCGAAGAACTTGCCGATCTCGGCCTTGCGGGCAACATTAGGTGTGCACTGGTGCAGGCGCCCGCGTTCGCGGAGCACGCGGTTCAGAGCGCGGTACTCTCGCCAGCTCGCGTAGGTGGAGGGAAGCTGGCGCGATGGGTAGCGCACGCCGTCCAGCTTCGAGAACGAGCTTCTCACTGTCGACATTCCCACGAACCCAGCGTCGAGCGCATCGGCCAGCATCGCGCGCATCCGGCCCAACTCGACGGGAGTTGGGTGACTGTCTGGATCAGTGGCCCGATCCAGGCCCATAACCGCCGCGCGAAGGTCGGAGTGTCCGATAAACGCCGATACGTTGGGTCCGAGCGGACGGGACTCGAGCGCCTCCACGTAGCGGTGCGGATCTGACCAGCTCTGGTGTTCGTTGAGTGCTGACTGGACAGCGTCCCACGGCAGGGCCTCGACGCGTGAGAACAGATCCGCACAATCGTCAGGGGAGGAGAACACGGTGGAGAGGGAGCAGTTCCCGAAGATCACGGTCGTGACGCCGTGGCGCACCGATTCCGAGAGGCCCGAGGCAACCAATACCTCGGCGTCGTAATGCGTGTGGATGTCGATCAGGCCCGGCATCACCCACAAGCCCTCAGCGTCGACGACCTCCGCTCCCTCCGCCTCCAAAGGGCTGGTGCTGATCGCCGCCACCCGACCCGCCCGCACTCCTACGTCGCGAATAGCGGGTTGAGCACCGGTTCCGTCGAAGAAGCATCCGCCCCGGAGCACCAGATCGAAACCATCCACGATGGTCGCCTCTCAATTTCGATAACGACGATTATTCAGTAGCAGACATTATCGAAGACTTGCTGGGCCGTCAATACCCAACTCCGACCCCGGATTCACCAAACTTGGCATCCATGCAAGTGATCTCTCGGCACTGGAGACCTTCGCGTCCGGTGTAGCGCCGATGTTCACTCGGCGAATCACGGAAGCAGGCAATCATGGGACGTTCTATGCGAACCACACCGATCGCATCATCACACGCCCACCACAAGGCGGTCACATCCTCAGATCCGTTGTCGGGCAGCGCATATCCAGTAGACTTTGCGCCACGATGAACACCCTTCGTACACCGGCCGCCTCATCGTTCACCAGCTCCTTCGAGCAACTCGCCGCGACTTGAGCCGCCGCCGACCGATGGCAGTACGCACAGCAAGACATCGGGATGCGGATGACTGGCCCTTGCCCGCGAATGTGCGGACGAGTTGACCCTGAGTGGATTCTGAATGCTCTGCGCCCGACCGAAATGCCCCTTGCCGCCGATCATTTCGGCTGCATACAACAGCCACCCATTGACATACCCGTTGCATGTGAATACGTTCCGTATCTCACTTGAGTCGTTTTTCCATCCGGCCGGGAGAATGACGGAACAGGTGTTGCCATTCGGGCAAAGTCCGATCGTCGGCGAGGACATTGGAACCGTCGCACGAGGCGAAAGTCCAACCGTGCCACGTGAATCCGCAATCCACTGCGGTACAAGAGAATGCATCTGGAGGACATTGTGTACGTGAAGAGTCGGAATTGGAGTTACGGGAGGCGACGGGTAGAGACGCCCGCCGCTGACAGGATGTATCTGGGACTGTCTGTCGCCTTTGCTGTAGTCGCGACCTTGGCCGCGACATTGGCTGGCGTGGGGGTTGCGTCGGCCGATTCATGGTCGCCGTCACTCGAGGAATCAACTTTGGCGAAAACGTTCGAAACGACCGGCGGCTTAGCGAATCGACTTGACGAGCTCCCGGCCATAGCCGAAAAAACAATGGACTATCAGCGAAAGCGTGCGGAAAAGCTACAAGCGGATCCCGAACGACGCCCAAACCCCAACACTTGCTCCATTGCCCTCACATGCCTAATCAACCCGGATGTCACCGAGGACACTTGGCGTAACCGCGGGGGTAGCGTCGAGCAGGTCCTGTATACCTCCCGGAGCGGAGCCACCATTTCCGGGCACATCTGGGACATGCCCACTGAGGCTGATCAAGCGCGCAAGCCCGGCGTCATCGTCAACAACGGTTCACTGCTTGCCTATGAGGAAAGCTACTGGTACCTCGCCCAGAACCTAGCTTCAGCAGGCTATCTGGTCTTCACCTACGATACGCAGGGCGAGGGCATGTCCGATCAATTCGGTGAAGCGCCCGACGAAGTCGAGGCGGCGTTCGCTGGCATTCCCATTCTCGGACTCGCCGGCCCGCAAGCCAACGGCAATCTCCTCGACAGCCTCGGGGGTAACGGACTCCCCTTCTACGACGGTCAAATCGATGCCCTGGACTTCTTCTTGTCGAGCCCAGCACAGATATACGCGCCACAGCCGAGCCGCACCAGCGGAACCGACCACTCGGATAAGCAACGCAGCCGTGTGAGCCGCGGACTCAATGCGGCATACAATCCGCTGTGGGAAAGACTCGACCCCTCCCGTGTGGGCCTGACTGGACATTCCTACGGTGGTGTTGCTGCCAGCTGGAACGCCCAAAATGATCCACGGGTCAAAGCCGCAGTCGCCTTGGACAGTCAGTGCGTTCCAGCGGCGAAACCGCTGGATGAGATGGTGGCATTCACCACCGCGCGGGCAGCCCAAGCGCTCGGCCCTGTATCAGTACCCTTGGCCTACGGCTTCAACAAATATTGCTTTGGCGCACCCGATGTCCCAGCCCCACAGCTACGCACGCCAGTGCTCGGCATGAGTGGCGACTATCTGGCCTTTCCCATACCGCGTGTGCAGCCGCCTGATCCCCTGGCGAAATCAGAGGCTTCCTATGAAATGTCGGCACACGGGATAGATAGCGGCGACATCGTGATCCGCGCGGCCAACCACCTCGACTTCGCGGACACTGCGGGCCTTCTCCCCGGCACTTTTGATGCCAAGGCGATTGTCAGCTACTACACGATCGCGTGGTTCGACAAATACCTGAAGGTCGGCACCGACGCTGATGAGCGCCTCACCGGCGCACCCTGGCGCAATGTCCCAACCCCAACTGCCGCTGGTGAAAACAACCGGTTCTCCGCGCACTACAACTCGCGGATTGCCATTCGCCGCGACGACGGCAGCACGCTCACGTGTAACGATCTTCGGGCCGGTTGCTCCTGACCTTCGTGATCACAGCTCAACCGCCCGATGGTTACCTAGGGCCACCTCGTCCGCGCGGATTCCATTGCAGCTTTTCAGCAGTCGACCTGACCGGGTCAACCGGACAAACGCACGCGATCGAGTTTCGGGTCTACGCCGATTCCACTCCTTCCCTCCCTATCGAATCGAGGTGTGGGACAGCCCGGCGATGTCTGGGTACGCGTTGACCGCGGGTGCTGCGCCGGAACCGACGTCACGCCATGCTGCGATCCGAATCGTCGCGAAGTGGCGTCCATGGCGAGGGCCGCACCCAAGCGGTCCGGCGATCGACCAGGAATTGAACGACTTTCAGATTTCAAGCGGTCCGAATCGAAGGAATTCGGTTCCGATCACGACCGCCTCGAAGCCCTGCGGCACACCACTTCCTCAATCAGGTCACTGCCGACGACTACGACACGTCGAAGGCTCAACGATTCGGACTCTGAATGGAGCCGCCTTCACTCTGAACAAGATCGGAAATCCACGAAATCTGCTGCGCACCAAGCCAATACCGAAAATAGAAGATTTACATGCAATAGTTTTGAATACTGTCGCCACCGTCACACGGATGGAAATTCACAATGAAGGGCTACCGTGCATATCACCCAGTCACTGATCAACACTGCGCAAGCAAATCCCGACCATGTCGTCACGATCTACCGTGATCGCGCGCGAACGGCCGCGGAAACCATCGACCGAGTCGCCCGATTTGCAGGGGCACTTCGTGCTCTAGGCGCCGCACTCGGCGACCGAGTCGGCATCCTGGCGCTCAACAGCGATCGCTATCACGAGTTTCTTCACGCAGTGCCATGGGCAGGATGCGTCGTCACCCCGGTAAATGTGCGATGGAGCGCTGCCGAGATCGCCTACTCATTGGTTGACAGTCAGACCGACATTCTGCTTGTCGACGACAACTTTGCCCCGCTCATCCCAGATCTGCGCGAACTCGCTCCCAACCTGTCGTCGGTGATATTCATCGGCGAGACTCAGGCACCTGACGGAATGCTCGACTACGAGCAACTTGTCGCCGGCGCCGGTGCGGTCGAGGACGCGCGACGGGGCGGGGACGACCTCTACGGAATCTTTTACACCGGCGGGACAACCGGCAAACCCAAAGGGGTCATGCTCTCGCATCGAGCATGCCTCACCTCCGCGATGGGTTCAATCGTAACCGCCGACATCCTCAATCGCGGCGGGGTCCTTCTACATGCGGCACCGATGTTTCACTTGGCAGACCTCGCCGCGTGGCTCATCGCGTGCCTCACCCGCGCCACACATGTGATGGTGCCCTCGTTCACTCCGGCCGGTGTTGTCGAAGCCATCACCAGACACGGTGTTACCGACACACTTCTCGTTCCGACGATGATTCAATTGTTCGTAGACTCGCCGGAGGCGAAGAATTCAGACCTGTCGAGTCTCACGCGAATTGTGTATGGGGCGTCACCGATCTCCGAAGCCCTCCTCCAGCGCACCCTCGAACTCTTTCCGAAGGTACGTCTCAGCCAGGGATATGGCATGACCGAAATCGCTGCTATCGCAACAATTCTCACCGCAGACGACCACGATGATCCAACGCTCCGACGCAGCTGCGGGCGGCCCACAGCACACTCGGAAGTGCGCATCATCGGAACTGGCGACGTGGAACTTCCACGTGGTGACATCGGCGAGATCGTGGTCCGCGGAGATCACCTGATGTCCGGCTATTGGAACAAGCCAGCAGAGACTAGCGCAGTCATCCGAGACGGCTGGATGCATACCGGGGACGCCGGGTACATGAACGAGGATGGTTATGTATTCGTTGTCGATCGACTGAAGGACATGGTCATCACCGGCGGCGAGAACGTGTACACAATCGAAGTCGAAAACGCCCTCGCCAAGCATCCTGCAGTCGCTCAGGTTGCCGTGATCGGACTACCCGACGAAAACTGGGGCGAGCGCGTCCACGCCGTTGTCGTCCTGACTCCTGGCACATCGGTGAGCGAGGCGGAACTCCGCGACTTCTGCCGGATGCATATCGCGAACTACAAGCTGCCACGGTCGACGTCCTTCGTCGACGCTCTTCCTACCTCCGGTGCAGGCAAGATTCTCAAGCGCGACCTGCGCGAGTGGTACGGAACCGGCAGATGATTCTGACCAAGGACCGGTCCGGCTTACGGATCTGATTCCTTTCGCGGGCCTCCGCGACTTCCACCACCATTTAAAGAACGGAACAGACAATGCCAGACCTGGTCGACCTCCACCGCGATGGACAGACATTAGTCATCACCATGCGCCGCGAAGCCCGCCGCAACGCCATCGACGCGGACATGACGGCTGGCTTGGACGCCGCTTTCAACCTGCTGGACGACGATCCAGAACTTCGGGTCGGGGTCTTGGCTGGCGCCGGCGCAGTGTTCAGCGCCGGAACCGACCTCAAGGCGGGATCCGGCGCGACGGAACGAGGGGGAGAATACGGGCTGATCCGCCGGCGTCGCGCGAAGCCATTGATCGCCGCGGTCGACGCACCGGCATACGGCGGCGGGTTCGAACTGGTCCTTGCCTGCGACCTCGTGGTGGCCTCGAGCCGGGCCACCTTCAGCCTGCCCGAGGTCCAGCGCGGCGTCATCGCCACCTGTGGAGCGCTGTTCCGGAGCGCCCGCGCGCTACCTCGCAATGTCGCCGCCGAACTGCTACTCACCGGAGACCCCCTGACCGCCGATCGTGCCCATGTGCTCGGCTTGGTCAACGTCCTCACCGAACCGGGGGAAGCAATCGACGCGGCGATCGCCTTGGCCGGGAGAATCAGCAGCAACGCCCCGGTTTCGGTCAGCGAAACCCTCCATGCCATGGCTGCGGTCGATGCACCGGGTGACGAGCTCGGATGGCAGGTCACTGCGCGAGCTTTCGCCGCCGTGCTGGAGTCCGAGGACATCCACGAAGGCCTACTCGCTTTCGCTGAGAAACGATCGCCCCGGTGGAGCGGTCGATGATTAGTCAGCGCCGTGTCCGACCATCGAGAATTGATCGCCGTCGCGAGCCCTCGTAGTCTCGACGCAGCATTACCATCACGCGACCATGCCACGGCCCCTGCGGCAGGGGCGGAGACGGCGTCAGCATTGTGAGTGGAAGCGCGGAGCCTCAGTGCGAAACCAGACGTAGGTGGAGAAGCTTGTCGCCGGACTGCACCACACCGGCCGCCGGTGCCTCGACGCGGAACAACTGGCCATCGCGCACCACACCGAGCACGATGTCCTGCACTTCCGAGGCGCCTTGCCGACCTCCACGGATTCAACAGTGCGTTCCTCTACAGCGAACCCGCCTTGGGGGGTCCGGATGTCTTCGATCACTTCCACCACAGAGGAGTAGGGGGTGGCGATGACCAGGAGTCGGCCAGCGGTCTCCGCGGTGACGACCACCGTGTCTGCAGCAGATTGACGCAGAAGATGCGTGTTCTCCGATCCACGGAGAGCAGCGACGATGCGCGCCTTCGGAGCGAGTTGACGGGCACTCGATGGTGGACATGCGGTATCGCCGCGCGAGATAGGTGGCCACGATCATCGATGCCGTGTGCCCGGCTCCAGCCAGTTGCAGCAGGTCCAGCCTGGTAGCCGAGCCGTGCACGGTGACCAGACCTTGTCGCGACGCTACTTCCAAGACGGCCGGATCGGTGTCGGCCACCACCACGTCCGACGGCAGGAGCCCGGCGGCGAGCAATCGCGTCGATGGCGGTGAGCCTTTAGTGCCGTAGCCGACGACGGCGCGCATGCAATCTTCAAGGCCTGTCGGGAACTTTCGTCCCCACGCTAAACAATAGGTGCGCGGTCGGAGAAGCCGGCCGTCCTGCCGAGGGCGGTCAGGGCCAACGACAACAATGTTGCATAGTTATGGGCCACTTCGGATCATCTCATTCTTTCCAATTGACCGACACGACAACTCTATTCTCGTGTGGAGCGGTCACCAGCTGCGGTGATCAACGTGCTCCGGCGACGCTGCAGGACGCGGTCGACAGAGAGAGTTCCCGGCCCGACGAAGACCAGCAGGAACAGGGCCCAACAGAACATGGCGGCGGATTCACCGTCGTTCTGGATCGGTAGCGCACCCTTTTCCTGGTGGGTCCAAAAGTACGCGAAGGCCATCGATCCAGAACTGATGAACGCGACGAGTCGGGTGCCGAGGCCAAGCATCAAAGCGATGCCACCAACGACCTGGATGATGGCTCCCCACCATCCCGGCCATGCGCCGAACGCGTCGTTGACTCCGCCAGCGGGCTCCGTCGGCCATGACCACAGACTCGTGGTGCCGTGGCAGAAGAAAAGGAAGCCGACGACGATGCGGAAGGCCGCGATCGCATATTCGCTGGCGCCGGATAGGCGAGCACTGAGGGTTGTAGTCAGGGTTGTAGTCACCTGAAAAGATTAAGCATGGCTAGACCAAACTCGCATGACCAGTGACAGCTCTAAGCCTCCGAAACCCGTTTAGTTACGGTTTAGATATCTACGATTGGTTGCGAAGGTGTTCTGCATCACTCGAATCTCTCAGGCGGAATTGGCCGGTTGGCGCGGCTGGAGTCGCGCTACCGCGCTTGTGAGAGCATTTTTTACTTCTTCTTAAACGATCAGGACCTAGTTTTCCAGTCCGGTTGGTACTTTCTTCTCCACTTAAATCTATTTTTACAGCCATCTGTGATTAAAAGTATCGGAGGCGGCGAAGCCCGCGACGGAGCGGTGACACTCCCTGACGCGGATCGCTGGGTTAACGACAGACGATCGACAGCACCGACCACATCCAAGATGCTGCGCCTGCGGCTGACATTCTGTGATCACACCATCGAAATCGGGCGAGACATCATCTTTCTCGAAACCGGGCAACTCCCCACCTGCCCCAAAGCCCTCCTCTAACGGCATACTCGCGTCGCGCTGCGCTCTTGTCTGCCGCGGTCTTCGCTGGTGCGACCATAACTTAAATCTCCGCTGATCCGGTGGCGTCCCCCTGCTTGGTGGCCGGCCGCCGGGTTGGCACCAACACATCGCCGGCAACGGGCGCGGCGTTCGCACCTCCCACTCGGGTGGCTGGCGGGGTGATTGTGCGGGAGCGACGGAGGCCGGCCACGTGTGGTGTCGCGGTAGCTCTGATTTTTGCCTATTCCTGGGGTTGGGTTGATACTTTTTGCGGGTGACTTATATCCCGAAAATCGACCCCCACGCAGATAACCATGCTCGTTACAAATTGAAGAATGGCGAATTAAGCAATCGAATTCTTCTTGCGGCCCTATTGGATGTGTGGGGAAACCGCTGTTACATAAACGGTTGCGTAAAAGATTTTTATGATTACGCGATTGAGCACATAATTCCGCACACGACGAGTAAAGATGAGCTAGGAAAGTTACTGAAAGAGTTTGGTTCAGAGAAGGTGCAGGCACTGACTTTCGATGTTCATTCTCCACATAATCTGGCGCCCGCTTGCAAGAAATGCAATCGTCGTGGCAAGGGCAATAGGAATTTTTGCTGTGCCATCAATGCGACTTCGCCGGCTGCACCAACCCGGCACACATGCAGTTGGGAACCAATCGCAGCAACCGCAACGAATACGAGCTCCGGCGGCGCAACATCGCCAGCCCACTCGCCTACGTGCGAGGACCCGCGGGGCGCACTCGCGCCATCGCTGCCGCGATCCGTACCGGGGTCGAACAGAACCCAGGAAGCGACGTCATCGAAGAGCACATCGCTGCGGCCGAGGCTGCAGGACGTCCGCTCTGACTCTGGTAGCGAGGTTACGATACCGCCGATGCACTGTGAACACATTTTGTTGCAGTGCAGCGCCTTTCAACGACAAGATGACATAATATAAGTTATCGGTGAACGATACGGCTGGAATTATGCCGAGCTGCAACAGATCTGACCCCGAACGGACCACTCGGCAGGGACGATCAGCTGTGACGGTTCGACAGTGCCGCAACCGTAACCCCGGCTCTGCACATCAGAGCCGGGGAAGTGAAACGCCATCTGCGTTGAGCACACAACTCAGATGACCCTCTTTCGATGCGCGGCTAGTTATCCGCCCCGCACCTTCCATTATAAACCGCACAATCGGTATGCATTGCCTGAATCCCTTTCGGATAATCAGGCAAAGCTGTACGCCGCCGACAAATGAAATAGTCTGTGCGCTAGTACTTTCGGATTATCGAACTCCGCACAAATGGTTGTTGGTCATTCGGCGGTAGTCGGTCTGGCGACCGACCAATTCGTCGTGCACGATCTCTAGCCGGATCTGCTCACATCGGTTTCGTTTCGTGAGCTTCTCGAGTCGATGCAGCTCCTCGACCAACTCTGTCTCCGTCATCGCCTTTCTGACATCCTTCATCCGTTGAGCGCCTCCCGAACTCGTTGTTTCGTATCGGCGTACCCCAGATCGGTGATCCCGTAATCAAGTCAGGGAGTCGGGCACATGGATGTGACCTTCCATCGGGCATAACACCGGCCTAGCCTGGAATCATGGCTATTACGAGGAAATATGGGGCATTGTCCTCATTCGATCTGGGTGAGGAGATCAACGCCTACGTCCCTGCCAATTCCGGCCGGTTATGGGGAGTGACAGGACGGTTGGTCGGAGTGCGCACACTCTCGCAGGCGACGAACGAGTAACCCGTGCGAGCGTCGAGCTGGGCGACTGTCAGGTGGTGAAGTTCGCCGCGTCCTCCGACTCACATCTCGACGGCGTCATCGATTGACCCAGCTGGTGAAGGGGCTGGACTCTGTACGTGTGTGCCCTCATCGACAAACATCCCCGCCCACCCCCGTGATGAAATCTACCGACGATGACGCGGCCGCGCGAGATAAAAGAGAGGCGGAAGAAAAAGATTGTCCGCGGCGCCTCGCCGATGCCGAGAAGATTTACCCAACGCGTTTCGAGCCGCTAACACGGAAACCGGTGTCGGCCGATCGCGCGTGCGCATAGCGCCGCCGCGCGATCCGCTTGCTCCGGTTCAGCGCGTCGTTGAACCGGTCGAGGGCCCAGGCCGCTCGGACGCCGAGGCGCCCCATGATCAGGCCGACCGCGCGGCCGAACCGCGGCTCGTCGGCCCACACGGTGCGCAAGTCCTCCGGCATCGTTCCCGTCGCTATCCGATCGGCAATGAGAGCGCCGATGTACGGCGCCTGCGCCAGGCCGTGGCCGTTGCACGCGAGTGAGTAGTAGACGTTGCCTCCGGTCGTTCCAGCCACGGGCAACCAACTCGACGTGATGCCGATCCAACCGCCCCACGCCCGGGCGATGGCGATGTCCGCGAGCGGCGGGAACCGCCGGGCGAAGGCCTCCGCCAGGTCGGCCACGACTGACGGATCCGGAGTACGTTCTGGGAGAGGGTATTCGATGGCGCGCTCGATCTTGCGCACTCCGAACACAATGGTGTTGCGCGAGGTGAGGCGGTAGTTCTCCATGATGTTGTGCTGCGTGACGAGCCCGGATCGGCTCGTCCAGCCGAGCGCGGCGATCCGCTCCGGGTCGATCGGCTCGGTCTCGACCTCGGTCACCCACATCGGGGAAGACAACCGCTTCGGGGTGATGTCCCACTCGCCCGCGCAGGCGTTCGTGGCGAGGACGACGGTGCCCGCTCGGACGATTCCGCCGGGGGTCTCGAGGACCACGTCACCGCCCTCCCGGACGACGTAGGTCACCTTGGACTGTTCGAAGACCCGCACCGACGAGCCGAGCACCGCTGCGCGCAAGCCTCGGAGAAACTTCCCCGGGTTCATGATGCCGCCGTGGACCTCCCGCATACCGCCGAGGAATCCGTGGGGGATCCCCAGCTCGCGGGCGTTACCCTCCTCGACCTCGGCACCGGCCCTGCGGAGGATCTTCGCGATCCGCCGCGTCCGGCCCAGCTGACCGCGCGACACCGCTGCGAAGACGTTGCCGGTGGCCTCATAGTCGCAGGCGATCCCCCGCGCCGCGATGAGCTCCTCCACGTGCGCCGCAGCGTTCTCTGTGAGGCGGATGATCGCCGGCATCCGCTTGCGGTACAGCAGATCCAGGAGCTGAATGTCGCCGCCCGGCGCGCTGGCCAGCTGCCCAGCGTTGCGCGAGCCGGCACCGCGCCCACAGAACGCCGCTTCGAGCAAGATCGTGTCCACGCCGTACTCCGCGAGCCGCAGCGCTGTCGCCATCCCGGCGAGCCCACCGCCGATCACCGCGACGGAGCAGGTCAAGTTCTCCCTCAGCGGAGGACGTACGTCGGCGGGCGGATCGATCCACCCCGAGAAGTCGGTGTAGACCGTGTTCGTCGTCGCGCTCATGCCTGCTCAGCCCCCTGAACGACGACCGTGCCGGCGCTGCCCGCACCATCCACGGCGCGGTTGTGCGCGTCGAAGGCCACGTACGAGCGGTAGATCACAAGCATGGCCAGGCCCCAGGTGAACAGCGCAAGGATGTAGAACAACGTGTGGTTGGCGTCGTCACCCTGGATGTGCCAGAAGTCGTAGATAGACGCGACTACAACGTTGAGGGCCGTGGCGATCCACACCCAGACCGCGTGAGCGTGCTCGCCGAGCGCCCACAGTCGCCGTCCGTAGTACACGAAGAAAGCGCTGACGCCGAGCGCCATCACCAGGAAGAACACCTTGCCAGGGGTGCCGATCTCGATTGCGAACTCGGAGAGGAAGTAGCCGAGCACCGCTGCAAGGGCAAACGCGCCGACCTCGACGGCCGTCGTGGGCTTGTACCTGTGCGTGACCATGAGTAGGCCGAGCACCAGGATCACGGTGAAGCCGATCGACCGGGAAAACGCGTCCAGGAAGAACGCAAAGTGGTACATCGGCGAGTCAGTCCCCGCCTTGAGCAACCCGTAGATCAGGAAGTTCGATCCTGACGTACCCATGATGATCCACTCAAGGCCGATCAGCCAATTCGAGTAGTTCCTGATGAACTTCACACCGCAGATGACTCCGATGGCGATCATCCAGATGTCCGCTGCAGCGAAGAGCAAGTCGCGCATGGTTCGTTCCTCCGTGAGATGTGATCCGTGTCTCGTGACGTCTCTCACGTTGTCGCGGCGAACCCCGCGCGCGCTACAACGAGGTGCAACATCCAGGGCCGAGTGACGCAACACCATGCACCAGATGATGCGATCTCCGTTGGCCGTCCCCAAGGGGCGTGTGCACATTGCACTACCTCTTCAAGAACTAGGAGCAGTGTGTTGTGGCTCATGCGACACCTGACCCGGCACCGTCGTAGGCACAACAAGTGACCACGGACACAACGTCACCTCCGAAAGGGCCCACGATGAAGACACTTCCGCAGACCGAAGAATTCGACATCGCCATCATCGGTGCCGGCATCTCCGGCATCGGCGCCGCGAAATACATCACCGAGGCGTTCCCCGGCAAGCGGGTGGTGATCCTCGAGGGACGCGCGAACATCGGCGGCACCTGGGACCTGTTCAAGTACCCCGGCATCCGCTCCGACAACGGCCTGCACACCTTCGGCTACGAGTTCAAGCCCTGGACCGACCCGGACGCCATCGCGGAGGCCCCCAAGATCCTGAACTACCTGCAGGAGACGCTCGACGAGTTCGAACTGAACCGCCTGGTGCGGTTCGAGCACAGCGTGCAGCGCGCCTCGTGGTCGAGCGAGGACGCCCGGTGGACCCTCGAGGTCCAGACCCCCGACGGCGACCGGCGCTTCACCACGAACTGGATCTTCGCCGGCACCGGCTACTACCGCTACGACGAGGGTTACACCCCGCACTTCGAGGGCCGCGAAGACTTCAAGGGTGACATCCTGCACCCGCAGCACTGGCCCGAGGACTACGACTACGCCGGCAAGAAGGTCGTGGTCATCGGTAGCGGCGCCACCGCGGTCACGCTGATCCCGTCGATGCTGAACCACGACGGTGCTGCGGCGCACGTCACCATGCTGCAGCGCACGCCGACCTACGTGGTGCCGTGGCCCAAGGTCGACAGCTTCGCGCAGTGGCTGAGCCGGACGTTCGGCGAGAAGCGCGGCTACGCGATGACCCGGTTCACCAACATCACGACCGACCTCGCCCAGGTCAAGTTCATGCGCGCCTTCCCGAAGCTCACCCGCAAGATCATCCGCCGCGTCAACGCCAAGTCCCTACCGCAGGGCTACGACGTGGACACCCACTTCAACCCGCCGTACGACCCGTGGGACCAGCGCCTGTGCCTGTGCCCCGACGGCGACTTCTTCGAGGCGCTCAGCACAGGTGCCGCCTCCATCACCACCGACAAGATCGTCCGGTTCACCGAGACCGGGATCGCGCTCGAATCCGGCGAACACCTCGACGCCGACCTCATCGTCACGGCGACCGGCCTGAACATGCGCATGCTCGGCGGCATCGACCTCGAGGTCGACGGCACCCCTGTCGCGCTCCCTGACACTGTCGCGTACCGCGGCGCGCTGCTCTCGGGCCTCCCCAACCTGGCCATCTCGATCGGCTACACCACGTCCGCGTGGACGCTCAAGGTCGGGATCCTCGCCCGCTACTTCTGCAACCTGGTCAAGCACATGGACGCCTTCGGATACGACAGCGTCCGTGTCGTAGCCGATCCCGCCATGGAGCACCGGCCGATCCTGGACCTGAGTTCCGGCTACGCCCAGCGCGCGAAGGACATCATCCCCAAGCAGGGCACGGGCCTGTTCCAGCAATCGATGTCCTACCAGCAGGACGCGAAGATCCTCCGCGGCCCCCTGCTCGACGACGCCCTGGTGTTCGGCTCCACGACGGACGACGCAACACCGTCGACGGCGAAAAAGGCCGTCCGTGTCTGAGCACACCGAGGACAGGTTCGCCCAGCTCCCGGGCGGCACCCGCATCTGCTACCGGATGGACGGCCAGTACGGCGCGCCGCCCGTGCTGCTCATCGCCGGCCTCGCCGAGGACCTCACGACCTGGTCGGACCGGTTCGTCTCCGCACTGACCGCCACGGGATTCCTGGTGATCCGCATGGACAACCGCGACTGCGGCCGGTCGACCTACGCGACGACACCGCCGCCGAATACGCTGCAGCAGCTGCTCGGCAAAGCGCGCCGCGACGCCTACACGCTGGCGGACATGGCCGACGACGCGGCCCAGCTGATCGAGCATCTCGGGCTCGGCCCCACGCACGTCGTGGGGCGGTCGATGGGCGGCATGATCGCGCAGACCGTGGCCGCGCGGTACCCCGAACTGACCGCGGCGCTCGCGTCGCTGTACTCCACCACAGGGAATTCCAAGGTGGGGCAGCCCGCGGCATCGACCATGGCGCTCATCGCGAGCCCGCCCCGGCGCGACCGGGTGGGAGCCGTCCGAGCGCACCTGCGCATGACGGCACACCTCGCCGGCACGGCGTACCCGATCGACGAAGTCGAGGAGGCGGCGCACGCCGTCACCACCTGGCACCGCACCGCGGGCGACGGTGTCGCCGGCACCGCCCGGCAGATCCAGGCGATCGCGGCGTCGGGTGATCGCACCGCCGAGCTGGCCCGGATCACCGCGCCCACCCTGGTGATCAACGGCGACCGCGATCTCATCGTGGCACCGTCGGGCGGCGATGCGACGGCGGCCGCGATCCCCCATGCCCGGCACATCGTGATCCCGGGCATGGGGCACCACCTTCCCGACGCCCTCGCCCTGCGCATCGCGGACCACGTCGTCTCCCACATCGAGAGGGTGGCGGTATGACCGAGCAGCGCACCGTCGACGTCGTGGTGATCGGCGCCGGGATCTCCGGGCTGACGGCCGCACGCCGGCTTACCCAGGCCGGACGTTCGGTGGCCGTGATCGAGGCCGGCGACCGCGTCGGCGGCCGCACAATGAACCTGCAGGTGACCGACGGCGTGATCACCGAAGGTGGCGGACAGTGGGTCGGCCCCGGCCAGGAACGCGTCCTGGCACTGATCGACGAGCTGGGCCTGACGACCTTCACGACGTTCATCGACGGAAAGTCGATCTACCACCGCCGCGGCCGCTCGAAGCGCTACGACGGAACGATCCCACCGATGAGCCCGCTGGCCATCGCCGACTTCGCCCAGCTGCAGCTGCGGCTTGAGCGGATGGCGAAATCAGTTCCCCTCGAAGCGCCGTGGACGGCCCGCCGGGCCCAGGAGTGGGACGCCACCACCTTCGGCCGCTGGCTCGACGCGCACTCCTTCACCGCGGAGGCCCGGGAGATGTTCACGATGGCCTTCACCGTCACCAACGCGGAGGACCTGCACAGCACCTCGCTGCTGGTCCAGCTCACCCGGATCAAGGGCGGTGGCGGCATCGATCACGCCGTCAACATCACCGACGGTGCGCAGGAGTCCCGCGTCGTGGGCGGCACTGCGGCGATCGCCGACCGGATGGCGGCCGACCTCGGACCGGCAGTGGTGCTCGACTCCCCTGTGTCCGACGTCCACCAGGACGCCGACGGGGTGCTCGTCCGATCCGCGCGGCTCGACGTACGCGCGGACCGCGTCATCGTCGCGATGTCGCCCGCGGACGCGACCCGCATCCGGTTCACGCCCGACCTCCCGACCCGGCGCAGCATGCTGCAGCGACGGTGGAGCACCGGCTCCGAGAACAAGCTGTTCGCGGTCTACGACCGCCCCTTCTGGCGCGAGCAAGGGCTGAACGGCCAGGCCGTCACCGACCTCCCGGTCGCGAACTACGTGGTCGACAACTCGCCGCCCGACGCAAGCGTCGGCATCCTGCTGACCTTCCACGGCACCGCCGGCGCGGGCGGCGGCCTGCACTGGTCCGACGCGATCCTCGACGATTCCGCTGCGCGCCGCGACGCCTTCCTCGCCGACCTGACCACCCTGTTCGGGCCCGAGGCCGCGAATCCCGTGGCATGCCTGGAGAAGGACTGGACGCACGAGCAGTGGATCAGCGGCTGCGTCGGCTCCCGCGCGCCCGGATCGCTGACCCAGTACACCGACGCGGACCGCCGGCCCATCGGGCGGATCCATTGGGCCGGAACGGAGACGGCGATCCTGAACCAGGGCTACATCGACGGTGCCGTCAGCGCAGCGGAGCGCGCAGCTTCGGAGGTCCTCACCGCTGCGGGCGCCCGGGTCGGCGGGAGCGTGCTCTCATGACGCAGCAGCGCGAAGTGCAGGCACCCGTCGGCACCGGCCTCGAACGTACCCTCGGTGTCCCGCAGATCGTCTTCATGGTGGTGGCGTTCGCCGCGCCGCTGACGGTGTTCGCCGGGCTGATTCCGCTCATGCTTGGCACCGGCAACGGCATCGGCACTCCCGTCGACTTCGTGATCGTCGGGATCGTGCTGGTGATATTCACCGTCGGCTACTCCGCGATGACCCCCGAGGTCCGGAACGCCGGCGCCTTCTACTCGTACGTCCGGCGCGGCCTGGGCACCACCGTCGGCCTCGGTGCCGCGGCGCTCGCCCTGGTCACCTACGCCGTCCTGATGGTGTCCGTGACGGGCTACCTCGGTGCCGCTGCCCGCAACGTGATCGTCACGTTCACCGGGGTGTCGGTGCCGTGGTGGATCCTCTCCGCCTCGGGGCTCGCAGCGATCGGCTACCTGGGATACCGCAACGTCGAGGTGAGCGCGCGCGTCCTCGGTGTGCTGCTGGTCGCGGAGATCGGGATCGTCGCGCTGGTCGACCTCTCGATCGTGCTCCGCGGCGGCGCCGAAGGACTGTCGGCCCAGCCGCTGTCCTGGGGCGCGTTCACCAGCGGCGCCACCGGAACCGGGATCATGTTCGCAGTCTTCGGATTCGTCGGATTTGAGGCGACCGCGGTGTTCCGGTCCGAGGCGAAGGACCCCGACCGCACTGTCCCGCGCGCCACCTACATCGCGGTGATCCTCATCGCCGTGATCTATGCCTTCTCCTCGTGGGCGATGATCAACGGTATCGGGGTCTCCCGCGCCGCCGAGCTCGCCGCGCAGGATCCCGAGGGCCTCGCGCCCGGGCTCGCGACGCGCTACGTCTCGCAGGTCGCGCACGACGGGGTGCAGGTGCTCCTGGTCACCAGCTTCTTCGCGTGCATCCTCACCGCGCACAACGTGGTCTCGCGGTACCTGTTCGCCCTCGGCCGACAGGACGCCCTGCCGCGGCGTGTCGGCGAGGTGCACCCCGCGCACCGGTCGCCGCACGTCGCGTCGGTCCTCACCTCCGCGGTGATCAGCATGCTCGTCGCGGTCACCGCGATCGCCGGGCTCGACCCCGTCACGCAGGTGTACGCGTGGTTCGGCGGCGCGGGGACGCTCGGGCTGATCTCCCTGCTCGCCCTCACCTCGGCCGCGATCGTCGTGCACTTCCTCCGGGAGAGGACGACGAGCCTGTGGCGCGGCACCGTCGCCCCCGTCCTCGCACTTGCCGCGCTCGGGGCGATCCTCGTGCTGGTCGTGAGCAACTTCGACGTACTCATCGGCTCGGCCACCCTCGCGGACGTCTTCCTCGCCGTGCTGGCCGCCGCGTTCGTCGCTGGCCTCCTGTGGGCGCTCGCGCTGCGCCGCAACCGTCCGGACGTGTACGCGACCCTCGAATGACACCGCGTACAACATCGGCCGCCTCTCCGGAAACATCTTCCCCCACTACCGATTAGGACACGCCATGCAAACCACTACCAGCCCTCCTGCCCCGGTCACGGGCGACGCCCGGGTCGTCATCGACGACGATGCGACGCCGATCGTCCGGCTGCTCGGCCGCACCCTGCGGGACTCGTTCCGGACCGGACACGCCGTCGATGCGCTCGAGCGCCTCTCGGGCTCCGTCGCCGTACGGTCGCACAACACCCCCCAGGCCGCCACCGTCGTCGTGGGCGACGGTGCCGCGACCGTCACCGGTGGCGTGACCGGCGGCACGGACGCCGCGCTCGTCGTCGACCTCGACTCCCGCGTGGCCGTCGTCGCCTCCGACGGCGATCCCCTGCTGGCCGAAGCTGTGCGGCAGGCGCTGTACCCGCAGCCGCCGGCGTGGCGCGACGCGGCCGCGCGGTTCTGGGACCTCACCCGCGGAATCCGCGGAATACCGGACGTCCTGGTCGCGGTGGCGCTGGGTCCGGACGGCCCCGAGGAGGCCCACTTCGGCGCGGGCCCGGACACCTACCGCATCGTCGGCAGCGCGGATCAGCTGGCCGGCGTGTTCACCGGAGCCGACTACCTGCTCTCCGCCCTGGAGCACGGCCTGCGCGTGCAGGGGACTCTCTCGCAACTGTCCGTCATGACCGCCGCCTCCTGGAAGGTTCGATTCGATGTCTGATCTCGCCGCACCCGTAGTGAACGCCCCCGCCAAGGCCTTCCGCCTCGAGGCCACCAACCACGACGGCAGCTTCATGGGCAAGAACGTGACACCGGCGAAATTCGCGTCGGGCCGGGAATCCGGCTTCGCGTTCGCCGACATCCTGTTCGCGATCGACATGGGTACCGACATCGTTTTCGGCGACGCCTACCCCGACTGGCGCGGCAACCTCTACGACATCTCGATGATCCCCGACATGAGCACACTGGTGCGGTGGAAGCCCGGCGTCGATTCCGTGATCGGCGACTTCTGGCTGAAGGACGGCCGCCCCGTGCCGATCTGCCCGCGGAACATGGTCCGCCTGCTGATCGACCGGCTCGCGGCGCTGGGCTACACCGCCACCGTCGCGGTGGAGATCGAGACCACGCTGTTCGAGGAGTCGATCCAGGAGGCCCGGGCCCGCGGATACCGCGGCCTGACTCCGCTGGGCGGCGACACCGGCTCCACCTACTGCCTCGCCCGGTCCGCCGACTGGATCGACTACATGGAGGCCGTCACCGACCGACTGGACCAGCTCGGCATCGTCTGGGAGGCGTGGACCGACGAGGCCGCGCCCGGCCAGACGGAGCTGAACATCGCCCCCACCGAGCCGCTGGCGCTCGCCGACGCGTGGGTGCGGACCAAGCAGGTCATGCGCGAGATCGCCTGCGAGAAAGGTTGTTCGGTCACTTTCATGGCCAAACCGACCGCCGGTTTCGGGCAGGGCGCGCACATCAACCTGTCGCTGCAGCGCGACGGCGTGAACCAGTTCTACTCGCCCGACGGTCCGTCCGAGGTGATGCTGCAGGCGGTGGGCGGACTCATGGCGACGATGGCCGGCAACACGCTGCTCGCGCTGCCGCAGATCACCTCGTACCGGCGCCTGGTGGATGTGTCGGGGCCGCCGACCACCATCTCGTGGGGCGTGAACAACAAGACCGCGGCGCTGCGTGCCATCGCCGGTCACCCGAATTACTCGCGCCTCGAGTACCGCGTGCCCGGATCGGACGTGAATCCGTACTACGCGCTGGCCGGCGTCCTCGCGGGTGTCATCGCGGGCATCGAGCGGAAGATGCAGGCCCCGCCCCAGGTCGACGATATGGCGTGGTGCCTGCCCGACTACTGCGGCGTCGCGCGCATCCCCGACTCCATCACCAAGGCGATCGCCGCGCTCGACGCAGACGAGATCCTCCGCGAATATCTCGGCGACGAGTTCGTCGACTTCTGGACGGCGTCGCGCCGCTGGGAGTGGATGGAGTTCCACACCAAGGGCGGCGACCCGTACACCGAACTCTCCGAGTGGGAATCCCGACGCTACTTCGAGTTCTCATGAGCCGCCGGCCACTGATCGGGATCACCGGCCGCCGTTTCGAACTGAGCCTGATCGCCGGATCCGACCCCCGGTACGGCAAGGCGTGCATGGACTCGTTCATGTCCGCGTTCGCGACCCGCATCGCGCAGGCCGGCGGCGTGCCGGTGCATCTGCCTTACGACGCCGCCCCCGACGACGCCAGCGAGTGGCTGTCGGGCGTGGTGATCACCGGCGGGCAGGACGTCCATCCCTCCCGCTGGGGCGGCGACACCTCCGTCGTGCGCGACGTGGACCCGCGCACCGACACCAACGCGCACGATCCGGAACGCGACGAGTACGAGTTCGCCCTCACCCGTGCGGCCATAGACCGCGGGATCCCCGTGCTGGGAGTGTGCCGCGGCCTGCAGGTGCTCAACACCGCGCTCGGGGGCACGCTGATCGCCGACCTTCCCGCGGGGCCGATCCCGCACCTGTCCCCGCAGTCCGCGCCCACCGACGGCGACGCCGTCCACGTGGTGCGGTTCGAGCCGGGCTCGACCGCGGCGCGGGTCTTCGGCCCCACCATGACCACGAACTCGTGGCATCACCAGGCCGTCGACCGATGCGGCGACGGCCTGATCGTCACGGGCCGGACGTCCGACGGTGTCGTCGAGGCCGTCGAGATGCTCGGCGCACCGATCCTCGGCGTGCAGTGGCACCCCGAGTGGATGGACAGCGACGACCCGGCGATGAGCTGGATCGTCGACGAATCGAAGAGCCGACAGGAGGCCTGGCAGTGACAATCACCTCGCACACCGACGACGCCGGGCGGCGGGTCGCCGTCGATCCGAGCGAGTTCGGCGACGCCCCGCGGATCGGCACCGTCACCGGACTTCTGGCCGACGGTGCCGCCCGCACGCCGGGCGCGGAGTTGCTGCGGTTCGGCGGCGAGTCGTGGACGTACGAGCAGGCCGATGCGGCGTCGTCGCGGCTCGCGCACCTGCTGATCTCGGACCACGGCATCGTCCCTGGAGACAGGGTTGCGATCATGCTGCCCAACGTCGCCGGCTGGCCGCTCACCTGGTTCGCCGTGCTCAAGGCCGGCGCGGTCGCCGTGCCGGTCAACTCCGCCTACCGCGCGACCGACCTGCGGTTCGTGCTGGAGGACTCCGGCACCCGCGTGATTGCGACCGATGCGGACCACCTTCCGCTGGTACGGGAGGTGATCGCGAGCGATCCGGCGGTCGCCGGCGTCGGCGTCGTCGACATCGCGGAGACTACCGGCACAGAACACCCGTCGACCGCCCCCGCCGTGGACATCCGCCCGGACACCCTGTCCAACCTGCAGTACACGTCGGGCACCACCGGTTTCCCGAAGGCGTGCATGCTCACGCACGACTACTGGACCCGGATCGGGTGGACCTGCGCCGGAGCGGCCGGCCTCGGTACCGACGACGTGCTGCTGACTGCCCAGCCCTTCTCGTATATGGACCCGCAGTGGAACGCCGTGCTGGCGTTGACGACCGGCGCTCCGCTGGTGGTGCTGCCGAAGTTCTCGGCGTCCGGATTCATGCGCGACGTGCGCCGCCACGGCGCGACGTTCTGCTATGTGCTCGGATCGATGCCCACGCTGCTGTTCAAGCAGCCGCCCGGCCCGGAGGACCGGGACAACCGGCTGCGCGGCGTGTTCTGCTCCGCGATCCCCGTGGCGCTGCACGCCGCGCTGGAGGAGCGCTGGGGCGCACCCTGGCGCGAGCTCTACGGCATGACGGAAAGCGGGATCGACCTGTTCAGCCCGTTCGCGGACACCGCCGCCGTCGGCAGCGGAACCCTCGGACATCCCGTCCCCACCAAGCAGGTCCGGATCGTGGACGCCGACGATGCCGAGGTCCCGGCCGGGACACCGGGCGAGCTGACCGTGGCCGGAACGCCGATGATGCTCGGCTACTGGAACCGCCCCGAGGAGACCGAGAGGACCCTGCGCGACGGCCGCCTCCACACCGGTGACGTCGCCGTCAAGGACGAGCACGGCGGGATCCGCCTCGTCGGCCGCCTGAAGGACATGGTGCGGCGCGGCGGGGAGAACGTGGCCGCCGCGGAGGTGGAGGCCGCGCTCGAGCGCGACGAGGCCGTGGTCGCGACCGCCGTGGTCGCCGAACTGGACGACGTGCTCGGCGAGGAGGTCAAGGCCTTCGTGCAGCTCGCGGTGGATGTCCCCGCGGACCGTTCGATGGCCGAGGCGATCGTCGCCCGCGTCGCGGAGCACCTCGCCCGATTCAAGGTTCCGCGCTACGTCGAATTCGTCGCGGACTTCCCGCGCACCCCGTCCGAGCGGGTATCCAAACCCGCACTCAAGGCCCGCGCCGCGCAGGCTCCCGGCACCGTCCATGACCTGCGCGCGTCAGCACCGTCGACCAAGGAGATTTCACATGGATAACACCGACCAGGCGACCGAGAACGTGCTTGTCGAGGTGACCCGGGAGGTCGCCGTCATCACGCTGCGCCGCCCCGAGAAGCTCAACGCTCTCACCGCGCCGATGCGCCGGCGCCTTTCCGCGCTGATCCGCGAGTACGGCACCGGCGACAAGGCCAGGGGCGTAGTGCTGACGGGGACCGGACGCGCGTTCAGCGCGGGCGAGGACCTCGCCGCCGCGCCCACATCGTTCGAGGAGATGCGGGAGAGCTTCGAGAGCTTCCACGACGTGACCCGCGCCGTGATCGAGACCCGGGTGCCCGTGATCGCGGCGATCAACGGCATCGCCGTGGGCGGTGCGTCGGAGATCACGCTGTGCTGCGACGCCCGACTGGGCACGCCCCGGACGGAGTACTACCAGCCCGAGAACGGACGCGGCCTGACCATCTCCAACGCGTCCAGCATCCTCCTGCCCCGCATCGTCCGCGGCCACGCGATGCGCATGGTCCTGGCCTCCGAGCGCGTCCGCGCCGACGAGGCGCTGACCATCGGCCTGCTCGACGAGATCGTTGAGCCGGAAGCACTGCTGGACCGCGCCATCGACACCGTGCACGCGTGGACCCCCGAGGGCGTCAACAACACCGCCCTGCACCTGGAGCTACTGCGGCCGTCAATCGAGGAGATCGAGCGCGCCTTCGAGCGCGAGGACGCCGCGGCCGACGAGTCCTGGAACAGCGGCGCGCTCACCGCCGGCGTCCAGGGCTTCTGGGACGCACGCACACCCGCCACCGCGAACGTAGCGAACCGATGATCATCACCCGCGCCGCCGTGCTCACCGAGGTGGGCCGGCCCCTGCACCTGACCGACATCCGTGTCGATGATCCCGAGCCGCACGAGGTGCGGGTCGCCGCCACCCACGTGGGGCTGTGCCACAGTGACCTGCACTATATGACCGGAACCGTCGAATCCGAGGTCCCGGTCGTCGTCGGGCACGAGGTGGCGGGCATCGTCGAGTCAATCGGCTCGGCCGTCACCGACCTGAAGCCCGGCGACCGCGTGACCGGCGCGCTGACCCCGTCGTGCGGACACTGCGCGAACTGCAACGCCGGCCGCTCCACCCAGTGCCAGCGGCAGGCGGAGATCCGGCGCCGCCCCCGGCCCGCGTACGCGCTGCCCGACGGGACGCCCGTCGCGCGCCTCGGCGACGTGGGCGCGTTCTCCGAGCACATCCTGCTCCGCGCGAACGCCGCGGTGAAGCTGCCCGACGACGTGCCCACCCGCGTCGGCTGCCTGCTGTCCTGCTGCATCGTGACCGGCGTCGGCGCGGTGTTCCGCGGGGCGCAGGTGCGCCCGGGTTCCACCGTCGCGGTGATCGGCTGCGGCGGAGTCGGTTCGGCCATCATCCAGGGCGCGCGGCTCGCGGGCGCCTCGGCGATCGTCGGCATCGACCTCGACGACGCCCGGCTCAAGGCCGCGCACGAGTACGGCGCCACGCACACCATCAACGGTGCGGGCGAGGTGCGGGCCGACATCACCGAGCTGCTCGGCGACGGGGTGGACTACGCCTTCGAGGCCGTCGGCTCGGCACGCACCGCCGCGACGGCGCTCGCGATCGTGCGGGCCACCGGCACCGCGTGCCTGGTGGGCATCGCACCCGACGGGACCGACGTGCCCGTCCCCGCCTCCGACTTCTTCTTCAGCGAGAAGCGCCTGATCGGCTCTTACATGGGCTCCGGCCAGGCACGCGAGGACATCGGGCAGTTCGCCCGCCTGTACCAGCAGGGCCGACTGCTGCTCGACGAGATGGTCACGGACGTCATTCCGTTCGAGGAGATCAACGAGGGCTTCGAGGCCATGAAATCGGGCGACGTCACGCGGATCGTCGTCGCCATGCCCACCAGTTCCGAGACCGAGGTGACCCAGTGACCACCGAAACCACCACCCTCGCCCAGCCCCGCAGCTACATCGCCGGGGAGTGGGTCGAGTGCGAGACGCTCGACACCTGGAACGTCGACCCGAACACCGGCGAGCCCGTGCACCGCGCGGTGACCACCACCCAGGCCGATCTGGACCGGGCGCTGGACCTCGCGCAGCGCGTCTACGACGCGACGGATTTTACCGCCGACGACGTCCGGATCGAACGCGCCGAGGCGCTGGAGCGGGCGGCGGCGAACGTCGAGCAGCGGCTCGGGGAGATCGCGCGGCTCGACGCGCTCACCAGCGGCACGGCGATCGGCGCCACCCGCAAGATCGCGGCGTTCCTCCCGCACCGCCTGCGCGGCGCCGCCGCCGAGGCGCGGAACATCGCCCGCGTCACCGCTCTCCCCGCGGGCGGCCGCGACGTTCGGCTGTACCGGATCCCGTGGGGTCCCGCGGCGATCCTCACCCCGTGGAACGGCCCCAGCTTCATCCCGGCGGCGAAGGTCGCGAGCGCGATCGCCGCCGGCTGCCCGGTGCTGCTCAAGCCGTCCGAGCACGCGCCCGCCAGCGCGCAGGTGATCGCCGAGTGCTTCGTCGACGCCGGCCTGCCCGACGGGGCCCTCCAGCTCGTGCACGGCCCCGGCGACATCGGCGCCGCGCTGACGGGCGACCGCCGTGTCCAGGTGGTCTCGTTCACGGGCGGCCCGGGCGCGGGCCGAGCGATCGCCCGGGCGGCGGCGGAGGACTTCAAGGTCCTGCAGCTGGAGCTGGGCGGCAACAACCCGGTGATCGTGCTCGACGACGCCGACCTCGGCGTGACCGCGGACGGGATCATCACGGGCATAACGAACCTCAACGGCCAGTGGTGCGAGGGCCCGGGCAAGGTGCTCGCGCCGCAGCACCTGGTCCAGCCGCTCCGCGAGGCGCTGGGAGAGCGCATCGCGAAGCTGCGGATCGGGCACTCGCTGGACGAGGCCACCGACATCGGGCCGATCTCCAACGAGCCGCACTTCCGCACGCTGCGAAAGCGGATCGACGGCCTGCGCGCGCTCGGGGCCGAGATCGACCAGCCGGGCGAGCGGCCCGCGCTGGCAGGGTTCTTCCTGTCCCCCACGGTCGCCACCGGTTCCGACCCCGCCCGCACGACGGCGGAACTGTTCGGGCCGGTCGTCTCGCTGCACGGCGTGGACTCCGAAGAGGAGGCGCTGCGGGCGGCGAACGCGCACCCGTCGGGCCTGGACGCGTACGTCTTCGGCACCGACACCGACCGCGCGATCGCAGTCGGCGCCCGGATCAAGTCCGGCGAGATCCGCGTCAATGGCGCGAAGGTCGCCGACCTCGGCGACGACTCCGCGCAGAGCTTCTGGGGTCCGTCTGGCATCGGCGGGCACGGTCCGGCCGAGTCGATCCGGGTGTTCTGCGGCGACCGTGTGGTCGGCGTGGACTCGCCGGACCTTCCGATGTAGGCCGTGACCGAACTCGAACGAAGAGGAGGAACACCGATGGACAAGAACACCACTCATGACGTCACGGTGCTCGGCTGCAGCGGTCGAGGCCGCACTCGCACGCACACTGGCCGGCGCCGGCCACAGCGTCGCCGTGTGGAACCGTACACACGCCAGGCCGAGGCGCTGGCGAGCGAAGCGATCACACCCGTGCAGGAGGTCGCCGACGCCGTCGGCGCCGCACCGCTCGTGCCGGCCTGCCTGTCCACCTACGACGATGCGCTCGCCGTCCTGCGGGACGTGCCGGGCTGGACCGGCGCCACGCTCGTCAACGTGGGCAGCGGCACGCCGGTGGAGGTCGACTCGTTCGCAGAGTGGGCCAGTGGACGCGGCACCGACTACCTGGATGGCTCGAGCCTCGGCTATCCCGCCGGCATCGGCACCGAGGCGGCGGCGATCCTCTACTCCGGATCCGAAACCGCGTGGGCCGCACACGGCGAGACGCTCACGGCCCTGACTCCAATGTCGGTGTGGGTGTCGCCGGAGGTCAGGACCGCGAGCGTCCTGAACGCGGGACTCGTCGGCATGTTCCTGGTGCCCGCGGTCAGCGCGTACGTCGAGGCGGCGACCTATGTGCTCGGTCAGGGTGTCGATCGGTCCCTGCTCGACAACCTCACGCCGGCGGTGTTCGCATCGACCCAGGCGGAGACCGCCACGGCCGCGATCGACGGCGACGACTTCGCGACGGACCAGGCGACGATCGCGACGTACGCGCAGGGCCTCGACGGGGCCGCCGCCATCATGGCGGAAGCCGAAGCCGGAATCCGGAATCCGGGCGCGCGTGTTCACCGCCGCCATCGAGAACCTCACCGCCGCTGTGGACGCCGGCCTCGGCGATCTCGGGTTCGCGGCCCAGGCGAGGATCGTCGCCGTGGCGGGGTAAGCCGGGGCGAGACGGCCCGGTCGGGACGCCGCGGGTGTCAGTCGCGCAGCTGCACGAGCATGAGCGCGGCGACGACGCTCGCGGCGCTCTCGGCGAGCGGCACAGGCAGGAGTTGGTCGGCTCGCGCCAGCCTCCGCTCGACGGTGTTCCTGTGCGTGAACAGGCGCTCGGCGGCGGCGGAGCCGTTGAACCGCTCCTGGATGTAGGTAAGCACCGTCTCGCGCAGCGCCGGGTCGGCGATGGCCAGGTCGCCCAGCGTGTCGGTGACGAACTGATCGGCCTGCGCCATGTCGGCGGTGAGAACCGAGACCAACGCGACGTCCTCGTAGCGCACGACGATCCGGTTCGAGCCCAACCGGGCCAGCATCCGCTGCGCGGACGCCGCGTCGAGGTGGCTGCGACGAAAACCTTCGAGGTCCTGTCCCGGGCGTCCGAAGGCGAGGTGGATCCCCGGTGTTTCGGCGACGATCCGTTCGGCGACCTCGGTCGGAGGGACCACGTGCGCCGAGACCCACACCCACAGGGCGGTGGTACTCGCGTTGAGGGTGAGCCGGCGCCCGGCACCGCACATCCGCATCACTGCCTCCGCAGCGGTGTCGAGGCCCGCCGCCTCGTCTGCCGAATCGCTCCAGATGATCGCGGCCACGTGGTCCCCCGTCAACGCGTAGCCGAGACGCGATTCCGCCCTCGCGCGACCGATCGGCGCGCCTTCGAGCAGCAACTGGACCGTGGCGTGTCGTTCGGCGTTCGCCCCCTTGGCGAGATCGACGCGCTCCCTCTCCACGAACTCGTCGAGCGCGGCGATCGAATCGTCGATGAATGTCGCCATCGAGCGCTCAGACACCTTTATCAGTTCCCGGAGTTCGTCGAGGTCGGTGGTGGCGGCGAAGCAGCCGTCGACCCACATCGACCACGCGCCGTGCTGAGCGCCGCGCCAGGAACCTAGGTCGTGCAGGTCCAGTCCGCGGCGCACGACGTCCCGCGCGAACTGCAGGATCTCCGGATCCATGCTCGGCGGAACCCGCATGCCGGGATCCTGCATGTTCGCGGACAACCAGTGCAGCATGTTGGTCCTGTTCATCCGGCGGTCCGCCTCCACGAGCTGCGGATCGTCGAGCACCGCGCGGTAATCCGCTGACTCGTGTGCTGCCGCCGTCACCTCTTCCGCAGCGGTGTCGGCTGCAGCGAGCATGTGCTCGGCCACCAGCCGGATGAGCGCCGAGATGCGCACGCTCGGGCGCGGCCACGATGTTCCCACTGTCGCACTGTAGCGCTGCGCCGGTCCGGCCGCGCAAACGCTGCGCCTCACGGCGGCATCTAATCCGAAAATGGGGTGACGTGCCTGCGGTGCCGGCACGTGCGTTGTCCCGGCGGCACGTAGCGGAGCCGGGAAGGTCGTGGTGGTGTTGTGCGGGTCAGGCGGCCGGGGTGAGGGTGACGGTGCAGCCGAGGGCTTCGAGTTGACGGATGTGGTTGCGTTTCTTGGTGTCCGGGTTGATGTGGCGGGTGTAGGTCGGGGCCGAGGTCGTGGAAGGTGGTCTGGTCGTCGGAGAACAGGTGCCAGACGATGGACATCGACCCCGACGGCTTCGTCGAGAACGTCGCCGGACAAACTCGGAATCCTCACTCATCGCGTCAAAACGGACATGAAGAACTTCAAGGAGTTCATCGAGTCCCGCGGACACGAAACCGGCGCTTGGCGCGGCAACGTCGAACGCCCCGACCAGATTCGCCTCGACGAAGCATAAAACCCTTCCGATCTTCATTCGACCGGACCGCGAATTCGTCGAGGCTTCGGCGCCGACTCAGGATGACGCACGTCTGAAGGCGCAGGCACCCGCTCGCGGGTAAACCCGGGCGTGAACTGCTGCACGGCAACTACTTCGGAAGCGTGGGCGTGGGGAGTGGAATCCGCCGCACGATTTTCGTCGCCGTCATGCATCTAGAGTGCGCCATCGGCCTTCGCAGCCTTCGTCAAATGGCTGTCCGTCACGTTCTGCGGAGGTGTCGAGATCAGTTGATACAACCGTTGGAACACAGAGGCTGCCCCCCGGCCTATCTTAGAAACCGAGGGCAGTCGCTTCGCGTACAGTGCTGTTCCGCTTGTTTTCGATCCTCTCGCCCAATAGGGAATGTCGGCAATACCAACCGTCAGCGAGGTAGGGGAACTGTTCGAGATCTTTGACAGACTCAACCCGCCGTGCTCGCAGATCACAGTGCTCAGCTACGTCGACGGACCCCGATCCCTTCCTCCGCGAAGCCGCCCGCGCAGCACGACCCCCTACATGACGACAGTCGCCGAGTTGGAAGCATCCGAACAATTCCGCCGCGCCCGTAGCTCTGGGTGGCCACACGGTTCTTTGTCGTGACCAGACTCTATGCACTTTCCTCGTCATCTCTGCTCCGGGCCGCGGACAACCGGACCCTCCCGCGAAAGGGAAGCCGTGGACCTGGCAGAGCAGTGATCCGCCCTCCACCAGGTAGCGGCCACCCCACACCCCCGCCGCTTCCCCACGAGCAAGGGCGCCCGCCAAACACTCCGACATATGGGAACAACTGCGACACAATGACATCGCCCTCGACAGCTCCTCACGCGCCGAAGAAAACCACCATTCCGGATCGTGCGACCGACACGGAGCAGTCACTACGTGTTCCAAGCC
Source organism: Rhodococcus sp. KB6 (assembly GCF_001445685.1). Taxonomy (NCBI): domain Bacteria; kingdom Bacillati; phylum Actinomycetota; class Actinomycetes; order Mycobacteriales; family Nocardiaceae; genus Rhodococcus; species Rhodococcus sp. KB6. The sequence continues at coordinate 66,249 of NZ_LNAK01000006.1, read as the reverse complement.
CACTCGGCGCTTCCCCAGTCCTGCCTAGGCTATTTCGTGTCGAAATCGGATTCGGTGCACGAGGCGGATGCACCGGCACCATTGGAGGTGTTCTCCGTCAACACCTTCCGTCGACAATGAACGCGCACGTGATCGCCCCGTCGTCATCGAACCCGTTACTGGCGGTCACCGTCGCAATCTTCACCAGTCCCGTCACCGTGACCTCCTTGGTCCACGGCCATGTGCGCTTATTCTTCGGCGGGTACTGCTGACCCGTACTGCGGCGGATACCCCTGGCGTGGCTGCTGAACCATAGGGCTGTTGAGGCGATTGCCCGTAAGGCTGATGCGGGTCTGGACCATACGAATTGGGTCCTGCGGAGGCGGCGTCATGATGGCTTTCTTCGGCTCTGCGCACACCCATCATCTGGGGGCTCTCCCATAGGAGTACCAGAGCAACGCCCCCATACGGGCAGCTTGCGAAAACCCGCTACCTCAACCACACGACGATCCCAACGAACAACTCACCACAGGAATCACTGCCTACCCTTCACGTGGCAGGTGCCCAGCCCTGCGCGTGGCACGGGGAAGCCTGTTTCCCGCATGCGCTGAGCGGGTAGCTCACCCAGATGAGCACCGGACACGCACCAACCGGCGACGGAGCCCGGCCGCAACGCCCACGCCCCGAACCGCGTCCCGAGGCCACTGCACCGCCACGCGCCGATTCAGAATGGAACTATCGCGTCCGCCACGAGACACCCACCCAACGTCTCGACCGCAACTGGTCCCACATCCTCCAAGAGCTCCGGGTAGTCCAGACCGGCATGCAGATCCTCACCGGCTTCCTCCTGACATTGCCCTTCCAACAACGCTTCTCGGATCTGCAAGCTTTCGAGAAGGACTTGTATCTGATCACGCTGGCAATGTCTACGGCAGCGACGATCGTGCTCGTATCACCTGTCGCCATGCACCGCCTACTCTTCAGGCGTCACGCCCTCCCCGTCCTCGTCGAGCAGGGTCAACGATTCGCCGTCACCGGCCTTCTCCTACTCGGCGGCGCACTGACTGGCGTTCTCACCCTGACTTTCGATGTAGTCGTCAACAAAAGCACAGGCCTGATCGCCGGCGGCTGCGCCGTACTTCTGGCAATCACATTGTGGTGCTGCTACCCACTTCTCTTCGCACACCAGCTGCATCTCGGCCGCCCCGAGAAACAACCCGACGAACCACAGCACCCACGCAACCACCATTAGACCGCGGATGCTGACGCATCACGCATCCGAATACACCATCCGCCGATGTTTCAGCCCGCCGGCCCCTCGGTAACTACCCCACGCGGCGAACGGTTCGGTGAGTCGCACACAGGCCCTCACCCGCACTCTGTCACTCACGACGGTGGACACCTGACCCGAACAAACGGCACTCCAACACTTTTTGGTGTCGCCAACCGCACCGAAACAAACGGGCGACGCACCGCCGCGCCTCCTATCCCCGAACGCTGCGACAGGCATCCCTCAACCGGCGAAAGGTTGTTCGGTTGTGAGTCAAGTGCGGTGCTGCATCCCGAAACCGTCACCGCCGCATACCGGAAGTTCGGATCCGCCACACCCAGCCGATCAGCGCTCCCGGAAGTCCAGGCGCGCAACGACAGCCAACCCTATACACAACACGATCACCAGCACTGCAACATTGATCATCACGATCTCCCCTCTGGCAACCGTGTGGGGTCAGTCAGTCCCAACGCACGGTGAACCAGACTCATACGGCAGTCTGGGCGAGCCTCGACGAATCTACGCAGCGTGCAGAATCCGAGAAGAGGCGTCCTCGATACTCCGATTCGGTGTCATCGTCGACGTCGCGGCACCCGCGCTGCCCCCTGTGACGACCTGACGCCACCACGCTTCACGTTCCTCGGATTCCGGCCACACCACCACATCGAGGTCATCGACATCCATGCGAGTACTCCTTCATGTCCTCTGACCACCTGTTACCCCGCCTACGGTCCTGTAAACCCTTCACAGCTTCGAAGTCGGATCGACCGTCGACTCCGCCACCAGCGCCGGGCTCGGCATGCCGATCTTCGGGCACCATGTGCCGCGGTGCCCGCCGGGAGGCAGTTTCGTGGGCAACAACGCCCCGAGGTGGTCGTAGCGCTGGACATGCAATCCCCCACTGCTGCCGCCGTTGGCTGCCGTCGCCGCCACGATCGCCTCGTTGTCCGAATCGAAGAACTCCTCGGCGGTCGATCCGTCCGCGAACGTGAACCTGTACCGTTCCATCACGCGACCTCACCGTTTGTCGAAAATAACTCGTAGACATTGTGTTCGGACGAAACTCTGCACGGTGTGCGTTCACGCTGCGCGCCGGAAAAGGTGATTGCCGAGCCGGTCACACTTCTCGCACTTTCCGCCGTCCAAGGCCTGTACCCACTACCTACCGGGTATTCGCAAAAGACGTCACAGTGTGTGAGCGTCTCGGCAACCACCGCGCAAGAACCCACGGACCCTGCCCGCAAGTCCTCACACCCGAGGGTCCCCCGCTGCGCCGTCGAGGGCCGGGCAACGAGAAACCCGCCCACGCCCCTAACCCTGTGGAGGGGAGCGTTGGGTCGCCCGAGGCCGCATCACCGGAACCCGATACGTATACCGGGACATCATGATCGGCGGGGCCACCAAGCCGGGGTCGAGGGTGCAGCCGGCAATCCGGGTGAGCAACACCCACGCCGCCGGAGTGAGCGCATCGGCGAGAATCCGATCCGAATCCTCCACCACGGCAGCATATTCCAGTTCGTGCCAGAGGCGGATACCCAGCCTCTCCCACTCCGAGTCGCCGCGCCGACCCCTGCCGGCTACTTCACGCTCATCCTCGGCGATGCGGTCGATCTCGACGTCATCGACCCCAGTCATTGTCGCTGCACCCTCTCGAAACCTGCTGTTGTGGACTGCGGACTGTTCCGGCGTGCTGTTCACGCATCGAGCTGCTTGCTCTCCTGCTTGTGGCCCACCTCCTTGCTGCTCCCGTTGCTGTTCCCGGCGCTGCTGATCTCGATCTTGCGGGGCTTGGCCCGCTCCGCGAGCGGGATCGTCAACCTCAGTACGCCCGCGTCGTAGCCGGCCTCGATATTGTCGGTGTCGAGGTTCTCGCCCAGGAACAGTTGACGACTGAATACCCCGCGCGGGCGCTCAGCGGCAATCATCTCCGCCTCGCTGGCGCGAACCGGCCGCTCGGCGTGCACCGTCAACACATTGCGGTCCACATCGAGGTCGAGTGAATCCGGGTCCATGCCGGGAAGATCGAACTCGACGACGAACTGCTCACCTTCCTGCCATGCATCCATCGGCATCACCGCCGGCTGCGAAGCAGTACCCAACAGCTGTCGGGTCAGGCGGTCAAGGTCACGGAAAGGATCGGTGCGCATCAACATTTTCGGTCACCTCCAGGAAAAGTCACTGGAACCGTTCACTGACTACCACCACCGCATCCACCGAACTTCTACAGTAGATGCTGTAGATTTGGTATATCATCAAACACACATCGGATCAAGAGCTTGCCCGCAGATATCGAAATTTCTTTGATGGGAGGACCATCATGGCGCGCAACCCCGCTATCGCCGAACCCCCTGGCCTGTACGCGATCTCGGTGACATCGGAGCTCTCCGGATTCACCGCCGGCACGCTGCGACTCTACGAACAGTACGGCCTGATCACCCCCGCCCGCACCCGCGGCGGTACCCGCCGCTACAACGACGAGGACCTTACTCGTCTGGGCCGCATCACAGAACTCATCGCCGACGGCATCAACCTCGTCGGCATCAAACGAGTCCTCGAACTCGAAGACAGCACCGCCCTACTACGCCGCGACAACACCCGGCTACGCGCAGACAACGCCCACCTACGCCGGAAAAACACACACGACACAGAGAAACGTCCGTGATCGCCCGACAGAGAAAGGGCCACCGCCATGGAAGACAACCGCATTCGCTCAGCCCTCGACGCGACACCCGACACCGACTACCTCGAACAAACCATCCCAGCCGACCCGAATGCAGTGGATGCCGTCGACCTCGAAGCCCTCACCACGGAACTCGACACCCCATGGCCGGCGCCCGAGGGAGATCTGCTCGAACAATCGACACCCGCCCCGCTCGACGACGAACGCTGAGGTTCCCTGTCCGACTGGTGCACTACACCAACCGGGCAGGGAACGCCCTGCCGACCCGAGGCATCTCTGTATCCGAATACGTTGTCTAACAGCTCTTTCGGGAACGACTGCACGACCGGGTCTGAGAGTGCATACGATACGAAAACTTCCCGGTAAGGATCACTTCATGCTCGTGCCACCTAGGAGGCTCTGCCTCACCGGGCATCCGGGTTCGCCAGCACCAACGACGAGTACGCCGCGGCGCTGATCCCTCGTCGCCGCGCGTTCTCCGCCAGCCGTGCAGTTGCGAGTTCGATCGAAATACCGTCGAGTTCGGCGATCATGCCGACTGCCTGTTCCACGTCGCCGCGGACCGCGATCAGCTTCTTGACCGCCGTCACCACCTGCGAATGACGATCCTGACGACTGTCCGTGGACAGAGTCAGAGCGGCCAAATCTGCCATCGACTGCCCGTATGCATTACTACGCTCCGCGCTGTGCCACGAATCGTGAGTAAAGACCACGAGTGATCCGAGCGATGTCCGACCCAACCTCATCGGAAAGCAGCGGCACCCGCCCAGCCCATGTTCGAGTCCTGAGCGACCGAATTTCCGCCACCGCTCCCCCACGTCTTTGAAGCTGTCGACCATCACAACCGCTCCGCTCTCAGCGCTCAGCGCAGCCGGACCCGATATGGCAAGAGTCCGGTCGGGAACGAACTCGGCATTTGCCGACTCCACCAACACATCGAGATAACCTTGCTCCCCGTTTCGCACGACGAGGACGCACCACACACCGCTCAGATTCTGTCTCGATCGCTCAACGATCGTCTCGAGTACACGCAGGGAATCGAAGTCGGTGGTGAGAAGATGAGTCACCTCGGCAATGCTCAATTGTATTGCGGGGGTGTTCATCCTGGGCTCCCATCGTCAAGTACTGCAGAGACATTGCGCGATCTTTCCGAATCAGATGTCATCCGTCGTCACCACCGTGTGCGAATCGGATCCGCCGATTCACGACATCTGCGGCGATCTCCCAAATCGGCCTCCCCGAGGAGTACGCGGCGGCTCGAAGCCGAGAAAGCGACTCTTCGACCGAGACACGAAGTTGGATCGCGATCATCCCGACTGCCTGGTTCACCTCGGGTCGGTGAAAGGCATTGACGAGCATCCCGGCGTCCAGATCACCGGTGACAGGAAGTTCGGCAAGAATCGCCATCGAAATCGCAGCGGCACTCGCAGTCGCCAATTCGATCTGCTCGTCGTCGAGGCCAATGGGATCGAGACGGTACAGTTCGAGCACACCGAAGACATCACCTCCGCCCCTGAGCGGAAAGGCGAACACCGATCCGACACCGGCTTTGTCTGCCTCGCTGGCAAACCCCGGCCAGATGTCATTGGCGGAATCACTGGAAGTGTCGTTGCAGAACATCGGTCGCTCAGTTGTAAATGCATCAACGCACGGACCGTCACCGCCGGTGAACTGTAGTTCGTCGAGATGTTGTGCCACCGAGTCCGTCGCGTACATCAATTCCCTCGACGAAGAGCTGCTGAGCACTGTGATCGCCGCCCCTTGAACTTCCGCCAGCCTCAAACACTGTCGACACAGTTTCGCGGTCATCGGCAACTCGACTGATGCGCGGCGCCCTCTCTCACTTTCGGATTCGTCGGGAAATTCGGGTGTGTCCTGACTTCCTCTCGGATCTGCATTCACAGGACGCACCTCCTCAGTCGCCTTCACGGGACACACACGGCGCCTGGTCACTCCGATCCGGCGTAAAGTCGAGATTACCGAATAGAGGTACTTCTCAGGCGCGCGGCCGAGTCGGCCGCGTCGGTGCCACTTTTCGTTGGTGGACCACTTCCACCGCGCGGATCGGGCAAGAAATCATGAACTTCGACAGTTCTCATCCGCGCGCGCGACCGTCGGCCGCCTTCGTACGAGCACAAGGTCGCGAGCCGCGACTCATCGATCGCCTCGAACAATCTCTCTCCATACCGGCTGATTCCCCGGATCGAGTCGTGGAGTTGATGATTCGATGCACGATCGCCGCCGTCGAGTTGGTTGTCGGTGTTGATCACGCCGGTGTCACGGCATCCCTGGACAGCGAACCGTTCACCCTCGCCCCTACCGATGAACGTGTAGAAGAATTCGATCGCACGCAATATCTCCTCGGTGACGGACCCTGCCTGTCAGCATCGCGCACGGGTCGGTCGGTCCGAATGTCGGTCAAACAATTAGGCACACGGTGGCCAACTCTCGGCATTGCTGCGCGCAACGCCGGATTGGAAGGTTTTCTCGCGATACCACTGTTCAACGCCGACGTGCCGGTCGGGTCGCTGAACCTGTACTCGCATTCAGCGGTGGCAGAGACGGACCGGGACCGCGATCTCGTCGTCGTCATCGCCGAATATCTGGGAGCGGGGCTCGACGCCATCGCAACAGACCATCGACTCGAACATGCCGCCAACGCCCTGCGCCGAGGAATCGACTCACGTGCCGACATCGAACGAGCAGTCGGAATCTTAATGATCCGCCGCAATACAGACCCCCAGACCGCGCTTTCCGAACTACAGGCTTCAGCACGTCATCAGTCGCGGGATTTACTGGACGTTGCACGTCAGACAATCATTTCAGCCGACGACCAACGCACATAGAGCTTCCGATCGACCGGTCAGAACGCTGCGACGGCACGAAGCGGCGTGCCGTCGATAGGCGGGAGAACTCACCATCGCCGCGTTCGAGGGGCCTCGTCATCTCTAGGTGTGCGCACGCTCGCTAACAATTCCTCCGCGACGACCCTGACTTTCGTATTGGTACGTCGGGACGTCTCGACCAACATCGCGAACGCCCCATCCGCATCGACACCGTGCACCGCCATCAACACCCCCTTCGCCCCCTTCGCCTGATCGATCACCGCCCGCGAATCGAGAGCACGCTCAAAGTTCCTTTCGCTGGGTGTAAGAGTCAGACGGCGTCTACGGTATGGCCGGCCGAGTGGAACGTGTTGGCGGTGATGCCGCCGCTGTCGAGCAGCCAGCGTTCGGCGTCGATTGCTGCGGCGCATCCGGCGCGGACAGCGGTGATCGCCTGACCTGTCGGTGTTCGGTTCTGCCGGGGTATCACCGAAAGAAATGCCGCTTCGAGCGGCCGCTTGCCGATAAGCGCAAGACGGGCACCGATCCTGAAAAGCCACTGGACACCTTCGGTGCCGGCGGCTTCGTCATATCTGGGCCAGGGAGACGGGTTGCATCAGATGCAAGATTGATGCTTCTGATGTGGTGCCAATTGCCCTTCGTTTCCGGTGGTCAGTGTCGTCCGGGGAGGTCGACTGGCGGATGTGCAGGATTCGAAACGGGCGGTATTCATAGCCAGGAAGCCGCACCGCTATAGATCGTGGCTCCTCGTACGGGTTGCTGGGGATTTCCATTCCCCGGCGCTATACGCTCACTTCGATCGAGTCCTGTTGCAGAACCGTCAACAGCGTTAAGCTCGATGTTTGACCGCCGATCCACTGCGTAGTTGAAAACGGCTGGGCAGTTGAACGGTTTGTCAGGCTATGCGGGTGTGCGACCGTGGCTCTCACCAGGAGCAGCCTGCACCCCTCAGGTACAGGAGCACACTCACGTGACGTCCTTCGAGCGGGCCATCCTTTCACCGGCCGCAACGACACCTTCACTGTCCGTCTCCGCATCACCTGACCAACTCCCAGTACTGCGATCACTGATCCGGACCGTGGCCGCCCACTATGCACTCTCGCTGAGCAGGTTGTCAGACCTGGTCCTCGCGGCAGACGAAGCTGCAACCATTCTCATCTCCCGTGCTCTCCCCTTCAGCACCTTGACGTGCACATTCGACGGAAACGTCGCCACTGTGCAGGTAATCCTCTCGACGACAACGACGGGTCAGATCACCACGAGCACCTCGTCCTTCATATGGCACGTCCTTGACACTCTGGCCGACGGCGTAGTCCTCGAGCAGGTCCCGCCCACCCTTCCAGAGAAAAACTGGATGGCCACGATCACACTCACCAAGGCGTTGCAGGCGGGTTCGTGACCCCGCCCGGCCTCGAGGACAACGAGTACACGGAGGTCACCGCTCTGTTCGTGCGCCTTGCCGCCCTGCCCGCCGACGATCTCGATTTCGAACGGCTTCGCACCGAAATCATCGAAATCTGTCTGCCCCTCGCCGATCACATTGCCCGGCGGTATCGAGGACGAGGCCAGTCACACGAGGATCTCGTCCAAGTCGCCAGTCTGGGTCTGGTCAATGCAGTCAATCGCTTCGACCTTGCGAAAGGTAAAGATTTTCTGTCCTTTGCCGTCCCGACGATGATGGGTGAGGTGCGCAGGCACTTTCGTGACCGGGGTTGGGATGTCCGAGTTCCACGCTCACTCCAGGAGAATTACCTAAGCCTCAAAAGGTCGCGAGCCACGCTCACCCAGACTCTCGGTCGCGAGCCCACGATCCCCGAGCTCGCGGCAGATCTGGGTGTCGAACCGGCCGACATCGTGAACATCGCGGCGGCCGGAGATTCCTATCATTCCGCATCGCTAGACGCCGTCACTGCGCCCGACGGGGCGTCAATCGGAGACACGCTCGGCGAGTACGACGCCGCGCTCGACGGAATCGACAACCACGAAACCCTCCGGCCTGCGCTCCTCGCTCTGCCTGAACGCGAACGGACAATCCTCGTGTACCGGTTCTTCGGGGAACTGACTCAATCGGAAATCGCCGAGAAGGTCGGCCTTTCCCAGATGCATGTCTCACGATTGCTCAGCCGGTCTCTCGAGTCCCTGCGCCGCGAAATCGGCGAAGTCACCAATTGAGGGACGATGGGCACGAAACAGGACGGACAAGGAAGCTCGCCCCGGTCCGCGGTAACTCGAAGGACTCACTCGACTGCTTTCGGATGATGGTGTGATGTGCTCCCGATTCGATCGTGTGCCCATGAGTTCGGCCTGATCCGGCACTGAATCATAGGTTCTGCAGGCGAAGCGGACGCATACGGTGGACAAGATGGCTCAGGACGCACTTTCGTGATCTTCGAGTCCACCGGCCATGCGTAGTTTCTTTGAGGTCTTTGCCGAGTTCGAGGTGCTCTTTCGAGAGCTGCTTCATCAGGTCGGCGAGGCCGTCTGCGATGGCATTGAGTTTGTGCTGAACGGCGTCGTCGGAGCGTTTCTGGGTGTTTTGGAGCAACGCCACGAGGAGGAATGTGACGATGGTGGTGACGGTGGTGATGATCAGTTGCCAGGTGACGATGGTGCCCAACAGGAAAAATGACGGAGCCCAGAGCACAACCGTGACATGTCAGATGCGCAATGGACGTGAGTTCCGCGGTGACCGAGGGGCCGGCGCCGCAGCGTCAGTAGTAGTGCCGCCGACCACCGACAGCATGTCCGGCGGCGCCGAGCGCGAACAGAACGACCCCGATCACCACGAGAATGATGCCGATCGTCCACAGGATCGAGATGCCAGTCAAGAAGCCGACGATCAACAAGACAATTCCGAGAATGATCATGGACCCTCCTTCGACACGGATCACCCATCGAGGGCGACGTACCCGCTGGTCACAGTCCTCAAACACTTGGAACGGGCTGGGCGCAGGTACGGCCGTGCCTGATGCGACCGACTCCTCGACTGCTTTCGGGTGGTGACACAGGGTGCCTTGTTTTCCGGTTTGATCGTCCACCTCACGGGTAGCACCTGTACGAGACCGGACCCTCAGTTCAAAGGCACAGTGGGAGGACGCACCAGTGGCTCGCCAAGACTCACAACCCCAACTCAAGGATCAGGACCTCTACGAAGAATTACGAAAGAAAGGGGATTCGAAGCAGAAGGCGGCACGGATTTCCAACGCGGCCGCCAATCGTGGGCGGTCGAGTGTGGGTAAATCCGGGGGCAAGTCTTCGCCGTACGAAGACTGGACGGTGGAGGAATTGAAGAAGCGTGCCAAAGAGCTGGATCTTCACGGTTATTCGAAACTCAAGAAGAGCGAACTGATCGATACCCTCCGAAATCACTGAACCTCGCCCTTGGCGTCAGGTCCACTCCGACACTCGGCTTCTGTGTACGAATCGCCATGCGACACCGCTCGGTCCGAAGCGCAGAAATCATGCCAGTATGGCCACCGCGGCGATGACGAAAACGATGACAACCAACGCGACCGCGACCATCGCTGCAATTCCTGTTCCTGGAAAGCGTTTGACGGTCGCGGGTTCGGGTTCGGACAATCCCGACGTCTGGGGAGCATCGGGCGGGGTGCTCCCCGGCTTGACCCCGCCTCCGGGTTCCAGGTCAGGGGTATTGTCCGGATCTGGTTCGGGCGGTGTAGAAGTCACGATGTTCCTCCCGGTCAACTTCCCTCGGAAGTCGTCGTCGATGCCTGGGACTGCCGGAGCGTGTCGGTCAGTGTCGCGCAGAACGCCGGCAGATCATCGGGGTTGCGGCTCGATATCAACGTATTCGGTCCTGAAGTACAGACCACGACTTCTTCGTCCACCCACGTGCCGCCGGCGTTCGTGATGTCGGTGCGCAAACTAGGCCACGACGTCAGCGTGCGACCGGCGACCACGCCGGCTTCGACCAGCGTCCACGGTCCGTGGCAGATCACTGCGACAGGCTTCCCGGCGTCGAAGAAACTCCGGGCGAACGCCACCGCCCCTGGATTCACACGAAGGAAATCAGGGTTGGCCACACCACCGGGTAGGACGAGTGCGTCGTATTCCGACCACTTCGCCGACTCGACCACCGCATCCACGTCGAAGACGTCAGCTTTGTCGAGATGATTGAATGCCTGAATAGTTCCGGATTTTGTCGAAACAATCGACGGCTGAGCGTGTTCGGCAACCAACGCATCCCACGGGTCCGTCAACTCGATTTGTTCGACTCCCTCCGTCGCCACGAGGAATGCCACTTTCTTTCCTGCGAGTAGTCGACTCATGCTTGAACGTCCTCCCTCATCTTCGTCACAACCGTCGAGCGACTGCTCAGCTGGATGCGCCCTCGGTGTCGTCGAAGAACGACCATTCACCGTCATGCTGGACTTCCATGCGCCATCCCAGTTCCGAGTTGTCGGCGCGGGCATCGACGAACCAGGCATGCGCATCGTCAGCGCTGTCGATCTCGCGCGTCGCGGTGACGTCGCCTGCAGGATTGATCACTCTGTAAGTAGCCATTCGGGTCGGCTTCCCCAGCCGATGCTTCTTCAATCATCGACTGCGACGACGGCGTATCAACCCGTACCGTCACCATGGACGCTCAGGCGCTGACCCCGCGCGTCGTACGCCGACTGTACGGTTCACACACGAAGTGCGCGAGGCGATCAGAGAGGTCGCTGGTATGCGACCTGAGCCGTCAGAAACAGATTTACGACTTGGGGATCCCCGCATCTCCCCGATACGCAAACCGTCGACGATCATCTCGAGCCGAAGAGCGAAGCCATCGGAAGTCCAGACACATCACCACACCCATGCCGATACTCAGCATCACAAGCAACAGAACAACATTCAGCACCGTGCATCCACCCTTCTATGAGGCCGGCTCTCAGGCCGCCGTCACGCCGCGAAACGCAGCGGGCTTCCATTCGTGCCTGCGGAGGCCGTGGAATCCTTGGCACACGGCAAGTCTCCGACATCTCTTGCCACACGGCGGTCTTCGAAAGGTGCGATTCCCACGATCTCGCGCCACCACCTTTCGTGCTCTTCAGACTCCGTCCACGACGCGACATCCACCACAAGCCCTCCTTCACCGACCCCCGATTTGTTACCCAGCTCACGCACTGAGGAAACGTGACGTGGCAATGACCGTGCGCTCTGGGAGATCCGCGCGGTTGCAGGACGTCAACGAACTCGGCTGGGAAGAAGTTCAGTCGTCGGCGCCGAGGCCTTGGGGAACTGGACGATCGCATTCGTTCCGACGACGACCTGCCGGCACCGACGACGACCTGGTGGTGCCACTGACGGTGGGGTGTCAAGCACTCACACACTCGTCGAGCAATGTCGCAGCTAGCTCCTCGTTCATCCTGTGGCAGAACGGAGTTCGCGCAAGGCAATTTATGGAAGCCTTCTCCGCCGAACTCGATACCCTATGGCCGGCACCCGAGGAATATCTGCTCGAACAATCGATCTCCCCGCTCGACGACCAGCGCTGAACTCCGAGCGCGTCCGTGGCTCGGTAACGAGGCGTCTGTTGCCGAGGAGCCTGCTTTGTCACCGAACCAACGGTTCTCGATTCGCTACGAACGGGCTCTGCCGGACGGGGATGGGAGTCGACGTCCGGCAGAACAACAGTCCCGAGCCAGCACAGACCGGGACGATTCTCACCCTGCACCCGATCGGCTGAAAGTACCAGCCCTCACCGGACTGAAATGCGACACGTGTGATGCAGTGCTCTCTCATTGGTTTCGGAAACCCAGACAGTTCCGGCCCCACAACGAGGGTGCGGTGTGTGTGTGCCGATCGTAGGGTGGCCCAGCGGCAGGTCGGAGGAGTCACACCTCACATCAACCGATCAGCACGACCCCGGACGCGGACCCTCGCACGCTCATTGCCCGGCATCGGCGAGGGCTTGTCATCATCTCTAGGTGATGCGCACACTCGCCAGCAGATCCTCTGCCACCGCCCGCAGTTTCGTGTTGGTGCGTTGGGATCTCTCGACCAGCATCGCGAACGCCGCATCCGCATCGACACCGTGGACCGCCATCAACACCCCCTTCGCCTGATCGATCACCGCCCGCGAATCGAGAGCACGCTCGAGCTGCAGAGCCAACTGCCGGGCACCCCGGTAACGTTCGGTACTGCCGATCGCATACCCAGCGGCAGTGGTGAACAAATTCATCAACGCCACCTCAGAACGAGCGAACCCGTCCGCACGGCTGCCGTACACGTTGACCGCACCCGCACGCACCCCGGGCTCGAGCGCAGGCAACGGAATCGACAGGAAACTCTGCACCCCGAATCGCCGGGCCTCGGACGCCAGACCCGGCCACCGCTCACTGGCAGTCGTGCGGTCCGCCACCACGATCTGCTCGCTCTCCGCGGCCTCGATACACGGACCCGCCCACGACCGATACTGCAGCTCGTCTACTATGACGACCTCACGGGACGTGCGCGCCGCCGTCGACGCAGCACCCTCCTCATCGAGAACCGTCACCCCCGCCATGTCCGCATCCTCGATCAACTCCACCGCATGCTCACACAACCGGTTCAGATACTTCTCGATGTGACCGGCCGGATTCAACACCCGATACAGATCCTGCAACGCTTCGGCAGCCGCATCGAGCGGAGGAAACCACCCATCACCGACAGCAGCGCTTCGTACGACATCCATCCCACACCTCACACGCACTCCCACGAGACCGTGACGGCACACGACGAAAATGGGCAAAACCCCGATCTCCACTTGTCAACAACTCACGAATGCCCGAACACACCACCACCAAACCCCACCACGACGCCGCGGTCCCGCCGCACCAGCAACCCGAACCAAAGGGTGGTTCGCCGGCGCCGAGGTGTGAGCGCCGACGCCAGCGAACCCGATGCGCATCCCGGCACTGCCCGTACCAGGATGCCCCATTTCGGGGCTGACCCACCCCCGGCGAGCGGACAGCCGGAAGGCAGGTCGTCTGCGCGGCGCCCCGAAATCCTTTTCGAGTGCTCCCGATACCGCAACCCAGAGGTATCCCACACACCACCAACGCAAACCCGCCCCGACCACAGACCTTCAACGGTATGGGGAAACGCCGCAACGCCACATCCATGCGGACCCACTACCGACCAGACGCACCTACGTAGCCAAGATCGCCGGTCTGCGCCTCCCCACACCTGTAGTGGCTACACGGAGTACAAACAGCTGTCGGCTTCACCCTCCTCGGACGGTTCTGCGGACGATTCTGCAATCACACGTCGACATCGAACGTCGCATCATCTTCCTCGACTCCGGACGGCTCCCCGTCCCGAAGTCCTCCTCCAGCCTCGCGGAGCACCCTTCCAACAGCGAATTACATCGCGGTTCAGCGCTAAAGTCTCCGTGTCTCCGTTCCAACGAGACGGAGACGAACGCGTAGCCTTCATGATTAGGCTCACTGGCGGGTGCAGTCGGTGGCCCACAAACTGTTGAGGAGCTTCGGTCGGTATCAGTCTCGGTCAGTCCACCGTGATCGAGCCCCTCAACCTCCGAGAGGACACTCACCGAGCCAACCGGTACCATCGGTATTCGTAGAGACTGCAACAAGATTCACAACTGAACTACCGTCTTCCGAAAAAGATCGAGCTATTGGATGGCCGTCAGGAGTGCACGGCCGACAGAGGACCGACCGACGCCCAGTGTCGAAGCGATGGAGTCAAGACTCCTCCCTTGCTCGCGCAGTGCACGGGCGAGTTCAGTGCGTTCCGGGGTCATGACAGTCGGCCGGCCGCCGCGTCGACCTTGACGTCGGGCGGCTTCGAGGCCGGCGTGGGTACGTTCGACGATCATGCGGCGTTCCATTTGGGCAAGGGCTGCCATGATGTGGAAGAGAAATTCGCCGCCTGCGGTGGTGGTATCGAATCCTTCTGTGAGGGAACGGAATGCGATGCCGCGCTCACCGAGGTTGTGAACGGTGTCGATGACGTGGCGGACGGATCGTCCGAGCCTGTCGAGTTTCCAGACGACGAGGACATCACCGTCGTGGTCACGTAGGTAGTTCAGGCATTCGGTGAGCTGGGGGCGCTGCGTTTTGGAGCCGGATTCGTAGTCGGTGAAGATGCGGATCGCTCCGGCTTGGCGGAGTGCGTGTTCTTGCAGTTCGGGGTTTTGTTCGAGGGTGGAGACGCGGGCGTATCCGATGATGCTCACAGTCTCGGTCCTTCTGGTCTGCTGCTGTGTTGTGGGATGGTGCGGCTGTTCATGAGTTGGTGGTCGACCTCGGGGCTCCAGTGGGTGTGAAACTTGGTGGTGTCGAGGTCGGCTAGTTCCGGTTCCGGAGCGGCCGGCTTGGGGGCTGGCCGGATCTCGGTCGTCTGTGGGTCATGTTGTGGTGCTTCGGGTTTGATCTGGCTCGCCCAGGTATAGGTCTGTTCGGGCATGGTGTCGTGGTGCTCGATCATCGCCTGCCAGTGCTCGGGGAACGTCATGACGTTCTCGCGGGGTGCGGTGGCGATGGAGTCCATGGGCACTTCGGTGACAGGTTTGATCGCGGGTCGTAGGACGTCGGCGAGGATGGTTCCGCCGTCGATGTAGGCGAAGTTGCGGGCGGCTTGGACGGCGTCGGCGCTGAGTTCGCGCCATTCGATTGCCCATCCGACGTCGCGTGCGAGTTGGTCGAAGAAAACCCTTTGGGTGCGGGAGTTTCCGTCGACGAACGGGTGGACACTGGTGAGATCTCCCCAGTGTCCGGCGAGGTCCTGGACGAACGCTTCGTGGCTGTGGTGGTTGACGTAGACGCCGCTGTTGATGTCGGTGAACACTCGGTCGAGTTCGCCTGGGATGGCGGCGGGTGGGTCGTGGAGGATGCCGAGATCGCCTGGCGCGGTGTCGATGGTGCGGATTTCACCGGCCCATTCGTACAGGTCGCCGAGTAGGTGTCGGTGGATTGCTTGCAGGTGCGCGAAGTCGAAGTGTCCGTCGATCGGGTTCGCTGCCAATTCCGCCATTCGTGATCTCGTTGTTCATGGCGTTCCTTTCTGTCGTTTCCGGCGATTGTGCCTGGTAGCTCCGACACGGACCTACGGACGGGTTTTCAGAACAGAGTGTTTTGGGTTTGTGCGGCGGCGTTGTCGGTGCGTTTCTCGTAGGCGGTTGCGAGGGTTTGCGCGGTGGTGGGGCTGCATCCCATTTCGGTGCCGATGTCGTCCCAGCTGGCTCCGTGGTGGTGCAGTTGCCAGGCATCGTGTTCGTCGTCGCTCACGTTCAACCCTCCTCTTCGGCGGGTGTCTTGAGTTCTCGGCGGAGGCGTAGGGCTACGACGTAGTGGTAGACGGCAAGCCCGAGGAGGCTTGTTCCGGCGATGAGTGAAATGGTTGTTCCGCCGGTGAGGAAGATGATGCCTACGGCGAGGCTGATCAGCGCGACGACGGTGTGCGCTTTCCAGCCGGGTTTGCTGGTGTCTTTTTCGGTCGTCATGGTCGATTCCCTTTGTCGTTTGGGGCTTTTCGGAGGCTGGCGGCTTTGGTGAAGCTGTAGACGGAGGCGGCGAGGGCGATGATTCCGGCGGTGATCATGTGTTTGGTGCCGATGGTGAAGTCCAGGGCTGCGACGGCGAGCGCGAGGACTCCGAAGATGCTGTGTTTCAACACTCTCGGTTTGTTAGTCATGGGCGGCCTTCGCGGATGGCTGCGAGGCGTTGGGAGGCTGCGCGGCGTTCGCGGCCGATGCTGAGCAGGTGTTCGAACAGTTGGTCTTCGGGGAGTTCTTCGGCGGCTTGGGCGAGGGATCGTGCTGCTTCGCGGAATCCGCGCCGGTAGGCCTGGATGAGGACTGCGGCAATCTTGTGCTCGAGTTCAGCGGACGGGACGCCGATGGTGCTGATGTCGGTGAGTGCTTTGGTGAGTTGTTTCCCGAGGTGCCCGCTGGTGCGTCCTTCCTGCTGCAAGGTGGCGAAGACATGGGCACTGTTGTGCGGTTTGCCGGAAGTGACTAGCTCCTCGATGGCGGTGAACAGTGCCGCGTTCACGGGCCGGTAGAAGTCTGCGCTGGTCAGAGCTGCGACGGCACGTTTCGCGCTCTCAGCCGGCGCCCAGAGCAGCGAGCACAGGAGTTGAGCCTCGACGTCGAGGGCGGTGCTGTACTCGCGAGGGGACTGAACCCGAGGTCTCCCCCACCGACGATGAACTGCCGTGCGGCGATTGCTGCGTGATAGGCGTGGTACGCGTTTCCGAGGATGCTGATCACGACAACGCTGACTGCAAGCGCTATGTAGAAGCCTCTGTCGCGTTTGTTCATGTTGAGCTTGCTGATGATGACGATGGCGATGGCGATGGTCGCGCCGAGGATTGCACTGTCGACGATCGCCGGGAAAATCCAGGTCAGGTGTTCGGGGATCAGCGCTTGCCTTGCAAGGTCGCGTTGTACGGCGAAGGAAAGTACGAATGCGCCGGTGGTGATGCCGAGTGCAATGACGATCGCGAGTGCGAGTGCGGCGAGCAATGCGCCTAGCTGGATACGGGCAGCCCGGAGGCTAAAGTCGTTCATGATCGGGTTTTTCCTTCCAAAGGTTCCCGGTCTGGAGCTTCGCCGGGTTGCCTCCTTGTGGGACCCCCATTTAGCTTTCCGTGTATGTCCGCATCTACGGATATACGTACATACGAAAAGGGTCAGCGTCGAGCGAGAACGTCACGTTTTACCCGTTACTGAGGGTTCGTCGGCCAACAGACGTTCAACCAAGACGACAAGAATCTCCTGGGCAGTCACCCGGGCAAGTCCCAAGTCTCTGACTGCTGGGAACGACGAAGCACTTCGTGCCGAACCACTCCGCCATGGGGTGAATGTCCGTTATCTTCCTCGGCAGTAGTTGCAATCTCCTGGCTGCTCGGCGTCCACGCACGGATGCTGTCACCACGAAAGGGAGCACATCTGTGAATGGACTCGAAACGCCTACTCGTTTGTCCCGAACCACCGCCGCCTTCGGCGTTGGCGCGCTCGCTGCCGCGATCACCTTCGGCAGTGCAGTGGGTACTGCATCAGCCGACACTCCGGTCGTCGACTTCGGCAGTATCTCTTTCGCGGTGACCAACGGTCCCGGCAACACCATCTACGACATCAACGCCATCATCAATCTCCCGCCCGGCACACTGCCGCCAGGGATGATGACCCCTCAGATCACTGCGCCCGCCGCGGCCCCTCAACCAGTCGGCGACCCGTTTGCGGGCACCGCATTGGACTTCGTTCTGAGCTTCATTCAGGCTGCGGCCAGTTAGCCGACAACAAAAAAACGAGGCCCCAACTCAAAGGAGTTAGGGCCTCGTCTTGTGGTGGGCGAAGGGGGACTTGAACCCCCACGTCCCGAAGGACACTGGCACCTGAAGCCAGCGCGTCTGCCATTCCGCCACTCGCCCGAGCAACGCCGAAACATTATCACGACAAACTTTGAAAGTTCTATTCGTGCAGCTCAGGGCACGAATCGATGAACACCGAGCACCCGAAAGCCCAGAACCGATACCATGCTGAAACAGCGGCCAGGTACTGCCGAAGCGTCATTTGACAGTACCGTGGAACCTGTACAGCAGTTTGGACGACACGCGACAAGGCGGTGCCGGCGCTACTTGCCGAGCATTTTGCTGTCGTAGATGCGAGGCGAGAGGAGGGCCCGATGGGCATCGTGCAGCGTTTCGAACGAAAGCTCCAAGGAGCTGTCGGCGACGCATTCGCGCGGGTCTTCGGTGGTGGTGTTGTGCCGCAGGAAGTAGAGGCGGCGCTCCAGCAGGAGGCACGTGACCGCGTCGAGCACCTCGGCGGCGGAATCCTTCTCGCCCCCAACAACTACGTGATCACCATCAACAACTCCGATCACGAAGAATTGGCAGCCGATCGCGAACTGACTACCAAAGCTTTCAGCCGACACCTGCAGGATTTCATCCGCGATCAGGGTTGGCAGACGTACGGCGACATCTCGGTCACTTTCGAGCCTTCGCCTACGCTCCACACCGGTCAGTTCCGCACCCGCGGAACCGTCGACCCGGATGGTGACGCTGAGCAGGCATCCCCGCCGTCGCATGTTCCGCAGGTTTCGTCGCGGCCTCCACAACGGCCGCCTCAGCGACCCGCACCGATTGTTCCCCCTGTTTCCAATCCAGTCCCGTCACAACCAGGAGCCGGCCCCATGACGCAGAACTCAGGCTACGAACCAAGCCGCGAACCGGCGGGTCGCCAGCCCGAACCGCAGCAGCCGGCACGGAACGGGTACTCCCACGACGACGGCGGTTACGCCGCTCCGCAGGGCCAGGAAGCGCCGTACCAGAACGGTTACGACCGCGGCGACGGTTACCGCACGGGCGACGACCAGCAGGGCTACAACCAGCAGCAGGGTGGCTACGACCAGCAGGCGTACCCGAACCAGCAGCAGCCGTACGAGCAGGCCGGTTACGACCAGCAGAGCTATGACCAGCAGGGCGGCGGTTACGACCAGCAGGGGTACCAGCAGCAGCCGTACGACCAGCAGGGCTACGGCCAGCAGGCGTACCAGGGTGGGTACGACCAGCAGGGCTACCAGCAAGGCGGCTACGACCAGCAGGGTTACCAGCAGCCGTACAACGGCCAGTCCTACGATCAGCCGGGTTACGACCAGCAGAGCTACCAGCAGGGCGGTTACGACCAGCAGGCGTACACACAGCAGCCGTACGAGCAGGCCGGCTACGAGCAGGGCGGCAACTTCGAGCAGACGCAGGCCTACCCGCAGCAGGGCTACGCCCAGCCGCAGGGCGGTTACGCACCGACGGCCCAGAGCCTGACGGCAACCCTGCAGCTCGAGGACGGCAGCGGACGCCACTTCCAGCTTCGCGACGGCAGCAATGTCATCGGCCGCGGCCAGGAAGCTCAGTTCCGCCTCCCGGACACCGGCGTCTCACGTCGCCACATCGACATCCGTTGGGACGGCCGCACCGCGATGCTGTCCGATTTGGGATCCACGAACGGCACCACCGTCAACGGAGCACCGGTCCAGGACTGGCAGCTGGCAGACGGCGACATCATTCGTGCAGGTCACTCGGAGATTCTGGTTCGCATTCTCTGAGCTGAGAAACGGACGCCAGGATTTTTCCGATAACAATCGAACATTCGGCGGTCCGTCGGCGCGCCGCCGTCACGCGGCTGTCAGTATCGTGATCTTCGGGGCCCAGAGCCCCCTATGATGCTGCCAGTCGACAATGCTCGAACCCCGCTGCGGCGGGGCTCGAGCCATAGAAGGAGGTGGACAGCCGTGCAGGGCCTGATTCTGCAACTCACACGGGCGGGCTTCCTGCTCCTACTGTGGCTGTTCGTCTGGGCAGTCCTCCGCACTCTCCGCTCCGACATCTATGCCGGCTCCGGGGTCAGGGTTCCGCCGCGGTACACCCGCGCCGGAAAGGTCCTGCCCTCGCTGGGCAAGGCGAAGGTGCCTCGGTATCTGGTGGTCACGCAGGGCGCCCTCGCCGGTACCCGCATCACCCTGGGCTCACAGCCAGTCATGATCGGCCGCGCCGATGATTCGACGCTCGTTCTCACCGACGATTACGCGTCGACGCGCCATGCGCGGCTCTCGCAGCGTGGCGCCGACTGGTACGTCGAGGATCTCGGTTCGACCAACGGCACCTATCTGGACCGCGCCAAGGTCACCACTGCGGTGCGCGTGCCGCTGGGCACTCCAGTTCGCGTCGGCAAGACGGTAATCGAGCTACGCCCGTGACCCTTGTTCTCCGCTACGCGGCGCGCAGCGACCGCGGTCTCGTGCGCTCCAACAACGAAGATTCCGTGTACGCCGGTGCCCGTCTGCTGGCCTTGGCCGACGGTATGGGCGGACACGCGGCCGGTGAGGTCGCGTCGCAGCTGATGATTGCCGCTCTGGCGCATCTCGACGACGACGAGCCCGGCGAGGATCTGCTCGGCAAGCTCGAGGCAGCCACCCGTGAGGGCAACGATTCCATCGCCGATCACGTCGAGGAAGAACCCGAACTCGACGGCATGGGCACCACGCTCACCGCGATCCTCTTCTCCGGCAGCAAGCTCGGTCTCGTGCACATCGGCGACTCGCGCGCCTACCTGCTGCGCGACGACCACCTGACGCAGATC
The DNA here is from genome assembly GCF_001445685.1 of Rhodococcus sp. KB6. Classification (NCBI taxonomy): domain Bacteria; kingdom Bacillati; phylum Actinomycetota; class Actinomycetes; order Mycobacteriales; family Nocardiaceae; genus Rhodococcus; species Rhodococcus sp. KB6. Next base: position 45,388 of record NZ_LNAK01000006.1, on the reverse strand, counting down.
ACCCGCGACGACACGTTCGTGCAGTCGCTGGTCGACGAGGGCAGGATCACCGCCGAACAGGCACACACTCATCCGCAGCGATCCCTGATCATGCGGGCGTTGACCGGCAACGAGATCGAGCCGACGCTCACCGTGCGCGAAGCCCGTGCCGGCGATCGTTACCTGCTCTGCTCCGACGGCCTCTCCGACGTGGTCAGCGACGAGACCATCGAGAACACGATGCGCGAAGGCTCGCAGGAGCAGTGCGCCGACCGTCTCATCGAATTGGCGCTGCGCAGCGGCGGTCCCGACAATGTCACCGTCGTCGTCGCCGATGTCATCGACCTCGACTACGGCCAGTCGCATCCCATCGTTGCGGGCGCCGCGTCGACGGAAGAGGAAGAGGACTCCCCTCCCCCCAACACCGCAGCCGGCCGCGCCGCCGCCATGCGTCCGCCGCGCGCGACGCCCAAGCGAGTTGTCTCCCAACCCGAACCGGAACCGAAGAAGAAGCGGAACCGGTTGTGGTGGGTGGTCCTCGCCGTGGTGCTGATCGCGCTGGTCGGCGTCGGCGCCGTGATCGGCCGCGCCGTCATCCGCAACAACTACTACGTCGGCGAAGACAACGGCCGCGTGACGGTGTTGCGCGGAATCCCCGGTTCGGTGCTCGGATACTCGCTGCAAGACGCGGATCTGGTGGGCTGCGTCGGCGACGACGACGTCCTGACCCTCGTCTCCCCCGACGCGATTCCCAGCAACTGCAACATCCTCGAAGTGACGGATCTGCAGCCGTCGGCGCAGGAACAGGTGCGCGCCGGGCTGCCGTCCGGCAAGCGTGAAGATGCGCAGAGCCAGATGATCCGTCTCATCGGCGGCGATCTGCTGCCTCGTTGTGAGCCGGTTCCGACGACGACGGCCACGCCCACTCCCCCGCCGGCACCGGAGACCACGCCGCCCCCCGCACCGCCCGCGGAGCCTGCTGCGCCGACGACGGCGGCACCCACGACTACGCCTACGCCGACCGAAGTTCCCGGTCAGACTTGCAGGACGGTCAACTGATGTCGTCCAACGCAGCTGCGGGGACGGCTTTTCCGAGTCCGCCCGGAGGTTTTGCCCCGGCGCCGGTCCAGTCGACCCGTCGAAACATGGAGCTGCTGCTCCTGGGCTTTGCCGTCATCATCACGACGGTCTCGCTTCTGCTCGTCGAGGCGAGCCAGGAACAGAAGATCACTCTCGATCTGGCCAAGTACGCGCTTGCGTACACGGGCCTGTTCCTGATCGCGCACTTGGCAATTCGGCGGTATGCGCCGTACGCCGATCCGCTGCTACTGCCGATCGTCGCCCTGCTCAATGGCCTGGGATTGGTGCTCATCCACCGACTCGACCTCGCCGACGAACAGACAGCGCTCTACAACGGCGTCGAGGCACCGTCACCGGATGCGAACCAGCAGGTCATGTGGACTGCATTGGCGATCACCGGTTTCGTGCTGCTGCTCGTGTTCTTGAAGGACTACCGCCTGATGGCGCGGTTCAGCTACACGCTCGGCCTCGCAGGTCTGGTGTTCCTGGCGATTCCTGCGATCCTGCCGGCGAAGTTCTCGAGCGTGAACGGCGCGAAGATCTGGATTCGCCTGCCCGGATTCAGCATTCAGCCAGGTGAGTTCGCGAAGATCCTGCTCATCATCTTCTTCGCGTCGGTGCTCGTCGCGAAGCGCGACCTGTTCACCTCGGCCGGTAAACACTTCCTGGGCATGGACTTTCCGCGTGCCCGCGACCTCGGCCCGATCCTGCTCGCCTGGATCGTCTCGGTGGGCGTGCTCGTCTTCGAAACCGACCTCGGTACGTCGCTGCTGCTCTTCAGCACCGTGCTGGTGATGCTCTACATCGCGACCGAGCGTGTGGGCTGGCTGGTGATCGGCGGCGGACTGCTCGCCATCGGATTCTTCTTCGCCTACAAGATGTTCGGACACGTGCGCGTTCGCGTCGACACCTGGCTGGACCCGCTCGGCGACTACGCCAATACCGGGTATCAGATCTCGCAATCGCTCTTCGGTCTGGCCACCGGTGGTATCGCCGGAACAGGTCTGGGCAGTGGCCGGCCCAACCAGGTTCCGTTCGCGAAGACGGACTTCATCATCGCGACCATCGGCGAAGAGCTCGGCTTGATCGGCCTGGCCGCTGTGCTGATGCTGTTCCTGCTTCTCATCGTGCGCGGCCTGCGTACGGCGTTGGCAGTGCGCGACAGCTTCGGCAAACTGCTCGCCGCCGGTCTGTCGTTCACGATCGCGATCCAGATTTTTGTCGTCGTCGGCGGCGTCACCAAGCTGATCCCGCTGACGGGTCTGACTACACCGTTCATGTCGTACGGCGGCTCGTCGCTGCTCGCGAACTACCTACTGCTGGCCATCCTCGTCCGGATCTCGGACGCGGCTCGTGCGCCGGTAGTGACGAAGAAGAAAGGTCCGCCCCCAATCGCTGACGCCAATACCGAGATGATGCCGCGCGTATGAACACTCCACTGCGCCGCGTCGCGATGGCCGTCATGGTGATGGTTGTCGCGCTCCTCGCCAACGCCACGTACGTACAGGTCATCAAAGCTGACGACCTGCGAGCCGACCCGCGCAACTCGCGGGTGCTGCTCGACGAGTACTCACGCCAGCGAGGTCAGATCTCGGCTTCCGGTCAGGTGCTTGCCGCCTCCCGCGCCACCGACGACCGGTACAAGTACCTGCGCGAGTATCCGAATCCGTACCCGTACGCCCCGGTCACGGGCTTCTACTCGATGCAGTACGGCAGCGCCGGTCTCGAGCGCACCGAGGATCCGATTCTCAACGGCTCGGACAACCGGCTGTTCAGTCAGCGCTTCTTCGACCTGGTGTCCGGACGCGATCCGCGCGGCGGCAACGTCGTCACGACGCTCAATCCGGCCATGCAGCAGGTGGCCTACGACCAGCTGACCACCAAGGGTTACACCGGTTCCGTCGTCGCGATCGAGCCGAGCACCGGACGCATCCTGACGATGGTCAGCACACCGAGCTACGACCCGAATCTGCTTGCCAGCCACGACGGCGCCGAAACCACGAAGGCGTGGGACGAGCTCAACGCGGACCCCAACGATCCGCTGGTCAACCGCGCGATCTCGCAGACCTACCCGCCCGGCTCGACCTTCAAGGTGCTCACCACGGCCGCAGCTCTGGGCAACGGCGCGACCCCGGACGACCAGCTGACCGCGGCGCCGCAGATCACGCTGCCCGGCACCAGCACGACCCTCGAGAACTACAACGGCAGCACGTGCGGCCCCAACCCGACGGCGTCGTTGCGCGACGCGTTCGCGCGCTCGTGCAACACGGCGTTCGTCGAACTGGGCATCAAGGACGGCGCCGACGCCATCAAGGACGAGGCCAGCGCCTTCGGCATCGGACCCAACACTCCCGCGATCCCGCTGCCGGTTGCAGACAGCACCGTCGGCGACATCTCCGACGACGCGGCTCTCGGCCAGACCAGCATCGGCCAGCGCGACGTCGCGGTGACCCCGCTCGAGAATGCAGTGATCGCCGCGACCGTCGCCAACGGCGGTGTGCGGATGCAGCCCAACCTGATCTCCCAGTTGCAGGCACCCGATCTGACCGATCTCAGTACGCCGTCACCGGTGTCGATGGGTCAGGCGATCTCGCCGGCAGTGGCCGCAACGCTGACTGATCTGATGATCGGCTCGGAGAACTTCACCGGCGGCGACGGCAAGATCCCCGGAGTTCAGATCGCGTCCAAGACCGGTACCGCCGAGCACGGCGTGAACCCGCGGGAAACTCCGCCGCACGCCTGGTACATCGCTTTTGCACCGGCGCAGAATCCGACGGTCGCCGTGGCCGTCATCGTCGAGAACGGTGGTGACCGCGGACTCGCCGCTACCGGTGGCTCGGTTGCTGCGCCGATCGGTCGTGCAGTCATCGCAGCCGGAATCCAAGGGGGCTGAACCGTGGCGTTGAACAACGGCGCTTTGATCGCCGATCGTTACCGATTGATCCGTCTCATCGCCACCGGTGGGATGGGTCAGGTGTGGGAAGCCACCGACTCCCGGCTCAACCGTCGCGTCGCCGTCAAGGTACTCAAGTCCGAGTTCTCTTCCGATCCGGAGTTCTTGGAGCGCTTCCGCTTCGAGGCCCGCACCACCGCGCAGCTCAACCATCCCGGTATCGCCGGAATCTACGACTACGGCGAGACCCGTGACAGCTCGGGTGATTCCACGGCGTACCTGGTGATGGAACTCGTCAACGGTGAACCGCTCAACGCCGTCCTGGCACGCGTCGGCCGCCTGGCGGTTCCGCATGCCCTCGACATGCTCGAGCAGACCGGCCGCGCCCTGCAGGTCGCACACGACGCCGGTGTCGTGCACCGCGACGTGAAGCCGGGCAATATCCTCATCACGCCTACTGGCCAGGTGAAGATCACGGACTTCGGCATCGCCAAGGCCGTCGAGAACTCTCCTGTCACGCGCACGGGAATGGTGATGGGCACCGCCCAGTACATCGCGCCCGAGCAGGCCCTCGGTCAGGACGCGACCGCGGCGAGCGACGTGTACTCGCTGGGAATCGTCGGATACGAAGCACTTTCGGGTCGACGCCCGTTCACCGGTGACGGCGCGCTGACCGTCGCGATGAAGCACGTGCAGGAAACCCCGGCGCCGATGCCGGCCGACCTGCCGCCGAACATCCGCGAGCTCATCGACATCACGTTGACCAAGGATCCGGCCGGCCGCTACGCCAGTGGCGGCGAGTTCGCCGACGCCGTTGCAGCCGTTCGGGCAAGAAGGCGTCCACCGCCGCCCGGTCTGCTCGCCACCGGTGCCGCGAGCGCGTTGCCGGCAACGGGTGCCACGCAGGTCATGCCGCCGACGTACGCGGGCCCGGTGACGGGCGCCGCTGCTGCGGACGACGCGGCAGCCGGCGGACTGACCAGTGGGCAGAAGGCCGTGGCGTGGGCCGGCGGCGGATTGATCCTGTTGGCGTTGATCATCGGCGGAGTCTGGATCGCAACCGACGGTCCGAGCGACCCGACGCCGCCCGTCGTCACGTCCACGACGTTGCCGACCACGACGACGACCAAGCCCACCACTACGACGACTCGGCCGACGACGACCACCACCGAGCCGACAACCACCACGACTCGGCCGACGACAACGACCACCGAGCCGACAACCACCACGACAACGCCGACCACGACAACAACCACTCCGACGACCACAACCACCACCACGACGACAACGACGACCACAACGACCACTGAGCCGTTGGCGGATCCCGGAGACGCTGAAGAACCGCTAGGACAAGACCAATGACGACACCCCGCAATCTCTCCTCCCGCTACGAGCTGGGTGAGATTCTCGGCTTCGGCGGAATGTCCGAGGTTCACCTGGCGCGCGACCTCCGACTCAGCCGCGACGTCGCGATCAAGGTGCTGCGTGCAGACCTCGCGCGCGATCCCACGTTCTACTTGCGGTTCCGTCGTGAGGCGCAGAACGCTGCCGCGCTGAACCATCCGGCGATCGTGGCCGTCTACGACACCGGTGAAGCCGAGACCGACGCCGGGCCGCTGCCGTACATCGTCATGGAGTACGTCGACGGCGACACGTTGCGTGACATCGTGCGCAGCACCGGGCCGATGGCTCCGCGCAAGGCGATGGAAGTGATCGCGGACGTCTGTGCCGCTTTGGACTTCAGCCACCGCAACGGCATCGTGCACCGCGACGTCAAGCCCGCCAACATCATGATCAACCGTGCCGGCGCCGTGAAGGTGATGGACTTCGGTATCGCCCGTGCCATTTCCGACGCGTCGAGCCCGATGACGCAGACGGCCGCCGTGATCGGCACCGCTCAGTACCTCTCGCCGGAGCAGGCGCGAGGTGAGCAGGTGGACGCGCGTTCGGACGTGTACTCGCTCGGTTGTGTGCTGTTCGAGATTCTGACGGGCGAGCCGCCCTTCAAGGGTGATTCACCGGTCGCCGTGGCGTACCAGCATGTTCGTGAAGATCCGCAGACGCCGTCGGAGATCAATCCCGACATTCCACGCGAGCTGGATTCGATCATTCTCAAGGCGATGAGCAAGAACCCGGCCAACCGCTACCAGAGCGCCGGCGACATGCGCAGCGACTTGGTGCGTGTCCTGGGCGGTCAGCGTCCGAGTGCGCCGATGGTGATGAACGACGAGGACCGCACCACCATCCTCGGCGCCGTCGGCTCCGACACCGGGAACTACCGCACTGCTCCCGATCCGGTCGAGCCGGTTGCTGCGAGGACAACTCGCGCCGCCGAGCCGCCTGCCAAGAAGAAGGGCGGACGCTACGCCCTGATGGGCATCGCGGCGCTTCTGGTGATCGGTCTGGTGACGTTCTTTCTCATTCGGGTGAACTCGCCGAAGGTCGAGATGGTGACCGTTCCGGGTGACCTGACCAACCAGCCCGCCGACGTCGCCGAGGCGACGCTGACCAACGCCGGATTCCAGGTGGAGCGTCAGCAGAAGACGGACAAGGTGATCGCCGCCGGAAACGTCATCACGACGCGTCCGGTTGCCGGGGTGCGTATCGAGAAGGGCAGCACCGTCACCATCGACGTGTCCACCGGACCCGAGCAGGTCGCGATCCCACGCCTGACCGGGCTGAGCCAGGACGACGCGGAGAAGAAGCTCAACTCCGTCGGACTCCGACTTGATCCGACCATCGGCAAGGCGGCATCGACCGTCGCCGAGGTCGACAAGATCGTCAATCAGGACCCGGCCGTCGGAGTGTCGGTTGTTCTCGATTCCGCGGTCTCGATCACCGTCGGCACCGGACCGGAGCAGGTTCGTGTCCCGGATGTCACCGGTCAGCGTGAAGAGGTGGCGAGGCCCAACATCGAAGGTGCCGGGTTCGTCGTCCAGATCACGGAGATCGATTCGGGACTGCCCAAGGGACAGGTTGTTTCGACCGACCCGACCGGCGGTACTTCGGCCACCAAGGGTTCGACCGTGACGCTACGAGTGTCCAACGGCAACCAGGTCGCGATGCCTGATCTGACCAACAAGACGGTGTCGGAGGCGTTGAGCACGCTTCGCGCAGCCGGCTGGGCGGGAACTGCATCGCAGCTGGTGCAGAACCAGAGCACGACGCTCACCCCGGAAATGGTGGGCAAGATCGTCTCGCAGACGCAGCCTCCGGGCTCGGAGATCTCCAAGGACGCAGTCATCACCGTCAGCGTCGGAGCGCTCGGAATCCCCGGCCGCTAGCAAAGTGAAAAAGTGCCTCCCGGAGATTTCCGGGAGGCACTTTTTTGTGGACAGGTGTCAGAGAATTGCGGGCAATGCACCGCCGAGCGCCGACGCGACCTCGGCCTCGAGGGCTGCGACGAGCCCTTCCGGCGGCGCCTCACCGCAGACTGCGAGCCAGTTCGCGAGCATCCGGTGTCCACCCTGGGTGAGTACGGACTCGGGGTGGAACTGGACGCCGTGAATCGGCAGTTCGCGGTGGCGCATCGCCATCACGACGCCGCTCTCGGTGTGGGCGGTCACCTCGAGTTCCTCGGGAATGGTGTCCTCGAGAACCGTCAGCGAGTGGTAGCGGGTAGCGGTGAACGGATCGGGCAGTCCGGCCAGGACGCCGACGTCCTTGTGGTGAACCAGACTCGTCTTGCCGTGAAGCAGTTCGGGCGCGCGGTCGACGGTTCCGCCGAAAGCCGCACCGATCGCCTGATGTCCGAGGCAGACGCCAAGCAGCGGGGTCTTGGTGTCGGCGCAGACCTTCACCAGATCCATCGTCGCTCCCGCGCGCTGCGGAGTTCCGGGGCCCGGGCTCAGGAGAATGCCGTCGAACTGCGCTACTGCACCCTCGAGGTCTGCCGTCAGTTGTGGATCGTCGTTGCGCCAGACCACGGCTTCGGTTCCGAGCTGGCCGAGGTACTGCACCAGGTTGAACACAAAGCTGTCGTAGTTGTCGACGACGAGAATCCTCATGAGAGCAGGGTAAACGCCTGTGCTATCCGCCGGTATAGGCGGGGACCGTGATCTGCGACGGCGTTGCCTGCGTGTACCCGAGGCCGAAGCGGGTCGCGTACTGCTTGTAGATCCGAATGCCCGGTTCGGCAGCGAGTGCCGCCTCGAGGCGCGCAACGTCGCCGATCGCGCTCATCACATACGGCGGGCTGTATGTACGGCCGTGCAGAAGAAGAGTGTTTCCGATGCACCGCGGCGCCGACGTACTGATGATCCGTTGGTCCTGCATGCCCACCGCTTCGGCCCCGCCGGCCCACAGTGCGTTCAACACGCTCTGGACGTCCTGCTGATGCACGACGAGGTCGTCCGGGGTGGCGTCGACCGGATACTTGCCGTCGGCGTTGCGCGGGGCGTCCGTCATGGTGACGACAACACCCGGGCCGGTCATCTCCGTCAGTCCCGCGTCGGCGGAGATGTTCTTGATGTCACCGAGCGCGGCGGCCACTCCGGCGTCGGACCGAGCGGCGTCTTGCTGCAGCGAATCGAGCTGAGCGGCAAGTTCGTCCCGGTCGGCCGAAACTTTTTCGGCATTGGCCTGGGCGCTGCGGACCAGATCGGAGAGCCTGGTGCTTTCGGTGACCTGGAGCTGGTTTTCCTCGGCGGATCGTTGCGCCGTGGCGACCATCAGACCGGCTACCAGGCAGACGGCAAGTACACCGATGTGCCAGACGGTTCGTGAAGATTCACCCGAAGACACGTGGCTCCTCCCGGATTGTGCAGGTCGGCCGGTGACCAACTGGACACAGCTACGTTAGCGTGTAGGTAACACATGCAGGTCACACCGTAGAGCGAGGACGTCATGCCCAAGTCGAAGGTCCGTAAGAAGAACGACTACACAGTCAACCCGGCAAACCGCACTCCGGTGAAGGTGAAGATGGGTCCGTCGAGCACGTTGTACGTGTCGGTGATGCTCGGATTCATGCTTGTCGGCCTGGCGTGGCTGATTGTGTACTACTTGGCCGCGGATTCGATCACGTGGATGAACGACTTGGGAAACTATAACTTCCTCGTCGGCTTCGGTTTCATGGTTGTCGGCCTTGTCATGACCATGAGATGGCGCTGACCAGCGAGTATCTGATTCGACCCGGATCGTGACCGTCATTCAATTACATGGGTGTCATTCATCCCCATTGTGGATAACTCCTGTGGACAACCTAGGAAGTTATCCACATGCTCGAGGATGAATTTCATCCACAGCCTCGTGACAACGTCACGGAGGTGATCTCGTGGGCCACTCCGATGGGTGTTGTCTACGCGATGTTCGGCGGCGGAATTGCCCTCGCGATCGCCTCGATAATCGCGCCCACGGAGCCTGCCGGACGCTTCCTGCTCGCCCTCGCGGTGATCGGGCTGTTCGTGATGGGCGGACTCGCCCTGCGTCAGCGTCCCCGCCTGGCTGTGATCGAAGACGCGGGGACCAAGTCGATCGCGGTGCAGCGATTGCGCGCCCGCCACGAGTTCACCCGCGAACAGATCGACCGCGTGCGTCTCGTCCGCTACCCGCGTCTGGGTCGACGCGTCCCGATGCTCGAGATCGACATCGTCGACCGTCCCACCGACACGGAGAAGCTGTTGATCTTCGGACGCTGGGATCTCGGCACGTCACCGGAGGACGTCTTGGACGTGCTCGCCGTCCACGGTTTGGTGCCGCCCGAGAAATAAGCGCTGGTTACATGGCCAGTGCCGCGAGGTCCGGCTGCACGATGTCGAGAGCCTGCTGCGGCACCGCGACTGCGTCGCTCGACCATCCCCAGATCGAGTACAGCTCACGGCCGGGGTCGGTGTATCCGTCGCGGCCGTGCAGTACCCGGTAGTTGTCGATGCAGATCATCTCGCCGGCTTCGGCGCGGAACATCGGACCGCTGTCTCGCACGTGAATCACAGCCTCACTCCACTGCTTCACCAGCGGCCACTGCGCTACTTCCGATTCACCGGCGATCGGCGCGAGATATGGGTGATACCGAACCTGGTTGCGTCCACTCGGCACCGTCCGGGCGATCGGCGCAAATGTGTTCTGCGGGAAGTTCGGTTCCGAATGGTCGATGTCTGTGCTCCAACAGAATTCGGCCAGCTCCGCTGTTGCGGGATCGAAGGCGAGCAATCGCGTCAGTTTGACCGCATCGATGAGAAACGAGTCGCCGCCACTCGGGTACGCCGGGCGCTTGCACCACAGAAACAGGTAATCGGGAGCGTAATCGCCGAACGCGAAACCGTCGTTGTGGGCAGTCATCCGCTCGCCGGAGATACCGAACGAGCGCTTGCGGCCGCGTTCGTCCACCGGTTGCGTGTCGACGACAGCGGCTTCGGCATCCTGACTCTTGGCACTCGCCTCGAACTGGCGGCCGACGCGAATGCACTTCTCACCGAGCAACTTCGACGCGAAGGCAATGGCATCGTCCTCGGTGTGCAGTCCACCGAACACCGCGGCGCCGTCGAGAGCGATTGCCGCCCGGACGGCCTCGACCGTCTCCACGCGCCGCGGAACAACACTTGCCAGCGTCAAATCGGAAGAGAACATTCATGACTCCATACGTCGAGTTGGCCAAACGGTTCAACTCGAGCGTAGGAACTCGTCATTTCGACGGCGTAACTCCGGAAACCGATTCGGTTACGGAGCCAGCCTTTCAGATCACCTTGCCCGGGTTCATGATTCCGTGAGGGTCGAGTGCGCCCTTGATTGCATGATGCATCGCGACGACGGCCGGTGACAGTTCCTGTTCCAGGCCACCCATCTTCAGTAGGCCGACGCCGTGCTCACCGGTGACGGTTCCGCCCAACTCGAGGGCGTTGTCGATGATCTCGGCAAAAGCGGCCTGAGCGCGCTTCCGCGCCGCTTCGTCGTCGTGTGGCGTGATCAGCAGCGGGTGCAGGTTGCCGTCACCCGCGTGCGCGATGTTCGCGATGTGCGTGTCGTGCCGGGCCGAAATGGCCTCAATCCGTGCCAACATCTCCGGGACCGCTGCCTTGGGGACACAGATGTCCTCGGTGAGCACCGGGCCGAGCCGCTCGAGGGCGGGGTATGCCAGACGCCGGGCGGAGAACAGGGCGTCGGCTTCCTCCTGGTCGGTGGATCTGGCGCTCCAGGTAGCCCCAGAGCGGTTGAAGCAGGCCAACATTCGCTCGGCTTCGGCGTCGCCGATCTCGCCAGGTGTGTCGATGCGGCCGAGCAGGACCACCTCGGCGTCAGCCGAGAGGCCCATGTTCTTCCAGGCATCGACGGCAAGGAGACACTGCCGATCGATCAACTCGAGGGCCGACGGCGTGAGACCGTCTGCCGCGACGGCTTCGACGGCCTTGCCCGCAGCAACGATGGAGTCGAAGTATCCGACGATGGTGCGCTCGGGATCGCGCTGAGGACGAAGCTTGACGGTCACCTCGGTGATCACCCCGAGAGTGCCTTCGGAGCCGACCATGAGTGCCGAGAGATCAAACCCAGCCACTCCCTTGGCAGTTCGACGCCCGAGCCGAACCAGCTCACCGGTTCCGGTAACCACCTGCATGCCCAGCACGTAGTCCTTGGTGACGCCGTACTTGACGCAGCACAGGCCGCCGGCATTGGTCGCGACGTTGCCGCCGATCGTCGACCAGGGTGCGCTCGCCGGATCGGGTGGATACCAGAGGCCGTGCTCGGCGCAGGCGTCGCGGAGGTGATCGTTGACCACTCCGGGTTCGACCACGGCCAAACGCTCGAGGGTGTTGATCTCCTTGATGGCGTTCATCGCGTCGAAGGCGATCACGACGCCGCCGGCGACTGCATTGGCTCCGCCCGACAGACCGGTTCCGGCGCCGCGCGTGACGACGGGCGCACCGTGGGCGATGCACGCCTGCACAACTGTCTGTACCTGCTCGGCTGTGCGCGGGCGGACCACTGCGACAGGCATCTCGTAGGGAGCCCACTCGGCGTCGTCGTGGATGTAGCTCGCCATGATGTCGGGGTCGGTGATCAGTCGATCCGCATCGATCTGCGAGCCGAGCGCCTCGAGGAGTGTCATGTCTCCACGATAGTGACGGCGGCTACACCACCCCATGTAGATTTACTCCGAGAAACCGGAAACCGTATGGACATTCTCTCCATACTCATCGTTGGCCTGACAAGTTGGCCTGACAAGGGAGCGCGGATGCACGAGAACTGGCTACAGCTTCTCCTGGCCGAGGCATCCACCGAGGAACTGATCGAACACCGCGATCAGTTGGCCGCTGGGTCAGCCCCCGAGGCCGCTGCCGAAATCGAGCGAGAAGCCCGATCGGCGCTTCAACTACGAAGTCTCCTGGCTCAGCGCCGACAGCGCGCCACCGAACTCGGGGCACTCAACGACATCGCGTCGCTGCTGACCACGATGCACGATCACCACGCCCTCCTGCAGGAGATCGTGGATCAGGCCAAACGACTACTCGGCGTCGACCTTTCGTACCTTGCTCTCATTCACGACGACATCTTGATCATCGAAGTCACGAGCGGTGCGTACACCTCCCAATTGCTCGGCCTCACGGTTCCCTTCCGCGAAGGTCTGATCGGTCGCGTGGTCGAGAACTCTTCTCCTGCTTGGTCTCCCGACTACCGAAACGATCCCTCGTTTGCACATATCGGACCGGCCGACGACGCAGCGCGAGCCGAGAACATGCGCGGCCTGCTGGCTGTGCCGCTGACCTTGAACGGCAAGATCCTGGGTGCCCTGTGCGCGTGCAAACGTCAAGAGCGCCGATTCGGCAACGAGGAAGTTGCGTTGCTGTCCGCACTCGCAGCCCATGCCTCGGTGGCCATCGAGAATGCCCGTTCTCTCGAACGCTATCGCGCGACGGTTGCGGAAGTGAACGCCGCGAACACCGAACTTGCCGAACGCACAGCACTTCTCGAACAGACACTGACTTGGGATCGTTCGCTCACTCAGGTTGTCCTGCGCGGCGGCGGTGTGCGCGAACTCGTGGAGGAAACCTCGGCGTCGACGGGTTCGCCGGTGTTCTTCGTGACCGGAACATCCGAGATCCCACCGGGACTGCAACGGGTGAGCGAGAGCGTTCTTCGGGTTTTCGACATCCTTGCTGCCGACCGACGCGAGCAGGAAGTGACGCTCACCGTCGGTGAGCAGTTCCTGTTCGCCACCGAAGTACGCAGTGCCGGTGACCAACTCGGAGTTCTGTTCCTATTCTCGCGCCAGGAACCCACCGCCGCCATGAGATTGGCACTCGAAAGGTCAGCCCCGGCCATTGCGCTGGCGCTGGTAGGCGAACGGGCGGCCAGGGAAGCTACCCGTCGGGCACGCGACGCATTTCTGGTCGATCTGATCACCAGGCCTGCGCCGACGCCGGCCGAGGTCACCGGTCAGTTCCGCCTGGCCGGGCTCAATCCTGACCGCTCGTACACCGTCGTGGTGGCCCGCCCGGCCGACGCCGTCGACCGTGCGCGTCGCAGTATCGAGGAAATTACATTCCCCTCGGGAACCGTTGTTGCCGAACATGGTTCACGAGTCATCGCACTGATTCCCGGAATGTCACCGGCAGCAGTTGCGAAGGCGTGGGTTCAGCCGGCGGAGAACCCGACCGTCGGAATCGCCGATCCCGCGGTGGGAGCGGAAGCTCTGGCGCGAGCCTATGTCGAGGCACAGCACACCGTCGACGTCCTCGAGACTCTCGGGCGGGCCTCCCACGTGGAGCCGGCAAGTTCACTCGGTATCTACCGAATTCTCCTCAGCCGCACCGGCCGCGAAGAACTGGAAGCCCTGACAGAGCGTTCCCTCGGTCCTCTCCTCGAGGAGGAGCAACGACGCGGCGTTCCGCTATTGGACACCCTCGCGTCGTACCTGTCGCACAACTGCAAGCACTCCGCGACCGCCGCCGCGCTCGCGATTCACGCCAACACCCTGTACCAACGGCTCGAGTCGATCGACAGGTTGATCGGTACACAGTGGCGTCAGCCGGACCAGGCGCTCGATCTTGCGCTCCTGATCCGGCTGCGTGCCAGTGCGGGGAAACTCGGTCAGATCTGAGCGGGCTTGCTCGGTCGCTTTGCCAGCGCCACCACAAGGATTGCGGCACAGAGCATCACGGCGCCCACCACCCATAGTCCTGCCTTGGCATTTCCGGTTACATCGGTGAGCCAGCCGGTGATGTACGGAGCACCGAAGCCCGACGCATTGCCGATCGAGTTGATCATGGCGATGCCCGCGGCCGCGCTGGCACCCGTCAGGAACGTGGTGGGCAGGTACCAGAAGACGGGGAGCGCACAGAGCACGCCGACGGCGGTGAGCGAGACCGCGATCATGACGGTGAACGGTGAATCCAGATACAGCGCAATCGGAATGGATACCGCGCCCAGGAGCGTCGGGGCTGCAACGTGCCACATTCGTTCACCGGTCTTGTCGGAATGGCGGCTCCACAGCACCATCGCGACAGCGCCGATCGCGTAGGGGACGGCCACGATCAGGCCTGTCTCGACGAGCGAGAAATCGGTGTCGAACGTCTGCTTGAATCCGGCGACGATGCTGGGCAGGAAGAAGCTCAAAGCGTAAAGGCCGTAGGTGATTCCGAAGTAGACCAGACCGAAACCGATGACGCGGGGATCACGCAGGGTCTTACCGGCCGACTGGTGACCGGCGTCGCCGAGTTCTTTTTCCTCGTCGGCCATCGACTTCATCAGCCAGGTGCGCTCCTCGAGGGTCAACCACTTTGCGTCGGCGGGACGATCGGTGAGGTAGAACCAGACGACAAACGCCAAGATCACGGCGGGCAGACCCTCGATCAGGTACATCACGCGCCATCCGGCGAGGCCGAACAGTCCGTCGCCGTACTGGATGATGGCCGCCGAAAGCGGGGCACCGAGCGCCGACGAGAGCGGAAGCGTCAGCAGGAACAGACCCATCAGGCGCACGCGGTACTTCTTCGGGAACCAGAAGGTCAGGTAGAGAAGAACTCCGGGGAAGAAGCCGGCCTCGGCGATTCCCAGCAGAATGCGGAGGAAATAGAGGCTGCCCACGTTGGGCACGAATGCCAGCGCAGCGGCGAGGATGCCCCAGGTGAGCATGATCCGCGCGATCCACAGCCGGGCGCCGAAGCGGTGCAGGGCCAGGTTGCTCGGCACCTCGAACAACAGATAGCCGACGAAGAAGAGACCGGATGCGAGCCCGAACATCGTCTCGGTCATACCGAGGTCGGCGCTCATGGTGAGCTTGGCGAAAGCGATGTTCGTACGATCCAGATAGTTCACGAAATAGAGCAGGATCAGGAAGGGAATCAGCCGGCGCGCTACCTTCTTCACCACGCGAGTTTCGATCTCGCTCGGCGCAACCCCACCGTCAGTGGTGGTGCTATCGGTGGAGGTCATTGCAGGGGTACTCCTCGGAAAAGGTCAGCGTTGCTATCTACGAAGTGACTCAAGCCACAGTAGAAGCACGACCGAGCCCAACCTATGTGGACGATCTCCATAGAAGCCGTCTCTGCATGTGCGATTGCTCCCAAAGATCCGGCAGATGATCCCGGGCAGCCCGACGAACGTCCCTGAACAGTCGACGGCGACAAACCCGTCTGAGCTGGGGGTTTAGAGCTACGAGCACCAAGTCACTGGCTAGTGTTGTCGGCGAAACAGCCAGAGCAAGTGCGGACGCACCGCGTGACTTGAAGGACAGAACATGACGAAGTTGGTTCGGACCACGATGACCCGCCGGTCCTCCACCGCAGTCGCTGCCACCATCGCGGCGGTCGCTCTATTCGCCTCCGCCTGCGGCAGCGACTCCGACAAGACCAACTCCGACAAGAGCGCTGCCGGCGCCTCGTCCGCTACATCCTCGGCCACCGTCGGCGGGAAGACACTCGACGCCAAATTCGAGACGAAGTGCGCAAAGGACGGCGGCACGACAGTTATGACACTGCTCGACGCGGAAAATGCCACCTACGGCATGTTGACCGTCTCGGCCATCGTCGATGAATCCGGCACGGTTCAGACTGCTGGAATCGCCGGAAGCGAGGGTGGATCGAACGGTCTGCCGTACACCGCCGGATTCGCACCGGGACTGCCCGGCGGATCTGCCAGTGCCAAGCAGGACGGCAATACCTTCGTGGTGACGGGCGAGGGAATCGGCGCCCGGGACAAGGGCAACCCGACGGCGACGTCGAGCTTCGAGATCACGTTCGCCTGTGAGTCCATCATCGGCGGCTGAGCCATAGAACGGCTGGGCCCTAGGATTCTTGCTAGCTGATTCCCAGCTGTTCGCGCAGTTGAACGACGCGGAGCACGATGACTCCGATTGTCACCACTGTGACGGCACCAAAAGCGATCCAGCCGATCCGCACTGCTTTCACGCGGTTCTCACCGGCGCCCAACCACTGCGGGGCGTACAGGAATGCAGCGGCCGTTGCGGCACCTGCCACCAGACCTCCCGCGTGACCCCAGAACGAGATCCCGGGCAGCGAAATGCTGATGATCACATTGATCGCGATCACCGAGATGATCGGGACCGGGCTTCGACGCAAACGCAATAGAAGGACTGCCTGTGCGCCCATGATGCCGAAGATCGCTCCCGACGCCCCAGCAGTCCAGGACAGGGCCGTGAGCGAAGAGAACACCGGCTGGAACGCCATCACCGAGGCGGAACCGCCGAGAAGCGAAACCAGGTAGATGCCGATGTACCGGGAGCGGCCCATCACAATTTCGGTGTCGCGGCCCAGGATGTAGAGGGCGTACATGTTGACCGCGAGGTGCAAGATGCCGAAGTGCAGGAACCCGGAGCCGATGAGCCGGAACCAGTCACCGCTGGCGACGAGCCCCGGATTGAGTGCCCAGTTCGCGAAGATCGACGAGCCGACCTGATTGTTCATGATGCTTCGCGACTGCGCGAAGGTGGCGAGGAACGCCAGGACGTTGAGCCCCATCAAGGTGTACGTCACGACCGGGACCGCACGGGTGGGGCTCACGGTGTTTCCGGCGACGCCCCGAACGGGGCGGACGTCACGCTGACCGGCAGCTACACAGTCAACACATTGGTATCCCACCGCCGCCTCGCGGAGACAGTCCGGGCACGCCGGTCGTCCACAACGATTGCAGGAAAGTGCGGTAGGTCGATCTGGATGGCGGACGCACCGCGGTTGGGGCGGGATGCCCTCACTCGCACCGCCGCCCCAACCGGGGTTCGTCATCTGCTTGTTTTACCTGTTCAGGAGATGGTGATGCTGTTGATCACGACGGGCTCGACCGGACGATCGCCACGATCGACGGCGGTGGAGGAGATAGCGTCGACAACCTTCTTGGAATCGTCGTCGAGAACCTCACCGAAGATGGTGTGGCGACGGTTCAGGTGCGGCGTCGGGCCGGTGGTGATGAAGAACTGCGAGCCGTTGGTTCCCGGGCCTGCGTTGGCCATGGCCAGCAGGTAGGAGCGGTCGAACTGCAGTTCCGGGTGGAACTCGTCACCGAACTTGTAGCCCGGGCCGCCGGTGCCGGTTCCGGTGGGGTCGCCACCCTGGATCATGAAGCCGTCGATGACGCGGTGGAAGATGGCACCGTCGTAGAACGGGCCGGTCTTGGTGCCGGCGGCGTTTGCGGTGGTGTACTCCTTCGAGCCGTCGGCGAGGCCGACGAAGTTCTCGACGGTCTTCGGCGCATGGTTGCCGAACAGAGCGATCTTGATGTCGCCGCGGTTCGTGTGCAGCGTTGCGGTTGCGGTCTGATGAGTTGAAGTCACACCACCATCGTGCCATTGCCGGCGTTCTCGCGGATGTGAGCCTGCCAATTCCGTGCGACGGGGCATGCGTCACTGCAGTTCGATGTCGGCGGCAACGACCGGATCGGAAATGTCGATTCCGTCCGCAGCTGCGCGTTGGTACAGCCGGTACAGAGCATGATCGAACTCGTCGCGCGTTCGCCCCGCCGACCAGTACGGCAATGCGACAATCCGGGACGGCGGTAGGCCGTTTTCGATCGATTGGTTGCGCAAGCGGGCGACACAGCTTTTCTCTCCGCCGATCCACAACATTGTCGATTCTGTCTGCGCCTTGGTCCGATCGACTATGTCCACCCACTCGATATCAGGGAATCCGTGCTCGCCTGACGGACCCGTGAAACTGTGTATTCGGACTTGTTCGGCGAGATTCGTCAAGGATCCGACAGCAGGGCGCGCAGATCTGTCGCCGACTGCAACGACGTCAGTGACGCCCGGAACAAGGACGAGTTCGTGTTTGAATCCGATCACCCCAACGCGACTGCCTACGCCCGTCCGGTTGAGCCACCAATCCGGTTTCCCGAGATCTATGGCATCGAACGTGATCCTACGATCGCCAGGATTGAAATCGATTGCTGTGTAGGAACGCCCGATCGGACGCCGGGGGTCGGCCTCCCAACTGGGAACCGCGAGTTTGTCCGACCCCAAGGTGGGGAGCATCATCTCGTCCGTCGGCTCCCGAGGCACGAACAACTTGAACACCGGCGCCGCCCCACGAACGCTCAGGTTTCCGAACTCGCTCGACTGCAACACAACTCGAACGGTGTCGTCCGTTCGCTGTTCAACCTCGGCAATCGAGGCAACGGTCATGACCATGCCCGCAGGTAACCGGGATTCTCTCGCCCTGTCCACGCTCGACTAACCCAACTGTCCCAACGCGGTACCCAGGTTTCCCGGCAGCCACGTCTTTCCAAGTACACCCGCATTGTTGATCGCCTCGCCCTGCGCATCACTGAGCCATACGACGCGGGATTTCAGATTCGACTCCCAGAAAGGCGATTGTTCGAGGTTCGCGATGGAATCCCGTGGTGACGGCATCAGAAGTACCGCTTCACCGTCGACGTCACCCGCGGTCTCACCCGAATACGTCACCGGAGTTCCCGTCGATTCCACCGCGGCTTGGTCCTCCGCCGGCTTCATTCCGAAGAGGCGCAGTATGTTTCCGCCCGATCCCAACGAAATCTGCTCCTTGTAGTAGAGCCCGAATGAGTACGGCCGCCTCGCAAGTCCTGGGTTCGACGCAGCCACACCCGTAAATTCGTCGACTGCCGAGGTGATCAACTCCCCACCCTGCTCGGATTTGCCCAACGCATCCGCGACCTGCTGAACGCCGACTCTCCAATCGTTGTCTGCGTCCTGCATGTCGAATATCAAAGTGGGAGCGATCGTTCGGAGCCGCTCCAACGTGGCGGGCTCGGTGAAAACCGGCCAGGCAGGCGCGATAATGAGATCCGGTTCGACCGCAAGCATCCGCTCGAAATTCACTTGCCCTGCATAGATGTCAGCCAAGGACTCGTCGAGCGCCTCATTTCCCACGTAGTCCGCCAGATAGGGAAGCTTGTCGATGTTGGTCACGCTCGCGGCCACGGGGTGCGATCCCAGCGCCACGACGTTCTCGAACGCCGGGTTCCCCAAGGTCACGATCCGTTCAGGTGCCGACTCGATGATCACGTCTCCGGATTCCGTGCTCACGGTCACCGGATAGCTTCCCCTCGCTGCGGGACTTCCGTCAGCGTCCGGGTTCGTGTTCGATGACGAACATCCAGCGAGCGCGAGCACTAACGCGGCCCCGGCCGCGCCGAGGAATCTTGGCCTCCACCTGTGTCTATTCATAATTGCCACAGTAGCAATAATTAATGTGGGTTGCCTTACCTTCCTATCCCGGAAGGGCATCAGTGATCCGAAATGTGAGTCCAAGAAGCGTCAGGAGTTGGAACGACCGTAGGAACGAGGCCGGAATCGATCATCTTTTCGGCACCGACAAGGAAGGCGTCGAGCGTCCAGGAAACAACAGCCGAGAGAGTCTCAGGCTTCGGATACTGCGAATCCGGGTAACGATTGCGCGCCGGTGTACGCAGTGCCGCCGACATGATCAGTGTCCGAGAGCCGAGCAAATGTGCTGTTGCACGGTCGAATTCAGGCTTCCGTAGAAGTACCTCATTCATGATTCGCTCGAACTGCTCCAGAGTGCGCTCTTCGTAAGGCCCTCGAAGCACGTAGTCCTCGAGCCCAGGCGTGGCAGTCACGAGTTCAGCGAACCGCTGACCTAACGTCCGAAGGTAGTCCTGCCAGGACTTCGAATCCGAATCCAACTGCAGACGTCCGAAAGCTCTCGCACACGCCAACGAGTACAGACGATCGGTCGAGTCGACGTGATGGCGAATCGTCGCAGCGGAAACGCCCAGGACCTGTGCGACCTCCGCCCGCGTCAGGCGGTCCAAACCCACCCGTTCCGCTGCATCGAGAATCTCTTCTGTCGACGTAATCGCAGGTCGGCCCGGGCTTCGACGGGACCGTGCAGGGGAGGTCGACATTCATCCATCGTAAGTCCGATCTGCGACCGACCTACCCCGGTACAGCCCTTGTGGCAAAGTGAAGTCATGACACGAGTGACCGAGTCCCTCAGCACGCAGTTGCCCGACACCTTCGATCACGCGCGCGCCCGCGTCGAGGACACCTTCGACGAGACTGCCGCCTACCTCGAAGAGACAGCGGCTCGCATCAAAGAGTCCGAGGCAGCCGACAACGCTCGCCGCATCGCTGCGGTGGTCGCCACGTCGGTCGCTCGCGGCGCTGGGCAGGTCGGGTTGTTCCTGGGTCGTCAGGGCAAAGTCCTCGCCAAGAAGGGCGTCGAGCGCGCAAAGGCCATCCCCACGAAATCCACGGAACGCACCGAGAAGCCTCGCGGTCGCAAGCGCGTCACCGTGTTCGTCATCGCCGGTGTTGCGGTGATCGGTGGCGCGGTGTTCTTCAAGAGCCGCCGACGCGAGCATCCGCCGGTCGCTTCCGCACCCCCTCGCCTCGAGGAGAACTCGGCCGAGAAGACCGCTTAGTCGACATACGAAAAGCCCCGGAACAGATTGTGTTCCGGGGCTTTTCGATGTTCACATTCAGCAGTTGGACGGTGCCGGGACGTTGTTGAAGCGATCGATCATGTATCCGATGGATTCGGGGGTACCCACCAGGTACGGCGTCGCGTGATTGATTGCCAGTCCCGGAATGATCGGGGGCAGTTCGTTGACGGAGAACTGCACCGTTGCACCCTTGCCGCACCAGTCTCGCGCCAGTTGCTGTCCCTGGCCGAACGGAACGATGTCATCGGAGCGGCCATGCTGAATGAGCACGGGCGACTCCGGCGTCAGCTTGCCGATCTTCTGCTCGTCGAGGATCGCCTGCGCCATGGGGAGACGCGCCAGAACTGCGGAGAGTGATTCACCGGAATTGGTGAAGCTCGACGACTGCTGGAAGCCGAACTGCAATCCACTTTCGGCGACGCACTGGTTCTTGGTGGCGGCCAACATCTGTCGGCCGCGATCGTTGATCTCGGCATCGAGCAGCGGCTGAACCTCGGGGTACTGGGCAAGGATCCCGTTGAGCGCGTATCCGATCACTCCGGTGAGGAACGTGCCGTCGACCTGCTGCAGCGTCGCCGCCAGATCGGCGGGCGGTGCACCTGCGTAGGTGCCCTTGAGATCAAGCTCAGGAGCATACGACGGCTTCAATTCCGTTGCGGCAGCGGCAGCTCCACCACCTTGCGAGTAACCCCACAGTCCGACGGGGCCGTCGGCGGGAATGCTCGTGTTCGGGAGTTGCTGAGCGGCTCGCACCGAGTCCAGAACGGCGTGCGCTTCGGCTTCACGGTTGACGTAGGTGTGATCGCCCGGAGTTCCGAGGCCCTCGTAATCGGTGACGACGACGGCAATGCCGTTGAGCAGCAACGTGTTCACCCAGATGGACTCGTAGCCGACCATGACGTCCGTCGGGAACTGGTACTCGATACCGGTGTTGAACAGCTTGGACGGAGCGCATTGATCGCCCTGCCCGTGCGTTCCCACCGCTGCGGCAACCAGTGGACGCGCCCCCTGCCCGGTCCACGGGTTCGACGGTTCGAGATAGGTGCCCGTCACGGCAACGGGGGCGCCCTTGGCGTCCTCGCTTCGGTACATGATCTTGGTGGCGGTTGCCGGCCACGCACCGTTCGATCCGGGCACGCTCAGCAGCAGTGGTGACGGCTCACTCTTGATGAGATCTCCGTTGGCACCTGCCGGAAGCTCGACCGGCGGCGTGTAGAAATCCGCCGGCTCCGCCGTTGCGGCAGGGGCCGTCACAGCACCCATGACCAGTGCCGCGACGGAGACCCCTGCCGCCCACCATGCTCTGCTCTTCACGTTTCGATCTCCCCACGTTCGCTTGCGCTGTGGCTTGGCACACAGCGAACGCAGAGTAACACATACCTCACGTAACACCTTTTCGTGAGGTTTTCGCCTTAACAGGCTGAATTACAACCGTTTACAACTACTTCGTGGGCTCCAGATTGGTGGTCAGCAGCGCACGAAGCTTGTCGGTATCAGCCGACGTCCAGGCCTCGGGGTGCAGGATCTTGGCCCACATGTCCGCTGCATCCTCGCCGTAATTGTGACCGTGCCCGGACGGGACGTCAGCCGAGAAGACCATGTCGAGGGTTACCTGCCAGAAGGTCACGAGAGGAACCCATGTCATTCCCGGATCCACGTCGCGACCCAGCGGTTCCTTGAGCCAATCCGGCTTGTTGAGCAGCAGGTCGAAGGACCACCACGTGATCGGGTCGCTGGCGTGCTGCCAGTACACGATGCGATCGTCGTCCCAGTCCGACTTCAGCTCCAGATCTTCCGGATCACCGGCAAACCGAATTGCCTGGCCACCGTCGATCACCGGCAGAATCTCCGGTGAGCCCGAGTCACGACTGTCCGTGATTTCCTGCCACTGAGCAGTGAAGTTGGGGGTTCCGACCCACAGTGCGCCGTCGACGCGCGTCATCATGTCCTGGGCGCCGGCGAATGCGGCCTGGCCACCGTAGGAGCCGAGGCTCTCACCGAAGACAACCAGTTCGGGTCGCGTCTCCACGGGCAAGTCGATCCACTTGGCGTAGACCGCGTTGAACAGCGCGCGGCCGGCGATCATCGGCGTCTCACGGTCGGCGATGAAGGCCAACGGACTCGGAAGGAACGAGTACTGCATCGACGCGATCGCCGTGTCCCCACCCTCGACGTACTCGAACGCCGACGCGACGTCCTCGTTCACCCAACCGCGACCGGTGGTCGTGACAACTGCGAGAGTTCCGCGGTCGAATCCGCCGGTGCGCTCCAACTCGTCGACGACCCGCTGTGCGACACCGTTGATCGAGTCCGAGGATTCACGTCCGGCATACACCCGGATCGGTTGCTTCGCTTCACGTCCGGTCAATGCAGAGATCTCGGCTGCAGTGGGACCGCTACCCATGAAGGTGCGACCCTCCTGGCCGAGAGAATCCCAAGCCTCGGCGGACATCGGCGAACCGCTCCGCTCTGCAATCATGGGCTGTTCGATGCCGTCCGGTGTTTCGTGATCCGCACCGGAGAAACTCCAGTTCGCGAAGGCGATCAGCCCGTTGTACAGCGCACCGTTCACGATGAAGATGCCGAGGGCGAAGATGACGATCAAGCTGCCGACCTTCGCCGCCTCGAGGGGAACGAACCGTAGTGCGACGGCGGTGAGCTTGTTGGTGGTGAACCGAAGACCACGGCCTGCCTCGAGCAGGATGAACCAGATTCCGAGCGAAATCATCAGCACCAGAAGATAATTCGCTTGATTGGTGCGTGGAGCTTCCACGAGATCGCGAACGATCTGCTGCCACCACGAACCGAGGACCAAGAACGTCGGCACAAGAATGACGGCCGCGACCAACAGGATTCGCCAGCCGATCTTCTTGGTGCGATCCGACCACTGCGGTTCGACGCCGCACTTGCGGATCATCCAGGCGACCGTCACGCCGACGCCGTATCCCATGGCGAGCGAGATGCCCGTCGCAACGCCCTGCAGGTACCACGCGCGCGGCAACAGGGACGGACTCATCGACCAGGTGAAGAAGACCAGAGCAAAGGCAAGCCCGACCGGGTGCAGCGTCTTGCAGTAGAGGCGCAGCCGTTCCCACACACGTTTCATGCCGGAATCGTATGCGCCCCGTGCCCGAATCAGGTCACGAGGCGCACACGCGTCCAGTCTGTTTACGGGGCGAAGCGCAAAATCGCGGCAACTGCGCCGCCGCCCGGAATGTCCTCCGCGCGAACAGCGAGCACCCGCGCACCCGTCAGGAGCGCACGACGAGCGATCTCGTCGACGACCCCGTAGGTGCTTCCGTTGGTCGACTCACCGGTCGTGAGAGCGCCCGTCTGGGGATCGAGACTTCCGGGTACGACGGAATCTATGTCGATGAAAACGGTGTCGACCTGTCCGTACGTCGCGGCTGTTGCCACGTCGGCGACGTCGGTTTGAGTGCGACCTTGTTCCGTGCGCACATTGAAGGTGTCCCGCACCGCCGCCAGCTGCTCGGCATGGAAGTCGTCGAGCGCCGGACGCGAACCGTCCGCCACTTCCTGCGTCGACAAGGCTTCGGGGTTTCCCTCGACGGTTTTGTCGACCAGGTGGCGGTACGAATTCACGGAGCGATACACCGACGCGATGGGTTCCGCAGCGGCCAGAATCAAGGGGACGTCACGGCCGGCGAGCACACCGCGGACCTCGTGATCGACTGCGCGGGCGTACTGATTGACGCGCAACTTTCGGCTGTCCGACCCCGACAACCGACCCGCTTCGGTTCGGCTGTTGATTGACGACTTGCCCGCGTGATCCGCAGCATTCTTCGGCATTCCCTGAACACGGACCTCGTCGGCCGGCTGATCGGCAGCGATCTCGATCAGTCGCACCGAACCCTCTGCCAGAGCGAGAACAAACGCCGTCTGGGGGAACGTCACCGAACGGAGCAGCGGCTTGAGATGAAACCGATCGCTGACCGTTTCGAGCGCCTGCAGACGGTTGGGGAGGCGGAAGGTCACCAGACGCTCCGGCGTCGCGTACGTGACCAATGAGCGCGACTGGAAGCGCCAGAAATCGTCGTCGTCGTCGAGCTCTGCGTATTCGGCCTCGAACTGCTTGCGCTCGGCCGGATCCTCCACCGATGCGAGTGCCGAGCGGACCTGGTCCTTGAAGGCGATGCGCGCTTTGTCATGATCCTGCGGCGCATCTTCAGTCGGAGTCACGATGGTGATGCAGGTGGGCCCCTCCACCTCCGCGAGTGCGGCAATTTCACCGTGGCTGGGAATGTCGTTGTGAAGCACTACGAACCTCCTGAAATTGGGTTCTCCTCACGCTACGCCCGGCTGGTTATGACCACTAGACTTTCCGGAGAATTCGGGACGAACGGTCCATAGTGGGCGCGGTTCCGGCCACCCCACTCCGAGCGAACGGCATGTTCATCGCCTCCAGTGCGCCGAAAGTGCCGTTCGCTCAAAAACAGGGGGCACACAAGTCGGGCAAGTCGGGCACCGGCCGGGGCGAGCAGAGATCGGGTACATCGGCATACAAAAACACCCTCCCGGATCCCGGGAGGGTGTTTTCTTACTGTGGAGCCTAGGAGATTCGAACTCCTGACATCTGCCTTGCAAAGGCAGCGCTCTACCAACTGAGCTAAGGCCCCGTTCGGTTTTCTGACCGGAGTCAGAGTACCTAGGTTCTATCCTGTTTCCAAATCGTGCCAAACCTTGTCTCCGCGCTGACTTTTGATCAGCTTGGTGACCCCGAGAGCTACCAGAATTCCGGCCCCGACAAGCAGGAAAACCTTCATTCCAGCAACCCTTCTTCGGCACATGGGAGTGGGCCTAGGAGGACTTGAACCTCCGACCTCTTCATTATCAGTAAAGCGCTCTAACCACCTGAGCTATAGGCCCCTGAACCGATTCCAAAGATTACCCCACCGGGCCGCTGACACCAAAACGGGCCCGGCGGAGCAATGTTTTCGCAGGTCAGTCGCGGTCGGCGAGAGTTACCTCGACGCCGCCAACCAGGTCGCTGCAGAGGTTGTAGATGAACGATCCGATCGTGACGAGTGCCGTGAAAAGCACCATGTTCGCGATACCGATCAGTGCGGCGTAGCCGAACACCTGGCCGGCCGTCACCAGACCGTCGGAGCCGCCGTCGGCAACGATGTCGGTGAACGCGTTGTTCAGGCGATCCCAGACGCCCATGCCGTCGAGAACGACGTAGAGCAGTCCGACGGCCACCATCCACACGAAGAACAGCGACACCGAGATCACGGATGTGATCTTGAGCGTGGACCACGGGTCGATACGACGGATCTGGACCGTTGCGCGTAGTGGCGCACCGTCCACGACCGAAGCCGATACGGCGTGAGTTTTCTCACCCTTCACCGCAGCAGGCAACGGATGCTTGGCCTCGGAGAGGTCAGGCATGTCCTTCGGAAGATCCTTGCGATCGATGTGCCGAGTCGGCCCGTCGATCGCGGCGGCTTTTGCTTTCGGATTAGCGACCGTGGGATTGGCGACCGTGGCGTTTGCAGCCTTGGGATTTGCGCCCGAGGGTGCAACAGCCTTGGCTGCTGCCGCGCCGGCGACGCCACCGGAAGCTGCGGCAGCCGCCGTTCCTGTCACGACGGGACGTGCCGACGGGTTGCCGGCAGGACGACCCGTCTGTGCACCGGCAGCGGGGCGACCCGCCTGTGGCTGTCCCTTCGGCGCACCACCCTGCGCGGGGTTTTTGGCCGGACCACCCTGCACCGGACCACCCTGCGCCGGGCCGGCCGCTGCAGGACGCTGCGGACCCGCAGGCGGCTTACCCCCGGCAGGAGCTGCCGGACGACCCGCAGGAGCACCAGCGCCGGCTGGACGCGTGATGTTGGTCTGCGGCTGACTTTGCGGCGCCTGACTTTGCGGTGGCTGAGTCTTCGACGCCGGGGCTTTGGACGCCGGGTTCTGAGCAGCCGGGTTCTGAGCAGCGGGGTTCTGAGCTGGCTGCCCCTGCGGCTGACCCGACGGCTGGGGTCCGCGTTGCCACGGCGGCGCCTGGCTGCCACGAGCCTGATTGGCAACCGGTTGCGGCGGAGCCTGACCGTCACCCTTTGCCGAAGTTACCGGCGCAGCCGGAGCCACTGAAGGAGCGGAAGGAGCTTGACCCTTGGCCGCACCCGCGGCGTCGGAAGCCCCACCCGCCGGCTTCTGAGCCGACGGGCCGCGAGGCGGCTCCGGTGCCTTGGGCGCCGGAGCTGCCTCAGAAGCTTTGGGTCCGCCGTCCGCTGGAGCTGCAGGTTTCGAGGTCTGCGGCCCCGCCGGAGCAGTTGCCTGCTCCGGCTTCGGTGGCGTCGAACCTGAAGTGCTTTCGCTCTTCTGGTCACTGCCCGGCTGGTTGGGAGTGCTCACTAGGACTCCTTAGCTCCATCGGCATTGTCTGCGTTGTCGGTGGTCTCTGCAGCGAGCTCTTCGGGCTCGTCGGCGTTGCGCGCAATCGCGAGCAGTGTGTCGCCTTCGCCGAGGTTCATCAGACGCACGCCCTTGGTCTGGCGTCCCGCCTTACGAACCTGCTTGGCAGCCGTCCTGATGACGCCGCCGCCCGAGGTGATCGCGTACAGCTCGTCGTCGTCGTCGACGATGAGCGCACCGACCAGAGTGCCACGTTTCTTGTCGTACTGAATCGTGAGCACGCCCTTGCCGCCGCGACCCTGCACCGGGTAGTCCTCCATGCCGGTTCGCTTGGAGTAACCGCCCGACGTGGCGACCAGGAGGAACGTTCCTTCACGAACGACGTTGAGCGAGAGCAGCTCGTCGTCACCGTTGAAACGCATGCCCTGGACACCGGAAGTGGCGCGGCCCATCGGACGCAGTGCCTCGTCGGTGGCCGAGAAGCGGATCGACTGGCCCTGTGCCGAGACGAGAAGCAGGTCGTCTTCGGCGGAGCAGAGGACAGCGCCGACCAGTTCGTCTTCACCGCGCAGGTTGATGGCGACGATGCCACCGCTGCGGTTGGAGTCGAAGTCGGTGAGCTTGGACTTCTTGACCAGACCGTTGCGTGTGGCGAGCACCAGGTATGGCGCGTCTTCGTACGTCTTGATCTGGATGACGGACTGGATGCGCTCGTCCGGCTGGAATGCCAGCAGGTTGGCAACGTGCTGACCGCGAGCTGTACGGCTCGCCTCGGGCAACTCGTAAGCCTTGGCGCGGTAGACGCGGCCCTTCGTGGTGAAGAACAGCAGCCAGTCGTGCGTCGACGTGACGAAGAAGTGCGAGACGATGTCGTCCTGCTTGAGGCCGGCACCCTGAACACCCTTGCCGCCGCGCTTCTGCGAGCGGTACAGGTCGGTCTTGGTGCGCTTGGCGTAACCGGTCTCGGTGATCGTGACGACGACGTCTTCGCGGGCGATCAGATCCTCGTCGTTGACGTCTCCGTCGGCGGCGATGATGCGGGTACGACGGTCGTCGCCGTACTTGTCGACGATTTCCTTGAGCTCGTCACGAACGATCGCGCGCTGACGCTCCGGGCGAGCCAGAATGTCTTCGAGGTCCGCGATTTCGAGTTCGATCTCGGCCAACTCGTCGACGATCTTCTGACGCTCGAGGGCGGCCAGACGACGCAGCTGCATGCCGAGGATGGCGTCGGCCTGGATCTCGTCGACGTCGAGGAGTTCCATCAATCCGGCGCGAGCGATGTCGACGGTCTGCGACGCACGGATCAAGGCGATGACCTCGTCCAGAGCGTCGAGGGCCTTGACCAGACCGCGCAGGATGTGGGCGCGCTCCTGTGCCTTGCGAAGCAGGTACCTGGTACGACGAACGATGACCTCGAGCTGATGCGCCGTGTACAGACGGATCATCTGGTCGAGGCGCAGAGTGCGCGGCACTCCGTCGACGATGGAGAGCATGTTGCAGCCGAAGCTGGTCTGCAGCTGGGTGTGCTTGTAAAGGTTGTTCAGCACGACCTTGGCAACGGCGTCACGCTTGACGGTGACGACGATGCGCATGCCGACGCGGTCCGAGGACTCGTCGTGGATGTCGGAGATGCCACCGATCTTGGCGTCACGAACCTGCTCCGCGATGGAGGTGATCAGGTTGTCCGGGTTGACCTGGTAGGGCAGCTCGGTGATGACGATTGTGGTGCGGCCCTTGGCATCTTCTTCGATCTCGACGACGCCGCGCATACGAACGGAGCCACGGCCGGTGGTGTAGGCGTCCTGGATGCCCTGTCCACCGACGATGAGCCCGTGCGTGGGGAAGTCGGGTCCCTTGATGCGCTCCATGACGGCCGCGAGGGTGGCTTCCTCGTCCGCTTCGAAGTTGTCGAGCGCCCAGTAGATGGCCTCGGCAACTTCACGCAGGTTGTGCGGCGGAATGTTGGTGGCCATACCGACGGCGATGCCGTTGGAACCGTTGATCAGCAGGTTCGGGATACGGCTGGGCAGAACCGTCGGTTCCTGCGTCTTGCCGTCGTAGTTCGGGGTGAAATCGACTGTCTCGTGGTCGATTTCGCGCAGCATTTCCATCGCGAGCGGCGTGAGCCTGCACTCGGTGTAACGCATGGCGGCTGCGCCGTCGTTGCCGCGGGAGCCGAAGTTTCCCTGACCGTCGACTAGCGGGTAACGCAGCGACCACGGCTGGGCCATACGAACCAACGTGTCGTAGATCGAGGAGTCGCCGTGGGGGTGGTAGTTACCCATGGTCTCGGCGACCGGTCGGGCAGACTTCACGTATCCGCGGTCGGGGCGATATCCGTTGTCGTACATCGCGTAGAGCACGCGGCGGTGCACCGGCTTGAGTCCGTCGCGGACATCCGGCAGAGCGCGACCGACGATGACGCTCATGGCGTAGTCGATGTAGCTGTTCTGCATTTCCTGCTGGATGTCGACCGGTTCGATCCGGTCGTGTTGTGGACCGTCCGGTGGCAACGTGGTGTCGGTCATGAGCTCACTTTCTTAAAAGAGGGGGCAAGCCCCTGTGCGCGGAAAGGGAGTCCGGGGACCCCTCAACCGCTCACAGGGCCGCAGGCCTACACGTCGAGGAAACGAACGTCCCGGGCATTGCGGGTGATGAAGCTGCGTCGTGCTTCGACGTCTTCGCCCATCAGCACGCTGAACAGCTCGTCGGCAGCAGCCGCGTCGTCGAGCGTGACGAGACGCAGAACGCGCACCGTCGGGTCCATCGTGGTTTCCCACAGCTCCTTGGCGTTCATCTCGCCGAGGCCTTTGTAGCGCTGGATGCCGTCGTCCTTGTTGATCTTCTTGCCGGACTCGAGGCCGGCCTTGACCATCGCGTCGCGCTCGCGGTCGGAGTACGCGAATTCCGGCTGCGCACCCTTCTGCCACTTGAGCTTGTACAGCGGCGGCTGCGCGAGGTAGACCTTGCCGTGCTCGACGAGCGGCCGCATGAAGCGGAACAGCAGCGTGAGCAGCAGCGTTGCGATGTGCTGACCGTCGACGTCGGCGTCGGCCATGAGCACGATCTTGTGATAGCGCAGCTTGGCGATGTCGAACTCGTCGTGGATGCCCGTGCCGAACGCGGTGATGATCGACTGGACTTCGGTGTTCTTGAGGACGCGATCGATACGCGCCTTCTCGACGTTGATGATCTTTCCGCGGAGCGGGAGGATCGCCTGGTACATCGAGTCTCGGCCGGACTTGGCCGAGCCGCCTGCGGAGTCGCCCTCCACGATGTAGATCTCGGACTTCTCCGGATCGTTGGAGCGGCAATCGGCGAGCTTGCCTGGCAGGCCACCGAGGTCGGTCGCGCTCTTACGACGGACCAGCTCACGCGCCTTACGTGCGGCGACGCGGGCCTGCGCCGACGAAACAGCCTTGTTCACAATGGTTTTCGCGTCGGCGGGGTTCGCCTCGAACCAGTGCGCGAGGTGCTCGTTGCACGCCTTCTGCACGAAGGACTTGACCTCGGTATTGCCGAGCTTGGTCTTGGTCTGACCCTCGAACTGGGGTTCACCGACCTTCACCGAGATGATGGCCGCGAGTCCTTCACGGATGTCGTCACCGGTGAGCTTGGGATCTTTGTCCTTGAGCAGCTTCTTTTCGAGCGCGTACTTGTTGACCGTTGCGGTCAGTGCGGCGCGGAAGCCCTCTTCGTGGGTACCACCCTCGTGGGTGTTGATCGTGTTGGCGAAGGTGTGCACGGACTCCGAGTAGCCGGAGTTCCACTGCATTGCGACCTCGAGCTCGTGGCCGGTGCCCTTGGCGGTGAATCCGACGACCGAGTTGTGGATCGGGGTCTTGCTCTTGTTGATGTGCCGGACGTAGTCCTCGAGTCCACCGGGGTAGTGGTAGATACGGGTCTTGGACTTACGCGGCGCTGCCTGAGCAGCTTCTTCGGCTTCTTCGGCAGCAGACTTGGGAGCCTCGGCCACCTCGGCAGCTTCGTCGTCGATGACCTCGGCGCGCTCGTCGGTCAGCGTGATGGTCAGGCCCTTGTTGAGGAAGGCCATTTCCTGCAGACGACGCGCAACGGTCTCGAAGTTGTAGCGGGTGGTCTCGAAGATCTCGGGATCGGCCCAGAAACTGACGGTGGTGCCGGTCTCCTTCGTCGGGTCGCCCTGCACGAGCTCTCCCGGCTTGGAATCGGTGTACGTCTGCTGCCACCGGTAGCCGTCGACCTTGATGTCGACGTCGAGCCTGGTGGAGAGCGCGTTGACCACCGAGATGCCGACGCCGTGCAGACCACCGGAGACGGCGTAGGAGTCGGAGTCGAACTTGCCGCCGGCGTGCAGCTGGGTCAGCACGACCTCGACGGTGGGAACTCCGGAGGCGTGCATGCCGACCGGGATGCCACGGCCGTCGTCGATGACGCGGATTCCGCCGTCTTCGAGGAGGGTGACCTCGACCTTGGTGGCGTGTCCGGCCATCGCCTCGTCGACCGAGTTGTCGACGACCTCCCAAATGAGGTGGTGCAGGCCGCGTTCACCGGTGGAACCGATGTACATGCCTGGACGCTTACGTACCGCCTCGAGTCCTTCGAGGACGGTGATGGACGACGCGTTGTAGTCCTTGCTGGAAGTGCTTGTATCTGACTTCTGGGCAGCCACGGGTGGGTAGCTCTCCTTCTCCGTCAATACTCGAGCGCAGCCGTCAGCAAGCCCTTGCGGGTGTCGTCGGAGCGGGTTCGAGAATGTTGCCGCTAGTTACCGTTGACCATCTTACTGGTAAGCACCGACTAGAAGCGGCCAATGACACCCCTGGCTGCGCCGCAGACGAATTTTTACGATCCCCGGAAGGTGAAACGCTAGGAACTTTGCTTCTCCGAGCGACGCTCTCTCAGGCTCGCGATAAATGCCCGCGCATGTTCGGCAACCTCGCCCGGATGTGAAAACGGTGACCAGTGTCCCGCGGCAATTTCACGTCGCTGCAGGTCGGAGACCCATTTTTCGGTGTCTTCGTATCCCACCGGACGAACGGCTTTGTCGTACTTGTTCAGAATGAGCTGAACAGGCACGTCCGTGTACCGATCCCGCGGCTTGCCGAGAGACGGCCGGATGTTCGCGCGATAAAGCTTGAGTCCGTTCACCATGTCGTCGGCAATGGTGGGCGCGGTGTTGACCACACGGGGGTCCAGACCGTCGAAGAAGCCCAGAAACGCCGGCCAGTGCTTGGAGAACCACAGACGCAACGGAAGGGTGCACAGCCCGGGAATCTGGAACAGAACGGTGTAGGCCGACGCAATTCCCTGCGCCGCCGGGCCGAGGAAACGACGCTTGGACGCGCTCGCCCGGATCCACTTACCGAGATGATCGAGATTCGGACCCGAGATGGATGAGAACGACGCGATCTTCTCTTCGGCACCCGGCTCGCAGACCGCTTCCCACGTTTCGACGGATCCCCAGTCGTGCGCGAGGACGTGCACCGGCTTGCCCGGGCTGACCGCGTCGATGACGGCAAAAAGATCGCCGGCCAGTGCGCTCAGTTGGTAGTCCTGCACCCTCGAGGGGATTGTGCTCTCACCGGCCCCGCGGCTGTCGTAGCTGACGACGCGGAAGTCGTCTGCCAGCAAAGGCACGATGCGGTTCCACAATTCATGGGTGTCGGGCCAACCATGCACCAGGACGATGGTCTCGCCGTCTGCCTTGCCCTGCTCGAACACGGCCAGGCTGACGGAACCGTTGGTCACGCGACGCGCGGTCACGGCATGGACAGGAGAGTGCTTCGACATTGTCGAACCCTTCGGAGTCGGGAAATATCTAGAGATCGAGAACGAGACGTCCACCGTCGGAACGGGATACGCAGATGAGCATCTCCGTTTCCTGTTCGGTGTCGGTCAGACGCCTTTCGCGGTGATCGGGTTTACCCGCGAGTACCTTCACACGACAGGTTCCGCAGAAACCCTGCTGACACGAGTACCCGACACCGGGCAATGTCTTCTTGATGACGTCGAGCGCGGACTCGTCGGCGGGCACGGTGAGTACCTGACCCGAATTGACAAGCTGCACTTCGAATTCCTTGCCGTCGATCACCGGCGGAGCCCCGAACCGCTCGAAATGCAAAGCGGTGGAGGGTGTATCGCGGAAACCGCGGCGGACGGCATCGAGCATCGGCGTCGGGCCACAGCAGTACACGGCGCCGCCGACCGGCGCTCGTCCGAGAAGGTCTGTGGTGGTGGGCAATCCGAACTCGTCGTCCGGGCGCACGAAGACACGCTCGGGATCCCAGGTTGCGATCTCGTCGAGGAACGGCATGGATTCACGGGAGCGGCCCGAGTACACGAAGTACCAGTCCATCCCCAATTCTCTTGCCGCACGGACCATTGCGATGATCGGCGTGATACCGATGCCGCCGGCGACGAACAACGCGCTGCCTTCTCCGACAAACGGGAAGCCGTTGCGTGGTCCGCGTACCGTGACGTGCTCACCGGGCTGGAGAGCGTGCATCTCGATGGAACCGCCACCGCCGTCGGGGATCCGGCGCACCGCGACGCTGTATCCCGTGCGATCGGCCGGGTCGCCGCACAGCGAATACTGACGCCGCAGACCCGAAGGTAGATGGAAGTCCAGGTGCGAACCCGGATGCCACGGCGGAATCGGTGAGCCGTCGGCGGATTCGAAGCGCAGGCGAACGACGTTCTCGTCAGTCGCCACCACCTCACGTGTGCTGACCACCATGTTCATGGCCGTGTCGGGGTTGTGGCCCGCGATCTCGGGGTTGTAGTCGTAGGCCGTCAACACCCGAAGGTACTTGTCCGCCAACAACTCCGTGATGCGCATGGCGCGGTCGGGACGGTTCTTGCCGGACAAATCGGGTGGCGCCGGAAAACGCGGCAACCCGTCGTGCCCGGAGATGACGTCCTTGACCCTCGAGAGTGAAATCACCGTGCAGCCGCCTGAGCTGCGGGTGACGACGCCAGGTACTGCACCGCCTGGGCGGTCGAGCCCTCGTTACTGGGGTGATAGGACTTGCTGAAGTACGTCGACATCCGCTTGACCAGCTCGAACGACGTGGGAACTGTGCCACGCTTTCCGGCCGCGATGAAATCGGACAGGTGGGGGCGTCGACGGCTGGGAGCCTGAGCGGCAAGCTCGGGATCGTTGCGCATCAAGAACCGGGTACCGCGAATCCACAGCCACACGATTGCGGGCGTGACGAGGATCTGCGTACGGATCCGGCGGGTCTCACGCTTGTCGAAGTAGCGCATCACGTCGTACGCGACGGCGCGGTGTTCGACTTCTTCGGCGCCGTGCCAGCGGAGGAGATCAAGCATGGTCGGGTGCATGCCGGCTTTGTCCAGTCCCTTGGCGTTGAGCACCCAGTCGCCGAGAAAAGCCGTGATGTGTTCGATGGCCGCGATGATCGCCAAGCGCTCCACCAGATGATTCTCGGCACGCAGACCCGTCATCGGACGCGGTCCGAGCAGCTTCGAGAATGCCCACTCCATCTGCTGGGTGTACGGCGTCGGATCGAGGCCGTTTTCCTTGAGATGGACCAGGACACCCGAGTGCGCGTTGGAGTGCATCGCCTCTTGGCCGATGAATCCGACGACGTCTTCACGGAGTTTCTCGTCCTCGATCAGAGGAAGAGCTTCCTTGAAGGTCTCGACAAACCATTCCTCACCGGCGGGGAGGAGAAGGTGAAGCACGTTGAGAACGTGTGTGCTGAACGGATCGCCCGGAATCCAGTGCATGGGCAGATCGGACCAGTCGAACTCGACATTGCGAGCCTGCAACAGGATGTGATCCGGCTCGGCGAACGACGAAGCGGGTGTCGATATCTTCTGCGACATCTAGCTACTCCTTCATGCCTGCCGATCGGTGGGGAACGACAGCCTTGTGACACAGTTCACTCACTAGCGAGTTTTAACTGTAACACGAAGTAATAGGTAGAACCAGGGCCTGGTTGAGTTTTCCTCAGCCGTACGTATCGCGAGGTCCGCGGCCTTTCACATGCCTTTCTCCCTTGCGCCAGCTAGGCGCACTCGGACCGGTGATCCGCAGTGTCTTCACGACGCCGCCACCGACGGCAGCAGCGATCTTGGCCAGAATCTGGGACTGCATCATGCGCAACTGGGTAGCCCACGCCGTCGACTCGGCGGAGATGCTGAGAACACCTTCTTTCAGAGAGATCGGCTCGGCGTGCGCGGAGATGTCTTCTCCGACGACCTGCGGCCACCGACCGAGGACCGTGCCCTCGGACACCTTGGGGGACCACCCACGCGATTTGGAGATAGCGCTGGTGAGAGCGCCGAACGGCTGAGGGTCCCGCGCATCCGGGCCGGGGCCGGACCAACCGCTGCGTCGACGCGGTCGGCCACTTCCGTATTTGGGCGACGATCGCCCCTGCCCGACGGCCTTGCCGTTGGCC
The DNA here is from genome assembly GCF_001445685.1 of Rhodococcus sp. KB6. NCBI lineage: Bacteria > Bacillati > Actinomycetota > Actinomycetes > Mycobacteriales > Nocardiaceae > Rhodococcus > Rhodococcus sp. KB6. The sequence goes on along the minus strand of NZ_LNAK01000006.1, from coordinate 9,823 downwards.
TTTGCCGTCGCGCGTGCCTCCTCGAGGGCACGGCGCGCCAGATCGATCCCTTTGAGCTCGGGCTCCGGAGCCGCGCTGCTGTCTTCAGTCATCGAACTCGACCTCCTGATCTGTCGAGCCTACGGGCACTATCCGGGATATCCGACCGTCTCCGGTATCGGAGGCTTCGACGCCGAACTTGGCCGCCTCGAGTTCGTCCGGTACGTCCTCGGGAACGGCGGCCGTGATCAGCACCTGTTCGGCGGTGGCTGCAACGGTGGCGAGCGCACGACGCCGACGACGGTCCAATTCCGCGAAGACATCGTCGAGCATCAGGACCGGGTCGCTGCCGTCGGCGCGCAACAGGGCAAAACCTGCCAGCCGCAGCGAAAGCGCGAAAGACCACGATTCACCATGGCTTGCAAAGCCTTTCGCCGGGCTGTCACCGAGAATCAGCTCCAGATCGTCCCGATGCGGACCGACCAGACACACTCCGCGATCGATTTCCTTCGACCTCATCTGCGCCAACTCGAGGTGGAATCTCTCCTCGAGGTACGCAACGTCGTCGATACCGGAAATCCTTGCAGGATCGGTGAATTCGGGATCCAACGAGGACCCCAGACTGCTCTTGTATCGAATCGACGCCGGCCGGGATTCGGGTGCGATGGAACGATACGACTCCGCCAGATGCGGCGCCAGATCATGGACCAACTCGAGGCGCCCGGCCAACAATTGTGCGCCGTGAGCGGCCAGATGCCCGTCCCACACCTCGAGGGTGGAGAGGACGTTGTCGGACTCACCACCACGAGAACCGCGACGCAAAGCCGCACCAGCAGTTTTGAGTAGGGCTGAGCGCTGACGCAGCACTTTGTCGTAATCCGCACGGACAGCAGCCATTCGGGGAATCCGCGACGTCAACAACTCGTCGAGATAGCGTCGACGATCACCAGGATCACCACGTACCAACGACAGATCTTCCGGCGCGAACATCACCGACTGCAAAATCCCTAGCACTTCACGTGGGCGTCGCGTCGGAGACTGATTTATCCTGGCGCGGTTGGACTTTCCCTCGATCAGTTCGACGTCGATGGTCAGTTCGCGCCCGTTGTTGACCACCGTTGCACCGGCAAAAGCACTGGTCGAACCGCTGCGGATCATCGGTGCATCCGTGGACACTCGATGAGACGACAGCGTCGACAGATACCCGAGTGACTCGAGGACGTTCGTCTTACCGTGCCCGTTGGAACCGAGGAACACGGTTGTTCCCGGCGTGAGGTCAAGCGTCAGCGAATCCCAGGATCGGAAGTCACGCAGCGAAAATCTACGAACGAACACTTAGCTTCCAGAAGCCGAATTCTTGGGCGAGGCGCTCTTGACGGCGTGACCACCGAACTGATTGCGCAAGGCCGACACCGCCTTCATGGCCGGTGAATCATCCTGTCGTGAAGCAAATCTCGCGAACAGAGCAGCGGAGATGACGGGAGCGGGGACAGCGTGCTTGATGGCTTCCTCTACCGTCCAGCGGCCCTCACCGGAATCCTCGGTATAGCCCGTGATCTGCGCAAGCTCCGGATCCTCCTCGAGGGCGTCGACAAGCAGATCGAGCAACCACGAACGTACGACGGTCCCCTTCGACCAAGCTCGGAGCACGCCCGGAACGTCCGCGATCAGGCTTTCCGCCTCGAGGAGCTCGTACCCCTCGGCATACGCCTGCATCAGGCCGTATTCGATGCCGTTGTGCACCATCTTCGCGTAATGACCAGCACCGACGGGGCCGGCGTGGACAAAGCCGTCTGCAGCGTCGCCGTCGGGGCGCAGAGCGTCGAAGATCGGCATTGCCTTCGCCACGTCGGTCTCGGATCCGCCCACCATCAGGCCGTATCCGTTCTCACGGCCCCAGATGCCACCGGAGACACCGCAGTCGAGGAAACCGATCCCACGGGCGCCCAGAAGCTCGGCATGGACAGTATCGTCGGTGTAACGCGAGTTCCCACCGTCGATGACCAGATCGCCACCCTCGAGGGCATCCGCCAGCTCGGCAATGGTGCTCTGGGTGATGTCACCGGCCGGAACCATCACCCAGACGACTCGAGGTCCCTCGAGGGAAGCAGCGAGTTCGGCAAGTGACCCGACATCGGTGACTTCCGGTCGAGGGTCGTATCCGATCACCTCGAGGCCATGCGCGCGCAAGCGCTCACGCATGTTGAAGCCCATCTTGCCGAGACCTACGAGTCCGATCTTCATACTGTTCTCCCTGGTCAGGCGCGAACTGAAGTGCGGGGTTCCACTCAGCCCGGAAGGCGAACCGGCATCAGCAGGTACGTGTACTCGCTCGAGGGCGCAGCGAAGTTACCGGACTCGTCTGCCGTGGGCTCTTCCTCGGCCGCGGGGCGAAGAACAGCCGGACGGCTGGGAGTGGTGAAGCCGAACAGAACGTTTTCGCTGTGAAGCGAGTTCAACCCGTCGATCAGGTAACCGGGGTTGAACGCAATGGTGAGTGCTTCGCCCTGGAACGACGCGTTGAGCGTCTCTTCCGCGCGGCCGGCGTCGTCGCCACCCGCAGAGAGGAGCAGGCCGTCAGCGGAGAACTGCATGCGAACCTGTGCGCCACGCTCGGCGACGAGTGCTACACGCTTGATGGCTTCGATGAGAGGCGTGACCTCGACCGTTGCCATCGCGGTGTGCTGAGCAGGCAGCAACTGACGGAACTTCGGGAACTCGGCGTCGAGGAGGCGCGTCGTGGTGCGGCGTCCGTCGTTGACGATGCCGAGGAGTCCGTCGTTTCCGATGGTCGTACCGGAGCCGAGAGCCAACTCGACCGGCGAATTTGCATTGCCGGCAAGCGTTTTCGCGGACTCGGACAAAGTCTTGGCCGGGATGAGAACAGCAGCTTGGACGTCGGGATTGGCCGGAGTCCACTCGAGTTCACGTACGGCGAGACGGAAGCGGTCGGTAGCGGCGAGGACGATCGAATTCTGTTCGATCTCGACACGGATACCCGTGAGCATCGGAAGGGTGTCGTCCTTGCCGGCTGCAACAGCTACCTGGCTGATGGCTTCGGAGAACAGGTCGACGGGAATGGACCCGGACTGCTGCGGAAGCGTCGGAAGCTGGGGGTAGTCCTCGACCGGCATCGTGGGCAGGGAGAACTTGGCGCTTCCGCACGAGATGAGCACGCGAGTGCCCTCGAGGGTCACATCGACCGGCTTGTTGGGAAGTGACTTGGTGATATCTGCGAGGAGGCGACCGGAGACGAGTGCCTGACCTGCAGTTGTGACATCTGCCGAGACGCGGACCTGCGCGGATACCTCGTAGTCGAACCCGGAAACGGTGAGGCCGGCTTCGGTTGCGTCGAGAAGAACTCCGCCGAGAACCGGCACGGGCGGCCTCGAGGGCAGGCTACGAGCAACCCACGCTACTGAATCAGCGAACTCTTCCCGGGAAACGCGAAACTTCAGGCTTCCAAGCTCCATCGCCGGGTTATTCCTCTCGGTAGGCATGTTCGTCTGCTGCGGATCTGCATCAGCTCACTTGAAGTCTGACACAGACCAAGCGATGCCCACCGTATGCCCTCGAGGGCGCAAGTGGAAAGCCGAAGCCGCGGCGAGCGCAGCCTGAGGCGAGGTTCTCAACAGGAGTTGTCCCCAGAACTATTTTCAAAGAGCTTTTCCTAGGAAATTCTCAGTAGTAGTAATAAGTCCTGTGCAATCTGTGGAGCAACGGTTGTCGACGCTGGTAGGTCCCCTCGAGGGCCTGTGCACTTCTCGAGGACAGACTCGAGGACCAATCGACCCCCTCTGTGCACTCTCTGAAAGTTTTCGGATTCCTCCTCGAGAACTCCACAGACTTTCGGAGTTATCAACACACTTATCCACAGATGTGAATACTTTTCACAAGAAACGAAGAGTTTGTTCTCATCGGCGTGTCTGACTACGGCGTGTCGTCCCTCGAGGTGGACAACCGCCCTCGAGGGGACCGCACGTGGAACCCTTCGAATACACCGATGCCGCTCGAGGGAACCTCTGCCTCGAGCGGCATCGATCGAAATAAGTGCAGGTCAACGCTTGGAGCGCTGCTTGATCCTTGCGGTCAACTCCTGAACCTGGTCGTACACCTTGCGGCGTTCCGTCATTTCCTTACGGATCTTCTTGTCGGCGTACATGACCGTCGTGTGGTCACGGCCGAACGTCTGACCGATCTTCGGCAAGGACAAATCAGTGAGCTCACGGCACAAATACATCGAGATCTGGCGGGCCTGAGCGAGTGGCCGGGCCTTACCCGGCCCACACAGGTCGTCGATCGACATGTTGAAGTATTCGGCCGTCACCGCCATGATCGTCGCCGCGTTGATCTCGAGGCTCGACGAATCGGGCATCAGATCGCGCAGGACCACCTCGGCCAACGTCAGATCCAACGGCTGGCGGTTGAGCGAGGCAAAAGCGGTGACGCGGATCAACGCGCCCTCGAGTTCACGAATGTTGCGCTCGATACGGCTGGCGATCAACTCGAGGACGTCGTGCGGGACCTCGAGGCGATCCATCCTCGCCTTCTTGCTCAGAATCGCGATACGCGTCTCGAGCTCAGGCGGCTGAACGTCGGTGATCAGGCCCCATTCGAAGCGCGTCCGCAGACGCTCCTCGAGGGTTGCCAACTGTTTGGGCGGACGGTCCGAGGAAACGACGATCTGCTTGTTCGCGTTGTGCAAGGTGTTGAAGGTATGGAAGAACTCCTCCTGAATACCTTCCTTGCCTTCGATGAACTGGATGTCGTCGACCAGCAGGACATCCGTTTCCCGGTAGCGACGCTTGAACGCGACCTTGCGGTCGTCACGAAGACTGTTGATGAAGTCGTTGGTGAATTCTTCGGTCGAGACGTACTTGACCCGCATGCCGGGGAACAGTCGCTGTGCGTAGTGGCCGGCGGCGTGAAGAAGGTGCGTCTTGCCCAGGCCCGAAGCTCCCCAGATGAACAAGGGGTTGTAGGCACGCGCCGGCGCCTCCGCGATCGCGACGGCAGCGGCATGAGCGAATCGGTTGGACGATCCGATCACAAAAGTGTCGAAGGTGTACTTCGCGTTGAGGCTGTTGGCGCCGGACCCCGAAGCAGAAGGAGTAGCGGGCGGCTTCGTGAAGTACGACGGCCACGATTCGTGAACGCTCGCGAGTGCTTCGCGGTCGTCGTCGACTTCTTCGGTCTCGGCAGTCTCGGAGTCCGAAGGTTCGCCGTCGCCTTCGGTGAATCTGCGCCGACGGTATGCGCCCGATGAGTTGACCGACTCGAACTGACGGCTGCCCGTGCGCTCCTCGACCGGTTCGGCGGGTGCGTCGGCATCGTCTTCGAGTGCGATGCGGACACCGAGTCCCTCGACCTGGCCGCCGAGGTGGCGTCCGAGTGCCTGCAGGATCGGCTCGCGTAGATCGCGCTCGATCGTCTCTTGAGCAAATGGCGATGGAACCGAGAGGAGTGCAAAACCCTGAGCAAGTGTGAGAGGCCTCACCAGACGGACAAATGCCTTCTGCTTGCTGCTCAAAGCCGGAAGATTACTTCCGGGGTCATCACTCGTGAGTTCTGCAACCACGTCGACCCAGACCCGTGCGAGCGCGTTGGGATCGTCGTTCACGTGGTTCCTTCCCGTGTTTCGCCGACAGTGGGTGTGCTGCAGCTGCCGAGCGTATGGCTGCGGCGTCGAATGATTCGGTGGATTACCACCCGGGGTGAGAACCCCGTAACAGGCTACGAATATGCCACCTGGGCTGTGTTTCCACACAATTATCCACAGATGTGGACAAACCTGCACTGAGTCGGTTTTTTCGTCAACCAAATTCGTCAAAGTGATCGAGAAATTGATCTACCTGCAACTTTGTCGGAACTCGAGGCGTTCGCCACTTGGTGTCGGGGATGCGTCAACACTCACAGCCCTGTGGATGAATGTGGAAACTCGGGATTCGGGGTCGCGTCCGGCGCTCGTGCCCGTATGTGCTGATGAGGCCTTGTCGAGAGCATGCGCCGGTGGAACTGTCCGGGTTGCCTTCGGGTCACCTGCAGTCCGTAGCGGAACTGTTGCCAAGGTCACACTTGCCGCCTCGCTCGAGGTCACGGCCGTATGCACACTGTGAATGGAATCTGCGGAATGATGTAAGTATCGGCGTGTCGCCGTGGTTGCCGCGGGAGGGCTCCGAATCGGGCTGGTTTGACCTTGGCAACGGTGGTAAGTAACCTCGAACGGTCACCCGCTGGTGGTGATCGCTTCGTGCTGGCTACATATGTCAGGTCGGATCGGTCTTCCAAGCCACAACGAGTGAAGTTGATTGTTCTGTACCTGTTGGATCCAAAGGCGCCGTAAGGCGTCGATCACTGAATGACGCCGGGAGGCGTCAATGAACTTCGAGGAGTGTTGACCGTGGCCAAGGGCAAGCGGACGTTCCAGCCGAATAATCGCCGCCGCGCGCGTGTTCACGGCTTCCGTCTTCGTATGCGTACCCGTGCGGGTCGTGCAATCGTTTCGGCGCGTCGCCGTAAGGGCCGCGATTCCCTCACCGCCTGATCTGATTTCGAGTTCAGGAGCTCGGGGTGTTGCCTGAGCCGTTCCGGTTGCGTCGCCACGCGGATTTCTCCGTGGCGGTGCGACGTGGACGTCGTATGGGAAGACGCGACCTTGTCGTGCACGCGTTCGATCGCGAGCAAGTAGAGGCGCTGGTAGTAACAAATCACGGTCCCCGGTTCGGGCTGATCGTGAGCAAGGCTGTCGGGCCGGCGGTGATTCGACATCGAGTCGCACGCCGGCTTCGTCATATCTGTGCAGATTTCGTCGGACAGGTTTCACCGGAGACAGACGTGGTTATCCGCGCACTTCCGGGTGCAGCTACCGCCAGTTCAGCCGAACTGGCCAAGCAGTTGCGCGGGGGCCTGACCAAAATGAACCTATTGGTGTCGGTAAGTGAAGAGCCATGAGTACTCCGCTCTCTGAGCAGATCGAGACTCCCAGAGCCTCCCGTGTCATCACGGTGTTGAAGGCTGTGCGTCGCGCTCCCGCCACCGTTCTCATCTTCTGTATCGAGTTGTACCGGACGTATGTGTCGCCCTTGAGGATGCCGACCTGCCGGTTCACCCCCACCTGCAGTGAATACGCAGTCGAAGCGCTGCGCACTCACGGGGCGATCAAAGGCCTTTTCTTGACTGTGGTGCGGTTGGCGAAGTGTGCCCCCTGGCATTCTGGAGGGTGGGACCCTGTCCCTGCCCGTCGTGACCGTGATGCGGGTAGCCGCCATAGCTGTCCGGAAGCACGCGCAGCGTGTCACAGTCCGACGGACGAACAGAGGAGTACTTAGAGCCGTGCTCAATTTCATCTACTATCCGGTATCCGCGATTCTGTGGGTCTGGCACAAGGTCTTCGGGTTCATTCTCGGCCCGGACAACGGAATAGCCTGGGCGCTTTCCGTGGTGTTCCTGGTGTTCACCTTGCGTGCGGTTCTGTACAAGCCGTTCGTGAAGCAGGTCCGCACGACGCGTCAGATGCAGGAACTGCAGCCACAGATCAAGGCATTGCAGAAGAAGTATTCGGGCGACCGTCAGCGCCAGGCCGTCGAGATGCAGAAGCTCCAGAAGGAGCACGGATTCAACCCGATCATGGGCTGTCTCCCGGTCTTGGCTCAGGCTCCGGTGTTCATCGGTCTGTTCCACGTCCTGCGCTCGTTCAACCGCACCGGCACCGGCATGGGCCAGTTGGGCATGAGCGCCGAGGACAACCTCAACACCCCGAACTACGTCTTCTCGGCCACTGACGTCCAGTCGTTCCTGGATGCTCGTCTGTTCGGCGCGCCCATCTCGGCCGCGATCACGACGCCGGTTGCGCAGCTTCAGGCCTACGTCACCGAGAACGTTCCCGAGCTTCCGTCACGGCTGAACATCATCCTCGTGGCCGCTCCGCTGATGATCATCGCCAGCATCGCGACGCACTTCAACTCACGCGCTTCTGTTGCCCGTCAGAGCGAAGCAGCTGCCGCGAACCCGCAGTCCGCGATCATGAACAAGCTCGCCCTGTACGTCTTCCCGCTCGGTGTTCTGGTCGGTGGACCGTTCCTTCCGATCGCGATCCTCCTGTACTGGGTGTCGAACAACATCTGGACCTACGGTCAGCAGCACCTCGTCTTCCGCAAGATCGACGCGGAAGAAGAAGCCAAGAAGCAGGAAGCGATCACTCGCCGCAACGACAATGCGCCCAAGCCCGGTGCCCGTCCCGATCCCAGCAAGAAGAAGGGATCTCCGGCTGCGCTGAAGACCGCGGATTCAGCCGACGACGACGGTGACGCCCCGGAAGTTTCGCTCAAGAAGCCACAGCCGAAGCCCTCGGGTTCCAGTGGTGGTTCCACGTCGAAACCGAAACAGAACCGGCCACAGAGCAACCGCGGCAACTCCCCCAAGCGCAATAAACGGCGCTGATCCAGGAAAGAGAACGACCAATGTCCAGTGAAGCTGACATCGTTGTGGATGGAGAGAACGCAGACGTGAGCACCGAGACCACTGCGCCGGTTACCGATGTGGATGTAGACATCGACGATTCCGATGACGACCTGATCGAAGAGGGCGAGATCGCCGGCGACTACCTCGAGCAGTTGCTCGACGTTCTCGATTTCGACGGAGACATCGACCTTGACGTCGAGGGCGATCGGGCGATCGTCAGCATCGACGGCGGCGACGACCTGACCAAGCTCGTGGGACGCAAGGGTGAGGTTCTGGATGCTCTCCAGGAGCTGACTCGTCTGGCAGTTCAGCAGTCGACCGGAGAGCGCAGCCGCTTGATGCTCGACATCGCCGGGTGGCGTGCGGGCCGGCGCGAGGCACTCAGTGCTCTCGGTGCGGAAGCTGCACAGCGTGTTCTCGAGACCGGCGAACGCGAAGAGCTTGCTCCGATGACGCCGTTCGAACGCAAGATCGTGCACGACGCCGTCGCCAAGGTCGCCGGTGTTTCCAGCGAGAGCGAAGGCGCTGAGCCGTCTCGTCGAGTGGTTGTCCTCAAGGACTGACACTCCCCCCCTGATCGAATGCGGGCCCCGGATTTTCCGGGGCCCGCTTTTGTGTCCGAGAGTGTTTCACGTGAAACCGAATCCGGCGCCACGGTGAAGGTCTGCCTATCGTTGTCGACATGTCCAACGAGCGGTCCGGATTCTCTCTCAGATTGATGACCCTTGGGGCCTTGATAGGGATGCTCGTGTGCGGCCTGAGCTATTGGCCCGTGGTCTTCGAACTACAGCAGAAGATGGAAGTCCAGTCCTTTCCGCCGGGCGGTCTGAAGTATTGGCTCTGCTGGTTGTTGCCGCTGGGAGTAGTCGCCGTCGTATTCATTCCACTTGCACTGGCATGGCGATCCGGAAGACCGGTCATGCTCAGCTTCGCGATTGCGTTCTTGTTCGTCGGGGGTGCACTGTGCATGTTCGGATATTCGATCGACAACATGCCGTACTACATGTGAGCCCCTCCGCTCCCCCAGACCGAATAGTCGGCCTTCGTTTCACGTGAAACCGGATCGATGGTTGTTGCCCCGAGCCCTCGAACTCCGCCCCAGATTGCCGCCACAATGGATCACCGACCTGATGTCGTCAGGCCTGCTGGCAAGGTCGTCACCTTCGGCGCTGGCATCCGATGACCGACAACCCGCCAGCCCTCACTTCGACGGCCCCCGGATTGGGGCGTCATCAACAACGATCAAGAAGGAGCAGCATCCGCACATGCACGTCGACATCGAGGGCGCCACCCGGATCGTCCGCCTCGCCGCAGAATTCGACTGGACCTGGGCCCTCGATGACCTGGAACCCTTCTGCGCACAGGCTGGATGGGAGGTCGTTGA
>NZ_LNAK01000057.1:0-52657 GCF_001445685.1 Rhodococcus sp. KB6 | reverse complement strand
ACAGGTCGATGCCACGATGAAACGAGGATCGGCAACAACTGACCTCGGAATGCCTGGATTCGGATCGATCTCGGGAAGGACTTCCACATGATTACCAAGCTTGAATTCTTGTTCAGAGAAGCCTGCGTCTTCGGCCCCGCGTGGTCCGACGACCAGGACGCTCCAGGTGGCCACGACGGGTGCGATACCCGCAACAACGTCCTGGCCCAAGATCTCTCGGACGTGGTGTTCAAACCGGGAACACGTGACTGCGTCGTACTGTCGGGCGCGATGACCGACCCGTACTCCGGTGATCGCATCGAATTCGAACGCAGCCAGGCCAAGTCCGTCCAGATCGACCACGTCTTCCCACTCGCCGCGGCTTGGGACTTCGGCGCGAACTCCTGGACGCCCGCGCTTCGGATGAGGTTCGCGAACGACACGTCACTGAACCTGTTGGCCGTCAACGGCCCCGACAACCAGTCGAAAGGCGACAGCACGCCCAGTGAGTGGTTGCCGCCCAATCCTGCATACCGATGCTTTTACGCCGGCAAGTACTTGACCGTCGCGATTTCCTACGGCTTACCGGTCAGCCGGGCGGATCACTCGGCGTTGACAGAACTCGCCACTCGCTGTTGAGCTACCGGCCGTCCTTCACCACTCGACCGCTCTGAATGACGAGTGCGATGCGCTCACGATCGGCGAAGATGGACGGATCCGTCAACGGATTGCCGCGGAATGCAACGAGGTCGGCGAACTTGCCGACTTCGATGGTGCCGACCTCGTCGGCGATACCGAGAATGTCGGCGTTGATCCGGGTAGCGGAAACCAATGCGTCCATCGGGGTTTCGACCTTGGCGCGCAGGACTAGCTCCATTCCCCGGCCCGTTTGATCGGTACCGATGAGGTCCGATCCCAAGCCCACTCTGACCCCGGCATTTCGAGCGGCGAGGAGCCCGTCGATCTGCCCCTGCATCATCTTTCCGATGCGAGCCGAAATCGATTCGGGCAGACCCACCGACGCCGCACTGTCCGAGAGCGCCTGCACCACAGCCAACGTCGGCACCAACGCTACTTCGTGCTCGGCCATCAACTTGGCAGTCTCGTCGTCGATACCTGAGCCGTGCTCGACGCATTTTGCCCCGGCAGTGACAGCGTTACGGATTCCCTCGTTGTTGTGGGCATGCACCGTGACATAGGTACCGCGCGCATTGGCTTCCTCGACGGCAACTTCGATCTCGTCGACCGTGAACTGGGTATCGGTGAGCTTGTCATGAGTCGATACCACTCCCCCTGTGACACACAGTTTGAGGAAGTCCGCACCCCTGCGGAACGTCTCGCGAACGTTCTTTCGCATCTCGTGCGGACCGTCGGAAAGCAGAGACATACACCGTAATCCGGGGATGTCATGATCGGACCAGTCCGAAGTCGGCTCCCATTCGGCCGCCAGGTGTCCGTGTCCACCGGTCTGGCACTGGATCGGGCCGCACTGAATGATCCGCGGACCCGGAATCTTGCCCGAGGCGACAACTCCGGCGAGTCCACCGTCGATTCCGCCGCAGTCACGAACAGTGGTGAATCCCCCGTCGAGGGTCGATGCGCAGGTCGCGAACATGTCTGCAGCGAGCTCGGCTACCGAGATCTGACGCCGCAGGCTCGGTGCGAGATCGCTCGATCCACCGAGATGAACGTGTGCGTCGATGAGGCCGGGCGTGATTGTCAGCCCAGCGCAGTCCAGCACCTCCGCCCCCGTGGGTGGCGTGCCACCGAGTGCACTGATGCGCCCGTTTTCCACAGCAACAGCGCAGTTCTCGATCGGGTCGGCGCCCGTCCCGTCGATGATCGTTGCACCGGTCAGCCATACGACAGACATATTGAATGTTCCTCCGACGTGTACCGATCGCCGGAAGATTCCGCCGACATACCGAATAGGGTTCGGTTAGTATGATGCATATCGGCTCCCGAAATCAAGGAGTTGTCATCACTCGATGAAGTCCGAGATTGCTGACGAATCCCTCACCAGGAGAATCGATGCCGCGTCCCACCCAGCCGATACTGTCCACGCGAAACATCACCGACGCGGCTCTGGATGCTGTCGACGCGACCGGCGACTTCACCATGCCCGGGATCGCCAAGCAATTGAACGTGACTCCGTCTTCGCTCTACACACATATTTCGGGTCGATCCGAGATCGTCGAACTCATGCGCATCCGCGTGATGTCGTCGATCTCTGTCCCCCACCCACCGGCAGGGTGGAGCGAACGGATCAGCGCGTGGGGGTGGGCCTATCGCCGAGCTGCGGTCGAGCACTGGCGCCTCATCCCGCTACTCATGACCCGCAGCGTCCGCACCGAGGTAACTTTTGATATCGATACTGCACTGGTTCAGGCATTTTCGGACGGGGGTTTCGATTCGGCCGACACTCGTCACGCAATCTCCACGCTGGACAGTCTGGTTCTCGGATCAGTCGTGAAACTCTCGACGCCGGATGTCGCATGGACCCAATCCTCCAACCCGAGCGAGATCACGCGCGAGGCTACGACCCCACTGCGAACCGACGACACGTTCGACTTCGGCCTGCGAACCCTGATCGCCGGATGGATGGCTCAGCGCGTTGTTCGTCTGTATACCGAACCTCATTCGGATTCCGACGTCACTTCACGGTGAACGACCTGGTGTGCCATCCCGTGGCGCCACCGGGAATCGGCGGAGTGCGCTCTTCCACCTGAACGTTCCCGTCCAGATCCGTCGCTCTGACCTGCACCGTGTGCAAACCCGAGCCTGCATCCCACATCCACGACCATTGACGCCAGGTGTCGATCGAGTACTCCTGCGCCAGTGTCGCCGGTTGCCATTCACCGTTGTCGACGCGAACCTCGACCTTCTCGATCCCGCGATGCTGCGCCCAGGCCGTTCCCGCCACCAGCACCTGGCCCGGCTCGATGGGAGCCAGAGCTGCCGGCACCTCGATACGCGAGGACGTCTTGATCGGTGCCTGCGCACCCCAACCGCGCTGGGTCCAATAGGCCTCGACCTTGTCGAAACGCGTGAGTTCCCACTCCGTCACCCACTTGGTGGCGGAGACGAAACCGTACAGACCGGGAACGACCTGCCGAACGGGATAGCCGTGCTCGAACGGCAACGGCTCACCGTTCATCGCCACGGCGAGAATCGCGTCACGGCCGTCGGTGACTATCTCGACCGGGGTGCCGACTGTGAAGCCGTCGACGCTGGTCGAGAGGAGCATGTCGGCGTCGGGATGGACACCGACTTCGTCGAGCAGGTCCTTCATGGGATAACCGATCCACTTCGCGTTCCCGGCCAGAACGCCGCCCACCTCGTTCGAGACACACGTCAGCGTGATGACTCGCTCGATGGGCGTTCGCGCCACCAGATCGTCGAACGACAACGTCATCTCGCGGTCCACCATTCCGTGAATCCGCAGTTCCCACGAATCCGTCGTCAATTGCGGAACGAGGAGTGCAGTGTCGATTCGGTAGAAGTCGTCGTTGGGCGTGATGTACGTCGACGCACCCGCAATCGCGATGTCCGCACCCGCCGGAATCGGCGGCGCCGGGTCAGCGGCGGTGGGCACGACAAAATCTTCACGATTCGCTACTGCTCCGGCGATTCTCTGCCCCACGAACTTCCCGGCCGCACCCGCTGCCGCAGCCACTGCCAACGCCGCACCCGCAAGCAGGAGGAACTGACGACGAGGCAACCACGAGTCGGCGACGCCCGGCGAGAGCGGCACTTCGAGTTGTGTGATCAGCAACCGCAAGGTTGCGACGCCCGCCACCACACCGACCAGCGTCGGGAACACGTACATCGCATCGGCAGTCGGGCGCTGCATCGCCGCATACACACCAACCGCGCCCAGAAGAACGAGAATGACGCTGCCGATCGGGCGGCGTCGCCGTTCCAGGAGCCCGGCCACCGCACCGAGCAGAACGATCAAGATCGACATTCCGATGAACAGCGCCGGCTTGTCATTGGTACCGAAAGTGTCGATCGCGAACTCGCGAGCCCACGCCGGCGTTCGGTCGACGGTAGTCGCACCTACCGCGTAGAAGGGCGACGCGTCCGGGTTGATCGGCAGCGCCACCAGTTCACCGACGCCCAGGACGACAGCCGCGGCCAAGACCCCGGAGATCGCGTGAGCAGCCCATCTACGACGCGGTGGACGAGATTCGGTGCTCGGGTGCTCGTCGATGTTCTGTGTGACCATGTCGTCTCGGCTCTGTCGGTGCGAGTGGTGCTTCGATCGGATACCCGACATTCGGCGCTGCGGGCCATCCGGATGGGTGCACTCCTCCATCAAGAACTACTCCGAACTCGCGATTAGAGTGGGAACGATGACCGTCGACCTCAACAAGGACACGCTCCTGTGCATGTCGCTCTCCGGGCGACCGAGCAACATCGGCACCAGATTTCACAATTACCTCTACGAAGAATTGGGCCTGAACTTCGTCTACAAAGCCTTCACCACCGAAGACGTGCCAGCCGCGATCGGCGGCATCCGAGCACTCGGGATTCGAGGCTGCGGGGTGTCGATGCCGTTCAAGGAACAGGTCATCGAGCACATCGACGTCATGCATGATTCGGCCAGCGCCATCGACTCCGTCAACACGATCGTCAACGAGTCCGGAGTGCTGCACGCCTACAACACCGACTATCAGGCGGTGGCCGATCTACTGCGTGACAACAACGTCGACACGAGCCTGTCCGTCGCTGTCGCCGGCAGCGGTGGCATGGCAAAAGCAGTCGTCGCCGCGGTGCGCGACACCGGATTCACCGACGTCACCGTGATCGCCCGCAACCAGCAAGTGGGGTCATCGCTTGCGAAGCAGTACGGCTTCGACTGGCAGGCCGAACTCGGTGAGCTTCGTCCCGGTGTGCTGATCAACGCCACCCCGATCGGTATGTCCGGCGGCGCAGAAGCAGATGCACTGTCGTTCCCCGAGCACGCAGTGCGCGCAGCCGATGTCGTCTTCGACGTCGTCGCGATGCCTTCGAAGACGCCACTGATCGCGTTGGCGACCGAACTCGGCAAAACGGCGATCACAGGAGCGTCGGTCATTGCCCTTCAGGCCGCCGAGCAGTTCGTTCTCTACACCGGTGTGCGCCCGAGCGCGGAGCAGATCCAGCGAGCGTCGGAATACTCACGGGCGTAGGAACCACGTCGCCGTGAACGAGACCGGGGAGACTCCACCTCAACAACTCGCGCGGAACTTCAACGAGTTGTTGCAAGAGCTGCGCGTCGCGCTCTCTGGTGTGCAGATCCTGTTTGCCTTCCTGCTGGCCGTGGCATTCACCGAACGCTACGAGGAAGCGTCGGCGTACATCCGCGGCATCCACTTGGTGACGGTGATCCTTGTTGCCATCTCGTTCGGGTTCCTGATGGCACCCGCGGTCTGGCATCGCATGCTTTTCCGCCGTGGGCACCGCGAGAACATATTGCCCGTGGCCAACCGATTCGCCCTGTGCGGCATAGCCTTTCTGGCCGCCTCCATGACCGGCACGGTCCTGTTGATCGCCGAGGTCGCCGTCGGCGGAGTTGCCGCAAAGGTTTTGGCAGCGTGCGCCGCGATCATGTTCACGGCGCTGTGGTTTCTCGTGCCGTCATTCATCGATCGCACCAAGAGCTGACTCAGGCTCCGGTGTCGACGGCGCGAGTGCTGTCGTTGGACCACTGTGACGACGAGCCCGGGAACAGCGTCGCGTCGTAGCCGGCGATCGCGAGCGCCGCGATCTCGTGCGCTGCAGTCACTCCGGATCCGCAGTACACCGCCACCTTGTCTCCGACGCCCAGTCCGGCGAATCGCTCACGCAGGTGGGTCGTATCCAGGAATCGCCCGTCGCCGGTGATGTTCTCGGCGGCCGGCGCGTTCACCGCACCGGGGATGTGCCCTGCGACGGGATCCATCGGCTCGACCTCGCCGCGGTACCGCTCCCCGGCTCGGGCGTCGAGAAGGACACCGCCCTCGCTCGTCCAGTTGCCGACACCGTCGATGTCGACAGTCGGCATGTTGCCGCCGGTGAAAGTCACGTCGCCCGGGCTGACGGACTCGCCGATACCGGCCGCCAACGGCAGTCCTGCGGACTCCCAGGCCTGCAGCCCGCCGTCGAGCAGTCGGACATCCGAGAGTCCGGCCCACCGCAGCAGCCACCAACCACGGGCAGCGGCCGTGTTGCCGGTGGCGTCGTAAATCACCACCGAATCACCGTCGTCGATTCCCCAACGACGCGCCGCGGCCTGCAGGTCTTCGAGACTCGGCAGCGGATGCCTTCCCTTGCCCGGCGACGGCGGCGAGGCAAGTTCCTCGTCGAGGTTCACGAATACCGCACCGGGAATATGGCCGTCGCGAAAATGCTGCTCGCCGTTCGAATCACCCAGCGCCCATCGGACATCGAGCAATCGCGGCGCAGCGCCGGCCTCGATGAGAGCGGACAGTTCTTCGACGTCGATCAGCACGGGAAGTGTCATGAGCCCATCCTGACACGACCACTCATGCAACCCCGAAGAAGGCACCGAGGCCCACCAACAACACTCCCGTCACCACGTCGATTCGCTTGCCGACGCCAGGGCGACGCAGCTTCTTGCCGGCTCCGGCCGCCAACACCACCACGATCGCCCACCACAGTGCCGCGGCGACCACCGTCGCGCCCGCCAACATCAACGTGCGCAGCCCTGCGCCTTCACCCGGCTCGATGAATTGCGGGAGTAGCCCGAGAAAGAACAACAGCGCCTTCGGGTTCAGCAGGTTCGAGAGGAAGCCGTAGCGAAATGCCGTGGTGACCCCGATCGGTTCTTTCGCTGCCGGAATTCCCTCGTCCGAGGCTCGGGCTTTGAAAGCACTTCGAATCGCGGAGATGCCGAGCCAGGTCAGATATGCCGCCCCGGCGTATGTGAGCGCAGAGAGCAACTGTGGCCGTGTCGCCACAAGTGCGGAGAGACCAAGTGACGCGGCAGCGGTGTGAACGAAGAGCCCGGAAATCACACCGGCGGCCACCACCGCGCCGGTCCGACGATCTGCCAGAGAATGACGCAGGATCAGGACAAAATCCGGTCCCGGCGTGAACAGGACGATGGATAGCAGGGAGCCGAAAGCGAGCCATTGACCGACACTCATCCGAAATACCTCACACCCGAGCTGATTCGAGACACATGTTCATGCCAGGAGTGTGCAACTGGATCCGGGAAGTTCAAAACGACTCCGGATATAGTTCGGCAGATGACGAAGAATGAGCCTCTGGATCCGGTGGACTGGAAGATTTTGGCCGAATTGCAGAACGACGCGTCGATCACCAACAAGGTGTTGGCCGATCGAGTCGGCTTGGCGACGTCCTCGTGCCACGAGCGCGTACGACGCCTACGTGCCAACGGAACGATCAGCGGTATCCACGCGGTTGTCGATCCGGCAGCCGTTGGCCGGTCGATGCAGGCGATCATCGCCGTTCAACTGCGACCACACCGCCGCGACCTCGTCGACCGGTTCACCGCCGACGCCCTAGCACTGCCGGAAACGCTTGCGCTCTTCAACGTCTCGGGGCCTGAGGATTTCTTCCTCCACGTCGCGGTCCGTGACAGTGCTCATCTACAGCGAGTATTGATCGACCACCTCGCCGCACATCCCGAGGTCTGGCACGCCCAAACGCACCTCATCTACGGCAAAGCGGTCACCTCACCCATCCGACCGGACAGGTAAATCGGGTCTGGGGCGGGTCGGGCAGAATCACTGACCATGTCGGACTCCACAGATACCACCGAACCGGAAGCCGTTCGCAGCAACTCGCAACCGATGAGCGCAGGCATCGTCACGGCCCTCGTCGGCTTCACCAGTTCGTTCGCGGTGGTGCTCACCGGCCTCGCGGCTGTCGGTGCGGACGCAACCGAGGCGGCGTCCGGACTGCTGGTTCTGTGTGTGACCCAAGCGTTGGGAATGCTCTGGCTCTCACGCCGGTATCGGATGCCGATCACCCTGGCCTGGTCGACGCCCGGTGCCGCTCTGCTCGCCGGCGCCGGAGCGGTCGAGGGTGGGTGGCCGGCCGCGGTCGGAGCATTCATCGTCGTCGGAATCGCGATCGTGCTGACCGGACTGTGGCCGACGCTCGGAAGGATCATCTCGGCAATCCCGACGCCCCTCGCGCAAGCGATGCTCGCCGGGGTTCTGATGCCGTTGTGCCTGGCGCCGATCATCGCCGTCCGGGACGCACCGGCAGCGGTCGCGCCCGTCATCCTGGTTTGGCTTGCCGCGCAGCGCTTCTCCAAGCGATGGGCGGTTCCGCTCGCGTTTCTCACAGCAGCGGTCGTGATCGGGATCAGCCTCGTCACGTCGGATCGAGTGCTCGACGCCGGCGCCATGATTCCCCGCATCGATCTCACCGCGCCGTCGTGGACCTGGCAGGCAATGATCGGCATTGCGATTCCCCTCTACATCGTCACGATGGCTTCGCAGAACATTCCCGGTGTGGCCGTGATGAATTCGTTCGGATACACCGTTCCCTGGCGGCCGTCGATGATCGTGACGGGTATCGGCACCATCGTCGGCGCACCGGCCGGTGGCCATGCGATCAACCTCGCGGCGATCAGCGCAGCCCTGGCCGCCGCCCCCACCGCACATCCGGATCCCAAACGTCGATGGATCGCTGCCTTCACCGCAGGCTGGGCGTATCTCGTTCTCGCTGCCGGCGCGGCCGCGGTGGCCGCTCTGGTAGCCGCCGCACCGGCCGGAGTCATGGAAACTGTTGCCGGACTGGCGCTCCTGGCAACGCTTGCCGGCGCCCTCACGTCGGCGCTGAGCGAGGCGAGTGAACGTGAAGGCGCCGTGGTCACGTTTCTGATCGCCGCATCCGGGGTCAGTATCCTGGGAATCGGATCGGCATTCTGGGCGCTGTTAGTGGGGCTGATCGTGCGTGCAGTCCTACAGGGCACCACCCTGCCCCCACTCTCGCGAAAGTCCTCACTACAGTCGAAGCCGTGAGCACAGCGCAGACGCCCCCGTCGATCAGCGAGTTTCCCGTTCTCTGGCCCGTCCCGACGCGGTGGGACGACAACGATCACTACGGCCACGTCAACAACGTGACCTACTACTCGTACTTCGACACCGCGGTCAACGCCTGGCTGATGTCTTCCACAGGAACCGACATCCGCACCCTGCCTGCCATCGGCGTCGTCGCCGAGACGTCGTGCCGGTACCTGAGCGAGCTGTCGTTCCCCGAGCAGTTGCAGGTGGGTATCTCCGTCGAGAAGCTCGGCACCAAGAGCATCGTCTACGCGCTGGCGATATTCCACGAGGTCGAAAGCGGCCATTGGGAACCTGCCGCGACCGGGCGCTTCGTGCACGTCTACGTCGACGCCGACACCCGTAAGCCGGTGGAGATCCCGGCGGCCATCAGATCGGCAGCCGGGACCTTGACCGAAAACTAGCTCAGGCCGAGCTGATCTGCCGTCAAGACGGCGCGTGCAACGATTCCGTCGATCAGCGCGACCGTCGGGCCGCCGTGCTCGGCCTTGTTGCGCGGATCGTCGAGAATGCATCGCAGCACGCCCTCTGCGATGATCGAGAGCTTCCACAGAGCGAGTACGTGCCAGTATCCGACCGCTGACACGTCGCGGCCAGTCGCCTCGACGTAGGCAGCGACCAGCTCGTCACGGTTCGGGAAGCCTTCCAGCGTGGACGCCATGAACGGACCGGCAACCTTGTCACCGGCTTCCGGCCAGTACGCGAGTAGCGCACCGAGATCCGCGAGCGGCTCCCCCAACGTGCACAGCTCCCAGTCGACGACGGCAACGATGCGCCCCTCGGCCGGATCGGTGATGACGTTGTTGAGGTGGAAGTCGCCGTGAACCAACGTCACTTCGTTCTGTTCCGGAATGTTTCGGTGCAGAATCTCGGCCAATCGGTCGACATCCGGAACATCGCGGGTCTTCGACTTCTCCCACTGCGCCGACCACCGCTTGAGCTGACGCTCGGCAAAGGGCTTGCGGCTGGCCAGGTCGTCCAGCCCGGTCTCTTCCAGGTCAACTCCGTGGATGCTGGCGAGGGTTTTGGGCATCGCCAAGCCGACCGCGCGACGCTCGTCCTCGGTCAACTTCTGAGCCACCGGAACGCCGTCGATCACAACGCCGTCGATGTAGCTCATGAGGACCAGCGGAGCGTCCGTGATCTCCGGATCTTCCGTGATGCCGAGGATCTTCGGAACCGGCACTTTGGTTCCCTGGAGCGACGACAGGATGCGGTGCTCGCGGACGACGTCGTGCGCGGACGCCAACAACGTGCCGAGTGGAGGTCTGCGCAGTACCCACCGTCCTCCGCCCGCATCCGTCACGGAGTAGGTCAGGTTCGATTGCCCGTTACCGATCCTCTCGAAAGTCAGTGGTGTCGTGGCGCCGACCCCCAGTTCGGCGATCCACGCGGAAACAGCTTCTTCGTTCAAACCGACTGCAGTCACCGCACCGATGCTAGCGGTTGAAGTCCGATCGGTTGGCCGTACCGACACGTTTGTTACTCGCCAGTTCGCAGTTCAGGTCTTGATACGGCAGTGAAAATACTTGCGGATTTCCCAATCAGGGGGATCCTGATGGTAGAGCGACAACTGCATACGACACATCGGGATTGTGCGGCGTACTCACGAGGCGCGCCGGGCATGAGCAGAAACCGAGGTGAGCGAAGATGATCGACAACCTCGATTATCCGGTCCAACTCATCCAACCGAACGGCGCACGAGTGTGCCGTCCCGAATTCGACCGCCTGATAACAGACATCGGGCCTGACGAACTGCTGTCGTTGTATCGCGATCTCGTCGTGAGTCGCCGAATCGACACCGAAGCTGTTGCCCTGCAGCGTCAAGGCGAAATCGGTTTGTGGGCTCCGATGCTAGGCCAAGAAGCCGCCCAGGTCGGTTCCGCGAGAGCGCTCGCCCCAGACGACTTCGCGTTCACCAGCTACCGCGAACATGCCGTCGCGTACTGCCGGGGTGTTCCCCCCGAATTGCTGACCACCATGTGGCGAGGAATCTCCCATTCCGGTTGGGATCCAGAACAATTCAACGTCACCAATCCGGCGATCGTCGTCGGCTCCCAAGGGCTGCACGCCACCGGATACGCACTCGGCGCACACCTGGACGGCGCCGAGATCGCAACGATCGCGTACTTCGGCGACGGCGCCACAAGTCAGGGCGACATCGCCGAGGCGATGGGATTTGCCGCCAGTTTCCGTGTCGGCGTTGTCTTCTTCTGCCAGAACAACCAGTGGGCAATCAGTGAACCGGTATCCCTCCAGTCACGCACGCCCATCTCACATCGGGCAATCGGTTACGGCATCCCCGCGATCCGCGTCGACGGTAACGACGTCCTTGCCGTGCTCGCCGTGACGCGCTCGGCGCTCAATCGCGCACGCGAAGGCAGCGGCCCGACGTTCATCGAGGCGATCACCTGCAGAATGGGCCCGCACACGACCTCCGACGATCCGAGCAGGTACCGCACCGATACGGATATGTCGGAGTGGAGAAGCCGCGATCCGCTCGAGCGAATGCGTCTGCTCCTCGGCCGTCGCGATCTTCTCGGAGAAAACGAACTCAGCACCATCGCGGCAGCCGCCGACGACGTCGCCGCTGGACTGCGACGCGCAACCATCGCGCTCGCCGATCCGCCCCCGTCAGCGCTCTTCGATCACGTCTACGCCGAGGCACACTCACTGATCGACGCTGAACGCGAAGAGCATCGCGCGTATCTCCGTAGCCTGGAAGGGGCTTCGTCATGACCGTCATGAATCTGGTGACCGCGCTCAACACCGGCCTTCGACGCGCACTCGAAGACGATCGTCGCGTTGTCATCATGGGCGAGGACGTCGGCCGTCTCGGCGGCGTATTCCGGGTTACCGACGCCCTGCAGAAGGACTTCGGCGACACCCGGGTGATCGACATGCCCCTCGCCGAATCAGGGATCGTGGGAACAGCTTTCGGTCTTGCCTTGCGCGGATATCGTCCGGTCTGCGAAATTCAATTCGACGGGTTTGTCTACCCGGCTTTCGATCAGATCGTCTCGCAGGTGGCCAAGATCCAGTACCGCACCCGAGGCGCTGCCTCTGCGCCACTGACGATTCGGATTCCCAGTGGCGGCGGAATCGGTGCGGTGGAACATCATTCGGAGTCGCCGGAAGCGTACTTCGCTCACACCGCGGGACTGCGGGTGGTGTACCCGAGCAATCCGATCGACGGTTTTCACATGATCCGCCAATCCATTGCGGCCGACGACCCGGTGATATTCCTCGAACCCAAACGGCGCTACTGGGATACCGCCGACGTGGATACCGATGCTGCGCCCGAGCTTCCGCTCCACCGTGCTCGCGTCGCCCGCTCGGGGAACGACGCGACAGTGGTTGCTTACGGATCCATGGTCACCACCGCACTCGACGCCGCGCGGATCGCCGAAGAAGAGGGGCATGATCTGGAAGTGGTGGATCTGCGTTCACTCTCCCCCGTCGACTTCGACACGATCGAGGCGTCGGTGAACAAGACAGGCCGGCTTGTCGTCGTCCACGAGGCTCCGAAGTTTCTCGGCGTCGGCGCCGAAATCGCAGCACACGTCGCGGAACACTGCTTCTATCAGCTGGAGTCACCGATCCTGCGGGTCACCGGATTCGACATCCCCTACCCGCCCGCCAAGCTCGAGCGATTTCACCTTCCGGACGCCGACCGGATCCTCGCAGCACTCGACCGGACGCTGGCAGCATGAGTACAGGGCACGAATTCCGGTTGCCGGATCTCGGCGAGGGCCTGACGTCCGCCGATCTGGTCGAGTGGACGGTCAGCGTCGGCGACACGGTGGCACTCAATCAAGTTCTCGCCCAGGTAGAGACAGCCAAAGCTCTTGTCGAACTGCCGTCGCCCTACGTCGGCGTTGTCAGGTCACTCCTCGTCGAACCTGGCTCTACCGTCCCGGTCGGCACTCCGATCATCCGCATCGAGGAGTCTTCAGATTCACCGTCTCCAAGTGATTCGCAGTCTCCGAGTGTGCTGGTCGGGTACGGACCCGCGGCCGAGAGACCGAGCCGACGACGGAGCAGGATCACGCCGGACTCGCAATCCGCGGCGAGTACCGAGCGACGGCCCGCAACCCCCGCGGCGCGGCGCGCGGCCCGCGAAGCCGGCATCGATCTGAGCGAAATCACCGGCAGCGGATTCGACGGTGCCGTCACCGCGGCTGACGTCGCAGACGCGCTTACCGTGCAGGCGCCTTCGGATAACGCGACACGCCTGGCCCCGTCCGGCATACGAAAACAGATGGCGTCGGCGATGGTTGCCAGCACCCGCGCTCCGCAGGCCAGCGTCTTCCTCACCGCTGATGTCACGCCTTCGATGGAACTGCTCGGCAGGCTCCGTTCCTCGGAGGCGTTCACCGGACTGTCCCTCACTCCGCTGACTCTCGCTGCCAAGGCAATGGTGGCCGCCATCGCCTCGCACCCGATGGTGAACGCGCATTGGGACGAGGCCCGCGGCGACGCCGTCATCGACGATCACGTGAATCTCGGCATCGCCGTCGCCTCCGAACGTGGACTGTCCGTGCCCAACATCAAGAGCGCCCAGACCCTGAGCCTGGTCCAACTCGCACGCGCGGTGACCGAACTGACCGTCGCTGCCCGTGAGGGAAAGACGGACGTCCATCACCTGACCGGTGGCACCGTCACGATCACCAATGTCGGAGTCTTCGGCGTCGACGGCGGCATTCCGCTTCTCAATCCAGGAGAAGCCGTCATCCTCTGCCTGGGCTCGGTGAGCGAGCGTCCGTGGGTGATCGAGCGCAAGATCGAAGTGCGGAGCGTCGTGACACTGACGTTGACGTTCGACCACCGCGTGCTGACCGGTGAGCAGGCCGCGAGATTCCTCTCATTTGTCGCAGAGATGCTCGCGAACCCGGACCTGTTGCTGACTCACCTGTAGAAAGGAACGAGTGAGCGTCAACCCCACCGACCGCGCAGTCCCCACCTCCGCCCTGGTGCGCGCCCGCGCCGGCATCTTCGGCATTTTCGGCATCAACGGATTTCTCCTCGCGATGTGGGTCGTCCACATCCCGTCCATCGAACACCGAGTGGGGATCAGTCACTCGACGCTCGGCTCACTGCTTCTCCTTCTTGCTGTCGGAGCCATTGCCGGTATGCAATTGAGCGGTCCGCTCGCCGATCGATACGGCAGCAGGCGCATGGTCATCCTGGCGGGTAGCGGGCTGGCATTCGCCACTCTCGGCCCGGGATTTGCCACGAACACCTGGCAACTGGGCGCTGCACTTGTTGTATTCGGCTTCGCGAACGGCGCGTTGGACGTGTCGATGAACTCGCAGGCCGTCGAGGCCGAACAGTTGTACCGGCGCCCGATCATGGCGGCCTTTCACGGCATGTTCTCGGTCGGTGGCGTATTGGGCTCTGTCATCGGATTCGGCACTCTCGCACTGGATCTTCCGCCGTACGTCACGCTCAGCATCGCGTCGGCAATCGGCTTGCTGGCAGTCTGGTTGTGCTCGCGACCCCTTCTCCCTCACGTCGACGTGCATGCCGAAACCGGGTCGACTACCGGAAAGACACACGGCAGATTCTCGGCTCGCGTACTTGCCCTCGGAACCCTCGCCTTTGTTCTGATGCTGGCCGAGGGAGTGGCAAACGACTGGAGCGCGCTGCAGGTCAAGGAAGATCTCGGTGTTTCGAATGCCGTTGCCGCACTGTCGTTCGGCGCATTCTCCGCCATGATGACCGTCGGCCGGTTCACCGCGGATCGGATCAGCGCGGCGGTAGGCCCGGTGGCCGTGGTTCGCTACGGCGCGTTGCTGTCGTCCGTCGGAATGCTGACCGTCGTGGTATCCGGCTGGCTACCACTGACGTTGCTCGGTTGGGCACTGTTCGGCGCAGGCCTGTCGGGATGTATTCCGCAGATCTTCACCACGGCCGGAAATCTGGGCTCAGGTTCGGCCGGTACCAACATGTCTCGCGTCGTCGGCATGGGATACATCGGATTCCTCGCCGGGCCGGCAACCATCGGCTGGGTCACCAAGCTTGTGCCTCTCACCACAGCAATGTTGATCCCGTTTGCATGCGTCCTGGTCGCAGCGGGTTGTGCGGGTGTCGTTCGGCGCGATTCTCCGACCGCCTACAGACCTCACAGCTGATCCTCACGATCGGCACAGACTCAACAGGGATGCTGGTACTCGTGACCGTCTCGACCTCCACCCAGCACCCCGCTCCCTCCACAACCACTCGCTTCCTCGTCCTTGCCGCGATCGCCGTCGTAGCGCTGGGCGTCTTGTATTTCGTGCGACCCACCTCGCCCGGTTTGAGCGTCCCGGAACAGGTGCGCGCACTTGCCGAGTGGACGGTAGGCCGATTCGACGTCACCGCTGTACTCGCAGCCACTACCGCTCTGGCCGTCGTCTCGATGGTCCGCGGACTGCCATACGGCATCGGCGCGATCCTGCTCCTCGGAATGGGCGCCAATCTCACCAACGCGGCATTCGGTTCCTGGCTCCCCGATGTTCCCCAGGACCTATTGCCCAGCGGTCACGTCGCAGCGGCGACCGCGCTGTACTGCTCGGCGATCTTGATCTCCGCCCCGCAGTGGCGTCCGGTGGTCGCCGGGCTCGGATTCGTCGGAGTTGCTGCGATCGGTGCCAGCGCGCTCGCCGCCGAGCTGAGCGGCCTTTTCGGAGTGATAGCTGGCATTCTGATCACCCTGGTATGGGCCTGTGCCGCAGCCATTTTGATGGCACGATCGCCCATCGCCGCGAAACGTGAAGAGCTGCGCCCAGATACGGCAGCCATCGCGTTCTCCAGGCACCGGAGCATCCGACTTTAGTCCTAAATCTTTGGGATTCAGAGATTTTCGCCGATAGCTCTCCCGCCACGGTTGGACATGACGTATGTTCTGAAATGTCCGAATCAAGTAGTTCCACAGCGAAGGAGTCTTTACCGTGAGCCTCGAAGATCTGAACCCGCTCGAACTGATCCAGAAGTTGATCGAACTACTTTCCGGCTTCTCTTCCGACCCCGAAACCCCCGAGGTTCCGTAAAACGTCGCCAGAGGCGCCTGTTCCGAGTTTCGTCTCGGACCAGGCGCCTTTGTCGTTTCAGCACAAGAAGTCGTTTCAGCACAAGAAGTCGTTGCAACACACGACATCTTTGCAACACACGGCCACGAAAAAAGGCGTCCACTCGCAGCTGCGAGTGGACGCCCCTTCCGAGTACCAGCGCTAGAGCGCCTTGAGTTCCTCGGTTACTTCGGAGACCGACTTCTTGGCGTCACCGAAGAGCATCGAGGTGCCCTCGGCGAAGAAGAGCGGGTTCTCGATACCGGCGAAACCGGAGTTCATCGAGCGCTTGAGCACGATGACGGACTTCGACTGGTCGACGTTGAGGATCGGCATTCCGTGAATCGGTGAGCTCGGATCGTTGCGCGCCGCCGGGTTGGTGACGTCGTTCGCGCCGATCACCAAGGTGACATCGGTACGAGAGAACTCGTCGTTGATGTCGTCCATTTCCTTCATCGCGTCGTACGAGACATCCGCCTCTGCGAGAAGAACGTTCATGTGACCGGGCATACGGCCGGCGACCGGGTGAATGGCGTACTTGACCTCGACGCCCTTCGACTCGAGCAGTTTCGCCATGTCCTTGACGGCATGCTGAGCCTGCGCGACCGCAAGTCCGTATCCGGGTACGACGATGACCTGGTTGGCGTAGGCCATCTGGATGGCCGCGTCGGCGGCCGAGGTCGCCTTTGCCGTGCGCACGACACCGTCGGAGGATGCGGCTTCACCGCCACCACCACCGAAGCCGCCGGCAACGATGGCCGGGATGGACCGGTTCATGGCCTTGGCCATGAGGTTGGTCAAGATGGTGCCCGAAGCACCCACGATCATGCCGGCGACGATCATCGCCTGGTTGTTGAGCGCCAAACCTGCAGCAGCAGCTGACAAACCGGTCAGAGCGTTGAGCAGCGAGATGACGACGGGCATGTCCGCGCCGCCGATGGGCAGCACGACCATCAGTCCGAGGATGCCCGAGAGTACGAGCACGCCGACGATCCACAGTGAGCTGGTCGGGCCTTCCGGTGAGATCGCCTTGATACCGATGATCACCGAGAACGCGACGGCGGCAATGAGCAGCAGAGCATTGAGCGGCTGCTGGAGCTTACCGATTCCGATCGGACGACCAGGCAGAGTTTCCTGCAGCTTCAGGAACGCGATCACGCTGCCCCAGAAGGAGATCGATCCGATCACCGCGGCAAAGAGCGAAGCGATGACGATGTGCACCGTCGGCGACTCGCCGTGCTGGAATGCGGTGAAACCGTCCGAGTCCAGGAACTCCGCGTACGCGATCAACGCGACCGTGCCGCCGCCGACACCGTTGAACAGTGCCACCAACTGCGGCATGGCCGTCATCTTCGTCCGGAGCGCCGGCGGAACGCCGAGCACGACACCGATGACAAGGCCGGCAGCGATGAGGATCCAGTTCCCCATTTCCGCATCACGAATGGAGATCAGAGTTGCAACGACGGCGATGAGCATGCCGACCGCGGCGATCTGGTTGCCGCGGACTGCGGTCTTCGGGCCGGTAAGACCCATGAGGCCGTAGATGAACATCGAGAACGCGACAATGTAGAGCGCATTGACCAGGTATTCCATTACTGGTCACCATCCTTCGACACAGACTTGGCGGCCGGCTTGGCCTTGAACATCGCCAACATGCGGTCCGTGACCACAAAACCACCGACAACGTTCACGGTTCCGAAGACGAGCGCGACGAACAAGATGATCTGCAACCCGATCGAGGGATCGTGCACCTTGCCCAGGACGACCAACGCACCCAGGACGACGATGCCGTGGATGGCGTTCGTACCGGACATCAACGGGGTGTGCAGGGTGTTCGGAACTTTGGAGATCACAGCGAAACCGACGAACCCGGACAACACCAGGATCGCGATGTTCGCCAGAAGTGATGTGTACATCAGGCGCCCTTCTCTTCACGGGTGACGCACGCACCGGCCAGAACCTCGTCGGAGAAATCAGGCGCCAAGGCGCCTTCCACCAACATGAGTTCGATCAGCGCGGAAATGTTCTTCGAGTACAACTCGGACGCATGCTCCGGCATGGACGCCGGCAAATTCAGCGGAGAGCAAATGGTCACGCCGTGCTTGACGACGGTTTGACCCGGCTCGGTCAGCTCGCAGTTACCACCGGTTTCACCCGCGAGGTCGACCACGACACTGCCCGGCTTCATGCCTTCGACCGCGGCAGCGGTCACCAGGCGCGGCGCGGGACGACCCGGAACCAGAGCTGTGGTGATCACAACGTCGAAGCCCTTGATCGCATCTTCGAGTGCCTGCTGCTGCTTCGCTCGCTCGTCGTCGGTCAACTCGCGGGCGTATCCACCCTCGCCCGCCGCATCGATTCCGAGGTCGAGCCACTGTGCACCCACCGAACGCACCTGGTCGGCGACCTCAGGACGCACGTCGTACCCGGTAGCGCGGCCACCGAGACGCTTGGCTGTCGCCAGCGCCTGCAGACCTGCCACACCCACTCCGAGGACCAGAACCGTCGCAGGCTTCACCGTGCCCGCAGCGGTGGTGAGCATCGGGAAGAACCGCGTCGACTCCGATGCTGCCAACAGAACAGCCTTGTACCCGGACACGTTCGCCTGCGAGGACAACGCGTCCATCACCTGCGCGCGGGAGATACGAGGAATCGCCTCCACGGCGTATCCCTCGATGCCGGCGGCCTTCAACTCGGCGATGCGGTTGTCCGCATTACGCGGATTCAGGAAACCGATGAGCTTCGCGCCGGTACTGATCCGGGCGATCTCTTCTGTCGACGGAGGCGCAACCTTGACCACCACGTCAGCAGTCCACGGATCGCCGATCTTCGCGCCGGCAGCGGTGTACAACTCGTCGGGAATCAACGCCCCGAGACCGGCCCCGGACTCGACGACTACGTCGACACCCTTGCCGATCAAAGCGGACACAATTTTCGGCACCAATGCGACCCGACGCTCACCATCACTCGATTCTCGAGGGACGCCGACCGACGGACGCACTTGTGCGCTCTTCGATGTTTCCATTTTCCATTACCTTCTGCGGTTGGTGGTTCGCCTGCTGCGACGAGCGGCAACCAGCATGTGATGAGCGGAAGATGACCCGCTTTTGGGTGAATGGTGACTGATAGTAGCCAGAGTTAACGCGGCGTAGGGAAACCGACGACGCACTTTCTCCATCTGAATCGAGTCCGAACAGTATGTTTGGACATACCTGAAGAAGCCTACTGTGAGGCCGATCACACCGGAATGGCGGACTATTCCACTATTTGAAACGGGCGAAAGACGTAAAGGCATCAGAATGACGCGCCGAATAATCACCGTCGAGCGAGTTTACGAACCGGCTTCCGAATGTAACGCCGTCCGACTCCGCGTAGACCGACTCCGGCCACGCGGCCTCAAACGCGAAAACCTGCAGTACGCCTCGCACCGTCCTCGGATGCTCGACCCGTTGTTCTACTGACAGCAAGCAAGGACCTGCCGTACGGTCACGCGCAGGTCCTTGCCGACTATCTCGCAGAATTACTCTGATGTCCTAGTATTTCACTAGAGCATCAATTGCTCACATATTGAGACCGCAACTTGTGCTTGACGAGCTTTCCTGTAGCGGTCCTAGGCAATTCGTCGGCAAAGTCAATGCTTCTCGGAGCTTTGAAATGTGCGACCTGACTGCGAACGTATTCCAGCAATTCCTCGGCGACATGGGCACCAGGCTCGATTCCCTCCGCTAGTTGGACAACCGCCTTGACCTGCTCACCCATTTCTTCGTCGGGAACACCGATGACCGCCACGTCGAACACCTTCGGGTGCAAAGTAAGGATGTTCTCGGACTCCTGTGGGTAGATATTCACACCACCGGAGATAATCGTGAACGCGGCGCGGTCGGTCAGATAAAGGAAACGCTCGGAGTCGATATAGCCGATATCTCCACTCGTCGTCCACGTCGGATGATCCGGATGCTGCGCGGCAGCCGTTTTCTCGGGATCATTGTGGTACCGGAACGGCAAAGTCTCCCGCTCCCAGAACACGGTACCGATCTCGCCGACCGGAAGATCGCGCCCGGCGTCGTCACAGATGTGCACGATCCCCATCACTCCGTCACGCCCGACGGAACCCGGATGCGACAAGGCCTGCTCACTGTTGATGAAGGTAGCGCCCGAACCCTCGGTCGAGGCGTAGTACTCGTAGATCACCGGCCCCCACCAGTCGATCATTGCCGTCTTCACTTCGGGCGGGCAGGGAGCAGCAGCGTGAATGGCGACCTTCACCGTCGAGACGTCGTAACGATCACGGGTCTCCTTCGGAAGTTTCAACATTCGAACGAACATCGTCGGTACCCACTGACTGTGCGTCACAGCGTATTTACCGATCAACTCCAGCGCGGTTTCGGCTTCGAATGCATCCATCAAGATCACGGTTCCGCCGACCGAATTGATCACGCCGCAAAAACGCAGGGGCGCCGCGTGATAGACCGGAGCCGGGCACAAATAGACTGTGTCGGAATCGAACCCGTACATCGGTGCGAACACCGCGGTGTACGGATCCATGGTGGTGTTCACCTCACCCTCCGGGAGATCTCCTTTGATCCCCTTCGGCCTGCCGGTCGTTCCCGACGAATACAGCATGTCAGCCCCACGCGGCTGCGAGTCGAGTGGAGCAGTGGACTGCGCATCGACCGCGTCTTCGTAGTCGTCGAAGCCCTCGAGGGCGCCGCCGTACACCAATCGGTGCCGCACGCGTGGAATCAGCTTCTCGTCCAACGGAACTGCTGCGGACGCCTGCCCCGACGCCACCAGAATTGTCGCCTCGCAGTCGTCGACGATGTAGGCAGCCTCCGCAGCCGTGAGATGCCAGTTCACCGCGGTGATGTAGAGGCCGGATCTCAACGCTGCCCAGTACACCTCGAACGCCCGGA
The DNA here is from genome assembly GCF_001445685.1 of Rhodococcus sp. KB6. Classification (NCBI taxonomy): domain Bacteria; kingdom Bacillati; phylum Actinomycetota; class Actinomycetes; order Mycobacteriales; family Nocardiaceae; genus Rhodococcus; species Rhodococcus sp. KB6. The sequence continues at coordinate 31,690 of NZ_LNAK01000057.1, read as the reverse complement.
GATCGTTGTTCGAGATGAGAGCGACGTGGTCCCCAGGCTTGGCACCGACACTTCGGAAGTATCGCGCCAACTGCGTCGACCGTTCGTCGAGTTCCCGATAGGTGATGGACTCACCCGTCGCAGGGCGAATGACGGCGGGCTTGTCCGGCGTGGACTGGACAAAATTTCCTGGAAACACGAAGACTCCTCTGTCGGTGACGACAACGCCGCGTGAGCCTGATTCGGCGTCGACAATCCTGGTCTACCACAGGAACTCTGCCACCCTCGGAGGTTTGGCGACACCGACTCGAAGCATGGGAATGCCCGCTCACTTATCCGCCGGGACATACAGTGAGGAGAACCGCACCGTCCGAAACAGGAGATGTCCACATGAGTGGTTGGCCCCAGGACTCAGTAGTCGACGCATTGACCGAGGAATGGAGAGTCATCGACGCACTGCTGGCCGAACTCGACGGCGATCAGTGGTTGGCACCGTCGAACCTTCCGGGGTGGACGGTTCACGACATCGTGTCCCATCTGATCGGTACGGAATCACTGCTCTCGGGCATCAATCCGCCGTCGATCAATCTGGACGTGCACGCATTGCCCCACGTCCACAACGACATTGCGGCGTTCAACGAGCGCTGGGTCGAAGGCCTGCGGCGGACACCGCACTCGGACCTACTGACCCGATATCGCGAGATCACCGCCGAACGAACCGAAGCGCTGCGCTCGATGACCAGCGCGGACTGGGACGCCGAGACACAAACACCGGTCGGTCTTGCGCCCTATGGCCGGTTCATGCGTATTCGGACCTTCGACTGTTGGATGCACGAACTCGACATCAGAGATGCAGTTGGCATTCCGGGTGAGGAAGGCGGATTGCGCGCGGAGACTGCATTCGGCGAAATCACCGGCGCGCTCGGATTCGTCGTCGGAAAACGAGGAAAGGCGCCAGAGGGAGCACGGATCACTTTCGAACTCGAAGGGCCACTTGCCCGTTCACTTCACGTCTCGGTCGACGCGCGAGCAACACTCGTCCCGGAGTTGGACGGTCCGGCGACCACGACCATCTCGATGAGCTCACCGCTCTTCACCCGAATTGCCGGTGGCCGCGTCCACGCGTCGGATCACCGAACCGACATCTCGCTTCGCGGTGACACCACGGTGGGCACACGCGTCGTCGACAATCTGGCGTTCACGATTTGAGGGCTGGGTGGGTAGGTCGCGAAGGTACTGAGAAGTGAAACTGTTTCTCTCGTCCTACCGATTCGGCGACCACCGCGAGGCTTTTGTCGATCTCGTAGGCCGCGGCGCTCGCATCGCGGTCATCGCCGCGGCTGCAGATTCGTGGCCCGCCAATGCCCGCAGTTCAGCAGTCACCAGCGAATTGACTCCGCTACGGGCAGCGGGCTTCACCGCAGAGGAAGTGGATGTCCGAGACTTCCTGGGTGCATCGGAAGCACTGGAACTCCGGCTCCGCGAATTCGACTGCCTGTGGGTTCGCGGCGGAAACACGTTCGTCCTGCGAGCTCAGCTAGCTCGAAGTGGCGCTGACAGGGTCATCGAGATGCTGGTTCGTTCAGGCGTCGTGGCCTATGCGGGATACAGCGCCGGAGCGTGCCTGGCGACTCCGACTCTGATCGGGCTGGACGCGTCGGACGACCCCGCTGAAGTCATGCCAACGTGCGGTATCGACCCGATCTGGTCCGGGCTCGCGTTGATCGACTTCGCGATAGTGCCGCACGGCGGCGATTCGCTACTCGAAGATCCACAGGTGACTGCGCGGACGGTTGCGGCCCTGACCACGGCGGGCGCGCAATTCACCGTGCTTACAGATCACGAGGTGATACTCGTCGACCGTTGATGTAACGCAGACGGTTGATCTTGACGCAGACTGAGCAGTCGACTCGGCCCGACCGGATCAGCCGTGCTCTGCCACCGCGGTTCCGGCTGCCGGCGACTGACGCTCGAGCCTCGTCCACGCGATCTCCCAGCGCTTGACAGAGACCTCGTCAGCGTCCTCGAGAAGGGCGTCGAGGAGCAGGCGTGGATTTTCGCGCCATGCCAGTTCAGCGGCATGGACTTCCGCAGCCGAGAACAATCCGGAAGCCTCGAGATCACGAATCCATTCGCAGATCTCGCCTCGGTGAATCCGTGCGATGGTCTCGTATCCCAGACCTTCGTCAAGGAAGTCGTACGAAAAAATTGCGGCAAAGTAACTGTTCGACTCACGCTGCCCGAAAATCATGTGCGTTCCTTCCTCGAAGTTGTCCGACGAAGACTCGAAATCGAACCGTTGAGCAGCGACGCCAAAGTTTTTTTGGCGAAGTTGTAACGCTTCTTCTATCCCCGACGATTCAAACGCTAACCCCCCGAGCGGGTCTTTGGGATCACGTCCGAGAAACGATCTGATGACCAACGCAATACCCCTGGGGTTTCCGGCCACTCGCACCCATCATCGACACGCAACCAGCGCGCCGCTGACCTGCAATTTGCCCGTTTCAGGCCCTCCACTTAATCCATCCGAACACACGACAAAAAACTTTGTGACCGGTCCCACATATTGGGATAGTTACGATCGTGATGCATATGTATCACCCGTTGTGGGCACAAAAGTACGGGCAAATCGGCACGTACAGACCAGTTTTGTTCGTTCTCCATGGCGACGAAGGTCCCTTGAACGGTCGTCCAGTTGTAGTTGCGCTAAGTAACGGATCCCACGTCGGCAACCGATATTGCGGACGGCCTGCCAGGTAGCGTGCTCCAGAGAACGCAGACGCGGCGCGGCGCAACCGGCCGCCCTTTCGAAACGGAGCCCGAAGATGACCGAGACAGTGGCGCACAATCCCGCGGAAACGCGTTTCGAGATCCGAGTCGACGGCGAACTCGCCGGTTTCGCCGAGTACTCGGACCATTCCGGCGTCCGTGATTTCCACCACACGGTGACCTATCCGCAGTTTCGTGGGCGCGGGCTTGCCGCCATCGTGGTGCGTGAAGCGCTCGATCAGACCCGGAACGAGGGATTGAAGATCCTTCCGACGTGCTCGTACGTCGAGAAGTTTGTTGCGGAGAACCCCGTCTACCAGGCATAACCGAACGAGAACGGCCGGCGAAAAACCAGTCGCGAACCTGCAGACCCCGCTGCTAGCGTCGATGGTGCCGTCGTCGAAATCCTGGGCGGCACCATCTTGGGGAAGGAAAGAACGTGGTCGCCTCAGCAGATCGGCGTCCACCTGCGTCCACGGACGTAGCTATCCCCAGCTATCTCCCTCTCGTACTGGTCAATCTCGCGACGCTGTTCTCGGCGATCGGCAACGGTATCGCCATCGTCGTGCTCCCCTGGCTGGTTCTCGAACGAACCGGTAAGGCTACCGACGCGGCGATAGTTGCCGGCGCAGCAGCCATTCCGCTACTCGTGTCGAGCCTGTTTTCGGGGACATTCGTCGACAAGTTCGGACGCCGTCGAACGTCGATGATTTCCGACGCTCTCTCTGCGATGTCCGTTGCAGCGATTCCGATCATCGCGGCCACCGCGGGCTTGACGATCCCGGTGATCGCGGCGTTGGCCGCACTCGGCGCCGTGTTCGACCCCGCCGGAATGGCGGCGAGGGAGTCCATGCTTCCTGCAGCGACTCGGACCGCCAAGTGGAAGCTCGATCGAACCAACAGTGTGTACGAGGCCAACTTCAACGTCGCGTATCTGATCGGCCCTGGCATCGGCGGTGTCCTCATCGCAACGATCGGAGCGGTGAACACGCTCTGGGTCACGGCGGCAGGTTTTGTGTTCTCGATAGTCGTGGTCGCCTTCATCCGGCTTCCCGGCGCCGGAGTGCCCGAACACGAACACCGTCCGAAATCGATCTGGCACGGCACACTCGACGGTCTTCGGTTCGTCTGGAACAACAAACTGCTGCGCACCCTGGCGCTGATCGACATGGCAGTCGTCGCGCTCTACATGCCTGTGGAGAGTGTCGTGTTCCCGGTGTACTTCACAGAGTTGGATCAACCGGCCCAACTCGGATCGGTGTTGATGGCCTTGGCGATCGGCGGCATCATCGGCTCTCTCGCCTACGCCCCACTGGCGCCGATCATGTCCCGGCGGCTGATCATGATTTTTGCCGTCGCCGTTCTCGGCATAGCGATGCTGGCCATGGCGCTCCTACCTCCGCTGTGGGTGATCCTCGTACTTGCCGGACTGCAGGGCCTCGTCTACGGACCAGTCGGCCCGATCGCCAACTACGCCATGCAGACGCACAGCCCGGAGCACATGCGTGGACGCGTCGTCGGTGTCATGACGTCGACGGCCTACGCCGCCGGCCCGCTCGGCTACCTCGCGGTCGGCCCGCTGCTCGATCAACTCGGAATCGCGTCGACCTTTGTGGCCCTGTCGATTCCGATCATCCTGATCGCCGCAGTATGTGCCTCCCTACCGGTGCTTCGCGAACTGGATCGTCCGCGGCACTCGACCGACGTCAGTTGAACCCCATCACGTCGTTGCCCCAGGCGACGCGCAGTCCGTGATCGGGGTCGCTGACGAGGGTGTCGGCGGAGTCGATCAACAGCGTCGACCGCTTCTCTTCCTCGTACGGCGCCCAGTGCTTCGAGCCGTCGAGGGCCGCCGGCACGGCATGCCTGGCGAAGGCCAACCATCGCCGTTGGATACGGCCGGCCACCTCCATCGCAGCCTTCCGTCCGCCGAGCCAGAACGTGGGGTCGACGTTCAGGGTTCCGAAATTGCCGAATACATAAGGTAATTCGGTCGCGTGGCCCGCGCCGATCCGCGCCGCCTTGAGCATCGGCGTCGCGTGATCGAAGCGGTAGACCCACGTAGGGGAATGCCTGCAGTGCGCGTCGGCGATCCACAGGGTCGGCATGCGAAACGCCGCGTCCCGTGAAAGCGCCAGCGCACCACTCGGTTTCGCATGGTCAGGGTAAGCCGACATGATCTCGGCAAGTTTGGTCGCCGAGATGTCGGGGTGATCGTCGGCCAGTAATTGGAGCATTGCCTCGACGGACTGCGCACTCACCGGCATCAGCGGAGACTTCATGAACTTGAAGATCGACGCCTCGTCCTTGTTGGAACCGATGATCAGTGGGATTCGGTGCGCGTAACCCTTCTGGAAAGCCGCAACCGGGTAGTGCGGCACCAGATCGCGATCGACAACGGGTGCCATCGCCAAAGTTCCCGGAATCCGGGTCGGAATTTCGTTGACCAAATCATCGCTTGCCTTGACGAGCAGTTCCAGATCTGTGGTCAGCAGATCGCCTGCGTCTTCGGGGTCGATCGAGAGCAGTTCGAGAAACCGCTCTGCAACGGTCTTGGCGCGCTCGGCCCCGTAGACGGAGGTCGCGGGCGGACTCTGGGCAATCGCACGATGGAACAGACCTTCGGCGCTCGGACAGGTCATGAGCGTCGTGATGGATCCTGCGCCGGAGGACTCCCCGAACACGGTCACCGCACTCGGGTCACCACCGAAGGCGTCGATGTTGTCTCGAACCCATTCGAGTGCCGCAATCTGGTCTCGCAGACCACAGTTCGATTCGAAAACAGTATCCGCGGTGGAGAATGCAGACAGGTCCAGGAATCCGAGTGCGCCGACGCGATAATTGAAGGAGACGAGAACGACGTCACCGGTTTCAGCCAGATGACGGCCGTCGTAGATCGTTTGGGCGGCAGACCCGAGGCAGTAGGCGCCGCCGTGAATCCACACCATCACCGGTCGCGGCGTGCCGTCGGGTCGCGGGGCCCAGACGTTGATCGACAGGCAGTCCTCGTCGATTTTGAAGGCCCGATCGATCGGAACCGCCGGACTCTGGCCTTGCGGCGCGATCGGCCCGAACTCACGACAGTCGCGCACCCCGTCCCACGACTGTGCGGGTTGCGGCGCTCGGAACCTCCGCTCACCCACCGGCGCCGCTGCGTAGGGCATGCCCTTCCACGCGAATACACCGCCATCCGGATACCCGCGGGCTTCTCCGCCTCGCGCCCGGATCACCAGAGTTCCGTCCTCGCCGAGATTTGGTCGAACGTCGGTCTCCATGTCTGAATCCCCTCCCGACCCGCGCGTGTGGCAATCAAGACCAAACCTACCAATCTCGGACGGGTGTGCGCCGAGTACACAACCCCTCGGTGTTAAGGTCGCCTAGTTCTGACACGGGGTGCTCCGCATGGGCGGGGCTGAGAACACACCCGGGAACCTGATCAGGTAATGCTGACGAAGGGATGTCATGGCTACTACGCAGCCTGCATACAATTCTGCCGAAAACTCGGTGGCCACAGCGCCGTCGACGGATCGGTTCACAGATCGACTCTGGGCCGAGACGAAGGCCCTCCGCGAGTCGATCGACTCACTGGAGTTCCTCCGCCGCCTAGGCGACGGAACATTGCCTCTCGACGCGTTCCGCACGTACATCGAGCAGGACAAGCTTTATCTCGAGGGGTATTCGAAAGCGTTGTCCCTGGTCGCGGCCCATGCCCCGGATCCGCAGTCCGCGGGCTTCTGGTCGAATTCCGCGTCCACGGCAGCGACAGTGGAATCTGCGCTTCACGACGGACTTCTCACCGGTGGAATTCTTCCAGCGGGATCGGGAAGGCTCGAGCATTCGCAGGCCTGCCTGGGATACGTCTCGTATCTGACGGCGACTGCAGCAACTGCGCCTTACCCGGTCTCCGCAGCGGCAGTACTCCCCTGCTTCTGGATCTACGCCGAGGTGGGCCGCGATCTTGCCGCTTCAGCGCGCGAGGTACTCGACGCCGATCCGTCGCATCCGTACGCACAGTGGGTCACGACCTACGACGCACCCGAATTCCACGAGTCGGTGGCGCAGGCCCGCGTACTGGTCGATGCTGCGGCCGAAGCTGCCACCGAGACAGAGCGTGAGGCGATGAGTGAAGCATTCCGCATCGCCAGCCGCTATGAGCTGATGTTCTGGGATTCCGCACTCCACCAGCAGCCTTGGCCGGCGTCGTGATGTCGTTTGCGGCGCTGCGCCGCACGCTTGCCACGTCTGCCGCGATCGCAGCCGCGTTCACAGTTCTGACCGGATGCGCCTCTGACACCGGCTCTTCCGACGGGACCATTCGGTTCGCACTCGACTGGACACCGAACACGAACCACACCGGTTTGTACGTAGCACTCCAAGAGGGCTACTTCGAGGACGCCGGCCTGGACGTCTCGATCCTGCCGTACAACAACACCTCGCCCGACACCCTGGTCGATGCCGGCAATGCGGAGTTCGGCATCAGCACACAGAGTCAGGCCACGTTCGCCCGTGCAGCCGGCGCCGCCACGACGTCCGTCATCGCGCCACTTCAGCACCGCGCCACCGGCATCGGCGTGAAGGCGGATCGTGCGGACATCACGCGCCCACGTGATCTCGACGGGAAGACGTACGCCGGGTTCGGTGATCCCGGCGAAGTCGAAACGCTGCAGCAGATCATCCGCAACGACGGCGGGACCGGGAACTTCACGACGGTCACGCTCGGAACTTCCGCGTACGAAGCCGTGTACTCGGGCCAGGCAGACTTCACCGTCTCCTACTTTGCTTGGGAAGGCCTCGAAGCGGAGCGAAACGGAACTCCGATGCGGTACTTCCAGTACACCGATTACGGCTTCCCCGATGCGTATTCGATCGTGATCAACGGCAACCAGCAGTGGTTGAAGGACCATCCCGACGAGGCACGCAAATTCGTCAAAGCCGTTCAACGCGGATATCAGACTGCTGCCGACAACCCGGACCAGGCCGCGCAGGATCTCATCGACGCGAACCCCGGAGCTTTCACCGACGAAGACCTCGTGCGTGAGAGTCAGCGGATGCTCGCCGCCGACTACATGAAAGACGTCAACGGCGTTGTGGGCGCCCAGAATCTCGAAACCTGGTCGGGTTATTCGGGATTCCTCTTCGAGAACGGATTGCTCGCCGGACCCGACGGGAAGCCGTTGACCCAGAAGCCGGACTGGTCGGAGTACTTCACCAATGAGTATCTCGACGCGTCCTGACGTGAGCGGACGGTTGGTCTCGACCATGCGGCGGGCGCTTCCCGCGCTCGCCGTGGTGGTGCTCCTCGTGGCGGCGTGGCAGATCTACGTCGAGATCAGTGGGATTCGGCCGCAAGTACTTCCGTCTCCGGGGCGCGTTCTGTCCCAGGGGTGGGACAACCGCGAGATCATCTCCGGCCACGCCTGGTCGACATTGCAGGTCACGTTGGTCGGCTTCACTGCTTCATTGGTGTTGGCCTGGATTCTTGCTGTGGTCGTGGACTTTTCGCCGTGGTTGTCACGCGCGCTGGTACCACTTTTTGTCGTCTCGCAGACGCTGCCGATCATCGCCATCGCGCCGCTGATGATCATCTGGTTCGGCTTCGGGCTGTTGCCGAAGGTGTTGGTGATCGCCCTTGCGACGTTCTTCCCCATGACCATCGGACTCATCGAGGGATTTGCCGCGGCCGATCGGGAAGCGGGCGCTCTCCTGCGCAGTATGGGCAGCACTCGCTGGCAGGAGTTCCGATACGTTCGCCTTCCTTCGGCAATTCCGCGATTCTTCACTGCCCTGCGCATCGGCATCACGTATGCGGTCGTGGGTGCGGTGTTCTCCGAATACGTCGGCGCTACTTCCGGTTTGGGTATCTACATGAGCACCCAGAAGAACTCCTTCCGCACCGACCTGGTGTTGGCGGCCGTACTGGTGACCGCGTTGATCAGTGTCACGCTGTACTTGCTGACGTTCGCCATCGAGCGCATCGTTGCACCATGGGCGATGAACGAAAGGTCGCGGACATGACTGACCCGATGGTCGAGGATGCAATGGTCGAAATCCAGGACCTGACCAAGAGGTTCGACACGGCCGGAGAATCGCGTCTCGTGCTCGATTCGGTGTCCTTTGGCGCCGACGCGGGCGAATTCGTGTCGGTGATCGGGCCGAGCGGCTGCGGCAAGAGCACGATCTTCAACGTCCTGGCCGGGCTCGAATCCCCGACCGCGGGTTCGGTCCGTGTGGGCACGCGCGCAACGGAATCCGAACCAGCCACCGAGGTGCATACCGCGTACATGCCGCAGAAAGATCTTCTGTTCCCTTGGCGTTCGGTATTGGACAACACGGCCCTCGGTTTGGAAGTGCAGGGAGTCGGCAAGAAGGAAGCACGCGAGCGCGCTCGCGAGTTGTTCCCGGCGTTCGGACTGTCCGGATTCGAGGACGCCCGGCCGTCACAACTGTCCGGCGGCATGCGCCAGCGAGCGGCGATGCTGCGCACCGTTGTTCAGGGCAAACCTGTCCTGCTGCTCGACGAGCCGTTCGGCGCACTGGACTCGTTGACTCGGACCGAGATGCAGGCCTGGCTACAAGACGTGTGGCAGCAGTACCGGTGGACCGTGCTGATGATCACGCACGATATTCGTGAAGCGATCTATCTGTCCGATCGCGTGGTCGTTCTGTCGGCGAGGCCGGCAACGGTCAGGTGCGTCGTCGACGTTCCCTTGCCGAGGCCACGCGAACTGGACATGATCACCTCGCCCGAGTTCGCCGACGTCGAGCGTGAACTGCTTGCCGTTCTCCACGACGAGACGCGCAAGTCGCTACACCCCTAGCGGTTACTGACAATGCGCTGAGAGCGCGCCGATTTCACCTGCCGTTCAAGAGAAAGTGCATCGCAACGGTGCAACTTCGCGTAGGATGTCGCGGCGCGTTCGCCCAAAACGCCTTAATATCAGCAAGATCCGAACGCTCGACACGCAATCCGTCAACGCTGCACAATTCTCTGTACTCTTCGGTAACGTACACTCGGTCGCCTACGAGACCAACGGCCAGAAGGTAACTGGACGGTAAAGCGGAATCGTGGAGGCACAGTCATCGCAACAGATTTGGAAAGGGACAGCGTGAGCACACTGCAGTCAGGTCAGAGCCTCGGAGTCGGCCAGGAACTCAAGTCCGACAACGGCGCATACACCCTCACCTTGCAGGACGACGGCAACCTGGTTCTGTCCGAGGGCGGACAGGCTGTTTGGGCCGCAGGCACCAACGGATCCGGCGCCAACCGCGCCGAGGTGCAGGCTGACGGAAACTTCGTCATCTACAAGGACTCCGACGCCGTGTGGGCATCGCAGACCGCAGGCAACGACGGTGCCTCCCTCTCGGTTCAGGACGATCGCAACGTCGTTCTGTCCGCCGGCGGAAATGCTCTGTGGTCTTCGGACACTGCAATCGCAGCGCCGGCCGCCGAGGCTGCCCCGGAGCCCGCTCCGGCACCCGAGCCCGAGCCTGCCCCCGCCGCTCCGGCAGCGCAGAGCTACACCGTCGAAAGCGGCGACACCCTGTGGGCGATCGCAGAGCGTTTCTACGGTGACGGCAACCAATACCAGCGCATCGCGGATGCAAACGGCATCCCGAACCCGGATCTCATCAACGCCGGTCAGGTACTGACGATCCCCGCCTGATTCACTGCTTGACCTGGCCCTGGGTGCCGACGTCCGCGTCGGCACCCAGGGCCTTTTGTGTTCTACGCCACACAGATTCGCGTCCCGCCCAGCAGACCCTGATACTCCATTGCGGCATCTTTTCGCCTACAGTACTTCCGTACTGCTCCCGAAGGACAGGTGTGCATGAAAGACAGAACAGTCATGATCGGCGCTGTCGCAGTGGCCGCTGTTTCTCTGACATCAGGCCTCGTTTTCGGCGGAGCAGCCGGCGCATTCGGTGCCGGCGGCCCTGTGGTGACGCCTCCCACGCTGGTCTCGTCGGTTTCCGTGGAGTCCGTCGCCGGGATCGAACCGGCCGCGTTCTACAGCTCGGTTGCAGTCCCCACGGTTGTCATCCCGCCGACGCCGACCTGGCGAATCGCCGACGAGACGACTGCTCCTCGCAATCAGCCGCTTGTGGTGACCGCGACAAGCACGAGCTCCGCCACCTCGACTACGACGGCCACCAGTACGACAACACCCGTCTCATCCACCACAACTGCGTCGGCTACCGCGACCTCGTCACCGACCGCGACGGCCACAACCACCAAGACCAGCACCACCCCCGTTGTCACGACCGGGTCCACGCCGCCCGTCGTCGAGGTCTCGCCCGTTCTCGCCGGATAACCCTCGCCCTTTCGCCCGCACACCGCCTGGCGTGACGGCGGTTACAGGCACACTTCAGTCGCCGCTCTCGAATAACCGATCTACCTGCGACTACCTTCCTCGTCGTCACGGTTCGTGGTCCGCTGCAATCCGGTCGACCGGAAAAGGACAGCAGCATTGTCGGAGCCTCGCGATACCGTATCGGTCTGAGCTTTTGCGGAAGGAGGTGGCTGATGAGCGCAATGGGCTTCGATCTCGATGTCAGTGTCGACCGGGCGTGGGCAGAATTTCAACGTCGCCTCGGCGATCACATTTCCATCATGGTCGACGGCGACGTGCTTGCCGTGGAATCGTCCACCGGCGACTTCGATCCAGCTGACGGCGCAGCGCCATGCGTTCAGTTCCTCGTGTGGGACGAGAACACAGTCCGCTGCGAGGTTCCTTCCAACGACTTCCTTCATCCGCGCTATCGACTCGAAGATGCCGACGAACAAAAGTTGATCGCACTCGGCTGGAATCCGCCTTCCGAGAATCTCGAGGATCCGAACAACTCCCCCGCCTTCTGCGTCGACAAGGCGCAGAACTGGGCCGATCAGCTCGCAGCGATGACTGTCGCTGCATTCCGTGATGTGTTCGGTGTGCACCACCCGGCTTTTCTATCCAGCGATCTCACCGGCAACGAGCAGACTCCGGATTTCGATCCGTCGGTCGTCGAGTCGACAGAACTTCCGACACTCGACCCCACCGCGGCCTACATGCCCAACGACATCGACCACCTCAAGGAGTTGGTCACTCTCGCTTTGCTTCCCATGCTCGGCACTCTTCCCGAGCGAGACAGCGACGGCGACATACCCATTCGTGTCGGTTCGACTGTCATGTTCGTCGGTCCGCTTTCCGAGTCCATGGACGTGCAGTTGTTCTCCCCACTCGTTCAGGACATCAGCAACCGCACCCGTGCAGCCGAGGTCATCGCCGATCTCAACCGCAAGTGGTCGCGCATCAAGTTCGTCTTGATCGACGACCGTCTGTCGGTGTTCCTCGAGGTGGCGGGTTCACCATTCGTTCCCAAGCAACTCACCGATACGTGCGCCGCCCTGACATCGTTCCTGCGTACCGTGGACGACGAGTTCGCCGCACGCGTCGGCGGAGACCTCTTCTTCGCGAACAAGAGCGGTGATTCCTCCTCTCTACAGCCCGATCTGACAGCCGAGGACCTGCCTCCCGAACTCGAGACCCTGCTGCACCTCGATCTGGATGTGGCCGAGGATCTCGACGCGGTAGCCGATGTCTGCGGTCGTGATCGCGATCTGATTCTTCAGCTCCTCCACATCAGCAACGAATGGCAGATTCAGCTGCGTAGTCAGGCTGTGGACGCCCACAGTCGCGGGGACGCCGAAGAGGCGGCGGGCTACGAGGATCAGGTCGGCGGGTGGGAACTCATGGTCGACCGTCTGCGCGGGGCTTTGCGACTGGTGGTCCTGCCCAATTCTCGGACCGAGACGCCGGCAAAGCCGCAACCTGAGCAGATGGGCTTGTTTGCCGATCCCTTGCAACAGAGCCTCTTCGACGATCCGTCCTGATAACACGGATCGCCTTTCCCGCTATTCGAAGTGGGATTTGACGATCTGTCCGTGGACGCCCACGGTTCGATCGACTACCTGCGAGACCGTGAAATCGGCTGCGGCAGAAAGATAGGCGTAGGCCGTCGCTCGATCCATTCCGCGATCATGCTCGAGGAAGTCGAGCGCGTTGACCACCGCGCGCCGCATGGCGCCGTTGAGGTCACTGTTCTGCCCATCGACCGAACCGTTGGGGTCGGACAGGCCGATCGGAATCCAGGCCTCCTCGGTCTCAGCGAACGGGTATCCGAAAGCCACCGATGGAGCGTCACCGGAATCCTTCTTACACACGCTGAGTCGGAACGTGCCGCGCAGCGATCCTTCCATCGCGGTCAACGCTGCCTCACCGTCTCCCATCGCCATGTGGGGGTCACCGACGTAGAACAGGGCGCCTTCGGCAAAGACCGGCAAATAGAAGGTTGATCCAACACCGAGATGCCTGATGTCGATGTTTCCGCCGCCCAGCGTCGGAGGAATGGAGTTCGACGACGGGGATGTCGGGTCGGCATCCGAGGAATAGGCAACTCCCATCATTCCCATGAAGGGCCGCAGGGGAAACCGCACCTTCGACTGTCCGAAAGGCATCACGCCCTTGCCGTCTTCGATCGCCGTGAAAGTGGAAACACCGCCGTACTTCAACGGGTCCTTTGTTGCGCGCCCGTCTGTGGCGACCGGCGGCATGACTTCGTCCAGAGTGATTCCCGCTGGAGCGGTTCCGTCTGCTGTGACGGCGAGAGCGCCCTTGCCGTGTCTGCTCGACACAACGCCGTACGGCACGCGGGGAATGGCTTCGAGAGTCTCGATCTTGAGTACGTCTCCAGGCTGGGCGCCTTCGACGAAGACCGGGCCGGTGACGACGTGCGGTCCGTCCTTGTCGAAGTTTCGTTCGGTTCGGTTGTATTCGGCCGCAACGGCAATCGCATCCTCGAGCACGTCCTTCTCGGAAACGCCTTTGCTACCGAAGTATTCGAGAGGATTGCGCCCTTGATCCTCGAGAATTCCCTCGTGCGAGAGGGCGTCGATCGTGACGGTCTGGCCCGACTTCATCCGCATCACCTCGCGGGTGTGGACGTTGGGCACATAACCCCACATGACGTCCGACGGATCCGAACTCAGATAGTGATCGCCACTGACGTTTCCGCTGCCCGGTTGCAGAATCGGAATGCCATCGGCGAACGGTAGTGCAGAGGAGGACGATCCAGCCGGTGACGCGTTCGAGTGCGCGCATCCCGAAGCCACACCGGCAACTCCTACGCCCGCACCGAGGGCAGCGACTGCCCTCATGAATCCGCGTCGGCCAAGACCTTTCGTCAGGTCTTCGGCTGCGTTGCGGGCAAGAGTGTATTCCATCGAGATTCCTCCGGAGTGCGTGACGATGTGCGACTGCGAAGAAAGCTAGACCCGATTTGTTACTCGTTCATTACCATTTCATGGCAAGGAAATACCGCTGACTGAGAATGAATTCAGCGACGGCGAAGCCGCCAGAGCGAGGTCGTCTCTCGTGCCCGGGCAGCGTGAAGCGCATCGGTTCGGTCACTGACCTTTGCGTGCGTCGGTTTGACGTCCATGCGATCGACAACAGTGAGCCCACCGGCCGCAATCAGATCGTGCAGTTCGGATCGCGTTCGGAGACCGAGGTGTTCGGCAATGTCCGAGAGGATCAGCCACGCTTCTCCCCCGTCGTCCAGATGCGCTGCGACACCAGTCAGGAAGCCCTTCAGCATCGCTCCAGCGGGGTCGTAGACGGCGTATTCGATGGGCGAGGTGGCCTTGGCCGGAATCCAGGGAGGATTGCAGACCACCAACGGAGCGGTGCCTTCGGGAAAGAGGTCTGCTTCCACCACGTTCACCTGATCGCCGTAGCCAAGCCGCGAGAGGTTGCTACGAGCGCATTGCAGTGCCCGGGGGTCCTGGTCGGTGGCCGTCACCGTCTGAACTCCACGCCGCGCCAGGACGGCAGCAAGAACGCCGGTGCCGGTGCCGATGTCGAAAGCCGATTCCGTCGACGGCAGTGGCGCAGACGCGACAAGATCGACATACTCCCCGCGGACGGGTGAGAACACTCCGAAGGCGGGATGCACTCGTGCGTCGAGAGCCTCGATGAAAACACCTTTGCGGTGCCACTCGTGAGCGCCGATCGCGCCGAGGATGTCACGCAACGAGCGAACCGAAGGCTCACCGGTAATCCCGAAAGCTTCGGTCAACGCGACTTGCGCGTCCGGGGCTCGCCGGAGTGGAATCGACAGATCTGCATCCAAGGGAATGAGCAGCATGCCGAGGATCTGCGCGCGGCGTCCTTGGGTCTGCCGGTGGAGATGGAAGGCTTTGGCTGGGTCGTCGGACGCTCGGCGCGGCTTGCGGTCGATGCGCGACGCGACGGCCTTCGACAGTTGGCGAGCGTTCTGAAAATCTCCGCGCCACAACAACGCCGTGCCTTCGCATGCCAAGCGATAGGCGTCGTCGGCCTTCATCGTGTCGTCGGCGACAACGATTCGCTTGGGCACCGGGGCGTTGTTCGTCGAACCCCAACGGGCCGATTGCTCGACGTCGTTCTCGGTCCACACTGCGAATTGTTCAGTCATGTAAGCCCTTCCGGCGTCCGACGCATAGCGGCCGGTCTACCGGCTGATGTGGTCCAGATCTGCAAAATCTGCTCGTCTGGTGTCCACACTAGTCGGGACCGGCCGCGCTACATGACTGCGAGAGGGATGTCAGCCCTTGGCTACGCGAGCTGCCTCGGCGATCCGAGCCTCGGCGACCGCGTCAGCAGCCTCGCCGGCGAGGATTCCGTCGTTCTTCGACTTCGCGAAGATCTCGGTGACCGTGTCGAAGATCTTCTCGACCTTGAGCTTGACCTCTTCGGCCGAGTTGCCCTTCAGCTCGCCGGCAACCTGGATGAGGCCGCCGCCGTTGGCGACGTAATCGGGGGTCCAGGTGATGCCGCGGGCGCGGAGGATGTTCTCGACCTCGGGCACGGTGAGCTGGTTGTTGGCAGCGCCGCAGACAACCTCGGCCTTGATCGAGCGTGCGGTCGTGTCGGTGAGTGTTGCGCCCATCGCACACGGTGCGTAAACGTCGAGATCAGCGTCGATGATGCTGTCGACGATGCTCACCTGCGGGAAGTCCGCCTTGACGCGATCGAGCGCTCCGGCGTTGACGTCAGTCGCCAACACGGTTGCGCCGTCTGCGAGGAGAAGCTTGATCAGCTCGTAGCCGACCTTGCCTGTGCCCTCGACACCAACAGTCTTGCCTGCGAGCGACGGAGTGCCCCAATGCGACTGTGCCGCGGCGCGCATCGACTGGAATACGCCGAGGGCCGTCATCGGAGCGCTGTCGCCGGAACCGCCGACTGTAGCGTTGCGGCCGACGACGAAGTCGGTGTTACGACCGATGATGTCGAGATCGTTGGAGTTGGTTCCGACATCACCAGCGGTGATGTAGCGGCCGCCGAGGGTCTGGACGAATTTTGCGTAGGCGCCGAGCAATTCGTCGGTCTTGGCCGTTGCGGGGTCGCCGATGATGACTGCCTTGCCGCCGCCGAGGTCCACGCCGGCAACCGCAGCCTTGTAGGTCATTCCGCGCGAGAGACGCAAAACGTCTGTGACTGCGGCGGATTCGTCGGAGTACGGGTAGAAGCGCGTTCCGCCGAGCGCGGGGCCGAGCGTCGTGGAGTGGATGGCGACGATGGCCTTGAGGCCGCTCGCGGGATCCTGGAAGAAGCTCACCTGCTCGTGGGGGTAATCGCGCAGGTAGTCGGCGCGATCGAACACGCCCGCAGTGTCGTCATGGGAAACAACGGAGTTCACGGGCTCGGCGGTGAGAGTCATTGTGGGATAGACCTTTCCGAAGGATAAACGGGGTGCAGTCGAAACATTGGGACGAAATGGCCGTTGGGTACTATTGGGGACAAATAACCCAAAGAGAATCCCGCTGAGCAATTCGTGGAACCAATGCTCTGCCTGAGCTACGATTTGGTCAATGCAAATCTCTTGAACTAGTCAATTCGATCATCCAGTGACCCATATCACTGAGGAGAGGTTCACAAAGTGCTCAGCATCGACAAGCTCGACGTCCAGTTGCTCGGACTGCTCAGCAAGGACTCGAGGATGAGTGTGGCCGAGTTGGCCAACTCGTTGGGCGTCGCCCGCAACACCGTCCAGTCGCGAATGAAGCGCATGGAATCCAACGGACTTCTCACCGGGTTTCGGCCGAATCTCAATCTCCCCGAGGTCGGTATCCCGATTCAGGCATTTGTCGGTCTAGAACTCGAGCAGGGCAAGATCAGCGCAGTCGCTCGGAGTCTGACCGAGTTGCCCGAGGTGATCGAAATTCACGCCACAACGGGTCGCGAGGATTTGCTCGTTCGCGTCGCCACCTCGACGCACGCGGCGCTGCAGAAGTTGGCCGAGCAGATCGTGTCACTTCCAGGCGTCACGCATTCGACCACGACCATCGCTCTGACCAATCCCCTTCCGTATCGAATTCAGCCTCTCCTCGAGCACCTCACCAATGACGCCGGCTGGGGTCGTTCGACCGCCTTCCCCCGTCAGCAGGACTAGGACGGGTGGTCGCGTCGATGCTTCCCAGTGCGCTAGTTTCATGGTTATGAGTGAGATCCAGGGACAGCGCATCGCGTTCATTCAGGCGACGTGGCATCGCAACATCGTCGACCGTGCACGCGACGGATTCACCGACGCGATCGTCGAGCTCGGCTACCCCAAGGACACGGTTGATTTCTTCGAGGTACCGGGAGCTTTCGAGATCCCGCTGCATGCTCGGCGGTTGGCCAAGACCGGCCGCTACCAGGCCATCGTTGCCGCAGGTCTGGTCGTCGACGGCGGTATCTACCGGCATGACTTCGTGGCGACGGCTGTCATCGACGGTCTGATGCGCGTGCAGCTCGACACCGACGTTCCGGTCTTCTCGGTGGTCTTGACGCCGCATCACTTCCACGAGCACGCCGAGCACGTCGACTACTTCAGCACGCATTTCGTGAAGAAGGGCGCCGAGGCTGCTCGCGCGGTCGACGCCACCGTCAAGTCGTTGAAGGCCCTGCCCACCAACTAGTCGTCACCCAAGTCTCGCTGAGTCGAATGCCATCGGCTCAGCGAGATTTTTTGTGTCTATCGAGGGGTCTCGACGCTTGCCAGTGCGGAGGCATTCGAGTCGTCGACTTCGCCGTAGCGGTCGACGCATTGCTGAAAGAAGTCCCGCATCTCGGTGACTACCTGGATGTGGCTGTTCAACGACTTCTCCAACGAATCTTCACCGCCGACGGCCTTCTTGGAGAACTTCGCGGCGAGGTCCTGCCCAGACTTGAGTGTTCCCATCCCCTTCACGTCTCCGATTCGCTCACACATGAGCACCATCGCTCGCAGCTCGTCGAGCAGCGAATTACAAGCACATACAATCGGTTTCGCAACATCGGGCTCGACAATCACAAGCCCCCTCGCCGTGCTCACCGCGGGAGGTTTCCATCGAGGTGTTCTGCGACGTCTGCAACCAATTCACACGCCGACTCTTGGTGCGTGACCCCGGCCTTTGCTTCGACATTTACCCACACCGAACCCTGCGTTGCCGCAAAAGCCACGTAGCACCCATCGGCTGCTGCATCGCTTCCTCGCTGGAACCGGATACCCGCGCGATCGCCAATCGTCATTTCAACAAACTCCGCATATTCCGGGTTTCGGGTCACTTCAATCTGGGTGTATCGGTTGGAGAGAACTGACACGAAGAACCACGTTCCCGCCCATGAGCAAATTCTCCATCCAGGCTGCTCAACTCCCGCGATATCAACTTCCTCGGTAGCCGGATCAAGCCCCACTTCTTCCAACACCGAGTCCGGGATGTCCTTGCACGGATCGAACAGACCCTCTTGGCCGGATGCAGGCTCAGCCGCCCCCTCCACGACTGAGCTGCATCCTGCCGCAGCCCACACCAACACCCCAGCCATGAGCAGTCGCCCAACCCCCACCGACCCCCGCATGGCACCCCCTGTTGATGTGGACCCACTGTATTGGATGCACCGGAGGCTCGATCGGTTCCCGCAATCTTGAAATTCCCAGGTCACGATTCCTGGTTCACTCAGAGCGCATCTCCAGCGATTGACGCTCAGCTCAGCAGTCGCATACTGGAGAGGTTGACTACGACTTCGGGAAGGCACCGAGTGAGCGCACCGAAAGCCCCGGCCAAACCAGCGATCCTCAGCGTCGACGACGATCCTGGTGTTTCGCGTGCCGTCGTTCGAGACCTCCGCAAACGGTACGGAGAGAAGTACCGAATCATTCGTGCGGAGACCGGCGACCAGGCTCTCGAGACCTTGCGTGAAATGAAACTTCGCGGCGATGCAGTCGCTGTCATCGTCGCCGATTACCGCATGCCTGGTTTGAGTGGAATCGAGTTCCTCGAACAGGCAATGGACCTGTATCCCGTAGCTCGGCGCGTTCTACTGACCGCCTACGCCGATACTGATGCTGCGATCGACGCCATCAACGTCGTCGATCTCGACCACTACCTCCTCAAGCCTTGGGATCCGCCGGAGGAGAAACTGTACCCCGTCATCGATGCGCTGCTCGATGCCTGGGCAAGCTCGAGTCATCACCCCGCCGAGGAAACAAAGGTGATCGGCCATCGTTGGTCCGAGCGATCCTCCGACGTTCGAGAGTTCTTGGCACGCAACCAACTTGCCTATCGCTGGTACATGTCGGACGAGCCGGAAGGCCAACGACTGCTCTCGGCTGCCGGTACCGACGAACTGCGGCTTCCCGTCGTCATCGCATCCAATGGGGATGTCCTCGTCGAGCCCACTGACGCCGAACTCGCCGACAAACTCGGGTTGAGTACCACCCTCTCCGAAGACTTTTACGATCTCGTTGTCATCGGCGGCGGCCCTGCGGGTCTGGGCGCTGCTCTGTACGGCGCTTCGGAGGGACTTCGGACGGTTCTCATCGAACGGCGGGCGACCGGCGGTCAGGCCGGCCAGAGTTCACGAATCGAGAATTACCTCGGCTTCCCCGACGGAGTGTCCGGCGCACAGTTGGCCGATCGGGCGAGGCGCCAGGCAACCAAGTTCGGCGCCGAGGTCATCACCGCGCGAGACGTCACCGGTTTGGAAATCAACGGCTCGGCCCGCACAGTGCGTTTCGACGACGGTTCGTCGGTCGACGCCCATTCGGTCATCTTGGCGACCGGTGTTTCCTATCGCCAGCTTTCGGCGCCGGGACTCGATACATACACCGGCCGAGGGGTCTACTACGGATCGGCCGTCACCGAAGCCGCTCGGTGCAGCGAACAAGATGTGTACATAGTCGGCGGCGCCAATTCGGCAGGGCAAGCTGCGGTCTATCTCTCCCGCGGAGCTAGGTCCGTCACCATTCTCATTCGCGGCAACTCGCTCGAAGCCTCGATGTCCTACTACCTGATTCAGCAGATCGAAAAGAATCCGAAGATCACCGTGCGCACGTGCACGGAGGTAGTCGGCGCTGAGGGTGACGATCACCTCGAACGAATCACACTGCGTAACAGAGCCACCGGAGAAGAAGACACTGTCAATGCTCAGTGGTTGTTCATCTTCATCGGAGCCGCTCCCCTCACCGACTGGCTCGGCGACGTGGTGGTCCGCGACGGAAATGGCTTCGTTCTTGCCGGCCCGGACCTTCCGTCCGAAGGCGTCACCCCGGACGGGTGGCCGCTCGACCGCGCACCACATCATCTCGAAACCAGTGTCCCCGGAGTGTTTGTCGCCGGGGACGTACACGCCGAATCGGCCAAGCGCGTCGCGTCGGCCGTCGGAGAGGGCGCGATGGCCGTGATGTTCGTCCACCGCTATCTCGCTCAACAATAGGGAGATTCGATGTCCATTCCTGAATGCAGCCCAGACTTGCTTCGCACCCTGTTCCTCTTCGAGAAGCTCACCGACGATCAGCTCGAATCACTCTGCCAGGCAGGCCATATCACCGAGATCGATCGAGGTCAGGTCTACCTCGAAGGTGAGCCTGCCACCTGCTTCTACGTCCTCATCGAGGGCGAGGTGGTGCTGTCCAAGCTGTCGGGCGGCGAAGACATCGAGATCAACAGGACCACCCAGCGCGGCGTCTACTCGGGAGGCTGGACGGCGTATCTCGGCGATCGTGTACCGCAGGTCTACGCGGGGTCGATGCGAGTGACGACTCCTTCGACGTTCTTCGTCCTGGACGCCGACAAGTTCGGCAACGCGATGCGCGAGTGGTTTCCAATGGCGGTTCATCTACTCGAAGGTGTTTTCTTCGGCAAGAAGAACACTCAGCAGATCATCGATCAGCGAGAGCGACTCCTTGCACTCGGATCACTGTCGGCCGGGTTGACTCACGAGCTCAATAACCCTGCAGCCGCAGCGGTTCGAGCGACAGCCTCTTTGCGCGAGCGTGTTGCAGGCATGCGTCACAAACTGGGGATGGTTGCATCGGGCACCTACGACCGCGATGCCCTCGTCACTCTCATGCGACTTCAAGAGGAAGTTGCAGAGGTTGTCGCCAAGGCGCCGACGCTCACTCCCCTCGAAGCCTCCGATCGGGAGGATTCGTTGGGTGAATGGTTCGAGGATCATTCGATTCGAGAAGGTTGGGACCTGGCTCCGACCTTCGTGCAGGCTGGACTCGACACCGCTTGGCTCGAGAACGTTGCTGCAGCCGTTGACGAGTCCGTACTCGAAGGCGCAATTCGCTGGCTGAATTACACCATCGAATCCGAACTCCTGATGAACGAGATCGCCGACTCCACAACGAGGATCTCGACGCTCGTCGGTGCGGCCAAACAGTATTCACAGATGGATCGCGCTCCCTTCCAGACCATCGATGTCCACGAATTGCTCGACAGCACGTTGATCATGTTGGGGCAAAAGATCGGAAGCGGAATCGAAGTCGTCAAGGAGTACGACCTTGCGTTGCCTCCGATCGACGCCTACGCCGCCGAACTCAATCAGGTGTGGACCAACCTGATCGACAATGCGGTGTCTGCCATGGACGGATCGGGAACACTCACCGTTCGGACAAGCCGCGCTGGCGACCGCGTGTGCATCGAGATCTGCGACACCGGCGCCGGGATTCCCGATGACGTCATCGACAGGATCTTCGAACCCTTCTTCACGACTAAGCCTGTCGGTGAGGGAACCGGTCTCGGCCTTGATATTTCATGGCGAATTGTGGTCGGCAAGCATCGTGGTGAGCTGCGGGTCACGTCGGAGCCCGGTAACACCCGGTTCAGAGTTTTGTTGCCAATCGCGGGCCCACCGCGGGATACGCGCGACGACTAGTCGCCCTTGCACGGCCGGTAGGCAAAGCGCACGATGAAATGACCGACTTCAGTCAGCGAGAGGGTGGACCATGACCGACGGACTTCCAGCGGGGATCGATCCGAGCGTGCCGCCTAGTGGCGCGGGATGCGTTGAATGCGATGCGAGCGGCGGTTGGTGGGTCCACCTGCGTCGATGCGCGCAATGCGGTCACGTGGGGTGTTGCGACTCCTCACCGTCACAGCACGCGAGCAATCATGCGGCCTCGACGAAGCATCCGTTCATGCAGAGCTACGAACCCGGTGAGGATTGGTTCTGGAGCTTCGAAACCAACGAGGCGTACGACGGACCTGAATTGGCGGCGCCCACTTCACATCCCGTAGATCAGCCGACGCCGGGGCCTAAGGGTCGTGTCCCAGCCGATTGGCAGCAACACATCCACTGACTCAGTTCGGTTGGTCGATCGACCTCAAAGTCGATACGTTCGACGACGCCTGTTCCAATGCGTTGTCGATGCAGGCTTGAAACTGAGCCTGCATTGCCTCCACGACCGCGATATGACTCGCCAACACATCGACCAGCGCATCGGGACCACCGACAGCCTTCTGCGCGAACTTGTCCCGCAACGCCTGCGCCGAACCCAGAGTCCCGAAGCCGTCAACTGTTCCCAATCGCTGAGCGGGAACGGAGAGGTTGCGCAACTCAGCAAGCCAGTCGCCGCAATAATCGCGCAGTAGTTCCGCAGTTTTCGGATCGAGTGAAAACATCTCAACCATTGCCGCCATCCCTCTCAACGCAAGTATCACTTTGGTAAGTACGCCAGCAGGGCGATCGCCTGGCGGGTCGCCAATGCACAGACTTCCTCCTGGTGTCGCTCGCCCAGAAATGCGTCCACTCTTACGAACACCGCACCCTGAACAACTGGAATCGCGACCATGCACAGATTTTTTTGGACGTCGGTGACCTCGCGAAAGATGACAGCGCCGGGAGCAACCATTGGAGCATCACGGATGTCAGTGTCCTTGGGATTTCGACGAACGTCGTCAAGCGTGTGAAATGTCGACCAAACGCCCAGCGCGTACCAGTCGGATTCCCAGCTACAGATTTCGAACTCCGCTTGACGTACGCCGAGCACTCCATTGTCCTCCGTCCCGACGTCAACGCCAAGACTCGAGACAACATCGTCCGGGATCGCCGAACATGGATCGAAGAGTCCATCAGCTCCATCTGGGCGAACCGCATGCCCCTCGACCGTCGAGGAACAACCCCCAACCAAAAACGCGGCCGCGACCAAGACCACTGCACCCCTCACTCCCACAGCACTCCCCCTCGTTCGCGACCCGCTCACAGTATTGGACGCTCGCCAGCACCGATCGGTTCCACCCCATTGCATTCCGTTGCAACCCTTCACCCACGCCGATAATCGGCCTAGCGTCGATCTACCAGGGGATTCACAACGAAGTGAGGTGCGGATCAATGAAGGCAGCACGGTTCCACGGGCAGAAAGACATCCGGATCGAAGAGATCCCTGAGCCCGAATTGCGGCCAGGAACAGTCAAGCTGAAGGTCGCATGGTGCGGAATCTGCGGCACCGATCTCCACGAGTACCTCGAGGGACCGATCTTCATCTCCGCACCGGGCCACCCGCATCCACTCTCACACGAGAATGCGCCGGTCACGATGGGCCACGAGTTCTCCGGCACCGTCGAAGAGGTCGGCGAAGGTGTCACGGACGTCGAGGTCGGTGAAAATGTTGTCGTCGAGCCGTACTTCGTCTGCAACGAGTGCGCCCCGTGCAAGGCGGGCAACTACCACCTGTGTACGAAGATGGGGTTCATCGGCTTGGCCGGCGGCGGTGGCGGACTCAGCGAGAAGGTCGTCGTCGACCGTCGCTGGATCCACAAGATCGGCAACATCCCGCTCGACGAGGCAGCTCTCATCGAACCGTTGAGCGTCGCCCATCACGCCGTCGTACGCAGTGGAGCCGAAAGCGGCAACGTCGCCATCGTGGGCGGAGCCGGACCGATCGGACTCCTCGTTGCGGCAGTCCTCAAGGGGCTTGGTGTTACGACGATCGTCACCGAACTCAGCGAAGCCCGCAAAGCCAAGGCTCTCTCCAGCGGCGTGGCCGACTACGTCATCGATCCCACCACCGAAGACGTCAAGGCGCGTGTCCTCGAACTCAGCGGAGGTATCGGCGCAGACATCGGATTCGAGTGCGCAGGCGTCAACGCCGTCCTCGACACCATGCTCGACACCGTCAGGCCCGCCGGAGTTGTTGTCAACGTGTCGATTTGGGGCAAGCCCGCGACCATCGACATGCAGAAGCTGGTCCTCAAGGAAATCGATCTACGCGGAACCATCGCGTACGTACGTGACCATGAAGCGGTCATCAAGATGGTCCAGGACGGTGTCGTCGATCTGGCGCCATTCATCACCGGTCGCATTCAGCTCGAAGAGTTGATCTCCGAAGGATTCACCACACTGATCGAGCACAACGACACGGCGGTCAAGATTCTCGTCAGGTCGTGACCGGACGGGGCACCTCGGGACCCACCGCAGTCAGCGACCCAGGTGCCCGCCCCTTGCCCCATCCGATCTTCTCTCGGTAGCGGCCGATGTGATCGTCCTCGATCACATCGGCCGTTTCCAACGGTGTGGATTGCGGATGCACATACAGCGCATCCGTCGGGCAATAGGCCTCACACATAAAGCAGGTCTGGCAATCCGATTGGCGCGCAATCACCGGGACGCCCGAGGGCGTCCGGTCGAAAACATCTGTGGGACAGACGTCTACGCACTTGTCGCAGCCGATGCAGTCAGGCGCAGAAACCAGCTCGATCATGACGCCACCAGTGCAAACCCGACAGATTCAGAAGTCCGGGTCCACACCGAATCCAAACCGCCGGTGAGGACGTGATGGTGCTGCGTCACATCGAGTTCGGGATAATCGTCCCGCTTGCTCATTCCCCGAGTCTCGGTCCGCGCCAACGTCGAGTGGTACATCCAGCGACCGACGGCCGTGATTGCGGCAGCCTGCCGCGCCGCCATCCGACCTGCTGGGTCCGCGCCCAGATCCGCACTCACTGCACCCCAGAGCGATTCGAGCTCACCAAGCGCTGCGGATACTCGATCACCGCTGCGGAGGTAGTTCTTGTCGAAGGGAATCAGCTGCGCCTGAGCAGCTTTCACCACATCGTCGGCAGTAAACCCGGTTCGTACCGGATTACGCAATGCGACGGTTCCGGCTCCGCGTAGACCACTGGTAGCCCCGCGTCCGACCGACAGCGCATAGCGCGCAGCACCGATTCCCGCCCATGAACCAGAGGACATCGCCCACGCGGCGTTGTGACTTCCCCCGCCGGTAAACCCTCCGCAGATTCGCTCTCGGGTCGCTGCGTCCCCGGCGGCAAACAGACCTGGAACGGATGACGCGCAATCGTCGTCGACGACGTTGATTCCCCCAGTGCCGCGCACCGTGCCTTCAGCGAGCATGCCGACCTCGAATTTGTCGGTGAAGGGATCGATTCCGCGGCGATCGAATTGAAGGAAGAAGTTGGGTTGCCCCAGTCTCATTCGACGCTGCACCTCGGCGTCGGCCCGATCGATCTGCGCGAAGACCGGCTCGTTCCGCAACGTGCTGGCGATGACGGACCTCCCCTTCGCCGAACCGGCCCCTTCGAGCACTCTTCCGTCTGCGTGGAAGAACGTCGCGTACGCGTAGTAAGCCGTCTTGGTGATCGTCGATCCGGCCGCTGCGATTCCGTACGCGTTGGAGAACTCCATGCCGGAGAACTCGGCTCCGACTTCCGCTGCCATCAATGCACCGTCACCGGTATCGACGTTGGTGCCCAGCGCACCGGACAGAAACGCACAACCTCCGCTGGCGACCACTACCGCGCCTGCCGAGACGCGGTAGTCCTGATGTTCGTGACGCTGGTATCCGGCGACTCCGCGAACTCGTCCTTCACCGTCCACCAACAGCTCCAGTGCCGGCGAATGGTCGAGGATCCGCACGCCGGCTCGACGAATCCAGGTGCGCATCCGTCGCATGTACTCAGGCCCCTGCAAGCCGGTGCGGATCTGCTTGCCCGTGGTGGGGTCGACGGGGAACGGATATCTGCCCTCCACCGCGAGGAGGTCCATGTTGGAGTAGGTTTGCGCGAGGACGCGGTCCATCCAATGGTGGTCGGCAAGATATCCGCCGAGCGCCTCGCGTCCGGCCTTTGCCCGCTCACGGGCAGTCGTATCCGGTTCGACGTACCAAACACCCGTTCCGGAGGGGGCCGTTGCGCCGCTCGTTCCGCAGTAGCCCTTGTCGACCAGGACGACGTCTGCACCGGCCTTGGCCGCGCGCAACGCTGCCCATGCGCCGGCGGGGCCACCACCGATCACCAATACATCGGTGGAGAGTTCGAGGACGTCCGTCACTGGCCAGCTCCTGTCAGAGGTCTACGCAACACTTCTGTTGCCGTAATATTCCTCGGACGAACTACCCAGCGCCACAGTCAGAATCACTGTGAACTCAACCGCTCACCGTTGCATCGACTGAGCGCTAAGACGCTTCCCGCTCCTCGTCGGTGCACAACGCGGAGTACTTGGCGAAGGCTTCCTGCAAGGTCAGCGATTTTCGTCGCTCGGTGATGTCGCGGGGCTTTCCCTGCGCGACACATCGACGCGCATGTTCGATCACAGCTTCACGTATGACGCTGGAAATGTCCGCGCCCGTGAGCTCTTGGAGGGTCTCTAGGGCCCTCAGTTCCTCTACGTCGAATCTCACCGTTACCGATCGTCTAGCCACGCTCAGGATGTTACTTGCGGGTACACCAAATTTGGTGAGTTACAAATGCGTCGAGTCGAATATCTTTGGGCGCCAAAACCTTCGAATTCCGATCTACGTGGGTAAATAGTTTTCCACTCACGGCACTCATGTAATGCAACGCACACGGCGCTAGCCAGCGTGCCGACGGACACTGTCGCTGTCTATGCTTGCGAAACACTGCCTTCGATCGGAGATAATCGCGTGAGCATCGACCACATTGTTTCCGCAGTCGACGGCGACGCTGCCGAGCGGATCAAGACGGCTCTGGCCCTGAGAGCTGAAACCTCGACGGACACGACCACGCTGGTGTTCGACGGCGTGAGCATCGAGATTCCGCCGTCGGTCGGCGACGCCGTCGTGCAGCTCCTGACCTACCTCGCTGCCGGAGACAGCGTCGCCCTCGGGCCCGTCGCAGAACTCCTCACCACCTCGCAGGCAGCAGAGATCCTCGGCGTTTCGGACACGTATGTACGCAAACTCGCCGACGCCGGGAAACTTCCGATCGAACTACGCGGCACCCACCGCAGGTTCCGCCTCGATGACGTGATGGCCTACCGCGAGCAGTTCCCCAAACGCGCCTAGCTCTTCGCGTACATTCCTTGGATCTCTTTCGAGAACCGATCGACGACGACATTGCGCTTGATCTTGAGCGTCACTGTCATCTCACCGTCTTCCTCGGTCAGATCGCGATCGAGAATGACGAACTTCTTGATCGACTCCGCATGTGAGACAGCGGCATTGGCGTCGTCGACGGCCTTCTGCAGCTCCGCTCGAAGGTCCTTGTCGTCACGTAGTTCGGCGACGGTGGCACCAGAAGGCTTGCCGTTCTCGGCCTTCCACTTCTCGAACACCTCGGGGTCGACGGTCAGCAGCGCCGTGATGTAGGTCTTCCCGTCACCGACGACGACTGCCTGCGAGACGATGGAATGTGAACGGATACGGTCTTCCATCGGGCCGGGCGAGACGTTCTTGCCGCCCGCCGTCACCAGTAGATCCTTCTTGCGTCCCGTGATGGAAAGGTAACCGTCGCTGTCGAGTTCACCGAGATCCCCGGTGCGCATCCAGCCGTTGACAAACGACTCTTCGGTGGCCTTGTCGTTCTTCCAGTAGCCCTTGAAGACAACCCCGCCGTTGAGTTCGATCTCGCCGTCCTCGGCGATGCGAACCCCGTTGCCGCCCATCGGCTGTCCGACGGTTCCGATCTTCTGAGCACCCGGGACGTTGACGCAGTGCGCCGCAGTGGTTTCAGTGAGACCGTAACCCTCGTAGATCGGAACTCCGAGCCCACGGAAGAAGTGCCCCAGCTCAGGAGTCAGGGCGCCGCCGCCGGAGATCGCGAACCAGCACTCGCCGCCGAGAGCCTCACGAAGCTTCGAATACACGAGCTTGTCTGCCACTGCGTGCTTCGCCTTCAAGATCAGCGAGGGACCGCCATTGTCGAGCGCTTGGCTGTATTCCTTGGCGGTGGCTTCGGCGAAAGCGAAGATCGCGCCTGGGATCTTTCCACCGGACTCCGCCTTGCGTGCTGCGCCGTCACGAACTTTTTCGAAGACACGCGGAACACCGAGGATGGTGTTGGGCTTGTATCGCTCGAATTGGGTTGTGATGGTGGCAAAGTCGGACCAGTGGGCCTGCGACGCACCAGCTTCGAACGTCGCGAGGGACACCGCGCGGGCCAGTACGTGAGCGAGCGGCAGGAAGGTCAGGACTCGGTTTCCCGGAACCGCCACCTTGCCGATCGATGCCGTGAGAATCCCGCGCACCTCGGACAGGAAGTTGCGGTGCGTGAGGATGCATCCCTTGGGACGGCCTGTCGTGCCGGAGGTGTAGACGAGTGACGCCAGATCGTCGGCCTTGATGCCCGCGAGTCGCTTCTTCAGCTCGGTGTCGTCGACGTCGGCACCCTGTGCGGTTAGCTTCTCGACTGCTCCGTCGTCGATCTGCATGACGGCTTTGAGAGTGCTTGGCGCGTCCTGGAACAGCTGCTCGTGCGCGCCGGTTTCGACGATTGCGATGACGGCCTCGGAGTCTTCGAGGATCCAGCTGACCTGCCCCTGAGACGACGAGTCGTAGATCGGGACGGTAGCGGCGCCGGCCGCCCAGATGGCGAAGTCGAAGAGCGTCCACTCGTATCGGGTCGCGGAGAGGAGTGCGACGCGGTCGCCTGCCTGCACGCCAGCGGCGATGAGACCGTTTGCGACGCCGGTGACCTGCTCGGCGAACTCTTTGGCTGTGACGTCTACCCAACCCTCGCCCTTGGGGCGGGAGAACACCGTCAGTTCGGGCGTGCGCTCGGCGTGAGTGAAGACGGTGTGCACCACGGACTCGTTGTCGGAGATGGTGAACTGGGCTTTGGCGCTGTACTCACTCACAGGGTGTCATCTCCGTTGGTCTGCGATTCGATGCTGGTTCTGAAGCGGTGGAGTGCGCGGGCGAAGTCTGCGACCTCGGACTCGGTCCAATCGTGCAGCCTGCCGGCGACTTGGTCGAGCCGACGCGCGTCGGCGGCGTCGAGGTATTTGCGGCCAGCCTCCGTGAGGTGCAGCGGATTGCCCTGACGAACGGATCCCGGATCGGCATATACCCAGCCTGCCTCGATGCACCCGCGCACTTGGCGCGAGATGGTCGAGCGGTTGACGCCGAAGACTTCGGAGATCTCCGTGGCCTTGCATCCGTCATTGCGGCCGATGAAGGAGAGGAACGAATGCTGGGCGATCGACGGGTGGTCATCGGAATGCCGATCCCCCGTCATCAACTGCCGCGTCAGGTGCACCAGCTCGTCATGAACGGCTGGTGGACCGGTGAGCGCCGTTGCTCCGTCGTGTTGCACTGGGCAACTATAACGCTGCCCCCAGTGTCCGACGCAATATGACCGCCGCCACCGACAAGAAGTCCGTCGGTGGCGGCGTGAAAAGTTAGACCAGATCCTCACCGTTGCGGCGAGCAGTTGCCCAATCCTTGAAGAATCCCTTGCTGATGACTCCCAGCACGACCAAGACCAACGCCGGCCAGATCAGAACATAAATGGTCAGTAGAGCTGTACTCATTCGTATTCCTTCCACTTGTCTCGACGGTTACTTTCCGGACGCTCCCACGGCAGGAAGCTCGTCATCGTCGAAGTCTCCCGTCCGCTGCTTGATCAGTTCGAAATCGAACGTCTCACGCTGATTGACGGACATCGCAAAGCACACGACGGTACTGACGGCATAGGCCACCAAAGATCCGCTGAGCGTTGGGTAATCGTGCAGGAAGCCGATCGCGAACGGCGCGGACAGCACGATCGCCAGGCCACCGACGATCTGCGCAACCTTCAGACCGAAGAATCCAAATACCATGAGTCCCAGCACCACTCCGATACCGATAACGGCAACGATGTCGGAGAAGAGCCCGAACATCCCATCCATCGGCACCCAACTGAATCGGACGGGCAAGAAGGCGGCAAGCGCCACCAGAACCGACACAGTGAAGGCCTTGTTGGTGACCTTTCCCCAATAGAAGCTCGCGATAACCGGGAACACCAGCGCGCCCCACAGCGCGCCGACGAACACCAACAGATCAAGAATGCTCAGTTGCAGACTTGCCAAGGAGATAGCCGCCGCCGTGGCAACTATCATCGTTACTCGGCCGATGAGCAGCATCCGTCGAGGGTTCGCATTGGCCTTGCCTGCGACGGCTTGGCCGTAAACGTCGGTCATCACGATGGACGAGAGCGCAGCAAGGTCCGAGTCTGCCGTCGATGACAGCGCGCCGATGATCATGACAAAGAAGACGGCCAGCAAAATTCCGGGCAGGTACGACGCGGCCATCTGCGGAATCAGGTTGTTGACGTCACCATCCATCGGCTCGATTCCGAGGTACAGAGCGAGAACACCCAGCATTCCGACACCAATGACCGTTGCGCCGTATCCGACGGTTGCGGTGATGAAGGTGGGCTTGATCAGGTCTTCGCGGACCGCGAACAGACGTTGGGCAATGGTCTGGTTGCCGATTGCGTAGGCAAGAACTGCCGCGATGTACGGCGCGCCCTGCTCGAAGAAGGCAACGCTCGAGAAGAAGTTGCCCTGCTCAGCAGTAAGGTTGCCTGCCCCGGATTCGAAGGCTGCCGGGAACCCTGCCGCAAAGAAGATGAACGGCACCAAAACCGCTACCGCACCGAGCATTCCGATCAGCTGAACGAAGTCGGTCAACACCGAAGCGCGGAAGCCCGACCACAACGTGTACAGCAAAACGCCCAGCGCAACGATGAACACACCCTGGATGAAGTTGAACGGCGAAAGCAACGCGATCAGCAGACCACCAGCGAGGAAGTTCGACATCAAACTGATGAGACTGCCGACGATATTGGAGCCCGCGAGCATCAGCTGACTCGAGCGTCCGTGCCGCGCGTACATGACCTCAGCCAGGGTGTGGGCTTTCGGCGCTACTTTGCGAATTCGCTGGCCGAACGGATAAATGAAGAGAATCATCAACGCGCCCCACAAACCGTAGTGAATGGGGCCGGAGATTCCGTAGGTGTAGCCAGAAGTGGCAGATGCGTACATCGACGACGCCCAAATCCAGGTGGCCGTCATGCTCGCGGCCGAAACACCAAATCCTAATTTGTTTCCGGCGGTCATAAAACCGTCGGCATTTTCCTGTTTCTTACCAATACGAAGAGAAATCAGAAATGTTCCACCATAAAAAGCAACAAGCAGTGAAACAATTACCAAGGTACTGAACTGGACCATGTCGGACCCCGTCACATGCCACATCCTTCGCACATAATCGGCAGAGCAAAGCGCAAAACCCCTGTTCAGGATCTTTGCGCTTCGTTTCTGCACGCCCTAGGTGTATGAGGAACGGACGTTAGTTACGCGGTGCCGGCGGTAAGCGGCGGGCGGTCGTCCTCCGCGTGTTGAATGCGGTCGATGATAATTGTAGTGAACGTTCCAGATTTCCACGG
>NZ_LNAK01000056.1:0-12130 GCF_001445685.1 Rhodococcus sp. KB6 | reverse complement strand
GTCACAGGGTTGGTCCTTCTTGGTCGAGAACGGCTATTTCGCAATTCCCATTCTCGCGCCGAGGACCAGCCCGTCTACTTCAGTCCCGCGTCAGCAACGTCCGTACCCGCAACAACTAGTTCGCTACGCAATGTCATCTTCAGCGCTCCTCGCGACTTACGTGGTCAGTTCGAATCTATGACAACCGCAGCCATGTCACACCACTGCTCGATGGTGCGAGTCGGATAGGGCGCACCTACTGATCCTCGGGAGGCAACCAAATCGACGCTACGGTTGCTGTCCCGTCAGGTGATCACTCAGGGTAAGAAAATGAACCGGCTTTGAAGCGAACTCACCGATCTGGTGCGCCAAGTTAACCTTGTACTGCTCGCCGCACCGGTCGGCGTCGACAACGCATCCACACTGCTCGTCACCACAGGCGATAATTCCTAAAGACTACGCAGTGGAGCATCGTTCGCGGTCCTGTGCGGGTCTCTCCGATCGAGGCTTCCTCAGGAAAACACATTCGCCACTGCCTCAACCGCGGCGGAGATCGTCATGCCAACAATGCGCTCTGGCGGATCGCGATGATCCCACCAATAGCGACGTGCGATAGCGCACCTACGTCGCGCGTCGGCCAGTGGAACGGAATCGACGGCGAAGATCCAGCGATGCCTCAAACATCACACTGCCCGTGAAATCTACCTGCTGCTCGTCGATCCGCCGTCAGCTCAGAGTGCCGACGGTCTTCGGCCGCTCCGGCCCAAGGGGGCTGTCATGCAGTCGATCATTTCTACGTCTCTCTGACGACGATCTCGCGGACAGAGCGGGCCACCAAACTGATCTACGAGTCCGCATCACGCTACCGCGCATTACTGAAGAGAAACTTGCACAGGACACTTGAAATCAATCGGAGTATCCAAATCAGTTGCAGTCCGAACTGACAATGGACGCGATCTTTTCCATTCGAGATCTGTCAGTCGCCGCCGGCAACGTCGGAGATGCCGGCCAACTCGGGGAGAACGCGGCAATCAGTCCGCTCAGTTTCTTCTGCTGAACACAGGCCGATACCTCGGATCAAATCCGGGGTATCGGCTTCCTCAAATCTTTGTCGCAACAGAAAATGCGGGCCGGTGCGTCAACTATCGACGAGCCGACCCGCAATATCAAGTTATTCCGCGCTGAACGAGGGAATCATCATGCTTCCCATCACCGCCAAGCCGCTGACATCTCGAAGCGAACCCAGAGCATTACTCAAGAAGGAAAAAAGCATTAAATACTCACCTCCTTAAGCTGCGAGTTGCTGGATCGGAAAGTCATTCCTTCACCCATCCGTCGCTCGACAATGCAGTCAGCATCTCGAAGAAGCTGACGTGGATCGCTGAAAGTGACCCGGTGAAAAGACCGAAAACATCTTCCAAGGAACCCATTTTCACCCTCCTAAACTATTTGAACGGATTGAATGGGACGTCGAGACCGAAGTCCACGGAGAGCGCAACAGGCATCGTGATGATGGACTTGAAAGCAGTCAGCATCATGGGCAAGAGTGCCGAAACCGAACCCAGATCAGATGAATTCATCTCGCATCCTCCTATTCGCTCGAGATTCCAGTGAGCCCGTCGATGACGACCCCACCGGCATCGATTGACCCGTAGGCGAAATTCAGAATCGCCTGCAAGAACGGAACTAACATTTCCCACTCCTTCGTAACGGACAGTCGCATGTCGCCGGTAAGAATTTCCGTCACCCGAAGGACGGGATCTAGGGCCGAGCGATCACGATGTGGATGTAACCGTAGACAGTGTTTTAGAACTCGTGCCAGTTTTCGTGATTTATCTCAATTGTTCCGACTTAAGTCGTAGTTTCGGCAACTCAGCAAGGGGTGCGCTAGTACTTAAGTTCCACAGAAAACGCTCGACAACGACGCCTATCAGTACCGCGCACAAGTGAGATCCCCATTTTCGTTGCGTTCCATTGTCCACGGGTGCAGAGTTCAGAGGCCAATGAGGCTCGATGAACAGTGGTTCGATTTCGACACACAGCTCCCCCACCTCACCGCCCAGTGCCATGTCCAGGTTCTTCGGCGAATGAAACTGCCCCGCTACTGGATTATCGCGAAAGTCTCTGCACGTTCGTTTGTCGAGTACCTCTCACGAGTCGACTCAATCCGCCAGCGGCACTACAACAGTCACCCAGTATCCACACGGTCGATTACCCACGCTCTCCACGAGCATTCGCGAAGACTCCATGACGATCACCTAGCCCGCTCAGGATTACTCAAACCGTTCGGCGCGTGAACGGCAGCATCCGACAGGTCCGCGCATCACCCCGCCTCGCCGACCGAAGCCGATGAATGCACCCACCGAACGAGAGAAACCTCGCCGGCCGATCGGCGGTATGGCAGCATTCGCCACATGACTAGCGAACGGATCGAAGTACAGCGCACCATCCGTGCCGACCCCGCATCGATCTTCGCGGTCCTCTGCGACCCTCAGGGGCACGTCGCCATCGACGGATCCGGAATGCTGATGGGCGCAGATGGCGAACTCGTGACCGCGACCGGCGACGAATTCGTCGTCCACATGGATCGCGAAGCTCTGGGCGACCTACCCATGGGACAGTACGACGTCACAGTGACGATCAAAACCTTTGTTCCCCAACGCGAAATAGCATGGACCATCCTCGGAACTGTCCGGCCTCCAATCGGGCACGTCTACGGATATCGGATCGAGCCGGCCGACGACGGCCACAGTTCCCTCGTGACCTCGTACTACGACTGGTCTGACATCGGACCCACCTGGCGGCAAGCAGGAATCTTTCCCGTCATCGCCGAAGGATCTCTCAAAGCCACGCTCGGTATCCTTGCACGCACCGTAGCCAGAGGTTATCCGCGCTGACCCCGCCCGAAAGCCCAGTATCGGGGCCGTGATGCTCCTCTTCCGCGAGCGCGCAGCCACCACCGTGACAATCGCAGCACTGATCGCCGGTGCCGTCGCAACCTCATGGATTAGCTCAACGGAATCTTCTTCCCCACAACGTCTCCGGTGAGTGCAATGTCCTACGTTGCGCTCACAACCATCACGCCGGCCCTACCGCCTGTTATCTGATGGGGCGCCGAAGCCACGCTGACGCATCCCAGCCGCCACCTCACCCGAACTTGCGACGAGAGGCTGCCAAAGAGTGGTAGACGAACCTCCACTGCAGCCCAACACGCCCGGCTTCCCCGTCACGAGGCACGGGTCCATCAGTTCATGAAGACCACGCCGCACGACCTACACTAGAATGCCGAGAAGTTTTCTGCGCGTTCACTTTTCGAGCAGTGATCACGAATCGACTCGACCCGCCAGCGACACTACATCAACCACCCGATATCCACACGGCGAGCGCCTACGATCTCAGGCCTACACGCCCCTCCAGGCATGGGCCCGCACGATCCACCACGCCCGCCCTCACCCCCGCGGGATCGCGTACCGCGGTAAATTTCCCGGTGCACTGTGCGGGGCGCTGCTCGAACAAGCAGCAGACCCTTCCCACCCGTCCGGCGCCATTACTGCCACCGTCCCGTATTGAAATCGCACGCCGAATCGACAGCGCTGCAGTCACACTGGGGTTTAACGCCGTCTGACCCGGCAGGGTTGATCGCTACAACATTCTTCGACCTCCACGACAGATCACAGATATCCGGAAGTTTCTTTTGCTCCGGAGGCGACGCAGAACCACGGCAGCTTTCACGCAGGCGCCAGAAATCGGGCCCGATTCGCGCTACCGTTCTAGGCTATGGGGACCAGCTTCCACGGACCGAACCCGTGGCCACACATCACTCGCGCGATCCGCACGCGAGGCCCACGCTATGCCGCTGTCCCCTATCTCGGACACCTTGCGCCCGAACTACTTCCACTTCGCAGTGGAGACCTTCTGATCGTCAATGCTTCTACCGCGGCGATCCGCGCCCACGCCACTTCACCTGCCGTTCTTGCGCACTACCTCAGCAAGGGCGTTCGCATCCTGTCGTCGTCAACACTGCACGCCAAGGTCATCGTGACGAACCAACGAGCTGTAATCGGCTCGCCGAATGCTTCCGAAAATTCCACATTCACCCATGAAGCGGTCGTCATTTCCGATGACCCCCAAGTGGTTGCCGACAGTCGCGCGTTCGTCAACAATATCGACGAAACCACTGCTGTAGAACAAATATTCATCGACAACGCCGCGCGCGAATGGGCGATCGGGCGTGCCGTACCCATACCTGGCATCACTGGCCGAATGCAGAACCTTGACAACGACTTTCCTCTTGCTCCGACCAACCGAGTATTTATCAGGCAAGTCAGCGATCACGAAACCCGTCCCTCCGTGCGCATCGCGCCTGTGAAACAGACTTCAACGAAGCATCTTTCGGTCAATCCGAGCGTGAGATACCGACTCGAAACACTCAGACTCGGAAAACCAAGCAGCATGGCACGTGGGGACGTCGTCATCCGCGTCTCCACGGACAACGAATTGTTATTGCCACCCGCTGTCGTGATATCCAACCAGGATCGAATACCGGATTCCCCCAGCCATTTTCAGTTCTTTCTCCGCGTTCGCAACGACCTGCTACCGCTTCCTGTGCCAGACACCGAGAGGTATCTCGTCGAGGTCGGGCACCCCAGCGCACAACTGCGGTCCAACCACTACGTTCGCTCGCTCAGTCTTCGGGCCGAACTGTTGGCGTTGTGGAATCTTTGAGTCCTGAGAAACGAATGTCGACGGAATGCGAAGCATTCCTTCGAGTGCGCGAACAGCGCACCGTCAATACGTCGATCCGAGCAATGTACTCACGGAAGCCGAACGACGCACGACTCTAATGTTCGAATCCGGTGAACGAAATCCTCTGCGCAACTGCGATAAAGAGCATTCCGCGTGACAATATACGCGGATCGACCTCCCCCAACCGAAGTCCCTCACGATTCGCAGGCGGACACGAAGGCACAAACCCTCCCCGCTGGAAACCTACGTTCGGCAGCTGACAGGTTAAGGTGCCTTTCCGGATCTTTCAGGTGCTCCTCTCGACACGTGACCCGAGCCATCGAGCTCGCAGACGCACCATCGACTGTCCACAGACCCCTTTCTCCATCCATCTCCAGGACACACGGCAGCAGCCTGCGGAAGCGCCGTCCAACACGCGGGTTACATAACCCCTCCCCCGCGTTCAGTCGCACATGAACCTCCCCGGCGTCTGACAGCATGAGAGCCAAGCATCTCCATCCGCTCCCGAAGAATCCAACCCGATTCCGACGCTAGACCCATCATCGAACCGCCGACCGCCAACGCACCCAAACTCCACCTTCAGCGAAGCCGCAGCGGTGGTCCGTCAAGCCCCTCCCTGGTCGGGCCGGCGGCGGCCTGTGAGGCGGGCCGCCGCAAAATCCCTCAGAACTCCATGGCAACATCAACCACACGCGACACACCGAACAAGCGCGCCTACCCGTATCAGTTACAGATTGGTTCTAGTCTTTCCTCATGGCACAGCACAACAAGGGACCTCGCGGACACATCGCGACTCGTGCTCCCCTCAAGCAGCACAAGGTGTACGAGGATCGGGCCGCCGAACTCGGAATCCCTGCTGGGGATTACTCCGTGCTCATACTGGCCATCACCCATGGACTGGACATACCGGACTACATCATCGACAAACTGCATCCGGACCAGCTGAGACTGCTTGAGGTCGAGGCCGCTGGATCACTGCGCCGCATCGAGCAGCTTGCGGTCGGCGCATGAACTACCCCTAGACAGCGAACAACCCCCAGGGCTTGGCGGCATCGGGGGCTGTCCGTTTATGCGGTTGTGAGAGCTTCCCAGCTCCCTGACCACCACTAACCCAGTGAAGGAAGAGGCGGTGCTTACTCGATGATATCGCAGAAACGCAATTCCGCCATACTCGCGGACGTATTCGCGGTGTCATTTTTGGCACGTCCAGATCACATTTCGGCTTTCGCGGCGCTCGGATCACACTTCTGCGTCCCGAATGTCCCATCCGAGCAAGCCAGCACCGTACCCATAGTGGTACCGATGTGCGGCCGCCGGATCGAACAGACCTTCCGAACAACCGCGGCCGTGACGCGCGTACAGCGGATCCGCAGACAGGGAGGCCGCCCCTAGCCGACAACGAACGAAGTGCCCCGATACCTAACTAAACAGCGCAGACCTCTTGAAAAGCACAAAGGCCCCCGAAGGGGGTGATTGGGAGCGGACCGCATCGCGGCGAAATAAGGACTGGCAGGTCCTTGACGTCGACTGAGAACTGGCAGGTTCTCCGACATCTGTTCTCGAACATTCTCGAGAGGTGAGCTTCGAAAGTTAGCGCTTTCTCTGCTCGTACTGCATCCCCCTGGAAGGGACTTACCTATGGCAGGTATGTCTCAGGGTAGCGCATACCCTGAATACAGCCCAACTCATTCCATATCACCAACCTTCGGCGTGTCGCGCATCGGCACCCAATCCGCTGTTCCTCAATCGACAGAAGTCGACGAATGGCAAGCGGCAGTCGATGATGCTCTCTCACGTATAGCGCGCCTCGAATCCGCTACACGGCAACTCAACGAGTCCACTTACCAGCGTGGACGCTCTTGGTCCCTGCCTGTCGAACCAACGGAACAAGCACGCGTTCCAGTGTGGACATCACGCAGGGAATGGCTCCGCCAATTCCGGCATCACACCACCAGCCCGGCCGGCAAGGCGTTGTGCGCGCGCAACCTGATCAAGCCCGACAAGGCTTACGCAGTGGCACAAGCTCACGCACATTTCGCCGAATCCCACACCGGCCGCGGGGTCTCCGCAGCGAAATCAACGATCGCTGCCCGGGCCAAAGTCAGCGAATCCTCTGTCAATCGCGCCAGGCGAGTGCTCATCGCGCTGGGAATGGGCATCGAACACGTCCGGGGACGGAACCTCAAAACCCTGGAATTTCTGGCTGCTGAAGCCCATCACGGGGGTCAACAGCACCGCGCTGCATCGACATGGTCACTGTCATCCCCTCGAACAATCGTGGCAACGACACCTCACCGCAAACTCGCCAAGACGCGACCGTCTCGCGCCTCTGAAAGAGCAACCCGCCACAGAGCTCACAACTCTCTGAGGCCCGCCGTCAATCGCGTCTATCAGCCCCACAGCAGTCGACCAGGGCCGATAGGAACTGACACCCTATCTAGTGTTGGTTTTTTATCTTTTGAAGTTCTTCCGTTAGGAAGAACTCACCAACGCGCGCATGCGCGAGCCCAGCTCACAACAAAAAAACGAAGCACTTCTCGGATCACACCGCGGCCTCTGGCACTTCAGAGGACTGCAGCCGAACTCGTCAACCATGCGCCGGCTCTCAGACCGACCGGACATATCGGGGCGATCTGTGATCTTCTCCGCGATGTCAAGATCGATACGACGCGATGGACAGGACGTGACATCGCACAGACGCTTTCCCGAGACACAGCAGACCGGGGGTGGATCTGGCCAACAAGATCAAGCCTGATCTCACCGTTGGCATACCTCAGACGCAGGCTCGATGGGATCGACTGGACCGGAGAATCGCCCAGTGAACAGCGTAAATCGGCCGACCTGGCGCGAAAGAGGGAACAAGAATTACTTGAAAGCTCACATGTTCAACGTACGAAAATGGCAGCGAACCCGGAGCACCGCGCCAAGATCCTAGCCAGCATTCGGGCACACCTGACATGCAAGCAGCAGCATTGAGGCTTTACTGCCCCAATCCGGCCAAGCAATACACGTCCGAAAAACACGCCTCACGATGATCGACAAGCGTTGCCGAGAAGTGTGGCGATCCGTGGCACAGCACCCTGATCGCCACAGGTGTAAATACTCATGGCGACGTTGATCGGGACACAAAGAACCCGGAGGACAACGTTTTGATCTAATACGCGGAGCTCCACAGCCATTTTCGGAGAACTGACCCCGCCCGAGCCAGTCAATGGCGGGCTGGCGGTCCGCTTCTCTGCGCTGGAAGAACGTCGCGCTGGTACGGGTTCAACATCCGAGAGGGGTTGAAACGACAGCCGTTTCCTCCAATGCAGACGCGCCCGTAGGTATTCGGATCGTCTATCGGTCTATCCCTCCGAGACATGTACCTGACTGAGCATCTTTATTTGCGCAGGTAAACGGCTTTTTGTGCAGAGAAGCATGGTGCGATCACTGCGTGTGACGCATGCTTTGCGAGGCATCCTGGTCGCGCATGCCATACATGCAATGCGTGCGTTGCAAGGCATGCATTGCATGTATGGCAGCGCTGTTGCGTGAAACGGTGGGCCACCTTGCGTCGTTCGTAGCCGTCGGCACGGCAGCGCCGGAATCGTGCACGGGATACTTGTAGACGGGAAGCGGTCTCCATCCCCTCCCCCGCTCGGTCGAAAAGTGCGTGTGTTTCGGCGTTGCGATTCATGCGTCGCTGTATTCGAAATGTGCCCACCCACCCGAAAGTTCTGCTCGCAAAGCGGCGAAATCAAGCCTGACGGAACTGATTCATCCCATCCCGTCCCCAAGCCTAATTTCGTCACTGTGACGTAAAGTTAGTGCCTGCTCGGACTCGCTTCGGTCATTGCGTCGCGGCCGAACTTCGACTGATCCGGATCTCCACACGTCCCTTCCCTTACACGTCCGGGTTCACACCGCGACCGACCTTTCGCGCAGAATTTTCGTTTCACCGCAGGCCCCCGCTGTGTCCTGAGATGATTCCGCAATGTTGTTCGTGAGTTAGATGAGCACCCCGACTGGCAGTCAGTCGGCTGTATCTCTCAATAGAATTGGAACCCCCTCCCCTCGGTCAGTGCGGTTGTTCGTCCCACGCATGTCTCAGTTTTTTCACCATCCGTGCGGTTCACGTGAGTCCTTCCTTCTGCCCTGGATGTTCGGACCCCGATGGAATGACATATGTTCTGGCCTTCAAAGGGGTACAGGGTTCTATTGAAGTGCGCCCGGCGCGAACATCAGAAAGTTTCTGAAGTGGCAGGCTGTCTTGCCCGCCTCGCAAGGTTGGCGCGTTCCTTCCATCCGCGGCAAGGGCGGTGCATTGGCGGATGGCTGGGCAGGACCGCTCGCGACGGTTGAGCAATTTGTTCTGTGCGCACAGCGGAGATTGCTGAACCCTATATTTCCGCCTTTAGTCAGTTTGCTGCCCAATAGCGTCCCTTCGACTTCCTGGACAATCTGATCGAGACGCACTGTCACACGTTTCGATTCGTGTCTGGAACGCCTCGCTATCGGGTGATCGTGGCAGCCAAGCTGCTCTTGGTCGGTCGACCTTTTGCAACGGTGTGTGACACTCACGGCAGATGTTTTTCGATTCGTTCGATGGCAATGAGTGCATTGACCTGCTATTTTGTGCGTCCACGCAATGCGTGGTCTGTATGCACGGCATGCATTGCATGCAGAAGTGAAAGAGGTGCGATGCATGCAAGGCATGTCCTGCTAGCAGCGCATGGCGTGCGTGCAATCCTTGCATACCGCGTCATGCATGCTCTGCGTGCGCCGCGAGCGTTGTATGGTTTGCATGCAGAGCAGCGCGTGCGTGCGGAGGTAGCACCGCTAGCGGTGCGTGCAGAGCACGCCATGCGTTGTATGTGATGAGTGCTTGGCTAGCGAGGTACGCATTGTGTGCAAAGCATGCAGGGTTGGCTAGCGAGGCATGGATAGCGTGTCGCGCATGACGTGCACGGGTTGCGGTGAACGCGTGATGAGCATTGCACGCGTTGGACGCAAGGGTTGCACTTGATGCGACTCGTGCATGACACGCGCAGAGTGCGAGGCTTGTACGTCACGCATGACATGCGTGTTATGCTACGCGCGCACGTAATGCACAGTGTGCGTGTGTAGCGAGTAGAGCAGACTTAGCGCGCAATGCATGCAGTGCTTGGATTGCCCGTCACGCACAGTCTGCATGCAGCCCACGTACAGCGTGGATTGCGCACAGCAAGCAATGCACATATTGCATGCAGCGCGTTGTTTACACGCAATGCACGCCTCGCAAATGTCAACGCCCTCGATGAAAGGTCCGCAATGCAGCCACGCAAAATCGCACTCGGCAACCAGAAGGGTGGCGTAGGCAAGACGGCCTCCACTCTCGGGCTTGCCAGCGCCATCACCGCGGTCGGCGGAAAAGTACTTGTCGTCGACATGGACCAACAGGGCAATACGACCGGCGGCCTCGGCGTCACTCTCGAAGAGGGCATGATGACGGCCTACCACCTCATGAACCAGACCAGAGAAGGCATTGCAGCCGAGGCGATCATTGCCACCCCATGGGATGGCGTCGACCTCATTCCCGCAGACGAAGAGCTCGGCAAAATCGAATCGGATGGGTCGAATGACCTGGTGTTTCGCCTAGACGTTGCGTTCGAAGGGCTCGACCTTTCTCCTTATGACGCCGTGCTTTTCGACTGCCCTCCCAATATGGGCAAGGTGCTGTTCGCGGTTCTTATTGCAGCAGATGGCGTTGTCGCCATCACCGAACCCACAATCGACAGTGTCGGCGGCGTTCAGAAGCTCGAAGAGACAATCGACACCGTTCGTAAACGGGCGAACCCGAAGCTGGAATTCGACAAGATCGTAATCAGTCGTAAACGATCCACCGGCGAACATGAGTTCAGAGAGAGCGAGCTACGGGAAACCTACGGCTCACTCGTCGCCAAGACATCGATCCCGGAACTCGCGGCCCGCCAGGACGCGCACTCGAATCGCACTCCGATTCACCAGTTCAAGGGTGGGAAAGCATTGACGCTGCAACTTGCCTACAGTGACTTGCTCGCTGAGTTGCCCATCGTGATCGGAGCCCCGGCATGAGCGTGAAGCGGGAACCTGCCATTCGTAAGACACATCCGGCTGAACTCATCCCGGAACGTCCGCCCAGGGGAGACGCGACCCCCGCGGCACCTGCAGCTACGCCACCAACGCCTTCAGCGGATCTCAGTGCCCGCAAAGATGAGGAGGAGAAGCTGTCGATGACCCACAACACGCGCATCAAACCTTCGACGAAGGATCGCCTTC
This sequence comes from Rhodococcus sp. KB6, assembly GCF_001445685.1. Classification (NCBI taxonomy): domain Bacteria; kingdom Bacillati; phylum Actinomycetota; class Actinomycetes; order Mycobacteriales; family Nocardiaceae; genus Rhodococcus; species Rhodococcus sp. KB6. Next base: position 1,126 of record NZ_LNAK01000056.1, on the reverse strand, counting down.
GGCGTGGCGTCGACAAATTGCGGTACGAGACTGGCGATCGCGAAATCAGCGAGGCATCGATGACCGAGGCTGCGCTGGACGAATACTTGAAGGCCAGGGGACTATAAGAGATTCGCGTGCATGGCATGCACTGCGTGCACGCATGATGGGATGTCTTGATTCTTGATTGTGGAGTTCGGCCCCCAGGCGAGGGCATCTTGTGTTTCGGCTGGAAGACCTAATTAGAGGCGCCTGGCACGACAGCTGAGTAGGCACATGTGGGGGACATTCCAAGGACCTCGATATTGAGAACGGCTGTCGGGTGCGGGCGGGAGGCGAACCGCCGGGGCGGGAAGTCCTTGCTGCGCGCGCAATGCCATGTCCCTCTCATCTGCTGACAGTCCGTTCTGTAGAACTTGGAAGCCTTGGCAGCGCAAAGCCTGGAGCAAATTGCGTGAACAATCCGCTGCAGTCACGCAATTCTCACGCAAAATTGCAGACCACCCCACGTCACTCTGAGATCAACAGGCACGCAGCTGGAACGACATCCCCGACGTGCTTTGAGTGCGACGCAAAAAACATCAGTCGACCCTCGGATACGACCGCTAGAAATCGCTGTCGACCCTCACCGCACGCAACGCCGACGAAACGCAGGAGTACGACCAGAAGAAATCTTCCGAAACCAGGAGGAGTCCCGCCGGCGGCAACCAGCGGGACTCCAGACCGAGAACACCCCTTTTAGGAAGGAAAACCCGATCATGGGTGATTTTAGTCTGCGCGCAGCGCGGATCCAGCTTGGAGCACTGATCGCCGCACTTCTCATCGCGATTTTCATCGCAATCGGGATCACCGCAGGCGCATTTGTCCTCTCCTTCGCGGTCCAACGGGACCTCGCGCGCCAAGGAACCATCCCCGAAAACCTCGCATGGATCTTTCCCGTCATCGTTGACAGTGCAATCTTCGGATCCACCGTCGCCATCGTCATTCTGAGCAAACTGAAGATGCATCGACGCGACAAGTACTTCTACTGTCAATGGCCACGAAGTTCTCCCCGTAGGCGGCCAGTAGTTCTCCCCGCTGGTGGCCACGGGTTCTCCCCGGTGGCGGCCAGTTGTTTTTCCCCACCCGCTTTCTGATTTGGGTTAGC
>NZ_LNAK01000055.1:0-80791 GCF_001445685.1 Rhodococcus sp. KB6 | reverse complement strand
TGTGTCACAGGGTTGGTCCTTCTTGGTCGAGAACGGCTATTTCGCAATTCCCATTCTCGCGCCGAGGACCAGCCCGTCTACTTCAGTCCCGCGTCAGCAACGTCCGTACCCGCAACATCTTCTCCGGACTGTGTTCGACCGCCAGAAGAACGGCTCCGGCCCACTCACCACCGAGAGCAAATCCCTGCAGGATACGAAGCAGCAGAAGCAGAATCGGTGCAACGACCCCGATTTGAGCTGCGGTCGGAAGGACACCCATGAGCGCCGTCGCGATACCCATGATGAACATCGTGAGGGCAAGCGTTTTCTTGCGCCCGATGCGATCGCCGATGTGACCGAACACCACTCCGCCGATGGGGCGAACGAGAAAGCCGACCGCGAAGGTCGCAAAAGAAAGCATGGTCCCGACAAAGGAACTCTGGTTGGGGAAGAACAGTTGGTTGAAGACGAGGCTCGCGGCCGTTGCGTAGAGGAAGAAGTCGTACCACTCGACCGTCGTGCCGAGCAGGCTCGCGGCGACGACGGTTCTCAGTCTGGATCGCCGCTCGTCGTCGGTCTCGTTCGAGAACGGTGAATTGTGCTCGACTTCGGCAAACGTGGTCATCGGAGCCCCGGGTCGCGGTGCAAATTCACGAAGGTATCGCCGGAGCCGAAAGTGGGCACCCGTAGCGATCAGGGTGATTTCAACCCTGTTCTTCGAGGTGGACTGTGGTTGTAATGACAGAAGAGTTCTGCCTGTTCGTCGACGAAAGGAATCACCGTGTCACTGCGCTTCCACTGGTTCTTGCCTACTTACGGTGATTCCCGGAATCTGATGGCGGGTGGGCACGGCAGCTCGATGTCCGGTGATCGTCCGGCGACGCTGAAATACCTCAATCAGATCGGTGCGGCCGCCGAGACGAACGGCTTCGAGGCCGTCCTCACGCCGACCGGCGCGTGGTGCGAAGACGCATGGCTGACGACTGCGATGATGCTCGAGACCACCGAGACGCTCAAGTTTCTGGTTGCTCTGCGACCGGGATTGCTCAGCCCGACGCTGGCCGCCCAGATGGCCGCAACCTTCCAATGGCAGTCGGGCGGTCGTCTGCTGCTCAACGTCGTGACCGGCGGGGAGGACCACGAGCAGCGCACGTTCGGTGACTTCCTCGACAAGAACCAACGGTACGCACGATGCGGCGAGTTCCTCGACGTGATCCGCCAGTTGTGGTCCGGTAACGGTCCGGTTGATTTCTCCGGCGAGTACGTCAACGTGGAAAAGGCTACGCTGCAGCGTATTCCGGATCCGGTACCGCCCATCTTCTTCGGCGGATCGTCGCCGGCGGCCGGAACCGTCGCATCGCGTTACGCGGATACGTATCTCACCTGGGGTGAGACGCCGTCCGCTGTTGCCGCCAAGATCGCCTGGATCCGCGACCTCGCGGAAGTCCAAGGTCGTCACCTCGACTACGGAATCCGTCTGCATGTCATCAGCCGGGACACCTCGGAACAGGCATGGGCAGAAGCGGATCGGCTGCTCAGTGCGCTCGATCCGGCGACCGTCGAGCAGGCTCAGGCGAGTCTTGCGCGATCCGGCTCCGAAGGTCAGCGTCGGATGCTCGAATTGCACGGCGGCGGTTCGGCTTACAAGGAGGGCGTCGGAGCGAGGTCGCTGGAGATTGCGCCGAACCTGTGGACCGGCGTCGGATTGGTGCGAGGGGGTGCAGGCACCGCATTGGTCGGTTCGCACCAAGAAGTGGCTGATCGGATTGCCGAGTACGCGGCGATCGGTCTGGATCACTTCGTATTGTCGGGCTATCCCCATCTCGAAGAGGCGTATCAGTTCGGTGAGGGCGTGCGTCCGATCCTCGAAAAGCGTGGATTGGTAGCACCGCACGGTTCGGTCGGCGGACCGGTGCGAACGCCCTTCGTCTCCAGTGGGAACTGAGTCGAACAGCGAGCTCTTCGAGAAGGGGACGTTTGTCCCGATCTTTCGGGCACGGCCTCCCTCCGGGACTATTCACGCAATTCGGTCAGTAGATCCGTTCTAGGCTGCGCACTGTTGCCGAACTCAAGGCGCAGTACGAAAGGATCCTCGATGAAGCTGGGCACGAGTGGAGTACGTCGCGTCGTGGGAACCGTGGCAGTCGCCGCTGCAACCGCGGCAGGCGTCGCGATGGTCAATCCTGCAACTGCGTCGGCCGAGGTGGTCCCGCCGGTCGTCTCGTACAAGGTGACCGGAAACGATCTGGCACTGACGATCACGAACAACAACACGGGCATTGCCCCGTTGTGCCAGGCGTTTGTCGTCAACGCCGCGGATTCTGCTGCTGTGCTTGATGATCCGCTCAAGCTGCTCGATCCGAACCTTGTGGTGTACCCCAAGATCACCGACCCGTCCTCACTGTTCGCCGTCGGTAAGGGGCAGACGGTCACCAACACCGTGACCGATGTTCCGGACGGAACCTACGCCGTGCTCGGTGCCTGCTCCGATCTTCTCGATCTGGAGACGTTGGGTAAGCCTGTTCCTGGCGTGCCGAGCCTCGTTGTCATCGGTGGACCGTTCAGCGGCATCAATACCGGAAGCCTGAGCGACCTGTTCGGCAGCGGCAGCCTCGAAGGACTTTTCGGGTAGCTCACCGTCTGTCTCCCCAATTTTCCGACTGAGCGGTCTATTCTTCAGGCATCTGGTGATCTGACCGACTTGCCTGGAGGTTCGGAAATGCGAAGTCGTGGATTCAAACGCGCTCTCGGAAGCATTGTCGCGGCGTCGGCCGCCGTCGTGGGACTTGTTGTCATGACTCCGGCGACGGCGTCGGCAGCACCGGCGATTCTCCCGCCTCCGGTGTCGGTGAGCGCAGCGGACAATGCGATCACCTTCACCATCACCAATCCGAACCCGCGGTTCAGCTTCATCAACTGCACAGTGGCGATCCTCAACGCCAGGGATGTCCCCGACGTGATCCGCGATCCGGCAAAGCTGCTCCAGCCCGGCGTGTTGGTGTATCCGACCGTCAGCAACATCCTCGATCTGTTTGCCGTTTCGCCTGGGCAGACGATCACGCGGACCGTCGGGAATCTGCCGGCCGGGGTGTACGCCGTTGCGGGAGCGTGCGTTCGACTGCTCGATCCGACCAACCCCACTATCGCGATTCCGCAGGCCGTTGTGGTCGGCGGCTGGTTCGAGGGCGCCGGAACCGGAAGTCTCTCAGGATCTTTGGAGGACCTGGGATACAACACGGTCCAGGACTTGATCGACGCGTGGAATCGGATCAGCTCGGGAAGCAGCGGCGGCAGCTTCCAGTTCGAGTACCAAGGTGGCTCGGATTTCGAGGTAGTAGGTCCCGCGTCGTAGTCGGTCCGGCTCACTTGCGCGCGCGGTGGCGTCGCACCGCGTCGCGATTCGCACACGTGGGGGAGCAGTACCGCTGATTGCCGTTGCGTGAGGTGTCCGCATAGATGTTGGTGCACTCGTCCAGGGTGCACCGACCTAATCTGTGCATTCCGCGGCCGACGAGGTGCAGCGCCGTGCCTACCGAGAAGAGGGCCTTGAGGACCTCGGCGAGCGACTGTTGCGGATCGCGGTAGTGCAGATGCCACCCGTCGTTTGCGTGGTTGGTCATGCGCGGATACGCCGACGCTTGCTCGAGCATGACGTTCACCAACTCGGCGCGGGCTGCCTCCTCCGTGACGTCGACGATTTTCGACCACTCGATCAGAAGGTCGAGGGTCTCGTCGAGGTCCTTCTCGGCGATGGGGAAATCGAGAATGATGCCTGCATCGACGCAGCGTTCGACGAGTTCGGCCAAGGTCTCGGGATTTCGATTGGCCAGGTCGGCGGCCAGCGTCACCGCATATTCGCCGTAAGGGTTGAGATGCACAATGCCATTACATCATGCTCGTCGTATGAAGAAAACAGATTTCGCGCCGATAAGTTGCATCCACCGCTGGGAGATCGAATCTCGGCATCGGACCAGCGAGGGGACGGTCACCTACCTGCGCTGCCATTGCGGGTCGTGGCAGACCTTGCTCGCCGAATGGGTGTCGGGCGGTGCGGGCTCGGCCGTCGCTGCGCCGATCAAGGTCAGGTCCAGGTAATGGTCAGCTAATCGCTCCGTTTTGCCTCGGGTGACATGGAACGTGTTCTAGATTCAGGGTTGTATGCCTCGGTATCGCGGCGCAGACTCTGAAAGGGAAGACGATGCAGTTCAACCTCGCTGATGTATTCGAAACCGTCGCCAGCTCGGTGCCTGATCGCGTCGCCTTGACTTACGAGGGAGAGAACTTCTCCTACGCTGAGCTGGACGCGGAAGCCAACCGAACGGCCAACCTGCTCGCGCAAGCCGGCATCTCGCGCGGCGATCATGTAGCCCTGTTCCTGAAGAACAGCGTCGAACATGTCACGTCGATCCTCGGGTTGATCAAGATCCGTGCGGTCCCGATCAACGTGAACTACCGGTACACACCCGCCGAGCTCGAGTACATCTTCACCAACTCCGACTCGGTCGCAGTGGTCGTGGAACTCCCCGAGCATCAGCGTGTCCTTGCTTCCCTTTTCGGTGCATGCCCGAAGGTGAAGACGGTGATCGTGATCGGCGAGGTCGAGGCCGGCCTGGTCGCCGCAGCGAAAGCGCATGAAGTTTCCGTGGTTTCCTTCGACGACGCTCGCGAGATGTCACCGGTAGGGGAGTTCGATTCTCGTTCGGGCGACGACGTGTACCTGCTCTACACCGGCGGGACGACCGGATACCCGAAGGGTGTCATGTGGCGTCACGACGACTTCTTCCGTAAGCCGCTCTCCGGCGGAAATCCGTACGGCGAGGAAGCTCGACAGGACCTCGCCGAGATAGCCAGCGCTGCAAAGGAATTTCCGGAACTCTCGTTCCTCATTGCCGCCCCCCTCATGCACGGCGCAGCGTTGTATTCGCTGTTCACGTTCCTCACCCTCGGCGCGCGCGTGGTTCTACGACGAGAATTCGTTGCGGAGAAGGTCGTCGAAGCGATCGAGAAGGATTCGGTACAGGTGATCTTGATCGTCGGTGACGGCATGGGACTGCCGTTGGTCGACGAGATGGAACGACGCAAAGACGAGGTCGATTTCAGCACCCTGTTCTCGATCACCTCGGGTGGTGCGATCTGGTCCACCAGCGTTCGGGATCGCATGCTGGCGGTGAAGCCGGACCTGCTGTTGCGCGACAACTTCGGAGCCTCGGAGTCCGGTAACGACGGCGCCTTCTCCATCGACGAGGCGGGGAATCTGCGAATGCCGCCCTCGCCGAACATGATCCTGGTCGACGAGCGGCTCGAAGAGATCCCCGCCGGCTCCGACGACGTGGGCTACATCGCGCGTATCGGAAACGTCCCGCTCGGGTACTACAAGGACGAAGAGAAGACCGCCCGCACGTTCCCGACCCGCGCTGACGGCACCCGTCTTTCGGTGCTCGGCGACATGGGCAAGGTCGAAGCGGACGGCACGATTGTCTTCCTGGGTCGTGGCTCGCAGTGCATCAACACCGGTGGCGAGAAGGTCTTCGCCGAAGAGGTCGAGGCCGCCCTTCACGCGCATCCGGCAATATCGGACGCACTCGTTGTCCCCGCGCCCGACCCGCGCATGGGGCAGCAGGTCGCAGCGGTGATCGCGACCTACCCCGGATCCGACGAGTTGACTCTCGAAGCGGTACAGGAACATTGCCGCAAGACGTTGGCCGGCTACAAGGTGCCGCGCACGATCGTGCTGGTCGATGAAGTCAAGCGAACCCCGGCTGGTAAGGCGGACTACCGCTGGGCGACGACACTGGCATCGACCTAGCAACGTGGATTGGGCGACGACGACCTTTCACACGGATTTCACCACGACATAAGAGACATACCGGAAAGATGGTGCAGAGTAAGTCGTTCGCGCCTTGCGTCGTCACTCCACGAAAGGGCCTTGTCTCATGCTCATCATCGGAATACTCCTGTTCGGGATCGTCATCGGAGCGGGAGCCCAGCTGATTCTGGGAAAACGACCGCACGAGTGGACTGGACCTTCGCATTCATCGCGGGAATCGGTGGTTCGCTGGTCGGCGGATTGCTCGTGAGTTTGATTGCAGGCGACGGATTATCATTGCGCCCGAGCGGCATCCTCGGGTCCCTTGCCGGCGCTGTCATCATCACCGCGGGGTGGCAGTGGTACCGCGGGAGGAACGCAACTACAACTACGCGTCCGTCTGATCGCTGATTTCCACAGTTCCGTCAGGGGACGGAGAGCGTCGACATATGACCGAACTACTCGATGAAGTCCTCACCGCACATGGCGGAGTCGAACGTTGGCAGTCTGTTTCAGCGATCACGGCACGGGGACGTTTGGGCGGTCTGCTGCCTCAGCGCTTCCCCGGCAACAAGCTGGCGAAGTTCACGGTCGAGGTTGAAGTCGCCGAGCAACGCACTGTCCTCCAAGACTTTCCGCGTGTCGGCGAGTGCGCTGTGTTCGACAAGGGCTTCGTGCGGATCGAAGCTCGTGACGGCGAAGAACTCGGGAGTCGAACCGACCCACGTCCAGAGTTTTTCGGGTTGAGTGGAGTCCGGCGCAACCTCCACTGGGACGCGCTCGACACCGCTTACTTTGCCGGCTACGCCTTTTGGAACTATCTGAACGCACCGCTGCTGCTCGCCCGCGACGACATCACTGTCACCGAAGCCGAACCTTGGCAGCAATCCGGGCAGCAATGGCGACGACTACAAGCAACATTTGCGCCAGAAATCGACACCCATTGCCGGCAGCAGACCTTCTATGTCGACAACGGTGGCCTCATCCGCCGTCACGACTTCGTCGCCGAACCGGTAGGCAGCTGGGCGAAAGCTGCTCTCTACTGCGACCAGCATCGCGAGTTCGACGGTCTCACCTTTCCCACTCGACGACGTGTGCTCCCGAGAGGCCCAGGCGGCCGCGTTCCCTCGCGGCCGACGCTCCTGGCGCTCGACTTCGACGACATCGAGATCAAGCGATGAACATCAGTTACTGGTTACCGGTTGTCGAGTGTGAACAAACGGAACACGGTCCGCATGCACAGAACGACGCCGACGAAGCCCAGTACCGCACTCGCGAGTGCATAGCCCGACAGCTGAGGTGTGAGTTGTGGTCCGCCAGGTACGAACAGAAGGATCGCCGCGACAATCAGCGCGGTCACCCCCGCCGCCATACCCAGGGCGTTGTTCGCCGACCGTCGTAGCCATCGCCTGTCGTCGGGGTGTGCGACCGAGCGAGTGCGAAGTGTGAAGCTTCCCGAGGCGATCGAGGTCGCGATCTGGTCGAGCTGACCAGGCAGGCGCCGTACCACCGCGGTTGTGACCGCCGTCGTCGACAGGATCGCCTGCGCGGCTGCAGTCGGGCTGGCGACCAGGGTCAACAGTCGGGGTACTTCGGCCCGAACAGCAGCGACGAGGTCGATCTGGGGATCCAGGAGCCGCAGGGCGCGCTCCAAGGACGCGAGCGAACGGAAAGCGGCGGCGACGTCTCCCGGCACTCCGATTCGGTGTTCTCGAAGCACGGTGAACATTCGCGCGAACGATGCCATGGAAACATTGGGTTGGACACTGAGCAGGGTGATCTGTCGGCCCACCTGGTGACGTAGTGCTCCGCGATCAACTTCGGGCGGCACGTCGAATGCCATCAGCATCGCGTCGACTGTCGCCACCGGATCACCTGCGAGGGCAGCGTTGAGGAGCACGGCGAACAAGATCCGTGTCTCGCCGTCCAGAACCCCTACTGCGCCGAAGTCGAGGAGCCCGACCCGGCCGTCATCGAGGATCATGATGTTGCCGGGGTGCAGGTCCGCGTGAAACACGCCGTGGACAAAGATCCCGTCGAGCAACGACGCAAGAAGTTCGTTGGCGATGCTGCTGCGGGTGTCGCGGTCGAGGCCGGTGAGCGCCGACTCACCGTCGGAGAGCGGTGTGCCGTGAAGACGTTCCATCACGAGCACCCGTCCGCTACTGAGGTTGGGGTAGATATGCGGAACGACGATATCCGGGCGGTTCGACATGGTGGAAGCAATCGCGCCGGTATTCGCTGCTTCGGTGCGGTAGTCGAGTTCCTCGAGCAGTGACGTGACGAGGCCCCCGGCGAGTCGGTGAACGCCGATATCGCGTGCCCAGGGAAAACGGGTCTCCGCGCGGGACGACACGCGAAGGAAGATATCGCAATCCACGCTCACTTGTGCGCTCGCCTCGGGGCGTTGAACCTTCACTACAACGTCGACGCCTTCAACGGTGCGCGCGGAATGTACTTGTGCGACAGAGGCGGCGGCGAACGGCTCCACATCGAACCATGCGAACACCGACTCTGGTGCCTCGCCGAGTTCCGATGCCAGTAGCTCCGCAATGCGGACTGGATCAGCCGGTCGTGCCGAACTTTGCAGAGACGAGAGAGTGCGAGCCAACTCGGGTGGTATGAGGTCGTCTCGCGTGCCGAGGATCTGTCCCAGCTTGACGAAAGTGACACCGCACCGGTTGATTACTTCCACCAGCGCGTCCCCGAACTGAGGCGCTGATGGCCCAGCACGGAGAGCCGGCCCGCCTCCCGCCCGCACGACGATGCCCATGATCTGGACGTATCGCTTGGTTCGTCGCCACGATTTGCGGCTGCGCTGCAACGCTTCTGGCGGTCCGGGGATGGACCCTGTTGGAAGGACAACTTCGAGGAAAACCAATGCGGCCAGGCACGCTGCGAACACCCAGAGCGCGACAACTCCGAAGAATATGAGCGCTGTTCCTACGCTCACCAGAAGTTGATCGTCCTGGCTGGCAATTCCTGCAAGCGTTGCGACGTATCCCGACAGTGGAACCCCCACCGAGAGTGCTATCACCGCGACCGCAAGGGTTCGCGGCCATCCGACTCTCGTCCCCAGCGTTCGTCGCATCACGCCCGCCAGTGCTGCTGCAAGAAATGGCGTCGTGACGATCCAGACCATCAAGTCCATTGCGATAGCGTACGGGTTCGCAATCTGCGATACATCCAGGAAAACCCCGAGCCCACCCCGACTGACGGTTAACAAGCCCGACAGTGCCCAAGCGTCGAACATGCTTGGGCACTTCGGTGTTCATTCGCTCCGATGTCGACTCGTCCTGATCGACCGTCCAATACTGCGTTCACTGACCATCCGCGAGGCCGAACTGCGCATCATGCTCGTCAGCGATGTCCCGGCCACCTTTCGCGAGGAGCAGTACAGCCGAAGAACAGGCTGCGATGGACGCCGAGCAGAAGTGAGACCGAGTGGACTCCTTTAAAGAATGGGGCCGCCGGTGAACAGGTTGACGAGACTCACCGCGAAGAACTGGACGATCGCTATGGCGGTGGCAAACGGGTCGCCCGCATGCGTAGCTTGGTTGACCCATTCGTTGAATGCGTTGATCGAACCCATTGTGATTCCTCCTGAGTAGTGATGGCGTGACTGATTGAAACTGGTGGTGCGACACTCGACACGAGGGACGTCAGTACGGACCCAGCGCAGTTGGGCATATGAGGCCACGAAAGGTCAGTGACGAGCGCCGACAGTACGCTGCGGTTGCGGCCCTCTGTGTTTCGAATGTAGTTCCCCGACTTAGGAATACCGTGAAGGACGGGCGGATTCGGTTACGAGTATCCCGCGACAGACGACATCGTCAATATTATGATGTCGGCAACAAGCGCGACGACGGCACCAATCGGATTCTGGACAATCCACGAAATTACTTCAGTCATGTTCTCGGTCCTTCCTTAGCGTAAGACGCGTGATCGAATACTCGACCAGCTATTGCAGTACCCGGCCCCGTTCGGCGAATTAAGCCTTTGCCGAAAATGATTGGCGCAAACAGATAGATCGCACACCGGGGCGTTGAATCAACTCGCCCAATCGTTGCACCTCTATGCTCGGGGTTCGATTCGTTACCAACATCTTTCGGAGAAGGGGTGATCAGTCCCATCAGCGATCGGTACCCCGCGTGCGAAACCCTTTTCCGTAAACACCTGCCCAGCAACGTCGTAACGTCAGAAGTGGCAGTTGGCGAGGCCGACCGTCTTCTCGAGATCGTGGCGAGTTTTGCTGGGCAGATGTGACACTACCTCGCGGTCTCGCCGGATCAGTCTTCCTTTCGGACATCGATGGCTGTTCTTCGTGTGGTTGTTACACAATCGACGGAATCGCTGTTGGGGGTGGCGATGCGCAGCTATTTCCTCTGCGAATCTTCAGGAATTGCCTGCGACACCCGTGGATACGGATCCTCGATCTCCACCGAGCGCAATTCCGTGTGCCGACAAACATCGCAGTGCTTCCGACCGGATCGATGCACCCAGAACCAATCGCCGTCACGCACAAAGGGCCAGACGGTTCTGGGAAAGACCCAAGCGCTCCTGCAGTTCCCGGCGATCTGTTGCGCCAGTTCGAGTTCACACTTGATCTAACTGGTCGACGCATAGTGGTGTACCGGTAGCCAAAAGAGTCCCGCCGGTCGGTTAGTGTTGACGGTGAGATACGACGCGGAGGTGGCTGTGAGAATCTGGAACTGGTTGATGCTCAAAATTTCAGCAATCGGCGGGTCGCCGAAATTTCGGAAGATAGTCGACAGTCCGATTTGGGCGGGCGCCAATGACCGCAAGCTCTGACTGAGCGGGCGGCAGATTCTCCAATTTGCAATTGCCGACCTGCGACTGCGAGCACGCTCACGGCCTGCTGCGACAGGAACGCGACTGTCGACCTGAATTTATCCGCAATCGATATGGGAGGGCTTGTGGGAGTCTGGGGTCCGGGAAACTTTGACAGTGACACCGTCGCGGATGGGTTGGGGGCCCTGACCGGTCGAATCGTGGACGACATCACTGCCGAGTTCGAAGACGATTCGAGTCTGGAGCCGGATGAATGGGGCGGGGAGATGGTGCCGGCGTGGCTCGAGATCCTCACCGATATTGCCCAGACGAAACGAGTCGGTGTGACGTTTCCATCCACGCGAGTGCTGATCGACTGGCGCGATCGATATCTGCGCGTGTGGGATGGCTACATTGACGAACTCGAACCGGACGAGGATCACAAGGTCGCTCGACGTGCAGTGCTCGTCCATACCTTCGAACAGGCGGTCGCCCTCGCAGCCGAGCGCGAACAGGCATAAACCTGGTGCGGCCGCGCTACTGACCATAGATCCGTCAGTTCCCCGGTGGAACGACGGTGAACGTGAACCCTCCGGAAGTCATTGCGTTGGCTTCTTCGAACATCGAACAGAGAGCTTCGGCGGCGTCGGTCGCCAATGCTCGGGCAGCGCTGGGGGTTCGACCTCGGGCCGTCACCGCGAGCCCAGGTACGTCCGCATCTGTGATCGTCAATCGGACTCGTGGTCGGAAGCACTGCCACCGAGTATCTGCGCGAGGAGATGGTCTTCGTCCACCACAGACCTCCCGCCACGACCAAAACGGCGGCGGCAACGGCCACCATTACCTGACCGCGGTGGTCGGAGAGGAATGTTCTCCTCTGTCAGTTGTACCGCCTTGGCCAGCTGATTGACCGGCTTCATCACCACCTTGTCGGCGGCTGGTCCGCGAGATCACGTCCGCTTCGCGTCGTCATGATTGCGGACGAACTTCATGAGTCGGGGAATCACCCGATCGGGTATGTGTCCCAGGATTCCGTGGCCGGTTCCGGCATAGATCTCCACTTCGGCTTCAGGTACAAGATCAGCTAACCTCGCGGCCACCTGCTCGGGGTTGGAGACCACCGTCTCAGCACCGGAGATTACGAGCATGGGAACCGAAATCGACTGCACTTCTGCATCCTTGAGCATTCGTGCCCACCCGATACCGGGCCGGTAGTTCAGCGCTTCCTTGGCGAGGGCGAACTCGAGGTCGCCGAGAACGTACCCGGGGGACAGCCAATCGTTGAGCTTGCGAATATTCTTGTCGGTGCGGCGCATACCGGCGCGGACCATCTTCAGCAGCACACGCCACGAGGGCTTGTCGAAGACTCCACCCGGTTCGATGAGCGTCACACTCGCCAGTCGTTCAGGAGAATGAAGTGCTACGAGAACGGCATGCCACGCGCCCTGCGAGTAGCCGACCAGGTGGACGCGATCGACCTCGAGTTCGTTCAATACCTCGCTGATCCAGGTGGCGAAGTCGGACTCCCCGGTCAGTGGAGAAGTCTGGACACTGAGGCCTGGTGTGCCGATCGTGTCCAGTGCGTACACGACTCGGTCTCGGCACAGGTCCTCGATGACGATGTGCCATTGCAGACAATTGGCCCCGAGAGAGTGCACCAGGACGATCGGCGTCTCCGTGCCGGTCCCCGACCTACGGACATGGGTGGTTCCGAACGATGTCGGCACGTCGAGTTGTGTCGACGGAACCGGCCAGGTGCTCTTCAGTTCTCGGTAGATGCTCTCGTACGCCTGCTTTGATGCTTCGTTCTTGAATCGTCCGATCTTCGGCATGAGCCTCCCTCTCGCTGCATTCAATTTTGATGGTATGACCGTATCACCAATGCGGTACGTGCGTATCATTAACGGGTCAAAGTCATCTATATCGAAAGGGGAAGGACAGCCTCATGCCGCGACTGGTCGACCATGAAGTGAGGCAACGGGAGATCACCGACGCGGTGCGGCGAGTAATTGTCGACGGTGGGCTCGCGGCGGTGACATTTCAGTCCGTTGCTGCCGAGGCCGGGATTTCGGTGCGACTCGTGCAGTACTACTTCGGCACGAAGCGGGAATTCCTTCTCGCGACGCATCAAGCTGTGCGTCAGGATGCGGGTGCTCGCTTGATGCAGGAGTTGTCTGTTCTTGGCGCGGAAGCGACACCCCGCGAGGTTATTTCAGCGTTCCTTGTTGGCATGCTCCCACTCGATCGACAACGTCGGGAGGAAGCGATTGTTCTCGGCGCCTTCCACGCTGCCGCACTGACCGGACAAGGAATCGCCGCCGAGGAAACCCTCACTGCCCCAAGAGAGTTGACAGCGCTGATTTCCGGCCAGCTTCAACGAGTGACCAATCGGGACGCGGTTGCGCCGTCAATGGATCCCGACCTCGACGCCGAGCTCATTCTGGCGGCTGTCGCCGGGCTCGCCCAGGGGATGCTTCCCGGCTACGCCACAGCAGAATTGGCGGTCCAGTTGGTTGAGCGTCTCCTCGATCGCATTCTCGGGCCGACGAGACCTCAGGCCACGAATCAACCCGAAGTCGGCCGCCGTTAGTATTCCGGGATGTCTCCTGTGAACCCAGCGCTCGCCGGCCGGGTGTTTCCCTCGTCTTCGTACCTTGTCGGGCGCGAGAAGATTCGCGAGTTCGCTCTGGCGGTGCGTTCGAGCAATCCCTTGCACCATGATGTCGGTGTCGCCAGGGAGGCCGGGTTCGTCGATGTCATCGCACCGACAACATTCACAACCGTTGTCCAGCAACGAGCGATCATGGCACTGCTGCGCACGCCGGATACCGGGCTCGATCCGACTCGTGTGGTCCATACTTCCGAGAAGATCGAGCATCAGCGTCCGATAGTCTCCGGCGATGACCTGTCTACGACACTGACGATTACAGGGGTGACAGTGCGTGCAGGCAGTGCGATCCTGTCGACAGTTTCCGAGATCCACGACGTGACCGACGCTTTGGTAGCAACGGTCACCTCGACGCTGCTGGCGCGAGGAGAAGGCGCATGACCGTACCCGTCGTGCCGGTATTCGAAAACCTCGTCCTCGGTGACATCGTCGCGAAGGTTGATCTGGTCCTCACTCGTGATGACCTAGTTCGCTACGCCGGTGCCTCCGGCGACATGAACCCGATCCATTTCAACGACGCAATCGCTACTGCGGCTGGGCTACCGGGAGTTCTGGCGCACGGAATGCTCACTGCCGGAATTGCTTTGCAGGCTATCGTCGACTGGGTTGGTGACCCGAGCGGTGTGATCTCGTATGAAACTCGCTTTACTCGGCCCGTCGTAGTCGATGCCGTCGATGGTGCTGATCTCTCCATCACTGCGAAGATCGCGCGAATCGACGCCACGATGCGGACAACGCGGATCGATGTCACAGTCACGCACAAGGGCCAGACGGTTCTGGGAAAGACCCAAGCGCACCTTCAGTTCCCGGGCGCCTGACAGGATTGCGGGCTGTCACTGGTCACATCGGGACCTACGCATCCGGGCGGGAGATCAACTGCATTGTGGCGCAGCACTACCGGAAAGACACCAACAGCTCGTCCGACGCTTGCATCGGTGCGTATCCGTCGGCGATGACGCGCCGACAGCCGTCGATCTCGACGGTGAGTAATCGTTCCTCGTTCGTGGGACGGTCCACGTAGATCGTCGACGCCACCTCGGTGGCCACCGCGTCACAGTCGGGAGCGGGTGGAAGTCCGTCGAAGGTTTCCGTCGTAGACGATGTGCCTACGAATTCGGTGGAGGAGAATCGGCAGAAAACGCTGCCCGCCGACAGCGATGTCAGCGCCGTTGTACCTGTCGTGGCTGGTCGGTAGGTCGGCCTGCAATGCGACAGTTCGTAGATCTGATCGTCGGACAACGCTATTCGGTGTTCGGTACTGCCGACCGGTGTCAGTTCCTTGATGGCGGCCAGGCCACCGGGTTTCGGTAGTCCACACGAATCGGAGGGATACCCCGGCCGAGTTGCTCGGCCTCGATCGTCGACCAACCAGAATTGCTCCAGGACAGCCAGGCTGTAGTTGTCACCGCAGCCTTCGGGGAACCAAGTCTTGTGCGCGGACGAGCGGTTCAGCATTTCCACCGCCCGACTGAAATCGCCCTCCCAACGGTGAGCAGAGAAGCTGACGGTTCGGTCGGCTGCCACGTTGTCGCTGACAAACGGGTCGCACGTGACGGCGGCGACGGGTACGAAATCGTCTGGAACTGTCGCAGTTGGTGTCGTCTGGAGCGGGCCGATCGGATACGGGGTCGCGCACCCCAGCGTCTCGGCGTCGACTATTGCGGCAACAGGACGGTCGGGGATGGTCACGTGCCAAATGCCGGCAACAGCGAGGATGACGATCACGACTGCGAACCAACGCCAGAGCATGAGCACACCGTATCGGTCCCGATGTGCGCCGAGGCTTAGTCCTCCGTTTACCGCCGAAGTCCTCGCATCCAAATTGAGTGGATCCAGGTTGCGGCTCGCAGATATGGTCCACTGGTGGCGCATCCGAATGGTCGAAACGACAGTCCGATCCTGGTGATTGGTGCCGGCGTCGTCGGCGCGTCGATCGCGTATCACCTGGCGCGCGTTGGTCTCCGAGTCACCGTGCTGGAGCACGGCTCGGTGGCGGGAGGGGTGACCGGCAACTCCTTTGCCTGGGTCGGCCTCTCGAAGAGTGCCGCAGAAACTTACTCAGATCCGTTCCGGCAAGGCGCTGCAGTCGAAATCGACCGCCTGGAGCGCGAACTCGTCGAGCCAATCGGTTTGCGCCGCAGAGGCGCGATCACCTGGGAAGAGACGGAAGCGGAGACTCGAGCGTTCGTAGATGCTCATCGAGCACTCGGCCATCCCGTCGACCTCATCGGTAAAGAGGAAATCCTTGCTCGTGAGCCGGGATTGCGGACGGCCCCCTCGGTCGCAGCGTACGCGCCTGATGACGGTGGCGTTGACCCGGTTGCGTTCGCTCGATCGCTCCTGCGAGGTGCCGAAGAGTACGGTGCCACAGTGTATTCCGATGTCAGTGCGCTCGGGGTGCTCGCGGAGGGCATGAGAGTGTGCGGAGTAATGACTGCCGACGGTCCCGTCTACGGATCGGCCACCGTGCTCGCTGCGGGTACCGCGATTCCTGGACTCGCGGCGTCGGCGGGAGTGGACGTCGAGGTCGACGCCTCCCCGTGTTGCCTCATCAGATTCTCGACGCCCTACCCATTGGTGAACGGAATACTCTCCTCTCCGGATTTCGAGATCCGGCAATTGGACGACACGACACTGATTGCGGCTGAAGATGTTCCGGTCGGGTTCTCCGGAGATGCTCGTGAGCTTGCGGGGCCGACGCTGCGCGCGATCCGCAGTCAGCTCGAGGACGGTGACCAAGTGGAACTGATCGAGGCGGTAGTCGCTGACCGTCCCATCCCGCGTGGTGGCCGCCCGCTGCTGGGCTTCGCCGAAGGCGTGTCGGGGCTCTATCTGGCCGCGACGCATCCGGCGATCATTCTGTCCGGAGCAATTGGAGCCCACGTGGCCGGGGACTTCGCCCGAGCGTCAACCCTGGACGGTTAGACGACGACGCCGGAGCCCGGTTCGACAAGGTTCGAGCCGATATTGCGGTTCCTAGTTCTCTCTAGGACACGCGCTAGAGAGCGGGATATTCGTCTACTCGGCTTGTACCGTCGATGGGCATGGACCCCGTGCGCAATCCGTATGCCCCCGGTGCCGGTCAACGCCCGCCGGAACTCGCCGGGCGCGACAAGCAGATCGACGCCTTCGACGTCGTTCTCGAGCGAATTGCGCGTGGCCGCCCGGAACGAAGTGTTGTCCTCACCGGATTGCGTGGCGTCGGCAAGACCGTCCTGCTCAATCAGTTGCGTTCGGCCGCGATCTCCCGGAGCTGGGGGACAGGCAAGATCGAGGCGCGCCCCGATCAGGATTTACGACGCCCACTCTCGTCAGCGCTCCACATGGCAGTCCGAGAGATCGCGGTCTCCCATCGCGATCCGGAGCGGGTCGAGCAGTTCCTCGGAGTCCTCAAATCGTTTGCCCTACGCGCCACTGCAGACAAGGGAATGCGCGAGCGCTGGCAACCAGGCATCGACGCACCTGCGATCAAAGGTCGCGCGGACAGCGGCGACATCGAGATCGACCTGGTCGAGTTGCTGCTCGACGCGTCGTCGCTGGCCAGAGATGTCGGCGTCGGGATCGCCATCTTCATCGACGAGATGCAGGACCTCGGAGCAGCGGATGTCTCGGCGATCTGCGGGGCCTGCCACGAGTTGAGTCAGGACGCGGCACCGCTGATCGTCGTCGGTGCAGGGCTTCCGCATCTGCCTGCTGTGCTGTCGGCGTCGAAAAGCTACTCGGAGCGCCTGTTCAGCTACCACCGGATCGACCGCCTCGAACGTGAAGCTGCAGATCAGGCGCTGATTGCACCTGCCGAGCGTGAGGACGTCGAGTTCACCGAATCCGCGCTCGACGCTCTGTACGAAGCGGCTGACGGGTACCCGTACTTCGTTCAGGCCTACGGAAAAGCCACGTGGGATGTGGCGGCGTCGAGTCCGATCACGGCAGAAGACGTGCGCGTCGGCGCGCCGACGGCTGAGGAAGAACTCGCTGTCGGTTTCTTCGGATCGCGGTACGAGCGAGCAACGCCCGCGGAGCGTGAGTACATGCGCGCCATGGCCGATCTCGCCGGTGACGACGGGCCCGTCGCAACCGCGAAGATCGCCGTCGAGTTGGGGCGCAAACCGGCTTCCCTGTCGCCGGCACGGGATGGACTGATCAAGAAGGGGCTGATCTATTCGGCAGAACGTGGATCCATCGGATTCACGGTCCCGCACTTCGGCCGATACCTGCGCGGACAAGCGGAGTGAACGCGCTCGAAACCGCGTGGGATCGGGTGGCGGCGCTCAGTCCCAATCCGCCGGTGTGGGTGGTTCAACTGGCCGCGTTGATCGCCGTGATCATCGTTCTCGAACCACACCTGTGGCGGATCGCCCGCAACGTCGTCACCATCGCACACGAGGGCGCTCATCTGATCGTCGCCGTCCTGGTCGGCCGACGGTTGAAAGGTCTTCGCCTGCATTCGGATACGTCGGGTGTCGCGATTTCGTCGGGCAAACCGACCGGCTTCGGCGTCATTCTGATGACGTTCGCGGGGTACGTCGGACCGTCGATTCTCGGACTCGGCGCGGCCGGGTTGTTGGGCGCGCAGCGTGCGGTCTCGGTGCTGTGGATCGGCGTATTCGTCATCGCGGTGATGATGGTCCTGATCCGAAACCTCTACGGAGTCTTCTCACTTGCAGTCGTGGGAGCCGTGTTGTTCGGGCTCGTCTGGTGGGGGACCCAGGAGCAGCAAGTGGCCGCAGCGTACTTCCTGACGCTCTTCCTGCTCTTTGCCGGACCGCGCCCGGTCGTGGAACTTCAACGGCAGCGAATGCGGCGAGGCGGGGCACCGGACTCGGACGCCGACCAATTGGCCAGGCTCTCACCGATACCCGCGATCGTCTGGGTCGGTTTGTTTCTGCTCGTGAACGTCGCGGTGCTCGTGCTCGGCGGATGGTGGATCCTGCGCCCGGTGGGTGGCTGACCGCATTGATCAGTTGTCCTGACGGGACAATGGATCAACGATTGTTGATGCTCCGCGGCCGTAGTCATCGCGTGAAGGCGCTCATATCGTGGAAGTCGACGAGTGGTCGTGCCGGGACTTCCCGCGGCCACATCCGCAGCGACGAAGACCGTCGACGATGACAAGGATTCGTTTTGGACGACAAGAACTTCCGCGGACGAACCGCGATCATGTCCGGGGGAAGCCGTGGCATCGGACTTGCCATCGCCCGTGCGATAGCGCGCCGCGGCGGAAATATCGTGTTGCTCGCCAAGACCGATACGCCGGATCCCAGGCTGCCCGGAACTATCCACACGGCTGTGGACCAGTTGAACGAGCTCGAGGGTCATGCCGTTCCGGTCGTCGGCGACGTGAGGAACGACGACGACATCGCGCGGGCCGTGGCTGCAGCGGTAGAGCACTTCGGTGGCATCGACATCGTGGTCAACAACGCGAGCGTCCTC
Source organism: Rhodococcus sp. KB6 (assembly GCF_001445685.1). Lineage (NCBI taxonomy): Bacteria > Bacillati > Actinomycetota > Actinomycetes > Mycobacteriales > Nocardiaceae > Rhodococcus > Rhodococcus sp. KB6. The sequence continues at coordinate 62,117 of NZ_LNAK01000055.1, read as the reverse complement.
GACATCTCGAAAACCGAAGATCTCGCGATGAAGCGATTCGATCTGATGCAGCAGGTCAATGTCCGTGGTACCTTCGCGCTCACCCGCGCGTGCCTTCCGTACCTTCGGGTTTCGGCCAATGCGCACGTGTTGACGCTGTCGCCGCCGCTCAACTTTTCGCCGCACTGGTTGGGTGCTCATCCGGGCTACATGCTGGCCAAATACGGAATGACATTGGCGGCCTTGGGCATCGCCGTAGAGTATTCAGGTGCACCGATTTCGAGTAATTGCCTGTGGCCGGAGACCATGATCGCCACGGCCGCTGTCGGAAACCTGCTCGGGGGAGACGACAGTATCGAGCACTCGCGTTCACCCGAGATCATGGCCGATGCGGCTGTCGAGATTCTCGGGCGTCCCGCCGGCACGGATACCGGTCGTACGGTGCTCGACGTCGAGATCTTGCGCGAGGCGGGGATCTCGGATTTCTCGCAGTACGGCGGTCAGTCACCGTTGGCGATCGACATCTTCGTCGACGCTCCAATTTCGTGATCTCGGGCGATCTACAGGTATCTAGCCAAATCGCTAGATACCTGTAGATCTTCCTCACGCCACTTCGTGCTCGCCGCCCGGGGCAACCTTCTGAAGTCCGCGATATGCGTCGCTGGCACTTTGGCGACCGCCGATGACGGCCTCGACCTCCGCGGCAATCGGCATGTCGACACCGTATTCACGGGCCAGATCCATGACGGTGGGGGCAGTCTTCACGCCCTCGGCAACCTGGCCGAGCTTGGCGACCGCCTCCTCGACGGTCAATCCCTGCGCCAGAGCTTCGCCGACGCGACGATTGCGAGAAGTCGGAGCCATGCAGGTGGCAATCAGATCGCCGACGCCCGTCAAGCCGGCAAAGGTGCGCGGGTTGGCGCCCATCGCTTCACCGAGTCGAGTCATCTCGGCGAGGCCGCGTGCGAGCACCATCGCACGAGTGTTGTCACCGACTCCCAGGCCGTCGGCCATGCCCGAGGCGATGGCAACGATGTTCTTGAGGATGCCGCCGAGTTCGCAGCCGAGCACGTCGGTGTTGCGGTAGACGCGGAAGACCGACGACGCGAACAGGGGTTGCAGCGCGGCGGCGACACGATCGTCCTGTGTGGCCACGACCGATGCCGCGGCCATGCCGTCGACGATCTCCTTGGCGATGTTGGGGCCCGCGAGCAGTCCGACGGGATGGCCGGGCAGGCACTCGGCGATCACTTCGGTGGGGCGCTGCCGGGTGCCGGGCTCGAGACCCTTGGACAGTGACAACACCGGGACCCACGCCCGAACCTCGTTGGCGATCTCGGCGAGGGTGGAGCGAACGGCGTGCGAAGGCACCCCGCATACGAGTACGTCCGCTTCGCGGGCGGCTTCGACCAGATCCGAGGTTGCCTTGAGCCCCTTGGGAAGTTTGCGCTCACCAAGGTATTTGGAGTTGGTCCGTTGCGAATTGATCTCGTCGGCTGCTTCGGAATTGCGTGCCCACAACAGGGTCGGGGTGTTGCGGGCAGCGAGGCCGGCCACCGTGGTTCCCCACGATCCGGCACCGAGGACGACGACGCGTACCGGGCGGGCCATCAGAGTGCGCTGTTCTGGGTAGCGAGTGCTGTCATGGCGCCAAGCGTTCCACTTGCGGAGCAGTTGCGGGCCAATTCCGCCGAGTCTGTGGCTCGACTTACAGATGAGGCGGCGGTTCGGGGCTTTCGCGCATTGTTTCGACCGCTTCTGCGGATTCCGCGACGATCGAGCGCATGGCGGCTTCCGCGGCGTCGGCGTCTCCGGCCTGAATAGCCGATGCGACCACTCCGTGCAGGTGAATCGCTTCGGGGTCGGCCTCGTGGGGCATCAACGAGTGGCGGGTGCGGCCTTCGAGTATCTCGACGACGATCTGCGACATCGCCCGCAGCATCGGGTTGCCGGAAGCGGCGAGCAGTGTGCGGTGAAAGTCGGAATCATGGCCGAGATATGCGTCGGTATCGGCAGCGCGCGAGGTAGCTGACATGCCGATGACGGCTGCAGTGAGAGCGCCGCACTGCTCAGGTGTGGCGCGAGTTGCGGCCAGTCGCGCAGCCAGAGGTTCGATGCCGGAACGGAGTTCACTGAGGATCGAAAGTTGCTCGAACCGATCAGGACCGGCCAGTTGCCAGCGGATGACGTTGGGGTCGAGCGAGTTCCAGTGTCCGGAGCCCAGGATGGTGATTCCGACGCGTCGACGAACCGAGGCGAGTCCGAGGGATTCGAGAACGCGGACAACTTCGCGGATGACGGTTCGCGACACGTCGTATCGCGTTGCCACCTCGTCGGCGGAGATCGTGGTTCCCGGAGCGAGCACACCACCGACTATGTCTTGGCCGAGCTGTTCCAGCATCGAGTCGTGTAACTGCTGAAACGGGACAGAAGGCATACGTAGATCGTCCCATGCGTATGGAGTAAGCCCGGTGGAAGCCGAATAAATACTACAAATTAGTGTCTGCTCTTGAAATTGTAGGTTAATTAAGGAACAGTGACCTCAATCACTCATCGGACTGGGAGTCCCTATGAACACCACAGCATTGCTGGCGGCCGAGGTCGTCCCCGCTGGTAGCGACGCACGATTGATCATCGCTGCAGTCGCCGGCGTCGCGGTTATCATCGCGCTGATCACCTGGCTCGACCTGCACCCCTTCCTCGCACTGTCCATCGGTGCGGTTGGTGTCGGTCTGGCGGCCGGCCTCGGATCGGCCGAGTCGGTCGCGGCATTCGCGACAGGCTTCGGGTCGACCATGGGAAGCGTCGGAATCCTGATCGGTTTCGGCGCGATGTTCGGCAAACTCCTCGCCGATTCCGGCGGTGCCGACCGAGTGGTCGACACGCTGGTCGGCCGCTCCAGCACCAAGGCGCTTCCGTGGACCATGGCTCTGGTCGGCGCAGTGATCGGTCTGCCGATGTTCTTCGAAATCGGTCTCGTCCTGTTGATGCCGGTCATCATCCTCGTCGCGCGGCGTTCCGGCTTGTCCCTGATGCGCATCGCGATCCCCACCCTCGCCGGCCTCTCGGCCATGCACGGGTTGGTTCCCCCGCACCCAGGGCCGCTGGTTGCAGTCTCGGCTTTGAACGCAAACCTCGGCCTCACCCTCGCGCTCGGTGTCCTCGTCGCGATCCCCACTGTTGTTCTCGCCGGACCGGTCTTCAGTAAGTACGCCGCGCGGTGGGTCGACGTGAAGGTCCCGGATCTTTTTGTCACAGGCGAAGATCGAGGCGAGGAAGAGAAGAAGCAGCGTCCCTCGTTCGCGGCTACTCTCGCAGCGATCCTCCTCCCGGTTGTTCTCATGCTGGGCAAAGCATTTGCAGACGTGATCGCACCCGATTCCGAGGCACTACCCAAGTCCGTCCTCGACTTCCTCGGAACACCCGTTGTGGCTTTGGGTCTCGCGGTTCTGGTCGGTATGGTGCTGCTGGGTCGCGGCGGCGGAATGGACCGCAAGGCCATCTCGAAGTCACTCGAGAGTTCCCTACCTCCCATCGCAGGCATCTTGTTGATCGTCGGCGCCGGTGGCGGTTTCAAACAGGTCCTGATCGACACCGGTATCGCCGGAGTGATCGCCGACGCGATCAAGGGCAGCAGCCTCCCCGTGCTGTTCCTGGCCTGGCTGGTAGCGGTATTGATCCGCGTCGCAACAGGTTCGGCAACGGTGGCAACGGTGACGGCGTCGGGCATCCTCGCTCCGGTTGCGGCAGACCTCTCGTCCGCACATGTCTCGCTGATGGTCTTGGCGATCGGTGCGGGCTCGCTCTTCCTCTCGCACGTGAACGACGCCGGATTCTGGTTGGTGAAGGAGTATCTGGGCGTCAGCGTGGTACAGAACCTCAAGACCTGGACCGTGATGGAATGCATCATCTCGGTATCGGGCCTGGCCGGAGTGCTCGTGTTGAGCGCATTCATCTAGGTAGGCGAGCACATGAACAGCGAAGCGGCACAGCAGAAGCAGTATCCCGTGCTCGTCCTGATGGGTGTCTCGGGTTCGGGAAAGTCGACGGTCGGCGGCATGCTCGCCGGAGCGATGGGTTGGGACCTTCAAGAAGGCGACGATCTCCACCCGCAGGCGAACATCGACAAGATGGCGACCGGGCATCCGTTGAACGACGAAGACCGCTGGCCCTGGCTCGACAAGATCGCCGTCTGGATCAAGAGCCATACCGACGCCGGTCAGCCGGGCATCGTCACGTGTTCGGCACTCAAGCGCAGCTACCGCGACGTGCTTCGCGGTGAGCACGTCGTGTTCGTGCACCTCGCCGGTTCGCGGGATCAGATCGGCCAGCGATTGACCGCTCGCCTCGATCACTACATGCCCGCCTCGCTGCTCGACTCCCAGATCTCGACACTCGAGGCCGTCGACCCGGACGAGCAGGCCATCGTCGTCGACGTGGGCGGGAGTCCCGCCAAGATCGCGGAGGAGATCCTGCGACGGGTGGAGACATTCGAATACTGAGCAAGCCCGGCGTGTAGGCACCCGCGGTTCGGGTTACGGTGCTTGGGTGACTGCTGCTGAAGAAGGCCACGACGTCGATCAATTGCGTGTCGATGCCCAAGCGCGTCTGGAAGTCGCGGTGGGTGAGGGGCGTTTGACCCTCGAGGAGTACTCGGACAAGGCGGCAGTGGTGTGGTCGCCCACCGCAGATCGAGGGCAGCTCGAGCAGATCGTGCCGTTCAGTGCGGCACCACCTGCTGTGGTGTCGCCGCCGCAAGCAACGATCGTCGGTGTCTTCGGTGACACGAAGCGCTCCGGCCGTTGGTCTTTGGCGAAAAAGACACTCGCTCTGCTGTTGTTCGGGGACGTCAAGTTCGATCTGCGATCGGCAACCATCACAGCGTCCTCCTCGACGATCACCATCGTGTCGATCTTCGGGGACACGAGGCTGCGGGTTCCGGAGGGTGTTTCAGTCGAGTTGGGTGGCTTCGACCTTTTCGGAGATCGGGAATTCGACGGGGGTCGACAGGATCCCGGCCCAGGTGCACCGGTTATTCGTGTCGTCGCGTATTCGTTGTTCGGCGATCTCACCGTGCGTACCGGCTAGCTCGGACGCCGTGACCGACTTCGACTTCCACAGCGTCTGGACGCTTCCTGCCTCTGCTGACCGCGTCTACGAGGTTCTCGCGGATGCCGAACGGTATTCGCAGTGGTGGCCTCAGATACGCCGAGTCGGGACGATCGACGAGCATTCAGGCTCCATGTCCATCCGCAGCGCTGTCCCTCTGACGCTGCTGGTCTTCGGGCGACGCGAGGTGGAAGACTCAGTTGACCGCTTTCTGAAAGTGCGTCTCACCGGCGCAATGACAGGGTGGAGTAGCTGGGCGGTGCGCCCCGCTGGATCTGGTTGCACAGCCGAATTTCGGCAACAGGTAGCGGTGTCCGGAGCGCTTGGTCTGGCCGCGAAGGTCGCGAAGCCGCTGTTCGAGTGGAATCATGAAGCGATGATGCGTGGAGGGCACCGCGGACTGTGCGCATATCTCTCCCGGCCGTGATCGCGACCAGAACTTGCACACGCTCGAGCAATTGATCCATACCCGTCGTGTCATTTTGACGCAGCGTCAGTTATCGTTCACATCAGCAGCCGACAAGTATGTGTAACTCAAATGCACAAAACGGCTTGACCTGGGAGGACGCTATGCGGACGCGAAATTCGACGGTATGGCATTGGAACGTGAGTCCGCGAGCGCGGGTTATCTTCTGCCTGACCAGGACGTTCGTGAAGCCGATGTTCACCCTTTGGCCGACCACCGAACGTGGTATCCGCCAACTCGAGCGACTCGATGCGATGGCGGACAAACTGCCGAAGCCGAAGAACCTCGATATCGAGCCTTTCACGCTGGGGGGTGTGCCCAGCGAGAAGGTGCAGCATCCACGCAAAGCGCAGGGCGAGTTGGCCGGCGCCACGATCCTCTACTTCCACGGAGGGGGATTCGTCTTCTGCGGTCTGGCAACGCACCGGGCACTGTGCGGTTTGCTCTCTGCGAAGGCCGGAGTACCGGTGATCTCCGTGCGCTACCGCCAGCTGCCGGAAGGTTCCATCGGCACCTCCGTCAAGGACGCAATGGCCGCGTACACCGCGTTGCTCGAGACAGCCGAAGACCCGAACAAGATTGTGGTTGCCGGTGACTCGGCGGGCGGATACCTGGCCATGAAGGTCGCCGAAATTACCGCACTGCGCGGAATCACGCGGCCCGCTGCCGTGGTGGGATATTCCCCTCTTCTCAACGTGAACCTCGAGGACCATGATCCCGATTTCATGAAACGTGATGCCTACCTACCGATGTCACAGGTGGAAAAGCTCAAGGACCGGTGGCTCGAGGGGCCGGACGAGATTCCTGGTGCGCAGTCGCCGATCAACGCCGACGCCAGTCTGATTCCGCCGTCGTTCCTGGTGTCCGCCGAATACGAACTGATGCGTCCGGACGTCGAGATCATGACCGAAAACTTGATCAAGGCAGGACAAGCCGTCGAAACGCACATCTGGAGTGGGCAGATCCATGCTTTCCCGGTGATCGGGAAAGCTCTTCGGGAGGGGAAGGCGATCGTCGATCTCACGATCAAGTTCCTCGAGCGAACGATGGCCTCGCAGAACCAGATCAGCGCCTGACGCTTTTCAGCCGATCGATGTGAGTGTTGCGTAGTCGTCGTTGTCGAGAACGCCGTCGACGACTGCGCGAACTTCCGAGGCGTGCAACGTGATCGAACCGCCGTGATTGTCGAGGAAGGCTGTGTCTGCGGCATCTCGGCCGGTCGAGATGCGCACAAGATTGCTGCGCGGCGCCAATTGCGTTGCATCGACCACGCGCCAGACGTGGTCGATATTGGCTTCGACTACGGCGTGAAAATCCATCGGATCGCAGCCCGGCGCGTAGACGGCCACCAGTCGAGCGGGAATCCCCACGGCGCGCAGCAGTGAGATGGTCAGGTGCGAGTAGTCGCGGCACACTCCGGCGCCGGCGAGCAAGGTGTCGACCGCACTGTCGGTGCCGCGACTGGTGCCGGGAACATAACTCAAATGTGTACTCACCCAGCGAGTGACTTCGAGGAGGAGTTCGGCCGGGGGAGTGGCGAGATCGAATTGCCCGGCGACAAAACCGAAGAACTTGTCGGCCTCGGCATACCGGCTGGGGCGCAGATATTTCGACACGTCGTAGTCGCTGACCGACGCCGGTTCTGCGCGGCCGATGACGGTTGCGTCGTAGCTGACGATCAGTTTGCCTGGGGCACAGTCGAGTAGGTGAATCCGGGTACCGTGTTCGGCGGTGATCTCGCGGGGTTCGAGCGGATTGCCGTCATGGACGAACGACATCGTTTCCAGCAGTTCGACACCCGGCGCGCGCGTCACCGCGATCTTGAACTCCAGGTTGGTCGCCTCGTCGATCTCGATGTCGAGCAGGGCGGCGACTGTACGTTTCATCGGGCCATCTTTACACCGAATACGGACACCCACCACCTGGGAGGATTGTGACGTGCGATCAGGCTTCGGGGTAGTCGACGTCGACGCCGCTGCTGAGGTCGCTGCACTCCACCAACTCGACCCCGTGTTCGCGTAGGTAGGTGTTGGCGCCGCCGTCCCCGGTGAGTGACTTTGCAAGCGTCGGCCAGTGGTCGCGTCCGATCAGGACGGGATGGCCGGGACGGCCGTGAAAGACAGCTCTTCGCAGTATGTTTCGTGATGGGGAGCTGTGACCCACGATCCGCGTCACGGTGTCGGCGTTGAGGTCCGGGACGTCGACCAGAGAGATCGCTGCCGCATCTGCGTCGTCGATTCGCATGGCGGCCTCGAGTCCGCAGCGCAGTGACGCGCTCATTCCGTGTTGCCAATCCGATATCACCACAATGACATCGGTGGTGGGCAGTAGTTCGAGGGCGTCCTCTGCCTGCGCGCCGAGGACCACGATGACCGGTGAGAGGCCTGCGGACTGCAGTGTCGTCACCCCGTGGTGGAGCCAAGACTGACCCTCGGCGTTTGTGACGAGCGCTTTGGGCTTGCCCATGCGGGATCCGACCCCGGCCGCCAGCAGGATCCCGCACGTAGACATGACTATGCTCCGGTGACCCGCGGACGCAGCCACTCGATCAGATCGTTCAGAACTTCTTCCTGCTCAGGCTCGTTGAAGATCTCGTGGTACAGGCCGTCGTACACCTTCAAGGTCACATCCGAAGAGCCGGCCAGATCTGCGACGAGCTTGCTGCCGGCCGGGTCCGTCAAACGGTCGTCCGAGCCGTGTTGAAGCAGTACGGGAATGGTGAGCGAGGGCAGGCGCGCCGGGAAGCCTTCCGCGGCGGTGATCATGCCGCGCGCGATGCCGGCGGGAACCTTGCCGTGGTGAACCAGCGGGTCGGCGTTGTACTTGTCGACGACCTTCTGATCACGCGATACGGCAGCAGCTTCCAGGTTCTCGACGGGCACGTCCGGGAGGTATTTGCCGACGATCTTGCCCAGCTGCATCACGATCTTCGGAGTGCCGGTTGCGATGATCACCGCAGGTCCGGACAGGGCGAGGGCTTTGAGATCGGCCTGATGGTCGAGGGCGTAGGAAAGGGCGATCGCGCCGCCCATGCTGTGCCCGAGCAGGAACTTGTCCTTGCCGGGATGTGCCGCCGTCACGATCGAGAACAACGTGTGGACGTCGTCGGTGAAGTCGGAGAATTCCTTGAGGTGAACGCGCTTGCCGCCAGAGCGTCCGTGCCCGCGATGGTCGGGTGCGTACACGATGAGCCCGAGTTCCCCGAGCCGCGCAGCAACATGGTCGTAGCGCCTCGCGTGTTCGCCGAGTCCGTGGCACAGGACGAGAACCCCGGTGGGTTCGCGGTCCGGTGTCCACACGTCGTAGACGATCTTGGTGCCGGCCACTCCGGTGAACGACGACTCTTCGTGCTGCATTGTTGCGCCCTCTCTGCGACCGGTTCCGGTACGCGGATTCTCACATGCTATTCGCCGCGTGCGCAGGGCGCGGGTGTTCAGGGTGTGAGGTCGTCGAGGAAAATTCGACACTTGTTTGTTACGTCTGGTTACATTAACTTAGGGGCGTGACCGGACAAACCGTTGATCGTTCCGACCCTGTTCCCGCCACCCGCTCGCGCCGATTGTGGCGACCCGCGGTTCGGGCCTTGCTGGACGGCGCGCTACCGCTGATCGACAAGCGAATGGCGGAATCGGTACGCCCGTTCGATCGGCCCGACATGATGCGTCCGCACCTGGCTTCGCGGAAGTTCGCGTGGACGCACTACGGGATCTTCGTTCCCCGGCTGCCAGGGCCTCTCCGTTACCTCAACACCATGACGTTGATCGGTGCAACCGGGACGGTGGTGTTCGACAACGACTATCTCGCTGCACCAGACGCGCGAAACACCGCAACCGTGCTGAGTTCCACCGCAGCGCCGGGCCATCACTTCTACCGGGCGTACGACGCTGCCGATGAGTGTGCATTCGAAGAAGATGGTTCGCGAATCGCCTTCGGTGACAACCTGATCATCGAGAACAGCTATCCGAACTTCCGTGTCACCGGGCGATACGACTCATTCGACGTCGATCTCGAGATCGTGGCAACGGACCAAGCGTCGTGGTTCGTGCGTAATCCCGTCTACGACCACGTCAGTCTGCTGGCACAGTGCTCCGGAACAATTGCGAGTCCGGATGGACCGGTGAGTATTTCGGCTCCGTGCACCGTCGAGTACGCGCGGTGCATGACACCGCAATCGTTGACTCGCCGCGCGCTTCCCGAGTCGTGGAAGCTCCCGGCCGACTTTTTCACCTACCAGATCGTTCAACTGGACGACCGGCATCAGTTGTTGCTCACCGATGTTCGAGCGTCAGGGGTTACGGCGTGCAAGCTCGCCTACATTCGGACTGTCGACGGTAGTGCGAAGGTCTTCGACGACGTCGAGTTCGACGTGCTCGAGTACGCCGACGCATTGCACGTCGACCCACAGGGTCGCGAGATGCGTGTGCCGCGCGTACTGCGTTGGCAGGTACGCGATCACGGCAGGACGGTCGTGGAGTTCGAGGCCGAGATCGACTCGGAGTGGCGCTACGGTCACGGCAAGGGATACGTCGGCGCGTATACCTACCGGGGAAGCTTCGACGGTGCGTCGATCAACGGCACCGGTTACATCGAATGGGTGGACTGCGAAGTGTAAGGCCCCTAGGGTGTATCGGTGCCTTTCGTAGACCCCGCCGCGCTGACGATTCGTCCGCAGAAGATCCTTGTCGCGGGGACTTCCGGTGCCGGAAAGACGACTCTCGCCGGTCGAATCGGGCGGCTTCTCGAGATCGAACACACTGAGCTGGACTCGCTGTTCCACGGGCCCGGCTGGATTCCGCTCGACAGTTTCGAAACCGAAGTACGACGCTTTTCCAGCGAGCCGGCCTGGGTGACCGAGTGGCAGTACGGTGCGGTGCGTGAGCTTCTGGCCGAGCGTGCGGACCTGATGCTGTGGTTGGATCTGCCTCGGCGGACGGTGATGCGCCAGGTGATCACACGAACCGTGCGTCGGCGATTGCATCGAGAGGTGTTGTGGAATCGCAACATGGAGCCGCCACTGCACACCATTCTGTTCGATCCGGATCACGTGGTGCGCTGGGCCTGGCGAAGCGACGGACGCAACGTCGGGCGTATGGCCACGGTCCTTGTCGATGTGCCGTCGTTGCCGATAGTTCGGCTGCGCAGTCGAGAAGAGATCGAGGCTGTGCTCGAAGTCCTCGGCCGTCTGCCCTCAGATCGTCTGAGCTAGGCGAAATCCCAAGTCGTCGATAGCAAGTGTCGGGTGGCTTCGCCTCCTTACGGTAGCGCCGCAACCGCGCTCACTTTCGGCCCAACTGCCGCCGCGGAAGATCCGGTACGTGCCGTAAACCTCGGGGTCGTAGAGATCCCAGCACCATTCCCAGACATTGCCGATCATGTCGTACAGGCCCCAGTTGTTGGGTGTCTTGGTTCCGACGGGATGCGCTCTACCCTCTGAATTGTCGCTGTACCAGGCAATCTCGTCGATCTCGCCGTAGCGGTAGCCGGAGGTGCCGGCCTTGCATGCGTACTGCCACTCAGCCTCGGTGGCGAGCCGGTAGCCAGTTGCGCCCCGGTCCCACTGCGGAGAATCGGTGTCGACGTCTCGATATGCGGGTGTCAGACCGTCCGCGACCGAAAGTGTGTTGCAGGTTGCGATGGCGTCCTTCCATGAAAGGTCGACCGCTGGTTTGCTCGAATCGTCCGAGGAATCTCCGTGAAGCAGCGCCCTGGTGGTGAGATGGCGTGCGAGGCGGAAGGATTCGACTTTCGAGGTCCACGCAGTACCTTTGCGGTCGTCCCGAAGGTGCACCTCGCCGGCAGGGATCTCGATCATCAACTCCGCTGCTCCGGTCATTTGTTCATCATCGCAGAGGTTGTCGCTCACCCGGGGAGACGCTCGAACGCTGCTTGTGGATCAAGGCCGGTGCGCATGCGCCATGCGGTCAGCGCAAGCCCGAGGCAGACCACCTGTGCCGGATCGTCGAGGGAAACACCCATCAGCTTCTCGATACGCGTGAGCCGTGCATAAAGCGACTGACGCCGAATGCCGAGGAAATCCGCGGTTCTCGCCTTGCCGCCCCGATGTGCGAGGTACGCGTCGAGCGTTCGGACGAGATCGGCGGAATGTGCTGTGTCGTATGCGATCAGCGAACCGAGTTGCTCGGTTACGAACACGGACAGCGAAGCGGGTGTCGTTCCGGCGGCGAGCAGTCGTTGGACGCCGACGTCCCTCGCGAGGATCACTCCGGTCCGGGAGCCGAAGCGCCGCGCGATCTGGACGACTTCACGAGCTTGCGCGACCGCAGCCCCGACGCCCGACAGATCCGCGACCGGCGTCGCCACTCCGAGCGTGCGTACCGCGGAACCGCCCGGCCCGCGGCGTAGCAGCTCGTCGGCTTCGGTGAACGCAGTCCGCACTCGAGCGGGGGATGCGGACGCCCACCCGTGCGCGAGCACGATGACGTGATTGGCCGCAGTCCCGACGACACAGGAGCCGAGCACGGCCCGCACGGCGTCGCGTACTTGGTCAGCGAGCTCTCGAACCGGGGTTTGCCGATCGATGTCGACAGCGGCGACGAGGACGTGGTGCCCCTCCGACAACGGCGTCCACCCGGCCGCTGTCAGTCGCTCGGACAAGTCGCCGTGCGATGTGAGCACACCGCCCACCACGTCGGTGATCACCGATTGGGCGAGTGACTGTCTTGGGCCGAGATCGCCGTGACGGCCGAGTTCCAGAGCTACCGCGACGGCGGCGCAGTTTGCGACGGCGGTTCGGCGTGTGGTTGCCGGCCCGCACAGGACAAGTCGACCGAGTGAGTTCGTCGGGCCGCGTACGTCGTGGATAGTGCGTTCGGTCTCGGATCGCTCTGCGCCGGTTGTGCTGCGCTCGACGGTTCTGCCATCCGCGTCGAGCAGATCGACGCCGCACCCCGCGAGTCGTGACACCTTGTCGAGCAGCGCGGTCATGCCCTGGCCTGCAACCACGAGACTCAGAAGTTCTTGCCAGACAGGCTCGCCCGCTTGCGCCGAACCGAGAGTGCGGCGGAGCATGAGGTCGTGAAAGTCTTCGACCATCCGCTCGAAGGGCACTACTGCGTGCAGGGCCAAGAACGCGAGTCCCCGTCGGCGCGAAGCTTCGACGAGTTCGGGAGGGGCCGTGAGGAACGAGCGCCCGACTTCCATCGCGAGTGCGACGCATCCCGCGTCCGCCAATTGGTCGATGTAGGCGGTGAGCTGCTCGGGAGATCGCCCGTGCAGACCGAGGCCCGTGGTCAGAAGGACCTCACCTCCGGACAGCAGCCCACCCATCTCGTACACCTCGGACGAATGGACCCAGCGGACCACCGCGGTATCGATGTCGCCCGCGAGCACCTCGATTGCGGCGGCCTTGAACGAGGGCATCGCAAGAACTTGTCGCAGAGTCGGGAGCATTTCTATATCGTCCGCCGAGGGGGCACTTCGTCATAGAGCTAGTTCTGCCGAACTGACAGGTTGTCCCTTGTCGGGCTGTTACCACCGTGGTCGGATTGTGACACGAGCCACAATCGACGATTTTGGTCAGACTCCAGGAGCGCACATGAATCATCCGGCACACACCGATGAGTATTTTCTCGGACTTGCGATCGAACAGGCGAAGATCGGTTGGGAGGAGGGCGGCGTGCCGATCGGCGCGGCGCTGATTCACCGGGGCGAGGTTCTCGCAGTCGGACGTAACCGTCGGGTCCAGATGAACAGCGCCATCCGTCATGGAGAGACCGACTGCATCGAGCGCGCCGGACGACTGCCGGCCTCGGTGTATCGCGAGTGTGTCCTCTACACGACTTTGTCGCCGTGCTTCATGTGCGCCGGAACGGCGCGCCTGTACGAGATCCCTCGAATCGTGGTCGGCGAAAATCGTTCCTTCGAGGCATCGGAGGAATGGTTGCGCAGCAGCGGAATTCAGGTCGACGTCGTCGACGACGCGGAGTGTGTGGCACTGATGGACCGCATGCTGGCCGAGCGCCCGAGCCTGTGGCTCGAAGACATCGGCGAAGTTGTATGAGCAGCGCCGTCGAACCTGCCACGGTCGCAGGCGATTCGGAGAGCGCAGGCCCCCCGGTCGATCCTGACTATCCCGTTACTCCGGTTCCGCTTCATGCACGAAAGCCGTTCTTCTCGCTCGCGGTGGTGTTGTTGGGGTTCACCATCTTCACACCGACGATGTTGGCCGGAGCAGCGCTCGGTACCGCGTTCTCGTTCTGGAAACTGATGGTGGTGATCGCCGCCGGATCCGCCATCTTGGGGGTTTACGTCGCCATGATGGGGTTCGTCGGAGCTCGAACCGGACTGACAACAGTTGTGATGGCGCGCTACAGTTTCGGCACTCGCGGGTCCAAGCTCGCTTCGATCCTGCTGGGCGGTACTCAGATCGGCTGGTACGGAGTCATCATCGGCACGATCGGCGATCTCACCGCCCAGGCGCTGGGCTGGGATTCCTACCTCGCCAGGGCGTCGGTGATGATCGCGGCGAGCATCTTGATGTGCGTCACCGCCTGCTACGGCTACCGCGGAATGTACTGGGTTTCGCTCGTCTCGACGCCCTTGATCCTGGCGTTGGCCTGCTGGGTCGTGTTCCGGTCCCTCGAAGAGGTCGGTGGATTCTCCGGCCTGGTCTCGGTTCAACCGCAGACGACCATGACGATCGCGCTCGCAATCACCACTGTCGTCGGCACGTTTGTATCGGCGGGAACGCAAGCGCCCAACTGGACCAGATTTGCTCGCTCCGGATCACAAGCGGTGTGGGCCTGCGTTATCGGGTTCCTCCTCGGAAACGGATTGATGATCCTGTTCGGCGCCATCGGAGCCATCACGTTCCACGAGGGTGACTTCGTGTTGATCCTCTACAACCTCGGGCTTGTCGGCTGGGGCCTGGTCTTGCTGTTCGGAAACCTCTGGAAGAGCAACGCAGACACCGCATACGCCTTCGGAGTGGCCGGTGCCGAACTGTTCAGAAAGCCTCGCAAGACCCCGTTCGTCATCGGTGGATGTGTGATCGGCACGGCGCTCGCTCTGACCGGTGTGCACAACCATCTGGTCGACTACCTGAGTCTGCTCGGAACTTTCATCCCGCCATTGGGCGGCGTGATCATCGCTGACTTCCTGTGCCGGTGGCGGCGAGGCATACCCGAGGGGTACACCCCGCAGCCGGTCCACTGGCGAAACCTGGCCGTCTATGCCGTCGCAGCGTTCCTCGCTTGGCTTTCCGGTGAGTTCGAGGTGGGAATCCCGCCGCTGATCGGCATCGTCGTAGCAATTGCTCTGACGATGTTCCTGCACCGGGTGTTTGGCAACAGCTCGGCAGATCGGGAGGTCTCGACCTCCACCGTCTGAATCGTGCTTCAGGCACCAGCGAGCCCCCGGCGGTATCGACCGCGCCGGGGGCTCGCGCACTTGATGGAAAGGGCAGACGCTTCCGTCTCAACCGTCATCGCAGAACAGGCAGGTACGGTGCCTCGATACCCTGCTCTTCGAACGCAGTCAGCGCCGAGCGCGCAAATGCGCGCTGGACTGCCCATTGGCGCCCAGGCTTGACCTGCGCCGTCACTCGAATGGTAATCGCCTCGGCAGTAACCGAATTGACTCCCAGCATCTCCGGCTTGTCGATCATGTCCGCCCTGATCGGTTCGGACTCCGCCGCCTCGAGGACAGCTCGCGTCGCCACCTCACACGCTTTGTGCACGTTCGCATTGTGGGCGATCGGGAGATCGAGAACTGCAGTGGCGTAACCCTGACTCATGTTGCCCACTCGCAGGATTTCGCCGTTGCGGCAGTACCACAAGGTGCCGTTGACATCTCGAATCGTGGTGACGCGCAGGCCCACTGTTTCGACGGTGCCGACCGCGTCGCCGAGATCGACGACGTCGCCGACACCGTACTGATCCTCGAGCAACATGAAGATGCCGGAGAGGAAGTCACGCACCAGGTTTTGTGCACCGAAACCGATGGCAAGGCCGATGACTCCTGCGGATGCGATGAACGGCGCGACGTTGATCCCGAGGATGCCGAGAATCTGCAGCACACACCAGACCAGGATGACGATGGACACCGTCGATTTGAGTACCGAACCGATGGTCCGGGCTCGCTGCGATCTGCGCTCGTTCACCTTGGCGTTCGGAGACTTGCGAGGCTTCGACATTCGATCGATCCCGCGGTGCAGTGCGAAGCGCAGAACGACTGCGAGTGCCACGTAGATCGCGATCTCGACGGGTCGGTGAATCAACCAGTCTCGGTTGGTATCGGTCAGTTCCCATGCTTGTATTTCGGAAATCATCTCCATGCAGTCTACGGATTCGGGCCGATCCGGGCATCGGTGCAGGGCAGACGGTCCAAAGCCGAACAGGCAGCTAGGCTTACGTCATGGCTGCGTTCACTGGCATACCCGTTGCTGCACTCGATTTCTACGAAGACCTGGAAGCCGACAACAGCAAGACCTGGTGGGCAGCGCACAAGGAGACGTACGACGAAGTGGTTCGTCGTCCGATGGCGTCGTTGACCGCGGCGTTGGAGGACGAATTCGGCACGGCCAAGCTCTTTCGGCCGTATCGTGACGTTCGATTCTCGAAGGACAAGATCCCGTACAAGACGCACCAGGGAGCGTTCGTCGGTCTCGCCGAGAGCTGTGGCTACTACGTGCAGATCGACGCGGCAGGGTTGATGGTGGCCGGTGGTTTCTACGCCAGCAGTTCGGAGACCATCGCGCGTTATCGTGCGGCTGTCGACGACGACGTTCGAGGGCCGGAGCTCGAGAAGATCCTGGCCTCCGTCGAGAAGGCCGGATTCACGATCGGCGGCGACAAGCTCAAGACGGCGCCTCGCGGATACACGGTCGATCACCCGCGGATCGAATTGCTGCGTCACAAGTCGCTGACTGCTGGTCGTAGTTACCCAAGCCCGTCGTGGCTGGACAGCGCCAGGACATTGAAGGAAGTTCGCACAGCGTGGCGCGCACTGACGCCTTTGGTCGAATGGTCCGGACAGGTGCTCGGACCGAACTGACCGTCCGACAGAAAAGTGTGACGTAGCCGTAGGAGAGTTCACCTCGAGTTCATCAAAACCCGAGACGCCTGGGGCTAGCGTGGTGTGTGTAACCGAAAGTTTCGGCCCCGCTTCGAGTCGCAGCGCCGCAGTTCGAAGCCATTTTCTCTCGATCGACATCGTGAACAACCCGTGTCAGTGGAGACCATCATGGCTATGTTTCTCGCTCTCGTCCTGATCATCTCGGTCCTCGGAATCGTCGGCACCTACCTCGCGTTCAGTGCGGTCTACTTCGTCGAGATGCGCAAACTCGACAAGTAAGGGGTGCGAATTGGCCTGATTCGACTATTTCTGGGCCGATCGCGACGACCCTCCCTGCGTACGCTGTTAGGGCATCCTTATCCGCTCGCAACAGTGGATGATTCATTTCTTTTGGAGGTTCGACACGCATGCCCGCTCAATCCACGCTCTTGCTTCCCGAGGGCTACTCCGACAACCGCCTCGTTTCGGACCTCACACGTCGGCAGTTCGGCTTCGGTGCCGGGATCGCCGGGCTGGGCGCGTTCCTGGCGGCCTGCGGTGACAGCGGGAGCAGTTCGGGTGAAACCGAAATGCGTTCTGTGACGACACCTCTCGGAACGTACGACATTCCTGTCAATCCGAAGAGGGTTGTCGCGATCGACTCGCGGCTCGATCTGGAACCTGCTGTAGCTCTGGAACTTCCGCTCGTGGGCTACACGTACGCCCAGGCGACACCGTGGGTGCCTATCGATTCGTCGGTACCGTTCCTGTCGGAGATCCCCAACCGCGAGCAGATCTTGGCGCTCGAGCCCGACCTGATCGTGTGCCTGAACTACGAGAGCGAGTGGTGGCCGGTGGCCGAGATGTCCACCATCGCACCGGTTCTGACGACAGAGTTCACCGACGACTGGCGCACAAACCTCTCGCGGTTGTCGGGCTGGCTCGGTCGAACGGCCACACTCGATCGATTGACGCTCGACTACGACAATCTGATTTCCGACATCCGCAGTCGTCATGCCGAGAAGATTGCGTCCAAGACCGTCGCCAGTGTCTCGTTCATGCCGGACACGAACACGCTGTACGTCACGAGCATCCGTACCTCCGAGAAGGGCGACAAGCCCAGCGACATGACGCTCGGCGACATCGGTGGCAAAACCGCCACCTCGGAGGGGCTCGATCCCGAGGGCGGCGTCAGCCTCGAAGGCCTCGACGTGCTGGCCGGCGTCGACGGCTTCATGATCACCGAGAACGAGGACAGTGCCGCGTACCAGGCATTGGTGGCGAGCAAGCTGTGGCAGCGACTCCCGGCAGTGCAGGCGGGCAACGTCACCAGTCTGGGTGGCTCTACGTTCTACGGTTCGATCTACACGATTTCGTACGTGGCACAGGGTTGGGATGCCCTGTACAACAAGATCAGCTGAAGCCTCTGCCGACCGGACCGATGAGTTTCGGTAGCGCGGGCGGTCTAATCAGGTAGGCATTGACCAGACCTGAGGAGATCGACGTGCAAACAGAGCAATCCCCTGCGGTAGTGCAATCCCGCGACGGTACGACCATCGCATACGAACGCTCCGGTGCCGGACCAGCAGTGGTCCTGGTCGCCGGAGCGTTCTGCGACCGCGGATGGTTCGATTCCCTGGCTGCAGAGTTGGCGGCGGACTTCACGGTGTATTCGTACGACAGGCGCGGACGCGGGGACAGCGGTGACAGTCGCGCGTTCTCGATCGACGCCGAGGTGGAGGACTTGCGGGCGGTCGTCGCTGCCACCGGTGAAACACCGCTCGTTTACGGATTGTCGTCGGGTGCCGCGCTGGCTTTGGAGGCCGCTGCGCAGGCCGTTCCGATGCGTAAGCTCGCCGTCTACGAGGCGCCGTACATGGACGACGACCAGCGTGACGAGACTGCCCAAAGTGACCTGGAGCGATTGATTGCGGGCGGCGACAGGGAAGGTGCTGTGACGCGTTTTCTGGATCTGACCGGTGCATCCGCGGAGATGGTCGACGAGATCAAGCGGAGTGCCGATTGGCCCGACATGTGCGCCATCGCGCACACCTTGCCTTACGACGTCGCTGTGTGTGATCACGGCTGTCAGTCGCTCGACTGGCTTGCCTCCATTACCGTCCCCACGTTGGTCATGTACGGCGGTGACAGTGGTCAATGGGCACCTGCCTCGGCGACGAGAATCGCTGCAAAAGTCTCGGGGACAAAGACTTTGGAGATCCCCGGTCAGGGCCACGGCGTCGCCGACGACGCTATTGTCCCGGCTCTGCGTGAATTCTTTTCCGGCTGAGCACTGGGCGGCGAAGACGATCGTCAACCTAGGGTTGACGCTTTCGATTGCGTCAACCTAGGGTTGACGCATGAGCAAACCAGTGGAAATGACCAACAAGGTTCGACTCGACGACCTCATCGACGCGATCAAGAAGGTGCACACCGATGCTCTCGACCAACTCTCCGACGCCGTGATTGCCGCTGATCATCTCGGTGAAGTTGCAGATCACCTGATCGGTCACTTCGTCGACCAGGCGCGCAGGTCGGGAGCGTCGTGGACGGAGATCGGCGCGAGCATGGGTGTCTCGAAGCAGGCTGCGCAGAAGCGTTTTGTTCCCAAGGCGCCGAGTGATCAGAAGCCGATGGATCCGAACGAAGGGTTCAACCGGTTCACTCCCCGGGCGAAGAACGTCGTCATGGCCTCGCAGAACGAAGCCCGCGCCGCCGGTAACGCAGAGATCCAGCCGGAGCACCTGCTCCTGGGGCTCGTCGAGGAGCCTGCCGGGTTGGCTGCGAAGGCGATAGTGGCGCAAGGGGTGGAGCTCGGATCCGTCCGAGCTGCAGTGGCCGGTGTACTACCGACTCCGACTTCCGAACTACCAGAACTCATTCCGTACGACGCTCGTGCGCGCAAGGTCCTGGAACTGACGTTCCGTGAGGCTCTTCGCCTGGGCCACAACTACATCGGAACCGAGCACATCCTGCTCGCGCTGCTCGAACTCGAAGACGGATCAGGCGTTCTGGCTGATCTCGGAATCTCGAAGTCGGTGGCGGAGTCGAACATCGTTGGAGCGTTGGCCGTCATTCAGGATCAGTGATTCAGAGGTGAATCCGATGCAGAAGAGGGCCGCACCCTTGCGGGTGCGGCCCTCTTCTTGTGTCACTGATCAGACAGCGCGCACATTGGTGGCCTGAGGACCCTTCTGGCCCTGGCCAACCTCGAACTCCACACGCTGGTTCTCGTCGAGCGACTTGTAGCCGTTGCCCGAGATTTCAGAGTAATGAACGAACACGTCCGGTGTTCCGTCGTCGGGAGCGATGAAACCAAAGCCCTTTTCGCCGTTGAACCACTTCACGATGCCCTGTGCCATACCGATACTCCCTACAAACTCGATCCGGGCCCTCACATCGAAGTCCCGATCTCGATATGTCTATCCTCCCACGCCGCGCAAGTCGAACGGTGGGCGACGTGCAGAAAGCGAGTTGTCAGGACTATCGGAGGTGGCTGCGCTACTGATCTTCGACGCTGGTTCTGACCAATTCACGGAAAGCGAGGACCAGTGGTTCGCGTGCCCGTCCGCGGCGATAGATCAGGGAGAACGGTGCCTGATATCCGAAGGAGGCGGGCAAGAGTGGGCGCAATCGTTGCTGGTCGACCCAATATCCGGCGTAGTGCTCGGGCAAATATCCGATGTATCCGCCCGAGAGGATCAGAATGAGTTGGGCCTCCATGTTCTCGACGGTGGCCGATCTCTCGGTGAATCCTTGGCGAGCCAACTCGGCTTCGCTCCAATAACCCCTGGTGACCATTCGTTGACGGGTGATGACGTCCGGGTGCACCCGCTTGCTCGAGAAGAGCGGATGTTTGTCGCTGCAGTAGAGCCAGTGCTGCTCGCGGTGTAGAGCCTGCGCTGTCAGGCCGTTCATGGGCGAGGCGAACGCTCCGATCGCCACGTCGATGCGGTCGTCGAGAACGCCTACCT
The DNA here is from genome assembly GCF_001445685.1 of Rhodococcus sp. KB6. Classification (NCBI taxonomy): domain Bacteria; kingdom Bacillati; phylum Actinomycetota; class Actinomycetes; order Mycobacteriales; family Nocardiaceae; genus Rhodococcus; species Rhodococcus sp. KB6. The sequence goes on along the minus strand of NZ_LNAK01000055.1, from coordinate 41,576 downwards.
GAAGCTCGTGCGGAGTTTGGATTTTGAGGTCGAGATAGACACCGGGGTGTGTTCGGCTGAATTCACCGATGACGTCGGCGAGCGGGAGCGTCGAATCCGTGACAGTCGAATCCAGTACCCCGACGGTCATCGTTCCCCGAAGTTCGCCTTGGAGTGCGGTGGCATACCGCTCGAACCCCTCCAGCTCGCCGAGGATGCGGACGCATTCCTGGTGGTAGAGCTCGCCCTTGCTGGTCAGGCTGAACCCGCTGCGACCGCGGTGGCACAGGACGATGCCGAGTTGGCGTTCGAGTTGGCTCATGTAGGTGCTGATCGCCGAGGCGGACAGTCCTAGATCCTGCTGTGCCGGCGCGAAGCCCTGATGGCGCACCACGGAGGTGAAGATCCGAAGCAGTTTCAGATCGGGAAGTGTGCTACGCATCGGGTACCTCGGCAGAGTCGAGAACAGATACATCAGAAATTTCTGAAGTGATTATTTGTATCAAGTGATTTATTTCACGTCAATCGTCTTCTACGGTTTGTTCAGGCGGTCTGACGAGACCGGCGTCTGCTCTCGGACCTGCTGGTACTTCACGAAGGAATCGTCACCATGGACATAGCCATAATCCTGACCTACCTGGCCGCAATGCTGGCTTTCGGTTGGTGGGGCAAACGCCGCGCGAGCAACTCCAGTGAGTACCTCGTCGCCGGTCGAAGGCTCGGTGGAGTTCTCTACACGAGCACGATGGCCGCCGTCGTCATCGGCGGAGCGTCGACGGTCGGCGGTGTCGGCCTCGGCTACAAATACGGAATCTCCGGTATGTGGTTGGTTGTCTCCATCGCCGCTGGTGTGCTCCTGCTGAGTTTGTTGTTCGCCTCCCGGATTCAGCGTCTGAAGGTGTACACGGTTTCGGGAATGCTGAAGTTGCGCTACGGAATCGACGCAACCGGCGCGTCCGGCATCGTGATGATGGCCTACACGTTGATGCTCACCGTCACGTCCACCATCGCCTACGCCACTATCTTCAACGTGCTCTTCGGTTTCGACCGGACGCTCTCCGTAGTCCTCGGTGGATTGATCGTCGTCGCGTACTCCGCGATGGGCGGCATGTGGTCGATCACGCTGACCGACGTTGTTCAGTTCGTCATCAAGACGATCGGAATCTTCTTCCTCCTGCTCCCGTTCACCTGGTCGAAAGCGGGTGGGTACGACGGGATCAAGGAGCGTGTGGGCGACGCAGCGTTCTCACTCGGCACTATCGGCACCGGCACGATCATCACCTTCTTCGTCGTGTACACGCTCGGAATCCTTATCGGGCAGGACATCTGGCAGCGCGTGTTCACGGCCAAGTCGCCCGAAGTTGCGCGCTGGGGCGGCGTCGCTGCGGGCGTTTACTGCCTGCTTTACGGTGTGGCAGGTGCGCTGATCGGTCTGGCGGCTTCGGCTCTGATGCCCGACATCGGTTCGTCCGACGACGTCTACGCCGACGTCGCCGTTCACGTTCTCCCGATCGGTCTCAGCGGAATTGTGCTGGCAGCCGCCGTCGCAGCGATGATGTCGACCGCTTCCGGCGCACTGATCGCCACTGCCACAGTGGCTCGGCAAGACGTCTTGCCTCTCGTCTCGAAGATCTTCGGGCGTACACAGCCTGGCCTGGATACGTCCGATCCGGAAGCAGATGTGCGCGGAAACCGCCTGTACGTCATCGTGATCGGCCTCGTCAGTATCGTTCTCGCTGCCCTGATCAACGACATCGTCGCGGCGCTCACGATTGCGTACGACATCCTCGTGGGTGGCCTGCTCGTCCCCATCCTCGGTGGTCTGGTGTGGAAGAGGGCCACCGGAACCGCGGCAATGGCTTCGATGGCGGTGGGAACGGCGGCGACTCTGATCACGATGTTCGTCGTCGGCGACGTGCTGGCCAACGAACCGGTGTACGTCGGTCTGGTGAGTGCACTCGTTGTCTTCGTTGCGCTGAGTCTGACCACGGCGCCGACTCCGCCCGCGGTGATGAAGATCTGGAACGAGCGAGTTTCCGGAAAGGACACGGAGACGGCCGAACCGGAAGTTGCCCCGATAGCCTGAAGGTCGGTGCGTGCAGGAGTGCACGCCACAAGGAGGTAGATCGTGCCCAAGGTCGTTGATCACGACGAGCGACGGTTGGTGCTGGCCGACGCTGTCCTCAGCCTGATCGCCCGCGAGGGTATCTCGGCGGTGACCACCAGGGCGGTTGCCGAGGAGAGTGGATGGTCGACCGGAGTGTTGAACCACTACTTCAATTCTCGACACGAACTTCTCCTCGCCGCGCTGCGCCGGGCAGCGGACATCCAAGGTGATCAGTATCAGGTCATCCTGGATCAGGTCGACAACTCGGCGCTCGAAAAGTTGCGGGGAATCACCGCCAGTGTCTTGCCGCTCGACGATCGACGCCTGGCGATGACGCGCGTGTTCCTCTTCTTCTACGCCGAAGGCGCACAGGAAGAGAAGGCTCGCAGTGAGATCGCGGGCTTTCTCGCTCGGTGGCGCCGGATCGTTCGCGAGACGGTTCTGGAGGCGCAACAGGAGGGATCGGTGCCGGCAGATGTCGACCCCGACCTCGTGACGATCAGGTTGGTCGGACTCACCGACGGCCTTGCCATGCAGTCGATTCTTGATCCCTTCATGATGGACGCCATTCGGGCTCCCGGCGCGGTGGCCCGAGGCGTCGACGCAGTCTTGCAAGCGATTACCGCGGAGGCTCGGACGTGACGGATCGAATCGTGGTGCTCGACGATTTCATCGACCTCGGCACTCTGCGAGAAACTCTCGGCGCCGCCGGGATCGACGTCGGCGTCGAGTTCAGTTCCGAGATCCCGAGCGGCGCAGGCATAATCGCGCTACTGGTGGGGCCGGAGACTGTAGGGCTCGACGCACATCATCTCGACTCCTTGCCGGATCTGCGTCTCCTCGCGGCCACCTCGGCCGGGTTCGATCACCTGCCGGTGGGCGCGGCGCATGATCGGGGCGTCACCGTCACTCGCGCGGTCGACTACTGCACCGAGGAGGTGGCCGATCATGCGCTGGCGTCGATCCTGTCCTTGCTGCGCTCCATCGGTCCGCTTGATGCCGCAGTGCACCAAGGTCGTTGGAGTGTCGTGGAGTATCCGCCACGTCGGATCGCAGGAACAGTTCTGGGCCTCTATGGATTCGGACTGATCGCTCAGGCGCTTGCCAGCCGTGCAGCAGCGCTGGGGATGACGGTCTTGGCAGCGGGGCGTTCGCTCTCGGCCGGAGCGCCCGGCGTCGAGGTCGTGGAGTGGGACGAGCTTCTGCGTCGATCGGACGTGCTGAGCCTGCATGTGCCGTTGACTCCGGAGACCGCCGGTATCGTGGACGCTCAGGCTTTGGCGTCGATGAAGCCGGGATCGTTCCTGGTCAACGTCTCGCGCGGAGGCCTCGTCGATCACGAAGCGCTCGGAAGTGCTTTGCGTAGCGGCAGATTGGCCGGCGCTGCGGTCGACGTGCTACCGGCAGAACCGCCGACTGCTGATGATCCGATACTGCAGATTCCGAACCTGACGATCACTCCTCATTCTGCCTGGTATTCGTCGGCGGTCTCGGGGACCCTGGCCAGACAGTCCGCACTCAACGTCGTTGCGGTGCTGACGGGAAAGTCCCCGGTGGGCGTTGTAGCCGCACCGGGGTCCTGAGGGGCGCTCGCCTCAGTTCTTGTATTCCGGATCGATTCGATCGAGAAGGCGAAGTAGTGCAGCCCAGGCTAATTCGTAAGCCTGGTCGTCACTGAACTCGTCTTTCACCTCGCCCGCGAATTGTCTGGCGGTGTACTCCGCCAGTTCAGGGGAGGGTAGGCGCAGACTGCCGGAAGCCTGTGCGGCGATCTGGATGTCGCATGCTTTCTCCAGGTAGAACATTCGCAGAAATGCTTCCGACGCAGTCTCGCCGACAGTCAGCAGGCCGTGATTGCGGAGAATCAGCGCGGGGTGGGTGCCGAGATCCTTCACCAACCGCTCACGCTCGACGGTGTTGAGAGCGATGCCCTCGTAGTCGTGGTAGCCGACCCGATTGTAGAACTCCATCGAGATCTGGTTGAGCGGCAGCAGACCGTCTTCCTGTGCTGCGACGGCGCAGCCGGCCTTGGTGTGGGTATGAAGGACGCACTGTGCGTCTGACCGCGCGGAGTGCACTGCCCCATGGATTACGAATCCTGCTGGGTTGACCTGATATTCGGACGGCTCGACGAGGTTCCCGTCGAGATCGATCTTGACCAGGTTGGATGCTGTGATCTCTTCGAAGAGAAGGCCGTACGGATTGATGAGGAAGTGATGTTCGGGTCCTGGTAGGCGCACCGAGACGTGCGTGAAGATGAGGTCCGTCATCTTGAAGTGGGCGAGCAACCGGTAGACGGCGGCGAGTTCGCGGCGAAGTTCCAGTTCGGACTTGGCAATTGTTGGCGGGGTGGTGGCCGGCGCGCTCATACGGTCTCCGTTTCGATGGGCAGTACAACTTTCGTTTAAATATATCAATCGATATATTTAAACGTCAATGGTTGCCGTACACCAAAACGTAGGAGCCCCACTCGTGCTCAGGGTGGGCTAATCTCGCATTCGCTGTGCCCTCGGCGCGCGCAGCAGATGCCGAGAAGGAGAGTGCACACGTGTACGGAACGATTCGCGAATCACCGACGACCGCTGAACTTGTGGACCAGCTCAGCCGCCGTGGGTTCTTCGGGGTCGGCGCAGTGGCAGCGGCCGCCATCCTTGCGGGGTGTTCGACTACATCAGATGCTTCTGATGCCGGCGAACAACGTGAGGTGATCAATGCGCTCGGAACCACCACGATCTCGGGAAAGCCGGAAAGGATCGTTGTTGCCAGCGACTTCACGGATCTGGAATTCCTGCTCTCGCTCGGCGTTCACCCAGTCGCCTACGGCAACACAGGATCGTGGGACCGCGGTTCACTGCCTTGGCAGAGCACCGCGGGAATAGCCGACCTCGAAAGCTTCGGCACCACAGGCGAAATCAACCCGGAAATCATCGCGCGCTACTCGCCGGACCTCATCATCGGAATGAAGACTTATCTCGAACCTGCAGCCGAGAGGCTCAGTCAGATCGCTCCGGTCATCGCGCTGGACTGGACCACCTCGTGGCGTGACGGCGTCGCCACGGTCGGGCAGGCAGCTTTTGTCGACGAGGCTGCTGCTGCAGCGATCGCCCGGACCGACGCTCTGATCTCCGACACCGCAGCTTCCCTGAACGGCTTGGGTGGCAAGACGATCATGATCGGCTCGATGTACGGCGATCAGTTGTATGTGCAGGGGGATGCCAGTGCGCCCGGGGTTCTGCTGCGCGAACTCGGACTCGACTATCGCGGATACAACGCCGAGCAGATGACTGCGCTGTCGATGGAGCAGGCGGAGGTACTCGCACCCGCAGACATTTTGCTCAGCCTCGCTTCTGATCAGGAAGCGACGACGAGGTTGGAGAACTTCGCAGTTTTCCAGAACCTCCCCGCGGTGAAGGCGCGATCCTATGCGCCGGTCGAACTTCTGCTCTCGAATGCCTTTGTCGATAATTTCGGTCCACTGAGCGCGCCGTACGCCTTGCCGCAGCTCGCCGGGGTCTTGACCGGGCTTGCGGCGGGCCAGGGAAAACAGCTCCCCTGACCTCGCTTCCGAGCCTATTGACGCCGCGTCGGCCTAGCATCGAAACATGGTGGACATAGATCTGACGGGCCGCGCCGCAGTAGTCGGCGGATCACAACCGCTGCGAGCGATACTCGAAACCCCCACTACCCCCGGCCCGTGGCCGGGGGTAGTGATGATTCACGAGGCCTTCGGGCTCGAGGAGGTGATGCAGCGGCAAGCCAAGCGGCTGGCCGCTGCGGGATTCCTGACGCTCGCTGTCGACCTCTACAGCGCGGGCGGGGCGAAGCGGTGCCTAGTGCCCACCATGACGTCGATGCTTCGAGGACACGGCAAGGCGTTCACCGACATCGAAGTCGCTCGCAGTTGGCTGGTGGAATCCCCGGACTGCACCGGAAAGATCGGTGTCATCGGATTCTGCATGGGCGGCGGCTTCGCGATGGTCAGCGCCGGAGATTTCGACGCTGCCTCGGTCAATTACGGTCAGCTTCCACGCAAACTCGATGAGGCCGTGGTGGATGCGTGCCCGATCGTCGGGAGTTTCGGAGGCAAGGACTTTTCGCTCCGGGGCGCGGCAGCGAAGCTGGAGACGGCGCTCAGCAATGCCGGTATCGAGAACGACGTCAAGGAGTACCCCACCGCCGGCCACGCGTTCCTCAACGACGCGGAGGCCGGACCCAAGGTGCTTCGTCCTTTGGAGCGCATCCTCGGAATCGGTCCCGATCCTGTTGCAGCGCAGGATGCCTGGAAGCGAATCGACTCGTTCTTCGAGCGCCACCTGGCGTGATCAGCGACTGGTTCTCTCACCGCCGTTGACTGCCAATACCTGACCGGTGATCTGCCGGGCACCCGGTGAGGCCAAGAAATGGACGGCTGATGCGATGTCGTCCGGGGTTCCGGCGCGCTTGGTGCTGGTGGATTCGATCAGCATCGCGCGACGCTCGTCCGTCAGAAAGTCCCGGAAGAACTCGGTGTCGGCGATGTAACCGGGGGAGACGATGTTCGCCGTGATGCCTTCTGGGCCCAGTTCGGCGGCCAGATCGACATTCCACGTCGCAACTGCTGCTTTGGCAGCGCCGTACGCTCCAGCTCCCTTGTCGGCGGCAATCGATCCGATGGTGATGACGGCACCGCCACTGGGGATTCGATCTCGAACTGCTGCTGTGGTCAACACTGCCGAGATCAGATTGGAGTCCAGATTGGCCCGCCACCCGGCGGCCAGGGATTCCAGATCTGACGGCGCTTCGCGATCGAAGTCCGTGTTACCGCCGGCGCAGTGCACCACGACGTCGATGGTTCCCGGAAGTGAATCCTGCAGCCGCTTCAGGTCTTTCGGGTCGGAATTGTCACAAGCCAAGGCGTGAACATTATCGCCCAACTCCTCCGCGGTCTTTTCGAGTGGTTCCGTGCGTCGGCCGGTGACAAAAACGGTGTCTCCGTCTCGGGCGAACGCCGCTGCAACTGCGCGCCCGATCCCTGTTCCGCCGCCGGTTACCAGAACTGTGCGTGTCATGCCTACCTCCGTGAGCTACGTTTAGACCTATACGAAGAACGTATCATTTAGAGCTAAACGAGGTGTGCAGTGGTGGGCGACTACAACCCGGACGACGCGGTGGACGCGGTTGCCTTGGCGTGGCTTCGCGAAAGGCCGGGCACGCCCGTAGAGGGTATCGGCATCGTCACCAGGCTGTGGATGTGCGCCAAGCTGCTCGGTGAGGATCGCCGACGGGTACTCGCCTCGGCCGGTGCGGACACCGCGACTCTGGACCTGCTCAGTGTCCTGCGGCGATCCGGCGAGCCGTATCAGTTGACGACTCGCCAGATCACCGAGCAGACCGGAGTCACGGCCGGTGCGATCTCGCAGCGACTCGCGCGCGCGGAGAACGCGGGTCTGGTGGAGAGGTCTTCCGCCGCGGAAGGGTCACGAATAGTGCTCGTGACCCTCACTGCCGCCGGTCACGAACTGGTGGAGCAATTGGTGGACCGAGTCCTCGGCCGTGAAGCCGAACTGACGTCGATTCTCACCGAGCAGCAGCAGGCCGAACTCACCGACCTGCTGCGTGTCTTTCTCGACGGCCTACGCGGCGAACTCGGTGACTCCGGCGTCGCGCACGTCGGGGCTTGATCAGGACAGGCGCTCGAAGACCGCAGCCAGGCCCTGCCCGCCGCCGATGCACATCGTCTCGAGGCCGTAACGCGCTTCGCGACGGTCCATCTCGCGCAACAGGGTGGCCAGGATTCGTCCACCCGTAGCTCCGACCGGATGTCCGAGGGAGATGCCGGAGCCGTTGGGGTTGATGCGTGGGTCGTCGGCCTCGAGATTCCAGCTCTGCAGGACTGCAAGTGCTTGTGCCGCAAAGGCTTCGTTGAGTTCGATGACGTCCATGTCCGCCAGGGTCAATCCGAGGCGGCCGAGTGCCTTCTCCGACGCCGGTACGGGGCCGATGCCCATGGTGCGCGGCGGAACGCCCGCAACGCTCCAACTCGCGAGGCGTGCGAGCGGTCGCAGTCCGAGGGTACGAGCTTTGTCGGCGGTGGTGACGATCGCCAGTGCTGCGCCGTCGTTCTGACCGCTGGCATTACCTGCAGTCACGGTGGAGTCGGGGTCGATCTTTGCGCGCATGGGACGAAGGCGCGCAAGCGATTCCATCGAGGTGTCGGCGCGTGGATGCTCGTCGGTGTCGACGAGCAGGGCCTCGCCCTTGCGCTGCGGAACGGATACCGGAACGATTTCTTCGGCGAAGACGCCGTTCTTCTGTGCTGCGACTGCACGCTGATGGGACTGAACCGCGAGTGCATCTTGATCCTCGCGGCTGATGGAGAACTCGGCGCGCAGGTTCTCTGCCGTTTCGATCATTCCGCCGGGAACCGGGAAGTCACGTCCGCCGGCTGTGACGCGGGCGCGCGCGAGACGATCGCTGAGCGCAACTCCTTCACCCTTGACGCCCCAACGCATTCCGGTTGCGTAGAACTCGGCCTGGCTCATCGACTCGGCACCGCCCGCGAGGACCAGGTCACTGCCACCGGACTGAACCTGCATGACGGCCTGGATGACTGCCTGTAATCCCGACCCGCACCGGCGATCCACCTGCATGCCGGGAACATCGATGCCCAGACCCGCGTTGAGCGCCGCGATGCGTCCGATCGCCGGAGCCTCACCGTTCGGCGAAGCCTGGCCGAGAATGACGTCGTCGATCTCCGCGCCGGAAATGCCGGTACGCGTGACGAGTTCGGTGATCAGCGTCGAGGCGAGATCTTCCGGGGCTACGTCACGGAAGACACCGCCGAAGCGGCCGACAGGGGTACGGAGCGGTTCACAGATGACAACGTCAGGCATTGGTTCTTCCTTGGGTCTGCTCGGTCAGCGGGTGGCAGCCGAGTGATTGTTGGACGACTGAGTACGTCCGAGATCGACGGAGATGGCGTCCGCAGTGGCGACTGCGGCCGGAACCAGTTCACCGCGAACAGCTTCGGCGCTGTAGCGGGCGGCTTGGGTGGAGATGTTGACGGCCGCGACCACGTCACCGGTCGCGTCCCGGATGGGTGCGGCGAGCGAGCGCAGACCCTCTTCGAGTTCCTGATCGACAATCGCGAACCCGTCGGCGCGAATCTTCTCGAGTTCGGCACGCAGTCCGTCGGCGGTGAAGATGGTCTTGCCGGTCAGGCGGGCGAAGGACACTCGGGCGAGGTAGGCGTCCAGTGCGTCGTCCGGCAAGCCGGCGAGCAGAACTCGACCCATGGATGTGGCGTACGCGGGAAAGCGCGTGCCGATGGTGATGGACACCGTCATGATGCGGCTGACCGGAACACGAGCCACGTACACGACGTCGTCACCGTCGAGGATCGACACGGACGTGGATTCACGGACCTTGGCGGACAAGGCTTCCAGATGCGGCCCGGCGATCTCGGGAAGGGACAGACTGGAGAGGTAGCTGTAGCCGAGTTCGAGGACACGGGGCGTCAACCAGAACACCGAACCGTCAGTACGTACGTATTCGAGTTCGACGAGCGTGAGTAGGAAGCGGCGAGCAGTCGCACGCGTGAGATCGGTGTGCCGGGCAACCTCGCTGAGGGTGCGACGCGGGTGCTCACCGTCGAAAGCCTTGATGACGGAAAGCCCACGGGCCAGCGACTGCACGTAGTCCGGGGACGGTCCCGGCGCCTGCTCGCTGCTGTTCTCACTCATGTTGTCTCGTTCTCCTCAGGTTCGGCCGAGAGGTCCGCGAGTGCTTGCTTTCCCAGCGCAAAAGCCAAGTTGCTGTTCGGCACACCCGCATAGACCGCGGTATGGAGAAATACTTCCACGAGTTCGTCGGGATCGATCCCGGCGCGCAGCGCAGCGCGAATGTGCATGTCGAGTTCATGTTCGTTGCCGACGGCAGTGAGGATCGCGAGAGTGAGGAGCCTGCGGGTGTGGTGATCGAGGCCGGGGCGCGACCAGATGTCACCCCACGCCGTGCGAGTGATGAAGTCCTGGAAAGGCGCGGTGAACTCGGTGGCACCGGCAATGGAACGGTCGACGTGGGCGTCGCCGAGCACCTGGCGTCGTACGGTCATGCCGGCCGACACGGCGGCGCTACGTTGGGCGAGCGCAGATGTGTGCGAGGCAATATGCGTTGCAAGTAGTTTGGTGACGCGCCCGGCTTGTTCGACGTTGGCCAGGTGTGCGCCCGGATCGACCACGTGCAGTACCGCATCGGCGATGCCGTCGGCGATCGCGCTCAACGTCGACGGAGGCGTCGCCGGATCCTGCTCGCCTGCGACGAGGAGCGTCGGAGCGACGATGCGGGCCAGGTCGTTGCGGCCGTCCCACGTCGAAAGCGCCTCGCAGCAGGCGGCATAGCCCTCGTCGGGTGTGGCTTCGACCATCGCGACGTGGCGGGCGACAAGCTCCGGATCATTCTCGGCCAGTCCCGGCGTGAACCAGCGTCCGACGACGGCGGCCGCGATTGACGCGATACCGTCCGCACGGACAGCCCGAGCACGATCGATCCACGGCTGAGCCGGGGCGAACTGCGAGGACGTGCACATCAAGGTCAACGTCTCGACGCGAGTGGGGTGGTGTGCGGCGATCCACTGGCTGACAGCGCCGCCGAGGGAGAGCCCGACGAGATGTACGGACTCGAGTTCGAGCGAATCGAGGAGAACGATGACATCGCCGGCAAGATCGGCAATGGAGTAGGGGCCGGCGGGAACCGGCGACTTGCCATGGCCGCGATGGTCGACGGCGATGACGCGGTACCGATTCGACAGCGCGTGAATCTGCGGCTGCCACATGGACAGATCGGATCCGAGTGAACCCAGGAGAACCACTGCCGGGGCATCGAGATTGCCGGTCTGTTGAAAGTTGAGCGCGACGCTCATCGAGATCCTCCTGTGGGGCGTTCGGCGAGGGCGCGGTCGACCAGATCGGTGGCGTGGCCCAGATAGTGTGCGGGGTCGAGTAGTTCGGCGATCTCGGTTTCGCTCAGGTGCTCTGCGATGGCGGGATCACGATCCAATCTGGTTCCGGAAGTGGCTGCCGCGGTGACGATGTCGCGCGCTCGATCAGTGTGTGCGGACAGGGCCTTGGTGACACGCTCGGCGAGAATCAGGCCACCGGTGATGTCGAGATTGCGAGCCATCGACTCGGTGTGTACTTGCAGGCCGGTGAGGCTCACGGAAAGCTGGTGCGCCGCTCCGCCTGCCAGACGCAGGAGATCGGTGACGGTTTCCCACTCGGCGTGCCAGGGGCCTGCAGCGCGGGCGAATTCGTGATCCATGTTAGACAGGGCTGTGGCGACCAGTGCGGGAGCACGTCGCGCTGCTGCGCGGGCGGTGATGGCCGCGACGGGATTCTGCTTGTGCGGCATGGCCGATGAGCCGCCCGGAGCGCTTTCGGCGACCTCGGAGAGTTCGGTGGACGCCATGACGGTGATGTCGGTGGCGGGCTTGGAAACGGCGCCGGCGACGATACCGAGCGTGGTCGCGAGTTCTGCGATGGTCACGCGGTCGGTGTGCCAGGGAGCAACCTGCCTGGCCAGGCCGAGTTCGTCTGCCAGTGCATCGGCGATCCTGAGCCCGTCGGGATACAACGCAGCGAGTGTGCCTGCGGCGCCGCCGAATTGAACCGGCAACGTGGACAGCACGATCTCGAGGCGAATCGCTGCGGCGTCGAGTGCAGTGAACCAACTCGATGCCAGTAGCCCGAAGGTGGTCGGAAGTGCCTGCTGGCCCAGAGTTCTCGCGACCATCGGAGTGGAGCGATGGAGGCGGGCGAGGTGGGCGGCGGAATCGGCGGCGCGGGTCAGGTCGGCCAGAACCACCGCGCCCGCGCGTCGCGTCAACAGCATCAGCGCACAGTCCATGATGTCCTGACTGGTGGCGCCCGGGTGCACCACGGAGGCAGGCACACCCTCCTGTCCGACCCTTTCGCGCAGCATCTTCACCAGCGGAATGACGGGATTTCCGCCGGCGGCCGACGCGCGGCCGAGCGCCACGATGTCCAGACCGCCCGGTTGTGAGAGTTCGGCCGCGGCAGCAGCCACCGCGGCGCAATGTTCCCCGTCCGCCAATCCGACGGTGGCCATCGCACAACTCAGTGCGGCCTCCACGTCGAGCAACGCGGTGACCCACGCCTGGTCGGACAGGTGCTCCGATACGCGGGTGGCCCCGAACACCGGGTCGAACAGTGCGCCGCGAGTGGGCATGTGTACTCCTCTTACAGTTCGAAGAAGGGCGTCTCGACGCCGTTCGCGTCCTCGTCCTGAACATAGACCGTCCAGGAGTACCCACCGTCGACCTTGGTTGCAACCAGCTTCGCGCGTTCGGTTTCGCTCAGTGAGGACAGCACCGGATCTGTTGCGTGTGCGTCGGCGTCTTCGGGGAAGTACAAGCGGGTGACCAGGCGGTCGAGCATGCCGCGAGCGAAGACCGACACGTTCACGTGTGGGGCCTCGTCCGCATCCGTTTCAGTGGGCTGCGCACCGGGCTTGACAGTGTTGACCAATGCAGTGCCCGTGGGATCCGCTGCGCTGCGGGCGAATCCGCGAAAACCAGCCGGAGTGAGCTCCACTGCGCCACGGGGATCGTCCGGATGGTTGAAGCGTCCGAGTGTATCGGCCTGCCATGTTTCGATCATCGCGTCGGCGACGGGTGTACGGGCGCCGTCGATCACCGTGATGGCCAGCGTGATTCGTCCGGGGGTATCGGCGGGAGCGGCGTCGGGGCCGTCCGTCCAGGGGAGGCCGATGTGCCAGTACGGCCCGACGGTCTGAGAGGGCGTGACACCGAAGGGGGCGGTGGTGAAGTCGCCGGGGACGACCGGATAAGTGGGTGCGGGCTTCGCGGTGTGATCAGTCATCGTGGTCTTCCTCGTTCTCGAATACGGAGGCGTTACGGCCGCGCAGGACGATGTCGAAGCGGAACCCGAGAGCCCAGTTGGGGACTGTGGCGTCGTAGTCGAAGACGCTGACCATGCGGTGACGTGCTGCTTCGGGTACTGCGTTGTAGATCGGGTCCTGGAAGAACATCGGATCGTCGGGGAAGTACATCTGCGTCACGAGGCGCTGCGTGAATGCCGTGCCGAACAGCGAGAAATGGATGTGTGCCGGTCGCCAGGCGTTGTCGTGGTTCATCCACGGGTAGGCGCCCGGCTTGATCGTGGTGAAGCTGTAGTGGCCGTTCGCGTCGGTGACGCAGCGACCCAGGCCGTTGAAGAACGGATCCAGCGGCGCGGGCCAGTTGTCGCCGGTGTGGCGGTAGCGTCCGCCTGCGTTTGCCTGCCAGACCTCGAGCAGTGTGTGGGGGACGGGTTTTCCGTCGCCGTCGAGTACGCGGCCGTGAACGACGATGCGCTGTCCCTGTGCTTCGCCGCCGTTGGCAATGGTCAGGTCGTTTTCGCCGGCGCCGACGCGATCTTCGCCGAATACCGGCCCGGTGAGCTCCGTGAGGCGCTGGGGGAGCAGCTTCAGCGGTTGCTTCGGGTGGCGAAGAGAAGTGGTCTTGTAGTCCGCGAAATCAGCCGGGGCGTTGACGCCAGTCGGCCGCTGGTACCTCGGCGGTAGATGCAGCATAGGGAACCTCGTCGTTCGGTTACGTGAAGTTGTTCGCAATGTGTACATGTGTTGCGCTCTGCGAACAGAATAGTTCGTAGATGTGACCCAGGCAATGCCGGGGGCGAAAAATGTTCGTTATGCGGACGGGGGTTCACAATACGTACGGGTCGCGCTACTGTGATCGACATGATGGACAAAGTCATTCCCACTGCTGCCGAGGCCGTCGCCGACGTGCCGGACGGCGTCACGATCGCTGTCGGAGGTTTCGGGCTCGTCGGAGTGCCGGAAATCCTCATCGATGCGCTCCTCGAGCAGGGCGCGACATCACTCGAAACGGTGAGCAACAACTGCGGCACCGACGGGTTCGGGCTCGGAGTGCTTCTGGAGAAGGGGCGTATCCGTCGTACTGTCAGCTCGTACGTCGGCTCCAACAAGGAGTTCGCGCGTCAGTACCTTTCCGGTGAGCTGGAAGTAGAACTCACGCCGCAGGGCACGCTCGCCGAGCGCATGCGCGCCGGGGGAGCGGGCATCCCCGCGTTCTTCACCCCGGCCGGCGTCGGCACCCAGGTCGCCGACGGCGGCCTGCCACTGCGTTACGACGGTAACGGCGGCATCGCAGTTGCCAGTCCGCCCAAGGAAACTCGTGACTTCGACGGCGTCACCTACGTGATGGAGCGCGGCATCGTCGCCGACTATGCACTGGTCCATGCCTGGAAAGGTGACCGGCACGGCAACCTCGTCTACCGCGCGAGTACCCAGAACTTCAATCCGGCTGCAGCAACGTCGGGGCGCATCACCATTGCGCAGGTCGAGCACCTCGTAGAGCCGGGTGAGCTCGACCCCGCCGAGATCCACACGCCGGGCATTCACGTTCAGCGTGTTGTCCACGTCGGCCCCGTGACGGTCGGCATCGAGAATCGGACGGTACGAGCATGACTTCTGTACTACCCACCAAACTCACCCGCGAAGAGATGGCGGCCCGCGTCGCGCGCGAACTCGAGGACGGGCAGTACGTGAACCTCGGCATCGGTATGCCGACGCTGGTTCCGAACTACCTCCCGACCGACATCACCGTTGTATTGCACTCGGAGAACGGCGTTCTGGGCGTGGGGCCGTACCCGACCGAGGACGAACTCGATCCCGAGCTGATCAATGCGGGCAAGGAGACCATCACCGTTCTCCCCGGTGCGTCGTTCTTCGACTCCTCAGCGTCGTTCGGCATGATCCGCGGCGGCCAGGTCGACGTTGCCGTGCTCGGTGCCATGCAGGTCAGTGCCACCGGAGACCTCGCGAACTGGATGATCCCCGGCCACATGGTCAAAGGCATGGGCGGCGCGATGGATCTGGTCCACGGCGCAAAGCGCGTCATCGTGATGATGGAGCACGTCTCGAAGAAGGGTGAGCACAAGATCGTCGAGGAGTGCTCGCTTCCGCTGACCGGTAAGGGCTGCGTCCAGCGAATCATCACCGACATGGCCGTGATCGACGTGACTGACGACGGTCTCCGCCTGGTGGAGACGGCGCCGGGCATCAGCGTCGAGGACGTGGTTGCTGCTACCGGAGCGAAACTGATTCTTTGACAGTCTGTTTCATCTGATGGCTCAGCCGCCGGGTCGTGACTTCCATCCGACCTGGCGGCTGTTTTACGCCCCGACGTCGCTCAGCTCGCTCTCGACCGGAATCCAGAGCTCGAACCGTGCGACGGTGAAATCGTCGTTGTATTCGGTACGCATGATCTCGGGACCAGGTACGGAGCGAAAAGGGTTGGCAGGGAACCATTCCGTGTAGATATCTCGCCACAAATACTGCACAGATTCGATTTCCGACCCGTCGGCGGTGAAGACGGCCCACGTGTGTGTGTCGACCGTCAGCACATCGAAACCCGTGGGTGAAGGTTTGCCGGTGACCACTCCCAGGTAGTAATCCAGTTCTGTGCCTTCGGTTCTGGGATGCGCCAAATTGTCGACGACACTGACGATTCCCGCCGGGTCCTGATCGGAGAGCTCGCGCAACCCTCGCAACGCAACCTTGTCCACGGAGCGGGTGAAATCTTCGATCGCAGAATTGGGACCTTCGTGAACCAATGGAACCCGGGTCTTGAACCCGACTACCGTCAGGGCAGGTTTGTCCACAAGCATGTAGTCCATCGGTGTGGCTCCTTCCAGTGTCACGTGAATGACAAGTTTCTGTTGGGATTTGAGAACGGCGGGAGCGCGTGTGACCGCGCCGGGGCTCACGCCGTGAAATGCGGTGAACGCTCGTGTGAAGGCTTCCGCGGACGAGTAGCCGTACTTCACGGCGGTCTCCAACACTCCTGATCTGCTGACGGACAACTCGGCACCAGCCAGGGTGAGTCGACGTCGACGGATGTATTCGGATACGGGAATGCCGGCCAGGGCCGAGAACATCCTCCGAAAGTGATACTCCGAGGTGGTTGCCAGCCTTGCCATCTCGGCTGTCTCGATCTCGCCGCTCAGATTGCTTTCGATGTAGTCGAGCGCGCGGTTCAGTCCGTCGATCATCGTGTCTTCCTGTTCACGGGTTTCACGCTACGCAGATCACTTGGGCCGTACCCGACTATCCGTGCCCGAAAAAGTAGGGCAGGAAATGCATCTGGACAACTCAGTTAATCATCATTATCTTGAATCGAACATCGATGGCTGACCAGGAGGCACAGTGAGCACCCGTTTTCCGCAGGCTGAATTGACCGAGGTGCCCGAGGACATCGCCGCCAAGATTCTCGAGATCCAGGAGAAGTCGGGGTTCGTGCCCAACGTCTTCCTGATGTTCGCTCGGCGCCCAGCCGAGTTCCGGGCATTCTTCGCATACCACGACGCGATCATGCTCAAGGAAGATTCCGCACTCACCAAGGGTGATCGAGAAATGATCGTCACCACGATCTCTGCGGCCAACAAATGTACGTACTGCGTTGTCGCGCACGGCGCAATTCTGCGTATCTTCGAGAAGAAGCCGCTGGTTGCCGACCAGGTTGCGGTCAACTATCGCACCGCAGAAATCTCCGATCGTCAGCGCGCGATGCTCGACTTCGCCACCAAGGTGAACTCCGCCTCACACGAAATCGCCGACGCCGACTTCGACGCCCTCCGTGTGCACGGCTTCGGCGACGAGGACGCGTGGGACATCGCCGCGATCACTGCATTCTTCGGGCTCAGCAATCGCATGGCGAGCTTCTCCGGCATGCTGCCCAATCCGGAGTTCTACCTGATGGGGCGCGTTCCGCGGTCCTGATTCCTGCGGTTAGCGCAGCAGCTCTCAATTTTTCGGACCGACCGGTCGTAACGTCTGGAAGTCAGCCGACGAAGTAAAGGCTGTCCACGCCGGAATTGCCGTCTTCGTAAAGAAGGCCGAAAGGTTGAGCGCTATGTCGGAGAAGTCCATCGCCCATTCTCGGAGGGTCCGCTCTGCGGCCGCCGGTGCCGTACTAGCTCTCGGATTGGCGGTGGGCGGCACGGGAATTGCATCGGCAGAGCCGGAAACCGTGTGTACCCCGAGCGCTGATCCGCTGGTGACCTGCGCCGAGGAAGAGGCAGCTGCCACCACCGACGCCGACGCGGCGACGAGCACCGAGACCACGCCGGAGAAGGTTGAAGCCGGGGTCGCGGGCACGGGCAGTGCCGAAACCGCTGGTACGGACGCTGCAGCACTGGCGGAAGCCGAAGCAAAAGCCAAGGCAGCTGCCGACGCGGCAGCGAAGGCCGCCGAAGCAGCCGCGACGGCAGGGGTCGACTCGTCCGCAGCGACAGACACTTCGGTGAAGGCGACCGAGGCAATGACCCAGGCGAGCGTCGAGGCAACCAAGGCGGCGGTCGAATCGACGCAGGCCAAGGCGGAGGCCGGGGCAGCGGAACAGTCTGCGAAAGAAGCGGAAGAGGCGGCCAAGGTTGCGGCGTCCGCTGCGGCCGATGCCAAGGAGGTAGCAAAAACAGCTCAGGCAGAAGCTGATGCGGCTGCAGCCAAGGCTGCGGAACTCGAGGAAGCAGCGAAGGCCGCCGGTTCGGGGACCAAGACCGAGGAGGCGGCACGCGCTCGCGCCGAGGCTAATGCTCTGCAGGCCAAGGCCGATGAGGCGAAGGCTGCCGCGGATGCAAACGCCAAGCTGGTTGCGGACAAGAACAAGGAAGCCGAGGAAGCCTTCAAGAACTGGGACATCGCGAAGGGACTCGCCGCAAAGGCTCAGGCGTTGGCCGCAGCTTGGAATGCCAAGCAGCTCGCGATCACCGTCAAGGAAACTCAGAAGGTGGCCACCGCCGCCGAAACCACCGCCAAGGCAGCCGAGTCCGCAGCCGCCACCGAGGTAGAAGCTGCCACCGCCGCCCGTAAGGCCGCAGATGAAGCGGCAGCTACCGCAGCTTCCGCACAGAAGGACGCTGCCGCTGCACAGAAGGCCGCGGAGACGGCGCAGGCCGAGGCCGATGCTGCAGGGGAGGCGGCCACCGACAAGCGAGCAATCGCCGACGAAAAGGCTGCCGAAGCCGCCAAGAAGGCCGAAGCTGCCGAAGTAGCGAGTAAGAAGGCGCAGGATCTCTACCTGGCCGCCGAAGACGCGAAGGCGGCGGCCGACGCCGCAGCAGCAAAGGCCAAGGAAGCTCAGGCCGCTGCAGCCGCCGCAAAGGCCGAAGCGGATGCAGCGCAGAAGATCGTCGACGAGCTCAAGGCAAAGGGCGAGAAGGAGATCGACAACGGAACAGGCGTCGGCGGTGAGGTGATCATCGGTGAGCACACCGACGACGGCTCCGGAGTCACGAAGGTCGACGAGACCACCGCTGTAGTGAACAAGACCGGCGTCAAGCTGGTCGGCTACTACAACAACAAGGGAGCCTTCGACGTCGTCGACTACTACGTCACCGACGCCGACGGCGATCCGGCACTCGCTGGAAGCCTGCCCCCGGTCGATCTTGCTCTCGGCGACACCGCAAGCAGCAGCACCAGCGGTAGCAGCAACTCCAACCTGCCGGCTGTATTGATCGGCGTCGGAGTCGTCGGCGCTGCCGCCGCAGCAGCTACGACGGTGGTTGTTCGTCGCAAGCGTCATGACGGCCCGGGCAACACGTCTGCGTAGCCTCGGTCTCTCGGCGGTAGCGATCCTCGCCCTCCTCGTATCCGGATGTTCGGGCGAGAACGCGGGATCGCTACCTGACCGCTCGCCGGTGCAGTCGCATATCGCGGCTGCACCGGCTTCGGTGACCGTCGATCCGGCAGAACCCGAGAGGATCGAGTTGAGGTCTGCGTCCGGGGTCACGTACCTGAGCAGTCCGTTGCACTCGGAGAAACTGATGCGCGGCGGCGAGAGTGGGCAGCAACTGAATCCCGTCGACGAACTGCCGGTGTGGTGGGGTGAAAGCGGAATGCCGGGAACGTCGACCACACAGACCGTTGTTGTCGTCGGCCACAACTTCACCACTCGCGAAGCACCGTTCCGGGCACTCCGGGTGGTGGAGTCAGGAGATCACGTCCTGCTGAGCACACCGAACGGGGTGCTCGAGTACGACGTCGAAACCGTCGGGCCGCTGCACAAAGGTTCGCTGCTGGGAACTCACGAGTTGCGTGAATCAGTTCCCGGGCGGTTGATCCTCGCCAATTGTGATGTCGTCGAAGGAGAGTCGACCGACGACAATTACGTTGTCATCGCCCAGCTGGCAGCGCACTGAATCCGTGGCAGTGCAAGAATAGGGACATGGATTCCCTCGGACTTCTCTCGGAACTGGTAGCTCTCGACACGGTCTCGGGGGAGGCCGCTCCTCAACGGCGGGCGATGGATTCGATTGTCTCGTTGGTTCTCTCACGTGCGCCACAGGCGAAGGTGGAGTCAGACCTGACCGGCAATCATCCCTGGGCCTTGATCACCAACGAAGCTGCACCCTCGGCAGCCAGACTCCTGTTCGCCTGCCACGTGGACACGGTGCCAGTGGGCACTGTCTCCGACTGGGAGTTCGACCCGTACGCCGCACAGGTCGACGGCGAATTGTTCCTCGGCAGAGGGACATCGGATATGAAGGCCGGCCTTGTTGCCGCTACTGCCGCGGTTGTCGAAGCCTTCGAACGTGGAGTCCCGGTCGCGCTGTTGCTGACGAGCGACGAGGAAATCGGATCGCTCGGGGCTGTTCGTTCGGCCGACGCCGTGGCGAATCTCGAGGTCGGGGCCGTCATCGTTCCCGAGGCGACGGGCAACCGAATCAACCTGGGGCACCGCGGCGCACTGTGGCTCGAAGTGTCCGTCAAAGGAAAAGCCGCGCACGGGAGTACACCGCAGCGAGGAACCAACGCCGTCCTCAAACTGCTTGACGTCGTCGACCGAGCCCGGCGTGAGCTTCCGCTGTCGTCCGACGCGTTTCTGGGTGCCGAAACCTGGAACCTCGGCTTGGTCGGCGGGGGTTCGGCTCCGAACATCGTGCCGGACAGTGCACGTGCGGTGATCGATCACCGCACGGTGGGAGACGGCGCCGACCTGCTCGCGTGGTGGCGAGCCCAACCAGAAGTCGACTCGGTGGAGACGTCGATTCATCTGGGAGGTGTGCGTACCGACGCGTCGGACCCGTGGTTGGCCACCCTGCCTATCCCTGTTGCAACCGAACCGGTTTCGTACTTCACCGACGCTTCGGTACTGGCCGCCGCCGCCCCTGGTGCTCCCGTCGTGATCTGGGGCCCTGGCACTCCCTCGCTGATGCATGCGGCCAACGAAAGCGTCAAGGTTTCCGAACTGGACGATGCGATCGCTGCTTACGGTGCGGTTGCCGCCGCTTGGCCGACGGTGGACTGACGGACAATCAGTTCAGGAGCAAGCGCGATGTGGGCTGTCGACTCGGAAGAGTTGTTCATCGCCTGATCCAGAAGTCGCACAGCTTCTTCCGCGATTCTTTCCTGCGGCTGCCCGACGGTGGTCAACGGTGGGTTGCACAATTCGGAGAATGGGATGTTGTCGAAACCGGTGACCAGAACGTCGCCGGGAACGTCGATGCCCAATGTGTGACACGTCTGCAACACGCCAAGTGCGATCAAGTCGTCGGCGCAGACCAGGGCGTCGGGGCGAGTTTTGCCGGTCAGGATGATGTTGGATGCCGTGCGCCCCCACTCGATCGAGTACTCGCCGAGTTGTGTCCACTCGTCACGAGTTTCGATGCCCATTCGATCCGCGTGGCGGAAGAAGCCGGCCCGGCGAAGTTCTGTTGACGAATTGGTCAGCTCGGAACTGATGAAGGCGGCTGATTGCGCGCCACGCTCCGACAGATGCTCCATCACCAGGGATTGAGCGGCGTCGTCGTCGACGCCGACCCAGTCCGTCTGGGTATCCATTGCAAACCGGTCCAGTTGAACGACCGGAAGCGTTGCCGCGCTGGCTCGGACGGCCTCGGCACTCAGTTCGCCGTGGCACGGGCTGATGATGATTCCGTCCACTTGCCGGGAGACGAGCGACTTGAGTCGCTGCGCTTCCACGTCGGGATCGGAACGAGAATCGCACAGGAACAGTTGTAGTCCGCGCCGAGCGAGGACGTGTTCGACGTTGACCACCAGCGAAGTGAAGAAGGGGTTCGCGATACTCGGAACCACCATTCCGACAGTGTCCGTCCGATTACGACGCAGCGAGCTGGCGATGATGTTTCCCGAGTATCCGAGAGAATCCGCGGCTCGTTTGATCGTCGCTGCAAGCTCGTCCGAGACAGGGCGGGATCCGGACAGTGCCCGCGACACGGTGGCCGTCGACACCCCGGCCAGTTCCGCGACATCGCGAATGGTCGCCTTGCGCATGCGTCCCCCGTTTTCTGCTCGATTCGGGTCCGAGGTTATCGAACCGCACGGTCCAGTGTCCCGCATGTAACGCGATTGAGGCAATCGTTTACAAATTCGAATTGTGAAATCCTTGACACAACCCGGTGTTGATCGCATAACCTGCTAATTCATCAAGGCAATCGATTACATCGTGTGCAGATCTTGTGCATGGACATACAGCGCAAATCTTGCGCATGGAATGGGGTAGCTGAAGTGACCGCATCACCGCTCGGAGTCTTTCCGCCCAAGCCCTCGGCGCTGGCAGAGATGTTCACTGGCACGCCATCTCTCATCGGGGCCATTCACCTCCCGGCCCTGCCGGGCAGCCCGCACTACACCGGTCAGCCGGTTTCGGAAATTGCTCGCTTCGCCGTCGAGGAAGCACACGCGTATGTCGACAACGGTTTCGACGGTGTGATCGTCGAAAATCACTGGGACATACCGTTCCTCAAGCCCGGCGAACACGGATACGAAACCGCCGCGAGCATGGGAGTCATCACGGCAGCGGTGGTCGGCGAGTTCGGCAAGGCCGTCGGCGTCAGCATCCTGTCCAACGCCGGCGAGTGCGGAGTGGCCGCAGCGTGGGCGGCAGGCGCGAGTTTTGTGCGCGTCAATCAGTGGGCAAATGCCTACATTGCCAATGAGGGCTTCATCGAGGGCCAGGCCGCCAAGACGACGCGCTTCCGCCATCGCATCGGCGCCGACCCGGTCCGGATCTTCGCTGACGTGCACGTCAAACACGGTGCGCATGCCATTGTCGCGGACCGCACTGTCGCGGAACAGACCGAAGACGCCGAGTTCTTCGACGCAGATGTTCTGATCGCGACGGGTTCGCGCACCGGTGACGCCGCTTCGGTCGACGAGGTTTCCGTGATCCGAGACAACACCGTTCTTCCGGTGATCATCGGCTCCGGCATCACGGCTGCCAATGTCGCAGCGCTGATGAAGGAATGCGACGGCGCGATAGTTGCATCCTCGGTGAAGGACAATGGACGCTGGTGGGGACGGGTCGCAGGCGAGAAGGTCCGCGAACTGTCCCGGGCCGCAGGAAAGTAACCATGATTGTATTTTGTGGATACGCCAACAACGATGTGACGGTACATGTCCCACACGTACCGGTACTCGGTGAGCGCGTTCAGGCAACGGCCATCAGTCAGATCGACGGTGGAATGAATGCAAATGCTGCGGTATCCGCGGCCAGAATGGGCGCGCAAGTGATCTTTGCCGGTGCCGTGGGCCCGGACGCGCGGTCCACCGAGTTTCTCGAATCCCTCGAGGCAGACGGCGTCGACACCAGTTGGTCGCCGCGAGATGCGTTCCTGTCGACGGCAGTTGTTCTCATCGCGCAGGACGGCGATCGCTCCATCATCAGCCAGGACGACCCGAACGATGCCGAACGCATCGGAGTTGTCGTCACCCGATTGGCCGCTGCCGGCGGTGGACGACTGTTCCTCGACGGATACCGTGCGCTCTTCCTCCCGGATGAATTACCGGGAAGCGTAAGTCTGGTAATCGATCTGGACGGTTGTGAAAACAAAGCCGCGGCACTGCGCGCGTTCGCTCTGGCCGACCACGTCGTCGTAGGGCGTGCCCTGTGGGAAGGCGAGTTCGGGATCGGATTCGACCAGTGGCAGACTCTGGCCGCCGAGCACCACACCCACCTGCTGGTGACCGACGGCTCGCGAGGTTGGACACTGGCCACACCGGACGGCGAGGTGACGAGCGAACCGGCAGTAGTGGTCGACGTCGTCGATGCAGTCGGGGCCGGTGATTGCTTCGGCGGTACGTACATCGCTTTTGTCGACGCCGGGCGCTCACCGGTGGACGCCGCACGACTCGCCGGGGCATCGGCTGCATTGGCTTGCGCCACCGCAGGCCCCCGCGGATGCCCCACCCGAGATGAATTGGACAGCTTCACAGCAACATTGACCCCTCACACCCTTTTGGAGACTCGATGATGAAACGTGCATTGCCTCTGGCGCTGGGAGCTGCAGTCGCGCTCACGCTCACCGCTTGTGACTCGGCTTCGTCGAGTGACTCGAAGGACGCATCGGGGGGCTCGTCCATCCCGCAGCCGACCCGGGTCGCCGAAAGCTGTGACGGGACGAACGGCAAGCTCAAGGTCGGTCTGGTGACCATCAACCTCCAGGCGCTGTACTTCAACCAGATCAACAATGCCGCGAAGAACGTCGCGGACAAGGCAGGCGTCGACCTGCAGATCATCAGCGGCAACGACGATTCCGTCGCGCAGGCCAACGCCTTCGACAATCTGATTGCCGCCGGAGTCGACGCGATCATCGTCGATGCAATCGACACGGACGGAATCAAGCCGTCGGTGGTCAAGGCCAAGAACGCGGGCATCCCCGTCGTCGCGGTGGACGCGACCATCGACGATCCGGCACTGTCGACTCAGGTCGGTACGGCCAACGCCGAGGGTGGTGCCAAGATCGGAAACACCTTGGCCGACGTCGCGAACAACACCGGAACGGTCGGTATCGTCGGCGCGCTCAACAGCACTGTTCAGTTGGAGCGGCAGAAGGGCTTCACGGAGACCGTGACCGGCCGCGGAATGACCGTCGGCACCGTCGTGGACGGACGTAACATTCAGGAGAACGCACAGACCGCGGCGGAGAACCTGCTGACCGGCGGTGGCGACATGAAGTACGTCTACGCAACCGGTGAGCCGGCACTGATCGGTCTCGTCGCGGCGGTCAACAGTCAGAAGGCGCAGGATCGCATCGAAGCAGTCGGTTGGGATCTTTCGGATCAGGCGGTAGGCGGACTCAAAGCCGGTTGGCTTAAAGGCGTGGTCCAGCAGAACACCTTCGAATTCGGCCATGAGGCAATGAATTCGGCAATCGACCTGGCTTGCGGACGCGGCGCTCCGGCAAACATCCCGGTTCCCACCCAGATCGTGACCCCGGAGAACGTGGCCGACTACATGTACTACTTGGAGAAGTAATCATGGCACCTCCACTGATCGAACTCTCGGGCATCACCAAGTCGTACGGACCGGTGAAGTCCCTTCAAGGAGTGGACCTTCGGCTGGCGAAGGGTGAAGTACTCGGAGTGGTCGGCGACAACGGCGCCGGTAAGTCCACTCTGATGAAGATTCTCGCCGGTGCGGTTCAGCACGACGGCGGCGAAATGCGCGTCAACGGTGAACCAGTGCGCTTTTCGACGCCTCTCGACGCGCAGCAGAAAAAGATCGGAATCGTCTACCAGGATCTGGCTCTGTGCGACACGCTGGACGTCGCCAGCAACCTGTTCCTCGGCAGAGAACCGCGAAAAGGCCCCTTCCTCGACCGGCATGCCATGCACGAGAAGGCGGCTCACATTCTTGCCGACCTGCATGTCAAGGTGAAGTCGACCTACCAGGAGATCGGGCAACTGTCCGGCGGACAGCGGCAAACCGTCGCGATCGCCCGCGCAGTCTCCTTCCGCCCAGACGTACTGATCCTCGACGAGCCCACCGCAGCGCTTGCCGTCGCCGAGGTCGAGTCGGTGCTCAAGCTGATCACGGACGTCGCAGCGGCCGGCGTGGGCGTCATTCTCGTGACACACCGCCTGCAGGACCTGTTCCGCGTGTGTGACCGAATCACGGTCATGTACGAGGGGCAGAGTGTCGACGACGTTCCGATCGGCGACCTCAACATCGAGTCCCTCGTCGGACTCATCACTCGAACTCCGGTGCCGCAACGGACATCGGCAGCAACACAGGGAGCCACGGCATGACCACTCTCGAGAAGACCCAGGCGCCGATCGAGCGCAAGCTCGCCGCGAAACCCTCCTTGTGGGACAGCGTCAACAAGCCCACCCTCGCGATGCTGGCGGTGACAGTTGCTGTCGCAGCCGTCTTCTCGGCGACCACGTCGTCGTTCCTGACATTTACGAACCTGTCGAACCTGGCAACCCAGATCGCTCCGGTTCTGATCATCGCGGTGGCGATGACTTTCGTGATCACGGCAGGTCAGATCGACCTGTCCGTCGGTGCGATCGTCGCGTTCGTCGCGGCGATGAGTGCCGAGCTTATCCAGGCCGGCGTCGATTCGTCCCTGGTCTTCGTCGCCGCCCCGGTGATGGGTGCGGCCTGGGGCCTGGTCAACGGATGGCTCGCTGCCTATCAGGGTATTCCGCCGTTCATCGTGACCCTGGCGACGATGTCCGTCATTCGCGGTATCGCGCTGTATCGGACCGAAGGATTCTCCGTTCCGGTTCCGGCCGACACCTACTTCGCGAAGCTCGGAACTTCGGAATTCCTCGGGTTCTCCGCCAGCGCCTGGATTGCTCTCGTCGTCGTGGTCATCGGAGCAATTGCGCTCAACCGCATGCGCTTCGGGCGCTACGTCACCGGTATCGGTTCCAACGTCGAATCCGTACGACGGTCCGGTGTCAACACGCGTCGTGTGCTCATGATGACGCTCGTCTTCACCGGCCTGGCTGCCGGCATCGCGGGACTGCTGATCGCGGCTCGACTGGGCTCGGGTTCGGCCAACTCCGCAACGGGATTCGAGCTCACCGTGATCACCGCGGTGGTTCTCGGTGGCACCAATCTCTTCGGCGGTCGCGGCACCGTGATCGGTACCGTCATCGGCGCCGTCCTGACCGGAATCATCGCCAACGGATTGACCCTGCTCGGCGTGAGCCCGTTCCTGACGCCGATCATCACCGGTGTCGTTCTGCTACTGGCCATCTGGATCAACATGCGCGGACACACGCTGAGCGCGCTGTGGCGACACCTGCAGTCCGCACCGTCGGGGCCCGCACGCTCATGAGCAAGGTTCGTACTGTCACGGGAACTGTGGACAGCTCGGAACTCGGACTGGTTCTCCCACACGAACATCTGCACAACGACGTCACCGGTGCGTACACCGAGGCCCCGGATCCGGTTGTGGCACAGCGGTTGGCCGGTCCGGTACGCGCCGAGGATGCCTGGCTTCTTCACGACAATCCGTATTACAGTCTCGACAATTGTCGAGTCGACGACGGATCGGCCGTGGTGGAAGACCTTGCGGACTTCGCCCGCCTCGGTGGTCGGACGATCGTCGATCTGACACCGCCGGGACTGGGCCGGGCACCGGAGAAGCTGGCGGAGTTCTCGCGAAAGTCAGACGTGCGAGTGATCATGGGTTCAGGGTGGTACCTCGAGACGACCCATCCGGTCGAGGTCCACGAACTCGGTGTCGACGATCTGGCAGGTTCGCTCGTCGAGGAGTTCGATCCGGCAAAGGAATTGGCTCCTGGCGTGATCGGGGAGATCGGAGTCTCCCCGCTCTTCACTCAGAACGAGGCGAAAGCGTTGCGGGCGGCATGCATCGCCCAGCGCGAGGTGGACGTGCCCCTGTTCGTCCACCTTCCGGGCTGGCAGCGCGTGGGACATCACGTCGTCGACATCGTGGTCGACGAGATGGGCGTCGATCCGCAAGCAGTGGTCCTGTGCCACATGGACCCGTCCGGACACGACGCCGACTACCAACGATCGCTCGCCGACCGCGGTGTCTTTCTCGAGTTCGACATGATCGGGATGCCTTTCGATTTCCCCGGCGAGGGTCTTTCTCCGCATCCGGCGGAAACAGCCACTGCGGTAGCCGGATTGGTCACCTCCGGTCACGCATCACAGCTCCTGCTCAGTCACGACCTCTTCCTCAAATCAATGCTCAGAAAGCACGGCGGAAACGGATTCTCCTACGTACCACTCGCCTTCGCCGCCCGATTGGTGCGCGCAGGCGTAGATCCCCAGCAAGTGTCCGCATTGATGCGAGACAACCCGAGGTCGCTCTTCGAGCAGGCCGCGAAAGGAAACAGAAGCAGTCATGGGTAAACGAGTACTGATCGCCGGCGAGAGCTGGATGACGACGTCGACGCACGTCAAGGGCGTCGACGAGTTCAGTGTCCATTCCTACGTCGAGGGAGTCGGCCCGCTTCGGGATGCGCTCACCTCACGTGGCCACGACGTGACACACATGCCCGCACACCTGGTGCCGACGCAGTTCCCCGGTACCGCAGAAGCACTGTCGCAGTTCGACGTCGTCGTTCTCTCCGACATCGGAGCGAACTCGCTGCAGCTGGCTCCCGGCGTGTTCGACCAGTTCCGCGCCGGCGAGGATCGCCTTGTCGCGCTTCGTGACTGGGTGAACGCCGGCGGCTCACTGATGATGATCGGTGGTTACCTCTCGTTCTCCGGGTTCCAGGCGCGAGCAGCTTTCCGCCAGACCGCGATCGCCGAGGTACTGCCCGTGACGATGCTGGCCGAAGACGATCGCGTCGAGACACCGGCTGGGATCGTTCCCACCGTCGTCGATGCTGCTCACCCGGCTCTCGGTGGTGCCGGCGATTCCTGGCCGGCGCTCCTGGGATACAACCGCGTCGTCGCGAAGGACGGTGCCGTGGTTCCCGCCACCATCAACGGCGATCCGCTTGTCGCTGCCGGTGAATACGGCGCCGGACGGTCGATCGTCTTCACCTCGGACTGCTCGCCGCACTGGGCTCCGCCGGAGTTCTGTGAGCAGTGGCCCGGATACACCGACCTGTTCGACGGCTTGATCAGTTGGGTCGCCGGCGAATGAGTCGCTCCTCAGACCTGCTCGCGCGGCAGCAGAGTAATCTCGCTGCCGCGCGGGCGGTTCCATTCATCGAGGACACCATCGGCGGGACGTTGAGTGATGAGGGATTCCGCCGGTACCTCGTGATCGAAGAGGCATTTGTACTGACGGCCGTCAAGGTGTTGGGGTTGGTGGTCGCCGAATCCCCGACGCTCGACGACGCGCTCGACCACGTGACGTCGATGTCGAACCTGGTGGGCGAGCAGCGCGAGTATTTCGCGCAGTTGCGTTCCCGCTTCCCGTACGAGGGTGACGCAGCGGCGCTGGTCGAGGAGTCGGCCGTGCTGTCGACGCACGCCTTGACTCTCGCTCGCGAAGAGGGCAGGGCGGCGGCGCTGGTGGGCATGTACGCCGCGGAAACCCTGTATCTGTCGTGGTGCCGGGAGGCGGCGGCAGTGAAGGTAGATCGCGAACCAGCGTTGCAGGACTGGGTGGACATGCATGTCGCTCCGCCGTTCGTGTCTCAGGTGGCAGTGCTGGCGTGCGAAGTGGACGCCATGCCCGAGTCCGTCACCGACGAGGACCTGGATCGGTGGTTCTCGGGCATGCTGGTCGCAGAGATCGATTTTCACAACGTGGTGGTGTGAACCACTGCTGTGCGCCTTTATTAACCCCCGGCGGTTAATAAAGGCGCACAGCAAAAGGCCCGTAGGTCGCTTTCGCAACCTACGGGCCTCTTCTTTGTAGCGGGGACAGGATTTGAACCTGCGACCTCTGGGTTATGAGCCCAGCGAGCTACCGAGCTGCTCCACCCCGCGTCGGTGTGAAACCAACAGTACACGACTTCTGGAGGCGCAATTACCACCCCCTGTCACCGGCCGGAGTGGGCGCTTTCCGAGTAGTAACCGCGGATGTGTCCGACTATGCGCTGACGTGCGAGTTCGCCGTCACCCGCGTTGACCGCATCCACCAATCCTCGGTGTTCGTCACGCAGTCGCATGCAGGTGCTCGGCCAGCTGTCGATCTGGACGCCCGCGAGAACGTAGGCCTCGATGGACTCGCGCAGGCCGGTCATCATGGCTGCGATCACCTGATTGCCCGCCGCGTCGGCGAGCGCCACGTGGAACTGTGCGTCGAGTAGCAAGAATTCCTCGGCCGAGAGAGCTGCGTCCTCCATCGAGTCGAGCAGTTCGACGGCCGCGCGGAGGTCGGGCGTCGGAGTCCGCGATGCCAGGGATTGCATCACCTCGGATTCGAGAACGAGTCGTGTCTTCACCACATCCGAGACCGGAAAGCCCTGTGCTGCAACCTGCATCCGCATCAGCATGGTCATGCCGCCGGTCGGTTTGGCGACGATCATCGCGCCGGACGTCGGGCCGGATCCAGTCTGCGCCTTGAGGAGGCCGAGTGCTTCCATGACCCGCAACGCTTCTCGGACCGATGACCGTCCGACGCCCAACTCTGCTGCCAGAATTCTCTCTCCCGGCAGGCGCTGGCCAGGAGACACCTCGCCTGAAACGAGCCGACGTTCGAGGTGGCTCAGTACTTGTTCCCACGCTCGCGGGCTCGGCTCGGTCGGCATGAGGCAAGAGCATAACCGGGAGGACGCCGTTTATGGGGTGGCCTGTCCGGGGATGTATTACTGTGGTCAGACCACACCGACAGATTGCGGGGAACCACATGCGAGTAGCGCTGTTCGCCACCTGCATCGGGGACACGATGTTTCCCGACGCCGTCAAGGCCACCGCCCTCCTGCTCACCCGTCTCGGGCACGACGTCGTGTTTCCGTCCGGG
The DNA here is from genome assembly GCF_001445685.1 of Rhodococcus sp. KB6. NCBI lineage: Bacteria > Bacillati > Actinomycetota > Actinomycetes > Mycobacteriales > Nocardiaceae > Rhodococcus > Rhodococcus sp. KB6. Next base: position 11,798 of record NZ_LNAK01000055.1, on the reverse strand, counting down.
CAGACCTGCTGCGGGCAGATGCACGTCAATACCGGCTATCAGCCGGGCGCACTACCGCTGGTCGCGAACTACGCCGATACTTTCGGTGATGCGTCGATCGACGCCGTTGTCGCACCATCGGGGTCGTGCGTCGGCTCGGTCCGTCATCAACACGAGATCGTCGCCGAGCGCTACGGCACCGCGTCGCTGTGTGGACAGGTGCAGACCGTGAAGGCAAAGACGTACGAGCTTTCCGAATTCCTCGTGGACGTTCTCGGGGTCACCGATGTGGGCGCGTACTTCCCGCACCGAGTCACCTATCACCCGACCTGTCACTCACTGCGCATGTTGAGGGTGGGGGACAAGCCACTTCAGTTGCTGCGCAACGTCCGCGACATCGATCTGGTCGAACTCCCCGAAGCAGATTCCTGCTGTGGATTCGGCGGCACCTTCGCCATCAAGAATGCGGAGACTTCGACGGCCATGCTGGCGGACAAGATTCGCCACGTTGCGGACACCGGCGCCGAATTCTGCAGCGCCGGAGACTCGTCCTGCCTCATGCACATCGGCGGCGGTATGTCACGACTGCAGATGGGCGCCAAGACCATTCACCTCGCGGAGATTCTGGCGTCGGTGGAAAGCCGGGTGCCCGCATGAGCGCTGTGACGCTGGGTCTGCCCAGCTTCCCGCCGAGGTCGCCCGAGGGTGCAGGGTTCCTGCGAGGTACTGAGAAATTCCCCGTCGCAGCACATCACGAGCTGGCCAACGCGCAACTGCGACGCAATATCGGCAAGGCGACGCACACCATCCGTGCCAAGCGCATCAACGTGACTGGAGAGCTTCCCGATTGGGAAGACCTGCGTGATGCGGGTTCGGCGATCAAGGCCGACGTCATGGCGCGGTTGCCGGAACTGCTCGAACAGTTCGAAGCTGCAGTCATCGCGCGCGGTGGGCAGGTGCATTGGGCGGCAGATGCCAACGAGGCCAACGCCATTGTGACCGAACTTGTCAAAGCCACCGGCTCCGACGAGGTCATCAAGGTCAAGTCGATGGCCACGCAGGAGATCGGTCTCAACGAGCATCTCGAAGCCCACGGAATCGCCGCCTACGAGACCGATCTCGCGGAATTGATCGTCCAACTCGGCCACGACAAACCGTCGCACATCCTGGTTCCCGCGATCCATCGCAACAGGTCCGAGATTCGGGAGATATTCCTGCGTGAGATGCCAGATGTCGATCCGAACCTCGGGGAGAACCCGGCCGAACTTGCCGCCGCTGCACGAAAGTTTCTACGCCACAAGTTCATGACGACGCCGGTCGCCGTCTCCGGCGCCAATTTCGGCATCGCGGACACGGGCACTCTGACCGTCGTGGAGTCGGAGGGCAACGGGCGAATGTGCCTGACGCTGCCGAAAACACTGATCACCGTGATGGGCATCGAGAAGATTCTGCCGACGTATCAGGATCTGGAGGTCTTCCTGCAACTGCTGCCGCGGTCCTCGACGGGGGAGCGGATGAACCCGTACACCTCCATGTGGACCGGCGTCACGCCCGACGACGGTCCACAGGAGTTCCACCTGGTCCTCCTCGACAACGGTCGGACTGCCGCGCTTGCCGACAAGATCGGGAGGGAAGCCCTGAGCTGCATACGGTGCTCGGCGTGTCTGAACGTGTGCCCGGTCTACGAGCGCACCGGCGGTCACGCCTACGGATCGACCTATCCGGGACCGATCGGCGCGGTGCTGACTCCGCAGCTCGCGGGCATGCATGGCAAAGACGATCCCAACTCGACGCTTCCCTTTGCCTCGAGTCTGTGCGGTGCGTGCTTCGACGCCTGCCCGGTCAAGATCGACATACCCTCGCTGCTCGTCGAATTGCGGCACCAGAAGGTCGAGCAATCCGGTGTCACAGCAGAGTCTTTGGCGATGAAAGCCGCCTCTCTGGCGATGTCGACCGAGGGACGGTGGACGTTGGCTCAGAAAGCTGCCGGGCTCGGACGCGTCGTGGCCGGCAGGAAAGGGAAGATCTCTACGTTGCCACCTCCATTGAACGGTTGGACAGCTGCCAGAGACATTCCCGCACCGCCCAAGCAGACCTTCCGATCCTGGTGGGACTCCGACGAAGGCCGCGCGGCATTGGACGAGGCTCGTCGTGACGGGAAGGCAGACAGATGAATTCACGTGACGTGGTGCTCGGACGCATTCGTGATGCCATCACCTTGGCGCCCGCCCGCGAAGGCGAGATACCGCGAAACTACCGGACTGGCAGAACCATGTCCGACGAGGAACTCATCGATTTGTTCGTCGACCGTCTGGTGGACTACAAGGCGCACGTTCACCATTGCGCTGCAACAGAAATCGCCGAGGCCGTCGCCGGAATACTGAGAGAGCACGGACTACACACTCTGGGGATCCCCGCCGGCCTCGACCGATCATGGGTAGCCGGATTCGACGGAACGCTGGTGGTGGACAGCCCGGACGTACCGGCTCCTGAACTCGAGAACCTCGACGCCGTTGTCACCGGCTCGAAGGTATCGTGCGCCGAAACCGGCACCATCTTCCTCGACGCCGGTCCATCGCAGGGACGCCGTGCGTTGACACTGGTACCGGACACACACATCTGCGTCGTGTATCGCAGCAGTGTGGAAGTGGGAGTGCCGGAGGCGATTGCGAAGCTGACACCGGAGCGCCCCACCACCATGATCAGCGGCCCGTCGGCGACCTCCGACATCGAACTCGAGCGCGTCGAAGGTGTCCATGGTCCGAGGAATCTTCACGTCGTCATCGTCGACGGTTGATTCCCGTCGAGCGGGAACTCACAGGCAGGCGGCCTCATCAGCGTCTAACGTCCCGGCCATGACACAACTGTTGGCAGGCAAGGTCGTTTTCATCACCGGTGCAGCGCGGGGTCAGGGACGCAATCACGCGATTCGACTCGCGCAGGAAGGTGCAGACGTCATCGCTGTCGACGTGTGCGCGTCGGTGTCCGAAGACGTGGGTTACGCGGCCGCGACTGAAGCCGACCTCGAAGAAACGGCTCGTCTCGTGCGAGCGGAGGGGCGCGAGATCGTCACCGCTGTAGCGGACGTCCGTGACCTCGAGGCGCTGCGGGCGGCGGTGGCGTCGGGCGTCGACAAGTTCGGTCGCCTCGACGTCGTGATTGCCAATGCGGGCATCGCTACGTGGAACCGTTTCTGGGAGATGCCTGAAGAACAGTGGTCGACGCTGGTGGACATCAATCTCAATGGTGTCTGGCGCACGATGACAGCTGCGGTTCCTGCAATGATCGAAGCCGGCAACGGTGGTTCCATCGTGATTGTGAGCAGTGCTGCCGGCGTCGCCGAAGCGCCCGGCTGCGCGCACTACTCGGCGGCCAAGCACGGCCTCGTGGGTTTGGCTCGCACTGCTGCAACAGAATTGGGAAGCTTCGACATTCGAGTCAACACCATCCACCCTGGCGCGGTGGAGACCGAGATGGGCAACGATCCCAACGTCGGTAAGGTACTCACTACTCATCCGGAGTACATGAACTCGTACAAGTGGCCGCTCACGTCCGTCCCGCGCACCACCGTCGAGGACATCTCCAACGCCGTCGTCTACCTCGCGACGGACCTCTCCCGCGCGGTCACCGGGACGAAGATCGTCATCGACATGGGTCAGACGATGGCGTAGTTGCGCTCAGAGGAGATTGAACTGCGCGACCTCGATGGTGTTCTCGACTGCCTCCGATAGTGTGCGAATACGTTCGTCGGCGCCTGGCGCGGTCAAAATCGCCAGGCGATCGGCGTCACCCATCGGAATGCTCCTGGCGAGGGCATACAGCCGAGAACCCAGCGGATCCAAGGGATCCGGTGGGACGGGCATTCGCGGAGTCTGTTCGCCGGCCCGAAGTGCGAGCTTTCCCAACATTCCGTACATGAACTCGATGCGCTCGAGGAGCGAGTCGTATTCGTAAGCAGTGACTGGTGTTCCGTTGTTCTCGTCAGGCCACAATTCGACCTCGGCAAGTGGGTAGGGATCGTCCGGCAGCCATCGATTGACCCGGATGCGGTCTTCGGTCCGGCAATACAACTGATACCGCCCGGCACCCATGGCGACATGAGACTCGATCCGAGCCAGAGTGCCGACGTCGTGACGTGATTCGCCGCCACCGACCTCGTGGCCACGAGCGATGAGCACTACTCCGAACAGTGGGCCGTCGGCAGCTTCGAGAACGTTCTCGACCAGTGCGCGATACCGAGGTTCGAAGATGTTCAGGGGCAACACCTCACCCGGTAGCAAAGCGGAGCCGAGCGGAAACATGGGGAAGATGGGCATCAGGGGATTCTCAACCTCGGAATCGGAGGGGCGGGGAAATCGCCGGGGCGATCGATTTCGGCGAGCAGGTGCTCGGACCACGTCAGTAGACCGGGGATATCGAGGCCGTGCGGACTCTCGACCTCGTAGTGCCTGATGCGGTCGTGACCCTGGCCGAGGAGTGAGACGGCGCCGGTGTTGTTGCCCCGAAGCAGATGGGTGAGCCCGACGGCCAACTGAGCCAGTCCCTGCCACAGGTCACGTTCCTCGGGCGGCGCGCTTTTCCACGTTCCTTCGAGAATCTCGTGTGCGTGGAAAGGCATGCCGTGGTCGAGGAGGCGCTGCGCCTCGGTGATCGACTCGTCTGGTGGCAGGCGTACATCGTCCGGAATGCGCGGGACACCGCCCGCTGCGTCGCGTGGCAGTGGACGTCCGAGTCCGTCACGGGGCCGCGAATTGAGGGGTTTCCCAGCGGCGTCCCGGTCGCGTTCGGTCATACACTCAGCCTAACGGCAGCGCCTCGGACGAACCCGCCAAAAGTTTTTTCGAGTCGCCTGTCGATTCCGGGGAGAACCGTTCGTCGTCATGTTGTAAGGCAGGAAAGCCGCAAGAAAAACAACAGACCAAGGAGTCAGTCATGAAGTACATGTTGCTCATCTACACCGCACCCGGCGGAGACACCGAACCCCAGTGCACGTTCGAGGACTGGCAGCAATACGACAAGGAAATGAAGGATGCCGGGATCTGGGTGTCCGGCGATGCCCTCGCCGATCTGACGACTACGACGACGGTTCGGGTCTCGCAGTCCGGAGAAAAGACCGTCACTGACGGACCCTTCGCTGAAGCCCGTGAGATCCTCGGCGGCTACGACGTCATCGACGTCCCTGATCTGGATGCGGCGCTGGCCTGGGCCGCGCGGTGCCCCGGCGCGCGCGACGGCGGCAGCGTCGAGGTGCGTCCACTGGCCGGGTTCGGGGACTGATTCGCCGTGGACGAGCAGGCCGAGAACTCCATCGAGTCAGTGTTCCGGGAGGAACGCGGACGACTCTTGGCCTCGCTCGTCCGCCGCTTCGGTGATCTGGATCTGGCCGAGGAAGTCACCTCCGAAGCCGTCGAGGCCGCGTTGGTGCACTGGCCCGTGGACGGAGTGCCGGCTAAACCCGGCGCCTGGCTGCTGACCACGGCGCGTCGTAAAGCCGTCGACAGGCTTCGTCGTGATCAGGCCTATGCGGCGCGATTGGCGGTGATGCAGGTGGACGCCGATCGTGCCGACCCGGCGCCGCCCACGGTCGACGGAGAACTTCCCGACGAGCGGTTGCAGCTGTTCTTCACCTGCTCGCACCCAGCGCTGGCCGAGGACGACCGAATCGCACTCACCTTGCGTTGCCTCGGCGGGTTGACGACGCCCGAAGTCGCTCGGGCCTTCCTCGTTCCTTCGGCGACGATGGCGCAGCGGATCGTGCGCGCGAAGAAGAAAATCCGTCAGGCTCGGATTCCCTTCCGCACTCCCAGCGCCGAAGAACTCCCGGAACGTTTGCCCGGTGTTCTGCAGGTGATCTACTCGGTGTTCACCGAGGGGTACGCAGCGAGTTCGGGTCCGGATCTGCAACGCGTCGACCTGGCGGTGGAGGCGATCAGGCTGGCGAGGATCTTGCGCGCATTGCTTCCCGATGAGCGCGAGATCGCCGGATTGCTTGCATTGATGCTTCTCGTCCACGCGCGTCGGGATGCCCGTACCGACGCCGGTGGCGGGATCGTCCTCCTCGAAGATCAGGATCGCGGGTGCTGGGACCAGCCGATGATCGAGGAAGGCAGCGACCTCGTCGTAGTCGCGTTGACCGGGGGAGCGCCGGGGCCGTACGGGGTGCAGGCCGCCATCGCCGCATTGCACGACGAGGCCGCAGATGTGGAGAGCACCGACTGGCCACAGATCTGCGCTCTCTACGGAGTGCTCCTCACGCTGACTCCGTCGCCGGTCGTGGCCGTCAATCGGGCAGTAGCGTTGGCGATGCGCGACGGCGAGGAAGTCGGGCTGACTGCGCTGGAGGAACTGGCAGCGGAGCCCAAACTTGCCGACTACCATCCGTATCACCTTGCACGAGCCGAACTACTTGCTCGGTTGGGGCGCACCGACGCAGCGGCATCCGCGTACCGACAAGCTCTGAAACTCGTTGGTACGGAACCGGAGCGGGCCTACCTGGAGCGTCGGTTGGGTGAGATCTCGGACTGATCGGCTCCTATCGAGGGACGTCGAGATCGAAGTACAGGGTCTCGGACCAGTAACCGAGGCCGAGCTCGCGTAGCGGTTCCTCGACGCTCTCCTGAGTCGGCGTGAACAGTCGCTCCCAGAAGCTTGGCTTGACGGGTGCGAGCGTGGCCAGCGCCGCTTCCATCTCGGCGTCGATGTCCGCCAGACCGGTCATCAGGGCCGTGCCCTGTTCGGCGAACGGTTCGTCGTCCATGTCGAAGATCTCGCCGCACTCGAGGACGAGGTAGTGGTCGGGTTCGGTGTGGCTGTGCAGGAAACGCAGCGCATCGCCGGCCATCGTGCCGAGTGCGGGGTGATCGATGCGGCCGAGGAAGTCTTCGAGCCGGGCGATACCAGGACCACAGGGCGCGGTGACCGCGATCAGGTCGGGGGTGTCGTCCCAGATGATCGACTGGCGGGGGAGCGGATTCACGGACACAAGGATCCGGGGGACCAGCGGTATCGCGTACGACCACTCCGAGATTCCTTTGAGTCCACGGGTGCGAGCGGCAGCCGGATTCTCATGCGGGGCAACAGGGGTCGAGTAGAGATAGGTGCGGTTGGCCACTGGCCGAGTCCTTTCTGCGGTCGGCGTCACCTGATTCGGGCGGCGCCCACCATCCTCAATGCCAGGTCTCCGTACAGTTTTCCGATGTCTTCCGGATTCGTGTAGTTGCCGGCCGGGAACCAGCGGCACACGTCGACGCACAGGGACATCAGGGCGAGGGTGACGCCTTCGGCATCAGGGATCGTGAAGTCGCCCGACCGGACGCCGGCGTCGACAACCTCCCGAACCACCCGCGTCGTGCTGCGGCGAAGAGCGACGACGGTTCGGTAGTGCTCTGGTGTGAGGGCAGTGAGTTCGTACTGGACGACGCGAGCGAGTGAGTGGTGCCCGGCCTGCCAACTGGCGAAGGTGCTGATCAGTTCCTGCAAACGAACGGACGGTTCTTCACCAGGTCGGTCGGCGCCCTCGACCACCTTCAACGCTTCGGTGTGGCCTTCGAAGCTGATCGCGAAAAGCAGCTCTTCTTTCGAGCGGTAGTGCGGGTACATGGCGGCGGGACTCATGTCGAGTCGCGCGGCGATGTCACGGGTGGTGGTGCCGCCGTAGCCCGCGGAGGCAAAAGCGTCCACGGCTGCCGCGCGGATACGGGCCGCAGCTTTGGAGGGGCTGATCACCACGTCAGGTGAATCGCTCACGGTTTCCTCCAGGTGTGACGGATTTCGATGTTGACAATATCCCGCTCTCGATTCACTATAAGCAGGTGCTTAGATTCTAAGCGAATGCTTAGGAACATCGTTACGTGTGGCTTTGCCACGCCGAAAGGAAGCAACTCGTCATGCGTCGCACTCTGTACGGACCCGATCACGAGGCATTTCGCGAATCTGCTCGCGAATTCGTCAACCGGAACATCCTTCCGGTCGCAGAGAAGCTGATCGACCAGCGCTTCATCGATCGTGAAATCTGGCTCGAAGCGGGACGCAACGGCTTCCTCGGACTCGAGGTTCCGGAGGCGTACGGCGGAAGCGAAGCCGGCGACTACCGCTTCAACGCGGTTCTGGCCGAAGAGCTCTCGCGCGCCAGTGCAGCTGTTGCTTCGAGCTTCGGCATTCACGCCGACGTCGTTGCTCCCTACCTCGTTCAGCTCACCACCGAAGAGCAGAAGCAGCGTTGGCTGCCCAAGTTCTGCACCGGCGAGATGCTGACGGCCATCGGCATGACCGAGCCTTCCGGTGGATCCGACCTCGCCTCGCTCAAGACCACTGCGGTCAAGGACGGCGACGACTGGATCATCAACGGCTCCAAGACCTTCATCACCAACGGCTACAACGCCGACCTCGTGATCGTGGCGGCTCGGACCAGTCCCGAGAAGAAGTCCAAGGGCATCACCCTCTTTGCCGTCGAGACCGGCATGGAAGGCTTCGAGCGCGGACGCAAGCTCGACAAGGTCGGCCAGCACGAGTCCGATACCGCCGAACTGTTCTTCGAGAACGTTCGCGTGCCGTCCACCAACATCATCGGTGAGATCGACCGCGGCTTCATCCACATGATGGAAATGCTGCCGCAGGAGCGCGTCGGCGCTGCGGTGTCCAACATCGCGCACGCCGCTCCGATCCTCGAAGAGACGCTGCAATATGCCAAGGACCGCAAGGCTTTCGGTCAGCCGATCGGCTCGTTGCAGTGGAACAAATTCCTTCTCGCGGATCTCGTCACCCGCATCGAGGTCACCCAGGCCTACGTCGACAACTGCGTCGCGGCACACGCTGCCGGCGAGCTGACCGCCATCGACGCCGCCAAGGCTAAGTGGTGGACCGCGCAGGTGCAGAACGAGGTCCTCGATCACTGCGTTCAGTTGCACGGTGGCTACGGCTTCATGACCGAGTACCGCGCCGCTCGCGCGTGGATGGACGCCCGCGTCACCAAGATCTGGGCCGGATCCAACGAGATCATGAAGGAACTCATCGGCCGCGATCTCGGCCTGTAATTTCGCAACTGCAGTCGATACGTCACTGCAACCGCCACTTCCCGAACCCGACGACACAGGAGCATCACCGCGCATGTCTGTTCTCGACAAGTTCTCTCTGACCGATCGAGTGGTCATCGTGACCGGTGCGTCGTCGGGCCTCGGGGTGGCGTTTGCGAAAGCCGCAGCAGAGGCCGGCGCGGACGTCGTCCTCGCTGCTCGCCGCGTCGACAAGCTCGAAGACACGGCCAAGCTCGTGCGTGACGCAGGCCGCGAAGCATTGTGCGTGGCCACCGACATCGTCGATCCGGCTCAGGCTCAGAACATGGTCGACGCCGCGATGGAGAAGTTCGGCCGCGTGGACGTGCTGGTCAACAATGCCGGCGTCGGAACTGCCGTTCCGGCGACCCGCGAGACCCCGGACCAGTTCCGCGCCGTCATCGACATCAACCTCAATGGGTCCTACTGGGCAGCGCAGGCCTGCGGCCGCGTCATGCTCCCGGGCAGCTCCATCGTCAACATCTCGAGCATTCTCGGATTGACGACCGCCGGACTCCCGCAGGCCGCCTATGCGGCGAGCAAGGCAGGCGTCGTCGGATTGACCCGCGACCTCGCACAGCAGTGGGGAACGCGCAAGGGCATTCGCGTCAACGCGATCGCGCCCGGCTTCTTCAAGTCGGAAATGACGGACCAATACAACGACGGTTACTTGGACGCGATGGCTCCGCGCCTGATCCTCGGCCGCATGGGCGATCCTGAAGAGCTCGCGGCCACCATGGTGTGGCTCGCGTCCGAGGCCGGCGGATACGTCACCGGTCAGACCATCGCCGTCGACGGAGGAATCACCATCACCTGACGCCGATGCCGAGATGTCGCCGGCTTTGCCGTATAAGTAGCTGGTGACCTCTCGCGCCGAACCTCAGGAGAACTGGGAAGACCGTCCGCCACCATCCATGGCTGCGACGGAGCTTCTGCGTGACCTGCCGGTGACTGCCCGCGGCGTCCGGACCAGGGCTTCTCTGGTCGCAGCGGCTCGAACGGTGTTCGAGCGCGCAGGGTATCTCGACGCCCGTCTCACGGACATCACCAAGGAAGCGAACTGCTCCACCGGCACGTTCTACACCTACTTCGACAACAAAGAGCAGATCTTCGCCGCAGTTCTCGACGTCGCGCAGGAAGACATGCTGCACCCAGGCATGGGACGGGTCCGCGACGTCGACAATCCGTATGCGGTCCTCGAATCGAGCAACCGTGCCTACCTGACGGCTTTTCGCCGCAACGCCAAACTCATGGGCCTACTCGAGCAGGTATCGCACATCGACCCGGCCTTCGCGAAACTGCGTCGGGACCGAGCCGAGACCTTCATTTCTCGCAATGCCCGAGCCATCGAACGCTTGCAAGCAGCTGGCAAGGCAGACGCCTCGTTGGACCCGCTGTTGGCTTCCCGAGCACTGTCGGCGATGGTGAGCCGTCTTGCCTACAGTTCATTCGTCTCCGAGGAACCTGGCGCCGACGGCAACCCCGTCCCGTTCGAGGACGTCGTCAAGACGGCTACTCAGGTGTGGGCCAACGCGCTGGGACTCGAAGGCGACCGCGGGTAGTTTCAGCCTTCGCCGCGGGCCGCGAACTGCTCCTCGAGGCTGTGGCGCAGTGTTTCCTCGCTGTTCTTGACAGCGTTTTCGACGAACGGCCCGATCAATCGGCCGAGTGCCTTGCCGGCAATGCCGCCGGGCAGTTTGTAGGCGAAGTCGACGGAAAGCTCGGTCTTGGAATCGTCGATCGCAGCGAACTCCCACGTGGACGAGTTGGATACACCGCCGAGCGAAGACAGCTTGATGATCCGATTCTTCTCCCACTCGGTGACCTCGAGTTTGGAGCGCAACGTGCTCGGCCCGATCTGCATGGCCGCGTCGAACGTGGCGCCGAGTCCCTGATCGAACTCTCCGAACGGGGTGAACTCGGAAACACCGAACATCCACGTCGGGACATTGCGGTAGTTGTCGATGTAGTCGAAGGCGACATCAACCGGCACGGCAGCAACCGCGGTGTGGCGAACATGGATCATGACTGGTCCCTGTCTTTCGGTGAACACCGACTCTAACCAATGGCTCCGACGTGTTCGGCGGCGGCGCAAGAGCGATCTACGGTATCGGTATGACGAACGAGCTTCCGGTACGCGGGTCCTGGCGCGATTACGAAGACCTGGGACTACCGAAACCGCTCGCTGCGGCGTTGGAGGCGTTCGTCGAGCAGGGCTATCACGGGACTTCGATCCGTGACGTCGCGTCGCGGTCCGGGCTGTCGGTGCCGGGGCTCTACCACCACTACCCGTCCAAGCAAGCTCTGCTGATCGGTCTGGCGACCGTTGTGATGACGGAGTTGTTGGAGCGAAGCCGCGCCGCCGAACTCGATGCCGGGGACGATCCCTCCGATCGCTTCGACGCGGTGATCGAATCTCTGTTGCGGTTCCACATGTTTCGACGCGAGCAGTCGTTCGTCGCCTCCTCCGAGATCCGCAGCATGGAGCCCGACAGCCGGGCTGGTTACATCGCCCAGCGCGACGAACAGCAGAAGCAGGTGGACCGGATCGTCCTCGACGGCGTCGCCTCGGGCGTGTTCGAAGCCGACCATCCCGAGGACGCCAGCAGAGCCGTGGTGACGATGTGCGTCGCCGTCGCGGTCTGGTACCGACCGGACGGTGAGTTGTCTCCGGACGAGTTGGTGGAGAGGTATTTGGAGATAGCGAGGCGCATGGTGGGGGCGAAGCGGGTGGGGGAGTGACTGTGGGGGCGAAGCGGGTGGGGGAGT
>NZ_LNAK01000054.1:0-873 GCF_001445685.1 Rhodococcus sp. KB6 | reverse complement strand
CGCCAGGCGGCCGGACCAGCGCTGGGACGAAAGCATTCATTGTGGGGCCTCCTCGATCGAGCCGACAACCGACATGATCAGCCTGACACTGGATGCGTCAGATCACCCACATATCATGATGTACTTCGCGCGGGAGCCACGATAGTGGCGAAGTACGAGTTCATCGATTCCTATGTCGCGGACGATTCCGCGGCAACACCGATCACCGACCGATGCCGCTGGCTCGAGGTCTCGACCTCCGGGTTCTACAACTGGCGCAGCCGACCGCAATCTGCCACATCGTTACGCAGAGATGCTCTTGCGGAACAGATTCGGTCGTTCTTCGATGCATCGAACGGAACCTACGGTTACCGCCGCATCCATGTAGATCTGACCGAAGCCGGCGTCGAGTGCTCCCCGGAATTGGTTCGGTCGATCATGCGTGAGCACGACCTGATTCCGTGCCAGCCACGTCCGTTCCGTGTCACCACCGACTCGGACCCCAACAGTGAACCGGTCGTGCCGGATCTGCTGCTACGGGACTTCGCCGCGGACCGGCCGGGAATCAAGTTCGTCGGCGACATCACCTACATCCATACCTGGGAGGGATTTTTGTATCTCGCGACGGTCATCGACTGCTTCTCTCGTAAAGTCGTGGGCTGGTCGATCGCAGATCACATGCGCACCGAGCTCGTCGCGGCTGCGTTGACCAATGCCGCGGCAACGACCCTCGTCGAGCCCGGGGCGGTTTTTCACTCCGATCGCGGCAGTGTCATTGGGCTCAATCGGTGGAAGCAACATTCGAGGTCAGGAGGGTGTTGTGGGCAGACCATCGGATTGGGTGCGGGAGGTGACGGGCAGGGCTCCGATGAGGTCACCCGGAGCGCCGGGCCA
>NZ_LNAK01000052.1:0-3193 GCF_001445685.1 Rhodococcus sp. KB6 | reverse complement strand
GCTAACCCAAATCAGAAAGCGGGTGGGGAAAAACAACTGGCCGCCACCGGGGAGAACCCGTGGCCACCAGCGGGGAGAACTACTGGCCGCCTACGGGGAGAACTTCGTGGCCATTGACAGCCGTTCGCCGTGATCGATCGATTCGAATCCCGACCTTCTGCCTGAGGCACTAGTGGGGTTTCGATGAGCGGCACCTTGTAGTCCTCGATCACGCAGTCACACTCCGGCAGCTCGCGCATGAGGCGATCACCTGTGAGAAGTCCGGCAAAACGTTGTGGAGCCCCAACTTTGTGAAACTCGCTACCTTCGCAAATGCACGCGATATTCGCCGCGACTAGCACCGATTTGACGAACGGTGGATCTGTTCCTCGCCATGGGATGCTCCTGTCAGTGTGAGATTGCCTATCGTTCGGCCGTGTGGCACAAGTCGATCTAAGTGAGTGACGGTGCCGAATGCTAGCCTGGCGACGTTCGGCACCGGTCCGATAGAGGCCGGGAGGTCAAGGGCGAAAGAGGGCTCACCTGCCCGTCTTTAGCCGAACACTCATTCGAGTTTACGGTGTAGTTTTCACATAGTTTCGGGTATAGGAAGATGGAGCAATGCCTGCCAAGAAAAAAGCCCTGCCGCCAACGACTCGCTACGGAGTCGTCGAGATTTGTGCGGGTGCTGGTGGGCAGGCTCTGGGGTTGGAGAAAGCTGGCTTCGAGCACGAGCTAGCTATTGAACTCGACCGGAACGCCTGTGACACCCTCCAGCTGAACCGACCGGACTGGAAGGTTGCTTGGGGCGACGTTGCGAACGGCGATACGTGGAACCCGATCGAATACGAGGGAATTGACCTCCTTGCCGGTGGTGTGCCGTGTCCCCCGTTCTCCATCGCAGGCAAGCAACTTGGCGCATCGGACGAGCGTGACCTGTTTGCGTGGGCGGTTGAGACGGCGATCCAAATCAAGCCACGCGCCCTAATGCTCGAAAATGTGCGAGGACTATCCGCGCCGCGATTCGCTGCCTACAGGCAGCGCATCCTCGATCGACTCACAGAGGTTGGGTATGTCGCCGACTGGCGCTTGCTTCAGGCCTCCCATTTTGGTGTACCGCAGCTTCGCCCGCGATTTGTGCTGGTTGCGTTGCAGCGTGAAGATGCCGCATATTTCCACTGGCCGACTCCCGTCCCCATAGACCAAACTGTTGGTACTGCGTTGAAAGATCTTATGGCGCAGGATGGTTGGCGTCATGTTGATGATTGGGTCAAGCTGGCCAACGACATCGCTCCAACCCTTGTCGGCGGTAGCAAGAAGCATGGCGGTGCTGATCTTGGCCCGACGCGTGCCAAGCGGGCCTGGCTAAACCTCGGTGTGAGCGGTATGGGGATCGCCAATGAGGCCCCTACCGTGGATTCGCCGCACCCGCTTGATGTTCCGCCGAAGCTGACAATCGCGATGGTTGCTCGCCTTCAAGGCTGGAAGGATGGCGAGTGGGAGTTTGCCGGCCGGAAGACGGCGACGTACCGCCAGATAGGGAACGCCTTCCCTCCGCCCGTCGCCCAGGCAATCGGAACATCAATTATTGCGGCGTTCAACAAGACTGCAGAGCGACGGGACATACCTGAATTAGCCGCGAGCACAGTCCACGATTCCGTTTACCGGGTATTGCAGTCGACTGACGGGTTCATGACAGCACGACGACTACTTTCACTCTCTGATGACATTGTCGAAGAGTATGAACTCGAACGCCGAATTGCAGATCTATCGCGTGACTTCCACGTGGAGATCAAGCAGAACAAGACCGGTGTGTCGTACCGTCTCGGTGAGTTCAAGGGATTCGTCGGTCAAGAAGACCATCATCGGCACGACTACATCGCTGATCATCGCTCGCGAGTCAGTTAGGCGGGAAATGAATGACTGGATTGTCTCTTAGGTGCGACACCGTCCAGTATTCGACCGTCTTCAATCGGAGGCTGCCGTAGTGTGCGCATCAATCGAACTCGCCTCTGGCACAGCCAAGTTCGCGAGGACTATTGACGCAGATGGCCGCTCGTCTGCGATTGTGGGGATCAAGGGGCTTGGTCTCAACGAGTATCGGGACACCTCCGAACTGATGGGGTTCGAATCTATGACGACCCGCGAGGTGGAAGCGCTGGTGGAGCTCTTATCGCGGTGATCTGAATGGTTGCGGGACCGTGACTTCTATCTCATAGCGCTGCTTGGACTTTCGATACTGCATCTTCGACCGGCACGTGCTCCCAAATGCGGATTACCGTCCACCCTTGCTGCTCAAGAAGTCGGGATTGGGCCGCGTCTCGCTCGGCATTTCGGCGCAACTTAGGTGTCCAGTACTCCTGGTTGACCCCAGGATTTCGGCCGTGTTCGGGACAGCAATGCCAGAAGCATCCATCCACAAAGATCGCTACGCGTCGAGGCGTGAACACGAGATCGGGCCTCACTAGCCGACCACCGACGCGAATGGGAAGATCTTTGCGATATCTGAGGCCGAGCCGGTGAAGGGCGAGTCGCAGCGCCAGTTCGGGTTTGGTATCCGTTCGCCGGATCGCTCGCATGTTGCGTGATCGGCCTGAAGTCATTCGGTATACAGATTTTTCACCCATCCCGTTGGTGGACATATAACTAGCTTAGCTGGACGGCAAGCCAGGTGGCCCCTTGAGAGGCTGTGGTGGCTCACCGCCGGCGATGGAGGAGGCGAGATCTTGCATTACCGACCGCGACATATCCTCGACCAAGACTCTCGTCGCGTGGCTGGACAGCATAATCTCAACGATGAACCATCGCCCACACACATTGGGGGGGGGCCGCAATGACCGTGTGGGACCACTGCCGGTCCCGCACCATATGAAGTGCTACACAGCCCCGATCTGGATCGATGTGGTCTGCCGATCGGCTGGCGCATATTCGTCTGGTTGTCAGAACTGGTTCGTGCAGCCAGCTGATTGGCCTAGTTCAACTGATGTGCCTGTCCTGTCAGGCGTGAGCGGCCAGGTGGGAGTGGGGCCCGCAGCCTTGATGACACGATCGGCGTGGTTTATAACCCAGTTTTAGCCGAGCAACTGAGCGCGCGCCTAGGTGTATGAGGAACGGACGTTAGTTACGCGGTGCCGGCGGTAAGCGGCGGGCGGTCGTCCTCCGCGTGTTGAATGCGGTCGATGATAATTGTAGTGAACGTTCCAGATTTCCACGG
>NZ_LNAK01000051.1:0-6143 GCF_001445685.1 Rhodococcus sp. KB6 | reverse complement strand
GTCACAGGGTTGGTCCTTCTTGGTCGAGAACGGCTATTTCGCAATTCCCATTCTCGCGCCGAGGACCAGCCCGTCTACTTCAGTCCCGCGTCAGCAACGTCCGTACCCGCAACAGCTAGTAGGAATGCAATCTGAAAAGGACGCCAGTTCCCGATTCCAGGTTTTCGAACGGCTTCAGGTGCTGGCCCGGCGACCTCGACGATGCCATTTTTGTCGAGGCTGACTTTGCGAGTCGGGAGATTTGAGCGGATTTGCTGGTACAGCATGGCTTCGTTGGCGAGACGGAAGGCCCGGGCAGCATTTTTGTTCTCCACGATCAGCTTCTGCCCGGACCGCATCCGTGCGAGAGCGCCGCTGCAGAGTTCGACATGGTCCTCAGCCGCGTCACGGTAGCGCTCAGGCAGGTTTCCTATCTCCTGGCGGCGATCTTCGATCCAACTCGCATAGAGGCCGAGGACGGTGTCGATCTGTTGGTGACCATCTTTCGACCCGCTGGCGAGAGAGTGCATACTCACCTGCACTGGTACCCGCTGCCCTCTCTCGTCCTGACGGTAGACGTCGGGCGTCAAACTTGGCACCTCGTAGACAGGAAGCGGATCAGCGCGTACTGCGGCTGCTGAGCCACCCTCAGGTTCGTCCCAATCCGCTGCACAGCCGTGGCCAATGGCATACGTCTGCTTGTGCCGATACAACAACGCGATGGACGCTTCTTCGCTGCCGGACTCGCCGGCCGCATCGGGCTCCGGGTATGCCTCGATCTGGGCCCCTGAGGTGGGGCGTATCTCGAACCCGGCTTGCAAGAGGGCGGCAGCCGATCCGCTGCCTACGGAGGTGTTGACCAGAACGACTGTGACCAATCGGCACGCAGGATCGGGATCACCTGGCACAGGCCGCGAATACGCTTGGAGCTGGGGGTGCACCTGCTCTTGCGGTGAGGAGGACTCCGCGTCTAACGAGAAGAGTTCCTTCGTACTTTCGAGCAGCGTTTCAGCATGGATCGTAGCGGACATCGTGACGGGGCGGCGCAGCCACCATTCGCGACTCGATCCGGCGATGTGGACCGGAACCTTCTGGTAATACGCGAAAGACGCACTTACCTGCAGGGATTGCTCCGCCGCCACGCGGGCTCGGAACGAGATGGCCATAGCGCTGGGCAGAAAGGAGTTAGCGTCGCTGAGGTCGAAATCGTCGGTGTCAGAGTCCTGCCGTGCGAACGTCACGTCGTCTACGAGGCCGAGGGCGGGTTCGACGTCTCGGATCTGATCGTCTGTCGGCAGTCCCGATATTCCGGCGGTCGACTCTGCCGGAACAATCCGGGTTGCGGAGCCTCGCGGGTACAGCACGCCGATGCCATATCGACGAAGCGGCTCAGTGTCGGTCAGGATCTCCTCGCCTGTTGCTTCGTCGAACCACAGCCCTCGTGTCTCGGGCCAAGACTCGAAGTGCAATGAACCGGCCGACGTGTCAAGCGGCTTTCCGCTACCTGCTTCGTCGGGGGCTGGACCGAATAGTTCGCGCCGGACGGCACTTTCCATGATGTTGCGTGCATCGATCCCGCTCATTGCCTAAACTCCCAACTTTGGCCGCAGCGCCGCCCGAGTACCCACGAGAGATAACCGGTCGGTGGCACGGGTGAGACCGACGTAAAGTAACGCATCAAATCCGGGAAGGCCGGGTGTATCGATGTCTGTCAAGATAACGGCAGGAGCTTCCAGCCCCTTGTAGGAATGTATCGTCGCGAAACGGAGACGACCTTTGCCTGGTTTGCTTCCGTCTTCCGCGGACAAGATCTGCTTCAGCCACGGATCCGCAGTAGTTGCGGCGATGGAGTTGTCACGTCGCGGGCTCAGTATCACGATCTCGTCCAGCTCGTATCCTTCCGCTTTCAGGTCGTGGACCGCTTTGACTACCTGGGCTGTTTGCTCGACGGCCGATTTGTACCAGTAGTAGCGCGGCTGCACACCGTCGTCGTCTCGCCGAAATCGTTTGTACCCCGGGGACATCGACACTAGAAGTTCGACTGCGGAACCGATACGCGGCCGATTACGGCAGTTCGTCACCAGTCGATGATTGACCAGCCCGGGGATGCGCTCGTTCAAGGCCCTCCGCCCGTCTGCAAGGTTGTACAGCGCCTGCCTTTCGAAGTCGCCGAAAAAGAGGCAACGCCCGCCCGCCAGGCCACCTTTCACCATCAAATCGAGCACATCCAGGTACTCAGGCCTCGCTAAATCCTGAATCTCGTCGACCACCAGGAACTCCCGCGCGAAGTTACCGTCGAGCAGTCGGTCAGTGGCACTCGCCAGGACGTCATCCCAGAAGGCAGTGCCGGGATTAGACGGTGGCGTCAAACCACTGAAATGGAGTAGCTCACTGTGCAGACTTCCGATCTGCAGGCCGGCCGAGGCTGGAATGCTTGCGCGCAGGTGCTTGCCGAGCAAACGGTTGAAACACAGGAGGCGTCCGCTTGCCCCGTCCATCTGTTCGCGGCGAGCAGCTTCGAGCGCCAGGAACGTTTTACCCGAACCAGCCGGACCCGTAAACAGGACCCTACGATTGTCCGCCATCGCGTCGAGTGCCTCGTACTGCTCCGCCAAGAAGACCGCCAATTCCCCTTGGCGGTCACGCCGCATGTCCCCTGCAGCGATCGCAATGTCGAAACGCGGACGGAGTACAGACACGAGCGAGTCCACCGAGGTCTGACTCGGCAGTCCCGGCTGCCGGCGAAGTGAGGACATGTGGTCGGCCAGATGCTCACGGCCCTTGATGAAAAGTCTCAAAACCGCTCGCGCAGAACCTGTTCGGAAATCGTCCCGGTCAAGCAGTTGCCACTCGTGCCACTCAGGGGAGGAAGGCAGGGCCGCGCGGGCCCGAAGATGGGTGAACCACACCCCGCTCACAATAGGTACTGCGCGCAGATCTGCACCGTGCTTCTGCAGGTATGTACGGATACTGTGCATCGCCTCGTTCGCCTGTTGAAACGGGCCGCGTGCGGTGGGCGTGTGATTTCCGAGTTGCCAACGGCCATCAGGTAAACAGGCTGCCTTCGCATGCGACTTGACCTCGATGACTGCGATGCCGTGGCCTGGAACAATGACAACGAAATCCGCCTCTCCCTGAACCTGCCTGACATGTTCAGCAAGGGCGAGCGAGTGCAGGACAGTCCAGCCATCGGTAAGTGGATCGGAGGCGAGTCGCTCGAATACTTGCCGTTCCCCCGGTGGCGAATCTGGGGAAATAATGGGAGGAATCATTCGAGCCATTGGGCACCAGCGTCTTTGAACGGTCGGCGGATCTCACGCCGATGAACCGATTGGAGCACTGGCGACATCGCCAGTACCCGGGTTGCGATTATGCTACGAAATCCAGGAATATCGAGTTCTAAACGTTGGAAACCGGCCCGATCGAGCTCACCCAAATCCACAGTCGACATGGCCTCTTCGAGCCGTTCACGGATGCCTGCGCTTGCCTGTAATCGGGCTCGGCGCAGATCTGTCGCGAGCCCGTAATGCGGCTGTTTGGGTAAGCCCAGCCATTGGAGTAAGAGAGCGAAATCGTTGTCATCTTGCGGGCGGACCATCGTGGCACTTATCCACGCAGGTGCTCGATCTGCGCGTTTGACGCCAGCTTTGCCGAGCGAACGCTCCACTTCGCTCACCCCCATCCGAACGACCTCTCGCGTCAGCGCAGACTTCCACTCTTCCTGCGAACTACGCGCCGCCGGACCACGTTCTCCAAGCAGCGCGATTGCTTGCTCGTAAAGCATTTCAGAATCGGTTGATCCCTCACGTAGAACAAGATAGCTGCCGACTGTGACGGCCGATACATCACCGAGTTCGACGCGTTTCCCTCGAGGCCGCTCCGGATACAAACTCCTGATGTGCTCACCAGACTGGTCGAGCATGATGGCCAAACCGCCAGCAAGGAGCACTTTCCGCGCCAACGTCTCGCCGATACGAGCCGACTGTGGGGACGACGTTGGGGACCAGACCGGCTGTGGCACCAACTGATCATCGGCGACAACCGGCGCCCCGTTGACGACAGGTTCCAGGCCGATATGAAAGGTCTTCAGACTGGGCGCAATCGCGCCCTCCGCATAATCCGAAAATGAGGACCTGGGCAACGTACGGTCGCGAACCCATGACGGTAGAACGTAGGCAAGCCTCTCGGCTCGTGGTGCCGAGGCCAGGGCCGGCGCAAACAATGACGGTGAGCCGACCACGTAGGCCTGATTAACGACATGTTCCTGCGCGCGGAAGGTCGTACTCAGCACCGGCACGGCAATCTCGAGGCTGTCGAACCATTGGCGCAGCGCATACTGGACGCTCCGGGAAGCCGCAACAACTACGCACGATTCGAAATTCAACTCGGATAGTGATTCCAAAAGTATTACGCCGGAAGGTCGGTCGCCACCGCGAGACCGTTCAGCTCGGTCTGCCAGGTCGCTCAGTAGAAGCTGTGTTGCTTCTTCGGCTCCATGCTTTCGTCGGTCACACTCGGACACGAGTGCACTAACAATTTCATCGTCTCCTGACCGGAATTCTGCAGGCGCGGGATTGGTCGCCAGACGCCAGCGGAGCTGCTTTGCGATCGCGAGGAGATCCTGCCAATCCTCAGGGGCGTCTTGGCGCAACCGGGCGATGAGCCGACGCAGGGATGCATCCAGCTGTGCACCGACGTCGTCTGCAACTGCATGTAACTCGACCTCGGCTCCCATCATGACTGCGGCCGCCCGATAGCGATCGGAGATCTCGGTTAACCGAGTCATCGCCACGTCTCGAATGCCAGAGCTTCGATACCTGACGGTGGTTTCCACCCAAGATCCTGTAAGGAAACTGGTGTGCCACCTATGCGGCGGAGTTGCAAAATGGGTTCGGCAGCGAAGTCGTCAGCTGATGAACGATCGATAATGGCAACAGTAACGGCGCAAGATAGTTCGTTGATCCAGCTAGCCGCTGTAGTGCCATCCAAAATTGCCAGACTAGCTTCGGAAGGGACGATCGCCTCTTCCGACCGGACGGCGGGCAGGATGGAACTACCCCACGAAGGGCGAGAACCATCGTTCGGGCGCAATAGCTCAGCGAAGCTATTCAGACTTGAGCGTTCATGGCCGATCTTGATCTTCATTTCGTCGGTGATCCAAGATTTGGTACCCACAAACACGACGTCGGATGCTGAAGAAACCTGCTCCGCTTCCCATTGCGTTTCGCGGCCAGAGCTGGTGACCAAACTTCCAGGAATTGGCACTTTCATCTTGCCGTCATGTCCGTCTAACGGTGGTCCGGGCACCAAATATTTGATCTGCTCGAGCCGGTACGACGGCGCGCCAACATGCACCAGTATTTGTCCTTCTCTTGTTCGTGAGCCGTAGAACGTCTCGGCGAACAAAGAACGTCCTTCGGTGAGCACTAGCACCGGGGTTCCACTCACCAAAGTCGACAAGACTTCAGCCGGAGGTGCCGGGATCTTGATGGGACGGGTCAGCGCCCAGCCCGTTCCAATGAGGACAGCAGCTAGATCGCGCGTGGGCACGGTCAGTGCGACTACCAACCGTGTGTCGGATTCTAGAGAGGGACTCCGACGCGCGAGTCGCGCACCAAGCGCAAGTAGGTGGTTTGCCCATTCACCTCTCACTTGAATAGGATCTGCATCGTCAATCAGCATCACCCCGCCGGTCACTTGCCTACCACCCCATGTCCTCATCATCGTCACGGGCATTCTGAGCCATGAATTCGCGGTGCCAGAACGATCAGAACACCTCAAGAACTATCGGGCCATTCCCGGATCCCAGGGGCAATCACGAACAGGGCAGCGCAAAAAATCTAACTTCGAATGAATGTCCAATCACGATATCCGAAAAAATCAACAAATGTGACATTTCGCTATTAACTCACCTTTTGACGCCGCTCGTCGCATCGCAGCAAGTCGGGTCACCCCCTAGAAACATCGCCCCTATGCCGCAACTCACCAGTATTCGTCCGAACCTACCGCTATCGGTTGCGAATTGGGCGCTGAATCCCGCATAGCCTAGGTGTTGCGGGTACGGACGTTGCTGACGCGGGACTGAAGTAGACGGGCTGGTCCTCGGCGCGAGAATGGGAATTGCGAAATAGCCGTTCTCGACCAAGAAGGACCAACCCTGTGAC
>NZ_LNAK01000050.1:0-3849 GCF_001445685.1 Rhodococcus sp. KB6 | reverse complement strand
GCCCCGTTGACTGAACTAAATGCTGAACGGTGCAGGTCTGAAGGGGTGGGGTCGATGTGGGTCGGTAGCTTGCGGACATGAGCGAAGGGGAAAGTCCGAGAGATCTGTCGGGGCTGGTGGTGGCCCGAGTGGGTCGGTTGACAGCGACCGGTCAGGCGTCGGAGCCTTACGTCTTGCAGGGCAGCGACGGTGAACGAGTGGAGTCCGTCGAGGTGTTCTTTCGGGAGTTGATCGCTTCTGGGAGGTCGGTGGCGACGGTGCGTTCATACGGTATGGATCTGCTGAGGTGGTGGAGGTTCCTTTACGCTGTGGATGTGGCGTGGGATCGTGCCTCTCGGGTCGATGCCCGTGATTTCAGTTGTTGGATTCAGTTGGCGGCGAAGCCGCGACAAGGGTCAGTGGTGCCGGCCAGTGCCGAGTCGGCTGCTACTGCTGCGGTATCCCCGAATCTTGTCACCGGTAAACCGGCTCTGGGGGTCGGGTACTCGCCGGCGACAGTGGCGCACAGTGAGACGGTGCTGCGAAGTTTCTATGATTTTCATCGGGACGCGGGTACTGGTCCCGTCTTGAATCCGTTCCCTCTCGATCTCTCTCGCCGGTCGAGACGGGCTCATGCGCACCACAATCCGATGGATCATTGGGCACCTGAGCGTGTGGGACGCTACCGGCCTCGGGTCTCGCAGCGGATTCCCCGAGCGATTCCCGAGGATCTGTTCGAAAAATTGTTCGCGGCGTTGTCGTCGGATCGGGACCGGGCGTTGGTGGCGTTCTGGATTTCGTCCGGGGTGCGAGCGTCGGAGTTGTTGGGAGTCCGCGAGTGCGATGTCGATCCTGGTCAACAGTTGATTACTGTGGTGCGCAAGGGAACACGTGCGGTGGAGCAGGTCCCCGCGTCGGCAGACGCGTTCGTCTGGTTGCGGTTGTATCAGGAGCAGCTGCGGGGCGAGGTGCCACTCGGACGGATGCAACCGTTGTGGTGGACACTGCGAAGGCCTCGTCGCCCGTTGAATTACCATGCGGCGCATCGGATGTTCGAGCGTGCGAACGCTACCCTCGGTTCGGATTGGACTCTGCACGACTTACGTCACAGTGCAGCGAGGCGGATGGCCAACGACCCGCACTTGTCCTTGGTGGAGGTCAAAGAGGTGTTGGGGCACGCACATTTGTCGACGACCGAAATTTATCTGACACCCGACAAGGACGAGGTGATCGCCAGCGTCCTGGCCCACCACGCTCGTACTGCTGATCAGCGGGAACATCCGAGGACTCCTCTACCGCCTCCTGCACCTGGGTACGATCCGGCAGCGTTGAGCGTGTTGTTCGGGAGGACGTTGTGAGCACTGCCGTCAAGCACATGACCCGCCCGGAACGCTTCGAGGTCACACCGGTGCCGCATTCGAGGATTCGCCAACTGCACAAGCAGTTTCCACCACGCGAAGTTGAACTCTGGTGGCCGCACACCGCTGCCTCTGCCGAGGAGGTCGAGGCCCGCCTGAACTGCTCGGTGCTCGCTGAGGCTGCGGTCACTACCCGCGCCGGACGGCACCGGGGCGTGATCAAGATACTGACCTGGTTGGCTTCGGTGCCCGGCGATACCTGGCAAGCCCGGTGGCTCGCCAGCGGCGCCGAGAACATCCGCGGGTCTCGTTACGGCGCGACAGCCTCATGGGCCGATCTCCCGGTGGAATGGATTGCCGGACACGGGCGCCCTGTCAGACATGATCGCAACGATCTGGCTGCAGGACTGCTGATGTTGCTGTGCCTGGACGTGATCCGGCCGCAGTTGCCGTGGATGCTCTCTCGGGCGCACCCGTTTCTCGCGCCGATGATGGCAAAGCTGCGAGATCCGGACGGATTCGCGCGGTTGGACGAGCTTGCTGCCACTCAGCCGGATACCTCGCGAGACGATGCACGAATCGCAGCGACCAGAATCGCGACTCTGCTGGTATCCAAAGGCGGGACTGTCGCAGAGATCACTGTCGGCGATTGTGTGGAGCTGATCGACACGATGGCGCAGGTGCACTCCCGCCGCGGTCAGAAGAAGATCGATTTCTACCTGCGACTACGTGCGATGGGCATCTTTCCCGAGGACGCACCACACAGCATCCGCGCGTTCGGCGCTCCGGTCGGACAGTTGACGATCGAACAACTCGTCGACCGCTACCCGATCGAGAACCAACCGATCCGAGATCTGCTCATCGACTATCTGCGCGAGCGTCAACCCGCGCTGGACTACACCAGCCTCAACTCTCGTGCCCGAGGACTTGCCGGGCTGTTCTGGAGCCGCGTCGAGACACTCGCCCCCGGTATCGACACCCTGGCGCTGCCGCCTGACGTCGCCCGAGCATGGAAGGACGACCTGAGATCGATCACACGCACCGCCGTCGACGCGGCGGGACGAAAGCACGAAACAACTTCGCCCCGAAAGAATTACAAAGACAATCTGTTGCAAGTGCGCGCGTTCTATCTCGACCTCGCGCACTGGGCCGTCGAAGATCCGTCCCGCTGGGCGCAGTGGGTGGCGCCCTGCCCGATCAGTGACGGCGAGGTCAAAAGAGGCAAGGAACTCAAACACCGCAAAGCGCGGATGGACCAACGCACCCGCGAGCGGTTGCCTGTCCTGTCTCAGTTGGTTCGGTCCGCCGCTGACCGCCGCGCGGCCGCAGCGGCACTACTCGTTGCGGCGCAGAACACCGAACCAGGTGAGGTGATCGCGGGAACCGACGGAGAACTGCGACGATCCTTGATCCGTCGGGGAACCGGCCGCGTCGTATGGGCCGACAATACTGTCAGCGGTGTTCGTCGCGATCTCACCTACGAGGACGAGGAAGCATTCTGGGCATTCGCCACCATCGAAGTGTTGCGGCTCAGCGGTATCCGTCATGAAGAGCTCCTCGAGCTCAGTCACCACAGCATCACCGAATACCGACTACCCAGTACCGGTGAACTGGTTCCGCTGCTGCAGATAGCTCCATCGAAGACCGATACCGAGCGGCTGATCTTGGTCAGTCCCGAGCTCGCGGAAGTCCTCAGTGCGGTCGTTCAGCGTTCGCGGCAACCAAACGGATCGATACCTCTCGTGGCTGCCTACGATACGCAGGAGAAGCTGTGGAATCCGCCGATGCCGCTGCTCTTTCAGCGGGGAATCGGAAACGAACGCCGAGCGATCCCACCGAGTTTCGTCCGCAAGCTCCTCATCAATGCGCTCACCGTGGCAGCTCTCACCGATGCCAGTGGCGATCCGTTGATGTTTCAGCCCCACGACTTCCGGCGAATATTCGTCACCGACGCGATCATGAACGGCCTGCCACCCCATATCGCACAGGTTATTTGCGGGCACAAGACAATTGACACGACGATGGGCTACAAGGCCGTCTACCCCTCGGAAACTATAGAAGCGCACCGAGCTTTCATCGCGCGTCGTCGTTCGATGAGGCCCAGCGAGGAATACCGGACACCGACCGACGAGGAATGGGATGCGTTCTTGTCTCATTTCGAGAAGCGGAAAGTATCGGTCGGGACCTGCGCACGGTCGTTCGGCACACCCTGCATCCATGAGCATGCTTGCGTCAGATGCTCACTCCTGCGGCCGGATCCAACGCAGCGAGGCAGGCTCGAAGAAATCCGAGACAACCTCGAAGCCCGCATCATCGAAGCCAAACAGGAAGGCTGGCTGGGTGAAGTCGAAGGACTGCAGGTCAGCTACACCGGAGTCAGGGACAAGATCGCACAGGTCGATGCCACGATGAAACGAGGATCGGCAACAACTGACCTCGGAATGCCTGGATTCGGATCGATCTCGGGAAGGACTTCCACATGATTACCAAGCTTGAATTCTTGTTCAGAGAA
>NZ_LNAK01000049.1:0-14092 GCF_001445685.1 Rhodococcus sp. KB6 | reverse complement strand
CGGCGACAAATCCAACCGCACCCGATCCGCAGACAACACCTCCTGGAACCCGACACCGTCGACCTCCGGATACACCGTCCGCAAAATCTCATGCCGCACAACAACATCCGACACCGCAGCGTCCAACGCCGCCACATCCAACAACCCCGACAACCGAATCGCCACCGGAATATTGTTCGCCGACGACAACGTATCGAAACGGTTCAAGAACCACATCCGCTGCTGCGCCAACGACAACGGCACCCGCTCCGGACGCACCCGAGCCGTCAACGCCGCCCGCGCACCCGAACCAATCTCCGACTCCATCCGCGCAGCCAACAACTCCACCGACGACGCCTCGAACAACACCCGCACCGGAACCTGTGCATCGAGCGCCTGCCCCAACCGAGCGGCCATTCGAGTAGCAATCAAAGAGTTTCCGCCGAGTGCGAAGAAGTCGTCATCCAGACCCACTCGCTCGACCCCGAGTACCGCCGAGAAAACAGAAGCGACAATTTGTTCTACCGGCGTGACCGGGGCCCGGAACACCGCAACCTCGAACACCGGCTCCGGCAACAACTTCCGATCCAACTTCCCAGACGAGTTCAGAGGCAACTCGTCCAAGACCATGATCGCGTTCGGAATCATGTAGACAGGTAGCGATTCAGGAAGCGCATTCCTCAAGACTTCTACGTCGATCACAGAATCCGGGACCGCGATCACATATGCGACCAGCTGATCGCCCGTATCGGTGGATGCCACAGTGACCACACACTGAGCTACCGTCGAATGCGCCAGCAGAGCTGACTCGATCTCACCCAGTTCGATCCTCTGACCACGGAATTTGACCTGAAAATCGGTACGCCCGACATACTCGAGTTCGCCTGCGGTGTTCCACCACACCAGGTCCCCGGTGCGATACATCCGACTGCCACCGGGATTGATTTCACCGTTCGTGTCGCTCGCCTCCACAAATGGGTTCGCGACAAAACGATCACTGGTGAGATCGGGTCGCGCGACGTAACCGCGCGCCAGTTGATCACCGGCCAGATACAGCTCACCCGCAACGCCTACCGGCACCGGCTGCAACCGACTGTCCAACACGTAGACCTGCGAGTTCCACTCGGGCACCCCGATCGGAATCCCTGTTGATTCCGATCCATCGACCTCGTAGTAGGTGATCGAGACCGCAGCCTCGGTTGGGCCGTACACATTGTGCAGGCCTGCAGACGACACCTGAGCGAATGCACGCACCGTCTCGACCGGCAATGCCTCACCGATCACGAATACGTCCCTCAGTGACACCAATGCGTGTTCCGGAACCGAAGTCGCGAAGACGGTCAACATCGATGGAACGAAGTCCGTCAGCGTCACCCGATGATCTTCGATCAGACGAGCCAGATACGCGGGATCTCGATGGCCGTCGTGAGATGCCAGCACCACTCTCGTACCGGACAAAAGCGCAGTGAAGTATCCCCACAACGAGACGTCGAATGTCGTAGCAGTCTTCTGCAAATAGACGTCTTCTGGGCCGATGGCGTACTGATCCTGCATCCACAGGACCTGGTTCACGATGGCGTGATGCGACACCGCAACGCCTTTGGGCTTGCCCGTGGAACCCGAGGTGAAGATCACGTAGGCGGCATTCACATCATGCAGACGACCGCGACGATCAGCATCGGAAATGACTGAAGCCGAGTAGCTCGAAAGATCGACATTGTCGATCAACAGCACGTCGGCGCCGTTCGGCGCTACGAAAGCGTCCCTCGTCGTCGACAGCACACAGACTGGATCGGCCGTCGTGAGGATGTGCCCGATTCGCTCGGCGGGGTGATCGGGATCCAAGGGCACGTAGGCTCCGCCCGCGGCGATCACCGCGTACATACCTACTACCAGATCGAGCGATCGACGCATCGCCAAGGCCACCAACGATTCGGGCCCGACACCATCTTCGATCAGCTTGCGTGCCAATTTGTTCACACGTTCCGACAACTCGCCATAGGTCAGCGACTGGCCGTCGAACACCACGGCAACAGCATCGGGTGCCAACGCAACGCGAGTGTCGAACAGCGAAGCCAATGTCTCACTGTTCCCGACGTCATGTGCGGTGGAGTTGCGCGCAGTCAACAGCGACTCGCGCTCGGCCTCGTCCAACAGCTCGATGTCACCCACGGTGATCGACGGATCCACGACCACCTGTTCGAGGATCCTGGTGAACCGATCGGCGAATCCACGAATCGTCGACTCGTCGAACAGATCTGTGGCGTATGCGAACTCGGCGAACATGCCGTCTTCGAGCGCATCTTCGACGCGGGGAGCGAGAGTAAGTTGAAGATCGAATTTCGCGATACCGGCATCGAACTCGACGCCTGAGACTTCCAATCCCGAAAGCTCCAAAGCATCCTGCGACATGTTCTGGAAGAACAACGCGACCTGGAACAGCGGGTGATGTGCCTGCGATCGGGTGGGATCGAGCACCTCGACCAGCCGCTCGAACGGAACATCGCCATTGCCGAGCGCCTGAAGGTCTGTCCTCCGCGTTGCCGAGACGAGCGCACTGAACGAACTGGCGAGGTCAACAGGAGTCCGCAGGACCAGTGTATTCACGAACATACCGATCACATCGTCGAGCGCCTTTTCGCCTCGCCCTGCAACCGGAGTACCGATCACGATGTCACTGGTACCGGACAACCTTGCGAGAAGCACGGCGAGGGCCGAATGCACCACCATGAACAGCGATGCGTTCCGCTCGCGTGCGAGTGAGTCCAAGCTCGACCGAATCTCTTCGCTGACGGAGAAGCGATACGTAGCGCCACGATTCGAGGCGACGACCGGGCGGGATCGGTCAGCCGGTAACGCAAGCACTTCCGGAGAATCACGGAGGACGGAGCGCCAGTGGTCCAGCTGAGCCGAGATCAACGAATCCGGGTCGTCCTCGTCGCCGAGGACCTCCCGCTGCCAGAGTGCATAATCGGCGTACTGCACCTCGAGCGGAGTCCAATTCGGAACGCCGTTCGAAACCCGAGCGGTGTAGGCAACCATGACATCCCGAGTCAACGGGCGCATCGAGAAGCCGTCCGCTGCGATGTGGTGCACAACGAAGGCCAGAACGTACGAATCCTCTGCAAGTTCGAACAACCCGACTCGAACCGGAACGGTTGACGTCACGTCGAAACCCTGGAGCGCGAAACTCAGAAGTTCGTTGTGAATATGCGAGGCGTCGATGACCTTCGGTGTCAGTTCAACCGGCACCTCGGACGACGGGAGGACTACCTGGTGTCCTTGTCCACCTTGCTCCGGATAGACGGTCCGGAGCGACTCGTGGCGTTCGATTACATCAGAAATCGCATGCCTCAGCGCCGAAACATTCAGGACGCCTTTGATATTCAATGCGATTGGAATGTTGTTGACGGCAGAATCAGGATCGAAGCGGCTGAGGAACCACATTCGCTGCTGAGCTAGTGAGAGTGGGATCAACGCCGGCCGTGGGCGGGCCACGAGCGCGGTCCTCCCTCCTGCCCCTGCGATCAACTCAACCTGCGCTGCCAAACCTTCGACAGTCGAAGCATCGAACAACACCCTCACCGGAACCTGAGTGTCGAGCGCTTGACCTACGCGAGCCACCAACTGCGTTGCGACCAAAGAGTTTCCGCCGAGCTCGAAGAAGTCGTCATCCAGACCGACCTGTTCCAACCGGAGAACATCTCCGAAGACGCCGGCCACAGCGATTTCGGCGACACTCGACGGTGCCCGAAACTCGCGCGCCACGAACACCGGATCCGGAAGAAGCTTCCGATCCAACTTCCCCGACACACCCAACGGCAACTCTTCCAGCACCATCACCACCGCCGGCACCATGTAACCCGGCAGACGACCCGCAACAACTCTCTTCAACTCGTCAACGTCCACCACACCACCAGCGGCCGTAACGTACGCAACCAACACATCCTCACGCACAACCACAACTACCGACGACACCGACTCGTGCTCACGAATCACCGACTCGATCTCACCGAGCTCGATCCGCAAACCGTGCAACTTCACCTGAAAGTCACTACGCCCGATGTACTCCAACTCGCCCGACGCAGTCCACCGCACCACATCACCGGAGCGATACATCCGCCCACCATCACCCGAGAACGGATTCGCCACAAATCGATCCGACGACAAATCCGGCCGACCCACATACCCACGAGCCAGCTGAACACCCGCCAGATACAGCTCACCCGCAACACCTACCGGCACCGGACTCAATCGAGAGTCCAGAACAAACACCTGCGTATTCCATACCGGAGCACCGATCGGCACCCCCAGAACATCCGCCGGCACCACCTCGTGGAACGTCACATCCACCGCCGCCTCGGTCGGACCATACAAATTGTGCACCCCGACACCCGGCAACACAGCCCACACATCGGCAACAACACTCGCCGGCAACGCCTCACCTGACGCGAACACCCGAGTCAGCGAAACACACGCAGCCACAGACGAATCCGTCACGAAAACCTCGAGCATCGACGGCACGAAATGCACCGTCGTCACACCCTCCCCCACAATGACCGACGTCAAATACCGCGGGTCACGATGCCCATCCGGCACAGCCACCACCAACCGAGCACCAACCTGCAACGGCCAGAAAAGCTCCCACACCGACACATCGAACGTGAACGGCGTCTTCTGCAACACCACATCCGACGAATCCAACCCGTACTCGTCCTGCATCCACGCCAACCGATTCACAATCGCCGCATGCGAAACCGACACACCCTTCGGACGCCCCGTCGACCCCGACGTGAAAATCACATACGCCGCATTGCCCGACCGCAAAGGCGAGACCCGATCGATATCCGAAACAGAGGTATCCGAAAAACCAGACACATCAACAACATCAACCTCGACCACCGGTACCACACCGGCATCGAATCCAACGTCAGAGGTACTGATCACGCATACCGGCGACGCCGACTCCAACACGTACGCATTGCGCTCCGCAGGCTGATCCGGATCCACCGGAACATACCCACCGCCAGCCTTGAGCACGCCGTAAACCGCAACCAACAAATCAACCGACCGACGTACCGCCACACCCACCAACGACTCCGGTCCCACACCCACCGAAACCAGGTACCGGGCAAGACGATTCACCCGCGAATCGAACTCCGCATATGACAGCGAAACACCCTCGAACGACACAGCTACCGAATCCGGCGACGCCGCAACCTGAGCATCGAACACGTCCACCAACGACACATCCGCAACCTCATGCGCAGTGCCATTCCACGACTCGAGCACCAAAGATCGCTCACCCGAATCGAACATATCCACATCACCAACCCGAACCGAGGGATCGGCAACCACTGCTTCGAGAACTGAAATCAACCGCTTTCCGATTGATTTGGCAGACGACTCGTCGAACAGGTCGGTCGCATAGACCAGTGCGACGGTCAAACCACCGACCTTGTCCGCGGTATCAGATTCCCACACAGTGAATTGGAGGTCGAACTTCGCGGCCGACGACTCTACGTCCAGACCGGAAATGCGCAGTCCCGGAACCTCCAGACTTTGCTGCATGCTCTGTCCCAAGTTCTGCAGCGAGAGCATCACCTGGAACAACGGGTTCCGTGCCTGAGACCGGGCGGGGTTGAGTACCTCCACCAGTCGTTCGAATGGCACATCGGCGTGCCCGAAGCCGCTGAGGTCGGATTCGCGCGCCCGCGAAATCATGTCCCGTGCCGAAGCTTCGAGATCAACCTCCGTGCGGAGGACGAGTGTGTTGACGAACATTCCGATCAGGTCGTCGAGAGCTTGATCGCCTCGACCGGCGACCGGAGTGCCGATCACGATGTCCGAAGTCCCCGACAACCGCGCCAGCAGAATCGCCACGGCACTGTGCAACACCATGAACAGAGATGCGTTGTTGTCGAGCGCAATTCGATTGAGAGCCTGGTGGAGATCCGGCTCGATCGTGAATGTGTGCCCGGCTCCCCGGTTCGACGCGACGCGCGGGCGCGGGCGGTCCGACGGAAGATCGAGCTGATCGGGGATACCGGCCAACGCGTGGCGCCAGTAGTCGACCTGGCGAGTGATCAGAGAATCCGGGTCGTCTTCACTGCCGAGAACCTCGCGCTGCCACAGTGCAAAGTCGGCGAACTGTACGGGCAGCGGAGCAAGATCGTGCGAAATTCCCTGTGTCCGAGACACATAAGACGAAACGATGTCCTTGGTCAACGGTCCCATGGAGAACCCGTCACCGCTGATGTGATGGACGACGAACACGAGGACGAATTCGTCGGCGGCGAATTGGAAGAGTGCCGCCCGAATCGGAACCTCGGTGGTCACGTCGAATCCCGGAGTCACGAAGTCGGTCACGCGCTCGACGATCGCCGACTCGTCCACCCGTATGGGAGTCAGGTTCGGTACCACGGCTGCAATGTCGACCAGGCGCTGATATCCGACGCCGTCGACCTCCGGGTACACAGTCCGAAGGATCTCGTGCCGCTCGATCAAATCCTCGAGTGCGCCTTGCAACGCATCGACATCGAGCGCTCCGCTGAGCCGCAGCGCGACCGGAATATGGTCGACTGCCGATTCTGGTTCGAATCGATTGAGGAACCACATGCGCTGCTGTGCCAAAGACAGCGGAACCAACTCGGGGCGCTCGCGAGGGATCAGGGGAACGTGAGCCTTGCGGTCTTCTGAGATTTTCGCTTCGTCGATGAAGACGGCAAGTTCTGCGGCGGTGGGTGCGTCGAAGAAGTTGCGCATGTCGATGGCGATGCCGTGTTCGGCATTGATCCGCGCAACCACGCGAGTGGCGAGCAATGAGTTGCCGCCAAGTTCGAAGAAGCCGTCATCTGCCCCTACCCGATCCTGCCCGAGTAGATCGGCAAAGATCGCGACCACACCGGCTTCGGTGGGTGTCGCGGGCTCGCGATACTCAACCGTCTTCGACGCGAATTCGGGTGTGGGCAAAGCCTTTCGATCCAGTTTGCCGCTGGCGTTGAGCGGAAACTCGTCCAGTTCGACGAACATGGCAGGGATCATGTAGTCGGGTAGCCGTTCGCCAAGCGACGACGTCAGATTCTCAGAATCGATACCCTCGGCGACGATGTAGGCCACCAAGTTGTCACCGATCGTTTCGTCCGAATGGACGATCACCACGGCTTGGGAAACACCTTCGCAATCGAGCAGTGCCGCCTCGATCTCACCGAGCTCGATGCGCAGACCGCGGAGCTTGACCTGAAAGTCGGTGCGACCGATGTATTCGAGCTGACGGTTCGCTCCGGCACCGCGCCAGCGCACCAGGTCTCCGGTTCGGTACATCCGGGATCCGTCAGTAGCGCCGGGCCGCGCCACGAAGCGGTCTGCCGTGAGATCGGGACGCGACACGTATCCCCTGGCCAGCTGAATCCCGGCAAGATAGAGCTCTCCTGCTACACCCGACGGCGAGGGCCGCAGCGCATCGTCGAGCACCAGGAGCTCGGTGTCCGCAACTGCTGCACCGATCGGCACCGACACCTGATCCTGCTCGCCGGTTTCGTAATAAGTCACGTCGACGGCGGCTTCGGTCGGGCCGTACAGGTTGTGGAGTCCAGCGCTGCTGACCTCGCGCAGACGTGCCGCCGTTCGAGCCGGCAACGCCTCACCGGAAGCGAACACGTAGCGAAGGGTTTTGACCTGCGCAACAAGGGGTTCGGCGACGAACACGGCGAGCATCGACGGCACGAAGTGCACCGCCGTCACTCCGCGCTCGATCATCGTGCGAGCCACGTACACCGGATCACGATGTCCGTCGGGTTCCGCGATCACCAGCGATGCACCGACCTGCAGCGGCCAGAAGAACTCCCACACGGACACATCGAAAGTGAAGGGTGTCTTCTGCAAGATCACGTCGTCGGCAGTGAATCCGTACTCGGTCTGACGCCATTGCAGGTTCGCGACGATGGCACGGTGAGAGACTGCAACGCCTTTGGGGCGTCCGGTCGATCCGGACGTGAAGATGACATACGCAGTGTTGTCCGCGCGCAGCGGCGCCAACCGGTCGGCGTCGGTGACAGTTGTCTCGGCACGACCCGACAAGTCGAGGGTGTCGACGTCGAGCGTGGGCGTACCGTGCGGCAGCACCACGGCATCGGACGTACGTGTGAGCACAGCCGTGGGCTTCGCGATCTCGAGTACGTAAGCGAGACGGTCGGCAGGATGATCCGGGTCGAGTGGAACGTACGCGCCGCCGGCCTTGACGATCGCGTACATCGAGACGAGGAGATCGATCGATCGACGCATCGCGAGACCGACGAGGCTGTCCGGTCCGACACCTGCCGCGACGAGTTCACGGGCCAGGCGGTTCGCCCGCGCGTCGAACTGCGCGTAAGTGAGCTGCGTTCCGGCGTAATCCAGCGCGAGCGCATCCGGCGTCCGCTCGACCTGCTCGTCGAAGAGTCCTGCGAGGGTCACGTGTGCATCGGACTCCGACGCGACCTCCACGATCGAAGTGCCGTCGGTGATGAGACGGTCGACCACCGCGCCGAGACCGTCGGCCTCGCTGCCGATCAGCTCTGGCAGCACCGTGGAAACGACAACAGGAACCAGGGCATCCGCCCCCAATGCCCCACCCATCGCGGTGTCGAGAGTGACCAACTCGTCATTGAGTCGTCCGTAGCTGATTTCGGTTCCACCGTGGCTCAGAGCCACACGATCAGGATCTACCGCCGCAACTGCAGCCACCAACTTCGGCAGATCTTCGATCGTCAGCGACTGCGGTCCCGGAATACCGACGGACATCTACACTTCCTCCAACTGACTTTCGTGAAGTGCGCCCCGGTCGAGCACAGCGTTCTGCTCGGCCGGAGGCGTTCACTGGGCAAATACTGAATGTTACCCGGCCGTACCCCCACGGCCCGCTGACACCGACTGTGCGTCAGCTATCACCGAGCTCACAAGTGTGGCGAGACCGTCGACGCCAAGTGCCGGCAGGATGCCCGGAACAAGTCCGGCGAGCGACACAGAAACCAGAGCATCGGGGGCGAGAGCAGCCCCCATGGCGGTACGCATGGCAACGAGCTTGGTCGACAACTCACCGAAGGTGACAGCCTGATCACCGTGGGTGAACGCAATTGCCTCAGGATCGGCGGCCGCCGCTGCGGCTGCCAGTTCGGGTAGGTCCGCCGCGGACTTCGGCTCGGCAGCGCTCGCTTCCTCACGTTCCTGCTCGGTCACGATGTCGATCGTGCGAATCACGACCCCGGGATCGGTCACCAGTTCTTCGAGCACCCGCCCGAATCGCGCCGCAAAAAGCGCGATGGTCGATTCGTCGAACAGGTCGGTCGCATAGGTGAAACGCATCCTCAGCCCGGACAGCACCCCGGCATCGTCGAATTGCTCGATACCGGTGAGCTGCAGATCGAACATCGCCTGGTCGAAACCGTTGTCGACCGCAGAGAGCTCGAGGCCCGGGAGCTGGAACGTACCGAGAGCCATGTTCTGGAAGGTGAGCATGACCTGGAAGAGCGGCGAGTATGCGTGAGAGCGCTCTCGCCCCAGTTCGTCGACCAACCGCTCGAACGGTACGTCGGCATTGGCGAATGCCGACAAGTCCTTGTCCTTCACGTGTGCCAGAACGTCGACGAACGTCGAAGCAGGCGCGATCTCCGTTCGCAAGACCAACGTGTTGACGAACATCCCGACAAGATCGTCGAGCGCCCGCTCACCTCGACCCGCGATCGGCGTACCGATTGCGATGTCGTTCGATCCACTCATCTTCGCCAACAGCACGGCCAGGGCAGTGTGAACCACCATGAAGACTGTCGAGTTCTGCTCCCGTGCGATCGTCGCGAGCCGGTCCGTGGTCTCGGAATCGACGGCAAACTCGAATTCCGCACCGCGCATGCTGGCCCGCGCCGGCCGCGGCCGGTCGGTCGGCAGTTCCAGAAGCTCCGGAGTGCCCTTGAGCTCGTTCACCCAGTACGCGAGTTGACGGCCCAGCTGACTGTCCGCGTCCTCCGGCGATCCGAGGACATCACGCTGCCACAGCGTGTAGTCGGCGTACTGCACCTCGAGCGGAGCCCACTCCGGGGTCTCCCCGCCGATACGTGCGGTGTACGCAACCATGGTGTCTCTGATCAACGGAGCCATCGAGAAGCCGTCACCGCTGATGTGGTGAATGACAACGACGAGGACCCGCTCGGATTCGTCGACCTCGAAGAGACGGATTCGCAACGGAACGGCTGTCGTGACATCGAAGCCCTCGCGAACTGTGTCAGCCACCTGCTCGGCGACCGACGCTTCGTCGGTTGCGATCACTTCCAGTCCCACCGCCGCTGCGGAGCGAGGCAGGATCATCTGAACCGGTCCGTTGCCCCGGTCCGGGTATACCGTCCGGAGCACTTCGTGACGCTCGATCAGATCCGACACCGCTGAGTGAAGTGCGTCGACATCGAGTGCGCCGGACAGCCGGATCGCGACGGGGATGTTGTACGCACCCGAGGTCTTGTCGAACTGATTGAGCACCCACATACGTTGCTGCGCCAACGACAGCGGAATCTCGTGCGGACGCACCTGAGCCACCAACGGTGGGCGGCCACCAGATCCCGCGTGTTCGAGAACCCTCGACGCCAATGCCCCGACAGTCGACGCCTCGAAGATCACGCGGACCGGAATCTGCGCGTCCAACGCCTCACCCAGCCTCGACACGACCTGCGTCGCGACGAGAGAGTTTCCGCCGAGCTCGAAGAAGTCGTCGTCGAGTCCGACCCTCGCCACACCGAGTACGTCAGCGAACACACCCGCCACGATCTCTTCGACGGGGTTGGTCGGCGCACGGAATTCGGTCGCCTCGAATTCGGGGTCGGGCAGGGCTTTGCGATCGACCTTGCCGTTGATGTTGAGCGGTAGTTCGTCCAAGACCATCAATGCCGCCGGCACCATGTAACTCGGCAACTCAGCCACAAGAGTCCGCTTCAAGGTTTCGACATCGATGCTTTCCCCGCTTTGAGGAACGACGTAGCCGACAAGTCGATCACCGGTACGCGCATCCGACTTGGCCACCACCACCGCGGAGTCCACGCTGGCCTGCTTGCGAAGAAGCGCTTCGATCTCACCGAGTTCGATGCGGTAGCCACGGATCTTGACCTGGAAGTCGGCGCGCTCCACGTAGTCGAGTTCGCCGTTCTCCGTCCACCGGACGAGGTCGCCCGTGCGGTACAACCGCGAACCCGCGTCACCGAAGACGTTGGCCACAAATCGTTCCGACGTCAGATCCGCGCGCCCGTGATAGCCGCGAGCAAGCTGGGCACCGGCGAGGTAAAGCTCCCCGGTGACTCCGACGGGGACCGGATGCAAACGTGTGTCGAGCACGAACACCTGCGTGTTCCATTCGGGGGCACCGATCGGCACCGAGGTCGTATCGTCCGAGCCGACGACGTGCGCTGTCACCGAGACTGCGGCCTCGGTCGGACCGTACAGATTCACCAACTGGGCGTCGCTGAGTTCTGCGAACTCGGTCGCGGTCGCGGCCGGCAACGCTTCACCGATCGCAAGCACCTGACGAAGTGATTCCGGAAGGCCATTTTCCGATGCCGACTGCAACATCGCGAGCATCGACGGCACCACGTGGAGCGTCGTGATCTTCTCCCGGGTCATCAGGTCGAGCAGGTAGCTCGGGTCCTTGTGACCTTCGGGTTCGGCAATCACCAGTCGTGCACCGGAAGTCAGTGCCGACCAGAACTCCCAGACCGAGAGGTCGAACGTTGCCGCGGTCTTGAGCACCATCGCATCGGATCGGTCCAGGCTGTACTGATCGCGCTTCCAGAGAATCTGGTTGACCACCGCCTGATGCGAGATCGCGACGCCCTTCGGTCGCCCCGTCGATCCCGACGTGAAGATCACGTAGGCGGTGTTGCCCACTCGCAGTGGAGCAATCCGATCCGCATCGGTAACCGTCGCTTCCGCGTAGGACGCGAGATCGATCGTGTCCACCTCGATCACGGAATCACCGAACGCCGGATTCTTCGCAGTGGTCGAGGCAGTGAGGACGCAGACCGGATCTGCCATGGTCAACACGTACTCGATGCGGTCCGCCGGGTGGTTCGGATCGATCGGTACGTATCCACCACCTGCCTTCACCACCGCGTACATGGCGACCAGCAGTTCGACCGATCGCTCGATTGCCAACGCGACCAACGACTCCGGACCGACACCGGTTGCAATCAGATGGCGTGCGAGACGGTTCACACGTGCATCGAACTCGGCGTAGGTCAGCGACGTGTTCCCGGCGATCACTGCCACCGCACCCGGGTTCGAACCGACCTGCTCGTCGAACAGTTCGACCAGAGTGACTCCCGGGACGGAGTGATCGGTCTCGTTCCAGCGGTTCAGGATCCGGTCGCTCTCGGACGAATCCAGCAGCGCGAAGTCGCCGACGGTCAACGACGGATCGGACGCGATCTCCGCGAGCAATCGCACGAATCGATCGGCGAAGTCCTGCACGGTCGACTCGTCGAACAGATCATGCGCGTAGCTGAACATCGACGTGATGCCGGCTGCAGATCCGTTCGCGTCGTACCGATCACTGACGATCAACTGAAGATCGAACTGCGCGACCCCGTTGTCGATATCGACGCCCTTGACGGTGAGCCCCGGAAGCTCGAGCCCTCCGGTTTCCATGTTCTGGAAGAGGAAGCCGACCTGATAGAGCGGATGACGAGCGGTCGAACGTGGTGGGTTGAGCACGTCCACGAGTCGCTCGAAAGGAACGTCCGAATGTGCAAATGCTTGAAGGTCGGTCTGCCTGACACGTCCGAGCAGGTCGAGGAACGGCGCGCCGCTGTCGATCTGCGTACGGAACACCAAGGTGTTCACGAACATGCCGATGAGATCGTCGAGTGCCCGCTCACCACGTCCTGCAATGGGTGTACCCACCGCGATGTCCTCGGTTCCGGACAGTCGAGCCAACAACATCGCGAACGCAGTGTGCGTGAGCATGAACAGCGTCGAATTGTTTGCCCTGGCAAGACCGCTCAACCGAGCATGCAACTCTGCATCGATATCGAAGTCCAGGTAACCACCGCGGAATGACTGCGTCGCGGGGCGCGGCCGGTCGGCGGGAAGTGCAAGCTGATCAGGCAGCCCGGCAAGAGCATTGCTCCAATACGCAATCTGCTGCGAAGCAATAGATCCCGCGTCTTCCTCACTGCCCAGCACCTCTCGCTGCCACAGGCTGTAGTCGGCGTACTGAACGTCGAGAGGAGCCCAGGACGGTGTGTACCCGGCAACCCGCGAGGCGTATGCGGTCACGACATCCCGAGCGAACGGTGCCATCGAGGAACCGTCGGCGGAAATATGATGAATCGCGACACCGAGTACGTATTCGTCGGAAGCCAACTGGAACAACCGGATACGAATCGGAATCTCGCGTGTGACGTCGAAGCGCGTCGACGCCAGCGCGACCAACTCACCTTCGAGTTCGTCCACGCCAGTCGGTTCTGCGACGATTTCGTCCGACCAACTCGACACGGGCTTGACGACCTGCACCGGACCGTCTCCGATTTCCGGGTAGACGGTTCGAAGTGATTCGTGCCGCCCGATCACATCAGAAATCGCCGCGCTCAGCGCCGAGACGTCAAGATCGCCCTGAAGGCGCAGCGCCATCGGGATGTTGTATGCCGCTGCACTCCCGTCGAATCGGTTGAGGAACCACATACGCTGCTGCGCCAACGAAAGCGGAATCCGCTCTGGCCGCTCGACCGCGGTCAGCGCGACTCGCCCACCCGACCCGGTCCGGCTTTCGGCGTGCGCTGCGAGATCCTGCACCGTGGATGCTTCGAACAGAACTCGAACCGAAAGTTCGGTGTCGAGAGCATCGGCGATTCGTTTGATCGTGCGAGTGGCGTTGAGAGAGTTGCCGCCGAGCTCGAAGAAATCGTCATCGAGACCCACACGATCAACACCCAACACCTCGGCAAACACCGACGCAACGATCTCCTCCACGGCCGTCACCGGAGCCCGGAACACCGCAACCTCGAACACCGGCTCCGGCAACAACTTCCGATCCAACTTCCCCGAAGCATTGAGCGGCAACGCATCCAACACCACAAACTGCGACGGCACCATATACGAC
>NZ_LNAK01000048.1:0-4696 GCF_001445685.1 Rhodococcus sp. KB6 | reverse complement strand
CTAACCCAAATCAGAAAGCGGGTGGGGAAAAACAACTGGCCGCCACCGGGGAGAACCCGTGGCCACCAGCGGGGAGAACTACTGGCCGCCTACGGGGAGAACTTCGTGGCCATTGACACAGACGATCTACGGTTGGCGCAAACAGGACCTGATCGACACGGGGCAGGTACCAGGACTCTCACGCCTCGAACAATCCGAGCTCACCTCGGCGAAAAGACGTATCCGTGAACTCGAGAACGAAGTCGCAATACTGAAACGGTCCCGTGAGCTGCTGAAAGAGCCACACGACCCAAAAGGCGATTCGCGGCCATAGCGACAATGGCCGCGGAAGGACTACCTGTGCAGGCGTCCTGTCGCCTACTGAAGGTGTCCGAAGCGGGGTACTACGAATGGCGCAACCGACCACCGTCACTACGCGCTCTGCGGCACACCTGGCTACTTGAACAGATCACCGCAGTGCATGCCGCATCTCGCGGTACATACGGCGCCAGGCGCATTCACGCCGAGCTCACCCTTGGACTCGGTCTGTCCGTCGGACACAACCAAATCGAGGCCGTGATGTCGCGCGCCGGCATCAAAGGCCTACCCGGGACCAGACGGCCGAAATCTCGACATCAGACACCGACAGCCGGCGACCTGGTCAACCGGATGTTCACCCGTGAACAGCCAAATCGGTTGTGGGTCACTGATATCACCGAACATCGCACTCCTTGGATTCCAGCAATCGTCGCAACACCTACTGGAAGGTGTTGCAATGGCTGGCAAAAAGTACACGGATCAGCAGAAGGAAGAATTCTTCCGACTACTCGATAGAGGTGGCACGGTCCGCGCTGCAGCGCGTGCAGTCGGCGTTCATGAAGACGCAGGCTACAACTGGTTGCGGAAGACAGGGCTGACCATGGCGCGGACGGCGCCGCGCACTTACCCCGCGGAACTGAAAGCTGAGTTCTTGCGGCTCGTTCGCGAGCGGGAAATCATCTCGACTGTTGCTCATGAGCTGGGGATTCATCGGCCAACCGCTTATGCGTGGGCGCGGAAAGCAGGGATATCGACCAGCGAGGCACGCAAGGTCAACCCGCGGCGTGAAGAGTTCCTGCGTCTGCGAGCTGCGGGACTCACGCGCGTAGAGGCGAGGGCTCGCGTCGGGGCCGATGCCCGATCGGCGACCGACTGGGACAAGGGCATCACGATCATCAACCGGGGGCGGGTCTATCCCGACGGTCGGGTGGTGCGGTACCCCGTAAAGAACAATGATGTTGTGCCAGAACGAAGAACTCGCGCGATCGGCGGAAGTGTCGACCTCAACGTCGTCGAGAAGATCATCCATCCCCGCTACCTCAGCCTGCTCGAACGCGAGCAGTTGCAGGACCTACGGCGTGCGGGGTTGTCGATCCGGGCGATCGCGTCGCAGATGCGACGCGCACCGTCGACGATCAGCCGAGAACTCAAGCGCAACACAGTCTCGGTGAGGGGATATATGCCTCATACGGCGCATCGGCTGTCGGTGAAGCATCGGGCCAGGCCGCGGCAGGCGAAGCTGGTTGCCAATGCCGAGCTTCGTTCCTATGTCCAAGGGAAACTGGCGAAAAGGTGGTCGCCGCAACAGATCAGTCACCGACTGGTCAAGGACTTCCCGACCACGCCGGAAATGCGTGCGAGCACCGAGACGATTTATCAAGCGATCTACGTGCACGCCCGGGGCGATCTCACACGGGAACTCGGAAAGCAACTGCGCCGCGGTCGAATTGCGCGCAAGCCACATAGGCAGTCCGATGCCCGTCGGCCGCGGTTCGTCGACCCGATGAACTCGATCAGCAATCGGCCGGCAGAGGTTGACTCGCGAAAAGTGCCAGGTCATTGGGAGGGCGATCTCATCATCGGTGCGCTGGGTGGATCGGCGATCGCGACACTAGTCGAACGCTCCTCCCGCTTCGTGATGCTCGGGCACCTCGGACGTGAACGGACTGCCGAAGCCGTCCGCGACTCTCTCATTACCACCGTCCGTCATCTGCCCGCATCGCTGCGAGGAACTCTGACCTGGGACCAAGGCGCCGAGATGGCCGAGCACCGGGCATTCGCCGCCGCGACCAACTTCGACGTCTACTTCGCAGACGCGGGCGCTCCCTGGCAGCGCGGCAGCAACGAGAACACCAACGGGCTTCTCCGCCAATACTTCCCGCGCGGTACCGACCTGGCAGCGCATAGCGTCGACAAACTCTTGGCCGTCGCGGAGGAGCTTAACGACCGACCCCGGAAATCGCTCGACTGGGACACCCCTGCCGAGCGCCTGAGTGCTTTACTGGAAGTCTCGTAATCACGAGTGTTGCGACGATTGCTGGAATCCAAGCTCGTGAAGGTAAGGTTTTCTGCGCGGTTGTCCTGGATGCGTTTTCAAGACGGGTCGTGGGGTGGTCGATCGATTCCAGTCAAACCTCCGCGCTGGTGACCAACGCGCTCTCGATGGCCATCTCCAACCGTGCACCGCTCGAAGGAACCGTGATTCACTCCGATAGTGAGACTGTTTGTGCCGGTGTTTTCGGATTTCCTGACCGTTAACGCATGGAGACGAGAGAATGCTGGTGCCGGGTGTTCCCAGTGTTCCTGACCCGCACTCCGATCGACGATCGTGTGTCTTTCCTTGGATCTGTCGGTTCCTGGGAACGCCCGGTGAGGCGCTACGCCTCACCGTCGGGGTGACCTGAGGAGAGCCTGCACCACCAGGTGCTCATCACTGTCTTGTCCGCCGGTTCGGTCGATGCGCGGCGCCGCCTTGCTCATCGGTCAACGGAGAGGAAAGCGACATGACAAGGATGCCTGACAAAGCTGGTCTCGATCAAGACCGGGAAGTGTTCGCCGGGGTCGATACCCACAAAGAATTGCATGTCGCCGCGGTGATCGATACCGACGACACAGTCCTCGGGACTCGCAGTTTTCCCACCACCCGAACTGGTTACCGAACCATGCTGACCTGGATCGGCGAGTACGGCACTCTGATCCGGATCGGTGTCGAGGGCACTGGCTCCTACGGAGCTGGGCTGACCCGCCACCTTGCTAAAGCGGGCGTGACGGTACTCGAGGTGGACCGCCCCGATCGGTCGGACCGCCGCCGTAAGGGCAAAAACGACGACCTCGATGCCATTAACGCAGCGCGTGCAGCCAAAACCAACCGGCGCACCACCACCCCGAAATCGAAAGATGGTGCCGTCGAGTCACTTCGTGTGTTGAGGGTGACCCGAGCCCATTCGGTACGAGAGCGGCGCAGTGCGCTGCAACTATTGCGGATGACGATCATCTCCGCTCCCGACGAGCTGCGCGAGCAGGTCCGCGATCTGACGCGGATGCAGCTGATACGCCTCCTCGCCGCGTGGCGGCCGGATGTCTCGAACGCTACCGATCCTGTGACCGCCTACCGGGTTTCGCTGAAATCCCTGGCTCGCCGCTATCTCGAATTGACCGACGAGATCGCCGATCTCGACGAACTGATCAACCCGATCGTGAAAGCGCTCGCACCTCAACTGCTCGAGCGAGTCGGAATCGGTATCGAGGTCGCCGGCCAGATGCTTGTCACCGTCGGCGACAATTCCGATCGGATGAAATCCGAGGCTGCGTTCGCGATGCTCTGCGGTGTCGCGCCGCTACCCGCATCTTCTGGCATGACCCAACGACACCGTCTCAATCGAGGCGGCGACAGACAAGCCAACCGAGCCTTGCATCTGGTCGTCATCGGCCGTATTCGACTCGACCCGAAAACCCAGGCCTACGTAGAGAAGAAGACCAGCGAAGGCCACTCGAAACTGGAAACCATTCGGTGCCTGAAACGCTACCTGGCTCGCGAGATCTACTACCTCCTCAACCCCGGACAGCAGACCATTACTCCGAACACCCGACCGCATCGAAAGGCAGCTTGACTCTCAGGAGAGCATCCACGGAGTGCAATTCACGTCCTGGACATTCACCCGCCGGGCGCACGACTCAGGGCTGGTTCCGTCGATGGGATCTGTCGGTGACTGCTACGACAACGCCACAATCGAATCATTCTGGGGCAGAATGCAAACCGCGCTTCTAAATCGAAAACGGTGGCGTACCCGGATTGAACTGGCGAACGCTATCTTCGAGTATCTGGAGATCTTTCACAACCGTCAACGTAGACATTCGAGCCTCGGAATGCGCACCCCGATAGAGTACGAATTGCATCAT
Source organism: Rhodococcus sp. KB6 (assembly GCF_001445685.1). Classification (NCBI taxonomy): domain Bacteria; kingdom Bacillati; phylum Actinomycetota; class Actinomycetes; order Mycobacteriales; family Nocardiaceae; genus Rhodococcus; species Rhodococcus sp. KB6. The sequence continues at coordinate 499 of NZ_LNAK01000048.1, read as the reverse complement.
CACACGAATCAGCCAGTTGCCTGAAACCAGCTATGTCGACTCCGTGGAACCCAGGGCACATCACTTCATCCTTTGGGAAAGATGGAGTCATGTCCTCAGCAACGAACAAGAGGTACCCGCCCGAACTGCGTGAGCGGGCAGTGCGGATGGTCTCAGAAGTCCAACACGAGTACCCGTCCGAGTGGGCCGCAGTCGAATCCGTCGCTGACAAACTCGGCATCGGAACAGCGCAAACGCTGCTCAACTGGGTCCGGAGAGCTCAGACCGACGCCGGGATACGTCCCGGTGTGACGAGCGAAATGGCAGCGGAGATGCGCAAACTTCGAGCCGAGAATCGGGAACTCAAGCGCGCCAACGAGATCCTGAAGTCGGCATCGGTTTATGTGGGTGATCGATGTCAAGTGCCCGTGTCGTCGAGTCGCTGGATAAGTCCGTCGAAGACCTTCTGCCGCCCGATCTGGCCCTTGTCTGCGGCGTCGTCTCGCTGACGGGTGAGGGT
>NZ_LNAK01000005.1:0-49358 GCF_001445685.1 Rhodococcus sp. KB6 | reverse complement strand
TGGCCCGGCGCTCCGGGTGACCTCATCGGAGCCCTGCCCGTCACCTCCCGCACCCAATCCGATGGTCTGCCCACAACACCCTCCTGACCTCGAATGTTGCTTCCACCGATTGAGCCCAATCAATATACGTCAATTGCGTTCACCGACAGGCTTATTGAGGTGGGTATCGATGCCTCGATCGGGGCTACCGGGTCGAGCTACGACAACGCGCTCGCCGAAACGATCAACGGGCTCTACAAGACCGAGTTGATCAAACCCCGCGGGCCATGGCGAACAGTCGAACATGTGGAAATCGCCACGTTGGAATGGGTGAACTGGTTCAACCACCGACGCCTCTACGAGCACTGCGGCGATGTGCCTCCTGCCGAACTCGAGGCGTTCTACTACGGTGAACACAGAACTACGCGAATTGCGGAGTTCTCAAATCAGTAAGTCTCCGGACTCGCCGGGATGCTTCTATATCTGTCAAGACACCAAGATTGGGTGTGCAGTGGCGAGTGTCCGGAACAGCTGCCGGGTGACGTAACGCTTGAGGGATCGCATGATCTCCTTGGTTGTGCGGCCTTCGGTTCGTCGACGTTCGACATAGGCGCGAGTTTGGGGATCAACCCGCATCCTCACGATGACGATGGTGGTCAGTGCTCTGTTCAGACGGCGGTCACCGCCGCGATTGAGCCTGTAGCGCACCGTGTTACCTGATGAAGCCGGGACCGGGCAGGTCCCGGCGAGTGAGGCGAACGCAGCCTCGGAGCGCACCCGACCTGCATGTGACCATGCGATCAGGACAGTCGCTGCAACCACTGCGCCCACCCCAACCGCGGCAGTCAGTTCCGGCGCATTGGTCTTCACCAATTCGTCGAGAGACTTTCGATTGTCAATCAGTTCCGAGTCGAGCGCACGAATCCTCTTGGCTAGTCGCACGGCCTCTGCTCGGCACGTCGCAGTGGTGGCGTCCTCGGACCGAGATCGCCACGTTGCGATCTCCTTTATCTGACTGTATGCCAACGATTTTCGTGCATCTACACCAAGTTCGACGGTTCGAACCAAAGCCGTCAACGCATTGACCGCGCGCGTCCGTTCACATGTCATCTGTTCGCGTGCGACCACGAGAACGCGCATCGCCACTCGCGATCCGTCCGCACGTGGTCGGCGCAGTCGATCGATGTCGACGGACAGAACCGACCGGGCGATCCGAGCGGCGTCGAGATCGTCGGTCTTACCGACTCCTCTCCGATCCGCCGAACGAGAAGTCGGAGGGTTCGGCTACCGGGAGTCCCGCCGCAAGAACGCGGTCGGAGAGTCCGGCTCCGTAGGAGCCGATGCCTTCGATGACGACGAGGGCGGCTTGTTGACCTGCTCTGTGTGCAATCCACGTGCGGGCCCGATCGAGACCCGCTGGACTTGCTGGAAAACTTGCTTTGTCCTGCACAGCACCGGTTACAGCGGCCACAACACACAGCGCATGGGCGGCAGCGTGGGTATCTACACCGATGACGATCTCGTAGTTATCTGCGACGATAGGCATAGCGGCGGTTGTCCTTTCCGATGGGCGACGTCGTTGTCGGCGTCGGCCCGGAAAGAGCACTTCGAGGCAGGCCTGTAACGGGCCACGACCTCGAGGCAACGGGGTCGGGCAGGCTTCTAATCAAGCCACCGAAGCAGGACCGGACCGGCGTCGCCGCCACAACAGAGTGGACAAACCCCGGCCAGTGCATCCGAAAAGGAGCAAAGCGATTCATGAGTCACACGGCGTTGTAGCGACGACACCTATCCTGTCAGCCAGCCCCGGGCCGGCCACTACAAACACTTACATGCGATTCAGTCTCGTCGTGTCAAGAAGGGGCCTGGCCGGCGCCCACCCTCAGACAAGCGTCGCCGCTTCATGGAATTGCGAAGCCGGGGGTGAGCATCCGCGCAGCCGCCCGCGAAGTTGGAGTATCCCGCGCGTCCGGCACCAACTGGGCCCGCGGCTATTCGGTTTATCGCGCCGGACAACTGGTGCGGACCGTCGCTCCGTTGGACCGACTCGCGTCCGCGCCATCAGTCCGCGATGCCTATTGGCAGACGAACGTATTCAGGTCGCCGATCTACGACGTGAACGGCTGAGTATCCGACAGATCGCTGCACGTGTGCGAGGTCGTGTACTCAGGTGACGGGCAGTCCGACCAACCCGGCTGCCAGTCCGAGGAGTGCGCATACCCCGAGAGTCCGGAGCACGGACCACTTCAGACGGTAGATCATCACTACGGCAAGGGCGCCGATGACCAGCGCGAGCGGACGAAAACTACTGACGTCCGGCACCGTCAGGTGCAGTGGACCCCACACTACAATCGAGGAATCTACGAAGAGTGTGTGAACAGCGAAGTAGAACGCGAGATTGGCGATCACACCCACCTGACAGCGGCGGTAATCCCGTTCAGTGCCGCCGTCAGGTGGGTGTTGTTGCGGAGCCGCTCGACATACGGAGCGCCGAGGAAGATGAACATGAACGACGGCACGAATGTGACCCACGTGGTCAGGAGAGCGCCGATGGTCGCGGCCACCCAGGGATCGAGGCCGCCGGGGTTACGGTAAGCGCCGAGGAACGCCACGAACTGGACGACCATGATCAAAGGTCCCGGTGTGGTTCCGGCCAGACCCAGCCCTCGCACCATCTCCCTGGAGGTGAGCCAGCCGAAGGTGTGTACCGCTTGTTGCGCGACGTAAGCGAGGACCGCGTACGCCCCGCCGAAGGTCACCAGCACGGTGCCGGAGAAGAACACACCCTGCTCGGTGAACACACTGTCGCGGCCGGTAAACACGACGACGGCGATCATCGGGACCGCCCAGGCGATCACACCGGCACCGAGCACGAGGACCGCCCGCCGCAGGCTGGGTGCGTCGGTGTGGAGGGCGTCGTCGGCGATGAGCGGCGGATTTTCGTCGATGTCGTTGTCGGCGGCGGCAGTGTCGGCACCGCCCCCACGCCGCCCGATGACCCAACCCGCGAACCCTGCAACCGCGATGACGATCGGAAACGGAACCGCGAACAGCGCGAGCGCCACAAACGCGCATACCGCGATCACGACGTGAGACGGCCTGGTCAGTGCACGCTTGGACACGCGGGTGACGGCTTGCACCACCACTGCCAATACTGCGGGGGCGATGGCGGCGAAGATCGCCAACACGATGGTGGTGGCACCGAAGGCGACGTAGACGGCGGCCAACCCGAGCATGACGATCAGGCCCGGGCAGGACGGACAAGATTCCGGCGATCAACCCCCCAATGGTGCCGTTGAGAAGCCAACCGGTGTAGATGGCGAGTTGCTGCGCCTCAGGACCGGCAAGCAGCATGCAGTAGTTCAAGGCATGCAGGAAGCGTTTCTGTCCGATCCAGCGTTTGTCGTCGACGAGCATGCGTTGCATGACGGCGATCTGCCCGGCGGGGCCGCCGAAGGTTTGCAGGGAGATCAGGAACCACGCTTTCGTGGCGACGCGCAAGGGGATCAGGTCCCCTTCGCCGGGGCGCACAGCGACCGGTGATGCGGTGAATTCGTGCGTGGACTCTTGCTCTGTCATGTCGGGCTCCGCGGTCTGTGAGTGCAGAAGATTCATCGGGCACGGCCGCGTGAGTCGACCTCGCGTCAGGAGGGTTCGCGGCCGCTGAGGACTCGTTGACGATGAAACTCGTACAACCCATTGAAGATTCGAGTTGCCACGGCGAGAGTTTCATCGTCGGTACAGGTGAGAGACAACCCGTGTAGGACTGTGTCGAGGCTGGCGGCTTCCGGGGCGTCGAACTTGCCGTCGTCGATGTCTGCTTCGTGGACGATTTCGGCGATGATCCACAGCACCGGGTCGGCAATCTCGTAACGGCGCAGGATCGTTTCGAAGCTGCAGTCATCGTGATGGTGCGAGAGGTCGACCCCGCGAATATCGAACGGCGTTGCGTCAGAGAGGATCTGGTATGGGTCGTCGAGGTAGACGAACTGGGCGTCGAGGTCGACGTTGCGGCGCATCAACCAGGCACTGGCGGCGCGGTCGATGTGGATCCCGGCGCGGGTAGCCATTTCATCGCGCCACCTGCGCCTCCACGGGCTCTACCGCGGCTAACGCTTTGATCGACGCTTCCGCCCCGTCGCGCTGAGAGACAGGAAAGAAGGTCCGTTTGTCGATCTCCCGTAAACGGCGCCGCAACTGGGTGAGCTTCTTGGTCTGGGCGGCGCGATCAGGCAAAGAGCGTGCAGCCTGCGCAGCGGCGGCAAGTTCGTCGTATTCGGCGGCCCGATCCGCCGACAACTTCGTCCGCATCCGGTCCTGCTGGTCGGCGGTGGTGGGTGCGGCAGTCCAGACCTCCGCCTGACCTCCGGACTCGATGACTTCCTCTGCGATCCAGTCGAACTGCTCGCGTGTCCGCGCCGACGCGGGCAGGACCACCACCCCGTCCGCGAGCTGGAACACCCCGTATTTGCGGAGCTTGCGCCACACCGTGATTCGCGGCGTCGACGGTTCGCGGGGGATGCGATACGCCAACATCACCCACTCGTCAGAGTGGCTACCGGGTGCCGGTTCTGGTTCCACAACAAATATGTAACCACTGTTGCATCACCTTGTCCATTCGTCATCGACTAATCCGCCGATTCACCCTGGACACTTCGTTGTAACCGTGATTGCCGTTGACAGTGACCGTCGTTCAGGCGGGCGTCGAGACGACGAAGAGTTGTCGAGATCCACAACCACGCCTTCGACGAACAGTCCGCCTGCTCTGCCTGCACTTCTGGTCCGTCGGGGATGGCGTCACCCTTCCCTCCACGATGCGCGAGGCAATCTCGGCCCCCCACGTTGCAGCCGGACGCTGACCACCCCGAAGTGAGAGGGACAGGGATGGACACCCGCACCGATAAGCGGAACAGCCCGAGACCGCCCGGCTGCTGCCCGCACTCGTCATGGCGTCAACCCTGATCGGCGCTTGTTCCTCCGAGCCATCGTCGCGAGGCAGTAGCCCGCTGCCGCTGCAGCCGGTCGCGGAAATCGCTCTCCCCGACGACAATTCACGCTTTGACTACGAGAGCCTCGACCCTCAGCATGGACTGCTGTTCATTGCCCACCTCGGCGCCAGCGAGGTCATCGAAATCGACATCCACACCCAGCAGGTCGTCCGGACAATCCCGAACCCCTCCCAGGTTCACGGCGTCCTCGTCGTTCCCGCACTTCGCCGGGTCTACGTCACCGCCACCGGCGACGACCGCCTGGTCATTCTCGACGAAGACACCGTCGCCGTGATCGGACAGGCCACCACCGGTGAGTATCCGGTGCGGATGGATGCCGCTTACCGCACTGCGCGGTAGTGCCCACTATCGTCTCGGGAGCAGGGCGGATGTTGCAGCGGCAATAACCTCCGGACAGAGAGATCGTCTTGAAAAACCCTGCACAAGAGTATAATTCGCCAGTATCGACGTCGGGCGACGTACTGGATCATGCCATTGTCGAGTCTCCGATTGGGGCCGCGGACCCCTTTCGTTGCAAGGGCGACTACTGAAAGACGCGGCTGTGGTCGGTATTCGCGCCGCCATGCGCGAGCTCTAATCTCCGTCTGTCGAGACAGCAGTCGTGATCCCGAATCCAGCGATCCACTCGGGAATCTCTCGGTAGAAAGTCGAGGTGACGCGGTATTGGCCGGCAGCGCTCAGAGCCGCGTACGCAGCGATCCAGGTGCGAATTTCGTGGGAGGAGTGTCCGGCTTGTTCGACGAACCATTCGTTGGACCAGGAATCGATCTGCGCGAGGTCGCCGGAGGCGAGAACGTCGAGCAGGTGTCGATCCCACTGTGGGTTCAGTGGCTGAATCGTGGCCACACCTGCAGCGAAGTCACGACCGGCGTCGACGACGCGCTGTTCACGTGCGTTGCGCTCGGCCTCAGTTGGATTCCGGCCATCGATGAGTTTCTCCTTCACTCCGACAGGGGCGGTTGCGAACTGCGGTACCGGTGGATCATGCGATAGGCCACCGGATCCCACGAACAGCACTCGCTTGTCGAGGTTGACAGCGGCTCGCCCGACGGCTTTGCCGAGCAACCGGACGCGGCTGACCGGTCCGAGCGGTTCGGCGACGGAATTGATGAAGATCGGCACGGTGGGGACTGCGCTGATCGATCCTACCAACAGCTGCAGAGCTTGCGCGAAGCCGTGATCGACGTACATCCGTTCGGAGAACGCGGTATCGATACCGCTGCCGAGCACTTCCCGCGCCACTGCATAGGCCGCCTCGCGGTCGACGGCCAGCGGGCCGGCCTCGGTGCCGTAGTCACCCACGGATTGTGCAGCGGCCCCGATGCAGAACGGGGGCATCAGGTCGTAGTAGACCCCGTTGTAATGATCCGGAGCAAAGATCATCACCACGTCAGGGGCGAAATCGGCGATGAATGCGCGGGCACTGTCGAATGCGGCGTCCACATCGTCGATCACACTTTGGGCCGGGTCGTTTCGTCCCATGAGAGGGGAGTGCGACATTGTGCACAGCGCTACGGGCATCGTTGTTTCCTTCTGGTTCTCGCGGGTGCGTAAGCCTTCGCGCGCAAGGGTCGGAGATTTCGGGACAGGGACGGATCGCCGGTACCCACCGTGTACGGCGTGGCAGGTACCCGCGCGGATCGTCAGCCTCGGTCGAGCAGGAAGTCGAGGTGAAGTTTGTTGAACGTCTCGGCGTCTTCGTATTGCGGCCAGTGCCCGCAGTTGTCCATGATCGCGAGTTTCGCGCGTGGGATGTGAGAGGCGATGCGTTTGGCTTCGTCGACCGGGCCGGAGGGATCCTTGGTGGTCCACAACACCAGCGCCGGCACCGTGATGGCGTCCAAGGTGTCGTCGGTGATCATGTTGCGCTTGCGAATGTCCGGGTCCTGCAAAGCCATGTTTGCCTCGCACGCCTTGAGCCAGTCCGGCTGCTGGAAGATCGCCTGGCGGGTACGGATCAGGTCGTCGGTGACCATGGTGGGGTCGGCCATCAGCCACTCGAGCCTGGCGCGGACCCGCTCCCAACTGGGATCTTTCGCGGCCTCCATCGACAGGGTGTAGAGGCGTTCCATCACTGCAGGATTGGCCATCGTACCGCCCATGGTGTTGAGCACGATCCGCTCAACTTTCTCCGGGTGGTCGTGAGCGAATTGTGCTGTGACCCAACCGCCTAGGGATTCGCCGGAGAAGGAAGCCTTCTCCGTGCCGATCGCGTCCATGAACGCCAGCACGTGATCGATGTAGTGCTTGATCTCGAGGGGATGGTCGGGCTTGCTGGAGTAGCCGTGGCCGATGAAATCGATAGCCCAGACGTTGAAGTGCTCGGCGTGCGATCGCAGGTTGCGGACGTACGCTTCGGCATGGCCGGTGATGCCGTGCAACAGGATCAAAGTCGGTTTGGTGGGGTCGCCGGCGTGAAGGTACCGGGTCCGGTAGGGGCCCGCTTGGATGAAGCCTTGACTGAACTCGACCTGGTTCAGATCGTTCCAGACGCTGGTGTACGGGTGGGTCATCGGTTCTCTCCTTCAACAGTCATGGTGTTCGCGGCGGCCGGTACTGCATCCTCCGCGGTGGTATGCGGGACGGTGATCGGCACAGCTCGGGTGCTGTATTGCGGTTCGTGCGTACTACTCGCAGTCTCTTCGCTGCGGCCCGGTGCGCGGTCGAGGATCGTGGTGAGGGCATCCTCGAGATTGGCCAGTGCTTCGCTGTCGTCCCAGACCGCAGTGCTGTGCCGCCATGCGACATGGCCGTCGGGGCGGACGAGAATGGCGCCGGCCTCGTCGATGTCGCGGACCTTCCGCCAGTAACCGTAGGGATCGATGGTGCCGGGTTCACCGACGACGACGGTCCGCAGGAACGGCATGTCGAGTTTGGCGGCGGCACGTTTCCATGCCTGACCACCAATTCCGGTCAACAGGGTCATCATGCCTTTTCCGGTGGCATCGAGGGTCGAGATGCGGGTGCCGTCGACACCGACCAACCATGCATGGGGCAACTTCGCGCCGGGTCGGGTTGTGCTCTGCAGGTACAGCTCTCGGTCTCGTGTCCACACTTCGTCGACGCCGTCGGCATCAGGAATGACCGCGGTGGAGCAGTACCGCTGGTTGAGTTCGACGCCGTGTGCGTTGAACTCGGTGTTCTTTATTTCCAGCGCCTCGTACAGTCGCTCCCGTAGGGCGACACCTTCGGCTGACGGTTCCTTGAGCTTCGCAAGGCCCGCGGCGACCGGATCATCGCTGTCGTGGTCGAACCATTCGCGCAGTCCGGCGTAGTCTTTGCGGGATTGGTTGGCGCGGGCGACGATCTGCTTTCCGACGGGGACGCGTTCGGGTGAATAGGATTCGAGCAGTCCACGTCCCGCGTATCCCTTGACGACGAAGGCGATCTTCCATGCCAGGTTGAAGGCGTCTTGCAGGGAAGTATTCGATCCCAACCCCGATGACGGTGGATGCCGGTGTACGGCGTCGCCGCCGCAGAACACCCGCCCGGACTGGTAGTGCTCGGCGTACTGCTGGTTGACGTACCAGAAGGATCGCGTCACGATCTCGATGTCCAGGTTCGGATCACCGACGAGTGTTCGAATCTGCTCTAGGACAGCATCATCGGATAGGTCGGGCTGTCCGTCGGCCATGTCGAATCCCCAGCCGGCGATCCATTGGTTCCAGGGCTGAACCGCCCTCAGTAGGCCCATTCCGATCTCACCGAAGCCGGCTTTCGAGTTGACGATCCAGTGCAGGATGCTCGGCCGATGAGCGACGTACTTGCTCAGATCCGCGTTGAAAAGAATGTATGCCGTACCTGCGCGGGCGAGTTCTCCTTGGAAGGGAAGCTCGAGCTCGTCGGCGATCTTCGATCGGGCTCCGTCGAAGCCGAGCAGGAAGCGGGCTCGCTGGGTGAACTCGGTACCCGAGCGGACATCACGGAAACGGACGGTCACACCGTCTGCATCCTGGGTGTGTCCAAGGTATTCGGTATTGAAGCTGATGATGGCGCCACGTTCGGCGGCGTTCTTGATCAGGACCGGTTCCATCAGCGGCTGGGGAATGTCGAGCATCGCGCAGGGGCTACCGCTTTGGTAGTCCCCGTGGCGGGCGTCTCCCGTTCCCCATGTCTGTAGCCGGACGATCTCCTCACCGGCCAAGCTCGTGGTGAACAGCGTGTCGCCCATCTGATCCCACGGCGTCGCGTATTTGCGTGCCTCGTCTTCGACACCGAGATCGCGCAGTACTTCGACGGCGCGCTGGTTGGTGATGTGTGCGCGCGGCGAGTTCGCCACCCACGGGAACATCGAAACGGCGTGTACGCGGATGCCGTAGGTGGCCAGGGCGAGCGCCGCGGTGCCACCGGCGGGACCGAGTCCGACGATCACGACGTCGGTGTCGTAGGAGGTGGGGTCGAGGTCACTCATATCTGTCATCGATTCACTTGTCGAGGACACGCAGGGATTCTGCGCTGTCCGTGTTCGGGAGTGTGGTCACCGCGGAGGCCGGCCGGGCTGAGCCTGCCTCGTCACGAAGGAGTTGGCTGGCGGCACCTTTGCGACCCCAACCGCCGGGGAGCAGGATCACCGAAACTATCGAGATCACTGACACCACCAGCAGGTATACGACAATCGAGTTGCTGGACTCGGTGGAGGCGTAGAGGGCTGTGGCGATGGTCGGGGCGAATGCGGAGCCCACGACCTGCGAGAGGGTGTAGCCGATCGAGACGCCGCTGTATCGCACGTCTGCGTCGAAAACCATCGTGAACAGCGATCCGGTCACGCCGGCTGCCGGGACCATCGCGATGCCGAAGACCAGTACCTGCGCGGCCATGAACAGCCATGGGTTGCCGGTGTTAATCAGTGCGAACGCGGGAGCGATCACTACACCCATGGCCACAGCGCCGAGCAGATACATCGTCTTGCGACCGAAAGTGTCGGAGAGTGCGCCGAAGATCGGGTAAAGGATGACTGCAACGATGCCGGCGACGAAAACTCCAGCGAGAGCGAAGGTTCGACTGATCCCTGCCACGGTGGTGCCGTACGAGACGAGGTATGCCATGCAGATGTAGGCGAACACTCCTTGGGACAGGTAGGTCCCGGCGATGAGAAGAATTTCCTTCCAGTGTTTGCGGAAAGCTTCGGCGATCGGCATCCGCACCACTGCGCTTTGCGCCTTCACCGCGGCGAAGTCGGGGCTCTCGGTCAAGGACAGTCGGATGACCAACCCGATGATGATCAGGACCGCACTGAAGAGAAAGGGCAGTCGCCAACCCCAGCTGAGGAACTGCTCGTCCGGCAATTGCGAGACCGCGAAGAACGCCAGAGTGGCAACACTGGTGCCGGCCGGCGCTCCCATCTGGGAGAAGGACCCGAAGAAGCCTTTCCTCGAGGTAGGAGCGTGTTCGACGGCCATCAACGTCGCTCCGCCCCATTCGCCGCCGACCGCAAAGCCTTGAACCAAGCGCAACAGCGTGAGCAGGATCGGCGCTGCGATTCCGATTTGAGCGTAGCTGGGCAGCAATCCCATCAGAACTGTTGCCGAGCCCATCCCGACCAGCGAAATCACCAGCATCTGCTTGCGGCCGACTCGGTCGCCGAAGTGACCGAAGACGACGCCTCCGAGTGGTCGGGCAAGGAAGCCGACTCCGAACGTCGCAAAGGAGAGAAGTACCCCGATCGCAGGAGAGACGTCCGGGAAGAAGAGTTTGGGAAATACCAGTGCGGCTGCGGTGCCGTAGATGAAGAAGTCGTAGTACTCGACCGTGGTGCCGATGAAGCTGGCCATCGCCACCCGTAATGGGGACGGGCGATCGGTGGTCGTCGAGGAAGCGGGTGCGTTGGTCACGGCCGGACTTCCCCGATCTGCGGGTGGAAGCACTTCGGTGCTCTATCGAGCAACCTGCGCGAAGCGGTCGTCATGGCCGCTCCTTTCTTCTGGAAGTTTCGGGAGAGAAGCATCCAACTGGAATGCTAGTCGTCTAGCAGAGAACCTACTCCGGAGTGAAAAGTGATGCAAGTCTCTGCACCAGGGGACGAAACCCACCTCATCCGCTCCACAACGGCGATCGCGAAGAACGCCCGCCATCAATGACAACGGCCCGCTCTCTGTGCATGTGCGCAGAGAGCGGGCCGAAAAGGGTTGCCCGGAGCGGTTATCCAGTCAGGGAGTCACTCGACTCGTCGCGGATTACCGCAACCGTGCCCACGATGTGATGTTCCATCGCCACCCTGGCCGCCTCGGCATCGCCGTTTCGAATAGCCTCGGTGATGACGTGGTGATCGTGCTGGCGTTCCGGTAACGCGCTCGACAACGGATTGGTGATGCCGGCGGTATTGATCAGGAAATCCGACAGGTCCCACATACGCTGACTGGTCTCTTCCATGATCCGCGAGTGCGCCATTGCATGAATGGCGGCATGAAACTCACGGTTGTGCACTCGATAGCCGTGGGCCCTGACCACAGGATCATGCGAGGCGATCAATGCATCGACACGGGCCGAGATCAGATCCAGTTCCAGCAGTTGCGATTGCGTCCGGCGGGCAGCGGCGACCGCTGCAATGGTTCCCTCGAAGCCACCGAAGAGGGTGTAGAAATCTTCCACCTCTTGTTGGGTGTACGAGACCACCTCGCAACCGACCTGAGGAACGATGTAGACGAGCTTGTCACTGGACAAGCGCCGCAAAGCATCCATGACAGGCTGCTTGCTGACCCCGAACTCCTGACGGATGGCCTCCACGACGATCTTTTCCCCCGCAGGGTAGCGCCCCTCGAGCAGACGATTCTTGAGGATGTCGTACAGCGCAGAAGACAGTCGAGCCCCCGAGGTGCGGACACTGGCGAGGAGGGCGGTCGCCTCACTGCCCAGCGCAGGGCCTGCCTGGTCGGCACTCATCGATTCACTCTTTTCGTCGATGTTCCGGTCATGATCCCCCTCATTCTGCCGTGCTCAGCACAACAACTTGCATTCTAGTACTTGTGGTCTGAGTCACTGTGAGATATCTTCATCTGGAACGCTAGCATTCCAATGAGCTGTTGCATGGGTCTTTGACCAGCACATAGGCGCAGGGCAGAACGCCTTCGAGTCAGTTTCCGTCGAACCGGCGGGTATGTCGAACCGGCGGCGGGTATATGGACACGCTCACTGGATCTGGCAGTCAAGGAATTGCGACGCCGACAAACACATCGCCCAGATCCATTTCGGGACGAATCGCACACCAGGCGACCCAGCGGCGGTCACTGCAAGGAGAAAAGACATGGAATTCTGTATCGGTACCTGCGCCAAGATCGATCAGGTCGTGATGGTGAAACAGGCCGAGGATTTAGGTTTCACCCACTTCGGTGTGGGCGAAGGCCCGTTGTTGTTCAGTGACCCGTACCAATTCCTCGCACTCGCTGCCTCGCAGACAAGCACCATCGCCCTCGGAACCATGGTCACCAATCCGCTGACCCGGATTGCCCCGGTCACCGCCAATTCCATGGCGACGCTCAACGCCCTCGCACCGGGTCGCACATTCCTGGGCATCGGCACCGCCAACAACGCACTCCGATCCATGGGAAACCGCACCGCCAAGATCTCCGAGCTTTCTCACTCCATCGAAGTCTCACGAGAATTGATGGCAGGGCGCCGAACCACACACAATTGGCTCGGCCAGTCCCGTGAAGTGGAGTTTCTCGACAAGGACAGCGGTTTCTACAATGTCAAAGACCACATCCCGATCTGGGTCGCTGCCGGCGGTCCTCGCGGACTCGCCGAAGCCGCCAAATATGCCGACGCGGTCGTCTACTGCCTGGGCCCGAACGTCGAGATGATTAAGCTCGTTCGCAATCGCCTCGACAAAGCAGTTGCCGACGCCGGCCGAGCCCCAGGATCGGTCAAACTCGTTTCCCTGTCTTGGTTCTACCAACTCGAAAACGGCGAGACCTGGGAAGACGGTGTCACGAAGGGGTTCGGTTCGGGACCGATCAGCTCCTGTATCACCAACGCAGGGCTGATGGATCAGCACCGCGACCAACTGGGCGACCCCATCGTCGATGCCTCCCTCACCGCTGCTCAGCAGTACCTCGGCGACCCGCAGGCTCCGAACCAACCGCACTACCTGGACGTGTGGGCCAAGTACCTACGAGGACTCGATCCTCGACACCGCCCGATCATCACCAAAGAACTCGTCGACTACTGGTGCCTCTACGGATCCCCCGCGCAATTGCGGGAAAAATCGGCGCTGATGCGCGAAGCCGGAGTCGACATCCAACAGGTCTTCCTGTCCAACCCCGTCACCGCTGCCCGCGACATCGACAACATCGGCCACTCCATCCTCGCCCACACCTGACATCCCTCAACCAGCAGGAGCTTCACCATGAAACTCGACCCCCGCACCACCGCCGCCGTGGCCGTGCACTGCCAAGGCGATGTAGTAGGACCCACCGGCGCCTTCGCGGACTTCTTCTATCAGCAAGTGGCAGAACGCCGCATCATCGACCAGGTCGCCGCCGTCAACGATGCGGTACGCGAGGCCGACGGCACCGTGATCTACACACGAGTCGCCTGGAAACCGGACTTCTCCGACCTCGAGGTCAACTCACCACTACTGGAAATAGTCGCCCAATCCGGCTGCCTCAAAGAAGGTAGCGAACTCGCCGAAATCGTCGCCCGCCTCACACCACACAGCGAGGACATCGTCTTCACACACCAACGAATCGGCGCCTTCGTCGGGAACGAACTCGACACCATCTTGCGGAAGAAGGGCATCACTACGCTGCTTTTCACCGGTGTCGCCACCAATGCCTCCGTGGAAGGAACCGCCCGCGTAGCCAGCGATCTCGGTTACCGCGTGGTGACCGTGGCCGACGCGTGCTCAGCTGCAACCGCCGAAGCGCACGATGCGAGCATCAATTCACTCGGACTGCTCGGCGAGATTGCCACCGTCGACGAGATCCGCGCCGCCCTGACCTCGATCAGGGCAGATGCCACCGCCTGACCTCAGCCCACACCGACCCCGATCGTGCGCTGGTGTGGCCCCGACCTGTCGGCCTCACCAGCGCTCTGCATGCCCACACTCAGCCAGAACCGACACTTACCCAGGAGTTCCCGTCGTGAACACAACCATGCGCGTCGCCCGCCTCCACGAGATCAACCAGCCGATGGCGATCGAGGATCTACCGATCCCCGGGCAACCGACGTCCTCGTACAGGTCAACGCATGCAACGTCGTACCGAACCTGAACAACGTGCTCGCAACCTCAGCGAATGGTTCCCCTACCTTCCGCTGCCCCAGCTTCCCGCGATTTTCGGTCTCGACTCCGCCGGCGTCGGCGCCGCAGTCGGTAGCCATGTCACCGACGTCGCCGTCGGCGACCGGGTCTACGTCAACCCCGGAATCTCCTGTGGAGGCTGCAACGCATGTCGGCAAGGACACGACCAGCAACAACAAGTGACCATCGACTACATCAACCGATATAAAAGCGAGTACGGCGTCGAGCCAATCTAATGAGATCGGTAGCCGTGCCGGCACCGGACTCCTCGAGTCGATCCGAGTTCGAACTCTTCCTTGGCAGACCGTAGCCGGCGTCGGCGCGGGTACCCCCCATCCTGGCCCTGCCGAAAGCGGGGTCACGTGTCGAGCCGCGGGCAGGTGATCACTTCGTCGAGCGGGACGTTCAGTCCTGACGGCAGTGCGTGACACCGATCCGCTGGTGGGAGATCGTGCGACAGCCGATGCGATGGCGGCCCCTGAGGCCTGTTCATTAGAGCGCTGGTCGACCTTCCCGGTTCGATCAACGCGGTGCGGCTTGCCGGCCGCACTCCCGGACGAGGACAGGAGACTGACGATATGGCTGAGCTGTGGTGTGGAATCGATTGGGCGGAAAAGCATCACGATGTCGCGGTGATCGACGACAGGGGAAGCCTGCTGATCAGCGAACGCATCAGCGATGACGTCGCAGGCTTCGACCGACTAGTAGAACTGATCCTCGAACTACGAAAGGGCGGACTCGACGGACTGCCCGTCGCTATCGAAACGGCGCAAGGGCTGCTCGTCTCGGCGCTTCGCGCCGCCGGCGCCGATGTGTTCGCAATCAACCCGTTGTCCGTCTCGAGGTATCGGGACCGTTATTCGCCGAGTCGAACCAAAAGCGACGCCGCAGACGCAATGGTGCTGGCCAATATCCTTCGCACCGATCGTGACAATCATCGGCGGCTTCCGAACGACAGTGAACAAGCCCAATCTGTCAAGGTGTTGGCCAGGGCCCATCAGGACGCGATCTGGGATAGACAACAGATCGCCAGCAAGGCGCGTTCCCTTCTCCGTCAATACTTTCCGGCATTTCTCGAAACATTCGACGACCTGACCACGATGGGTGCACGCGAGGCACTCCGACTGGCACCCACCCCGGCCGCCGCAGTAAACCTGCGCCCCGCCACCATCGCCGCGGCGTTACGGAAGGCTGGGCGGAAACGCGGCGTCGAGGTCGAGGCCCGCAGAATCGTTGCAGGGCTCCGCCTCCCTCACCTGCGCCAACCACTGCAGGTGGAAATCGCGATGGGGCGACAAGCTCATGCGTACGCACGCGCACTCACGGCTACTGCCGAGAACGTCAAGTCATTGGAGGCGGCCCTTACCTCAGCATTCGAGGAGCACCCCGACGCGCCCATACTCACGAGCTTCCCGGGACTCGGCGTCGTTCTCGGTGCCAGGATCCTGGGCGAAATCGGTGACGATCGAACACGTTTCGCAACAGCTCGCGGATTGAAAGCCTACGCGGGTACGGCGCCGGTGACCCGCGCGAGTGGAACCAGATCGAGCACCAGACTCAGGATCGTACGAAACAAACGACTCAACCACGCTGCATACCTGTGGGCGCTACCGCTGATTCTGCACTCTCCTGATGCACGGGCCTACTACGATCGCCGACGCGCCATCGGTGACACCTACACTGCCGCTGCACGGAATCTGTCGAATCGCTACATCGGCATGCTCCACCACTGTCTGTGCAGTCGAGAACTTTACGATGCGTCGGTCGCGTTCGCGCACTGTGCGGAACCGGCGGACGCCATGGTTTCTTGACACTTTGAACATATGCGATGTCTGCAGGGTGCTCAGCGAGCACCCTGCTCAATTGCGCCGTTCACCTACTACGAAGCCCGCAACCGTCCTGCGTCTCGGCGGTCCGTGCGCGACGAAGAACTCGAAGCCGAGGTCAGCCGTGTGCACGCCGAGCACTCCTCGGTCTACGGCGCACGCAAGGTGTGGCTGGAAATGCGTCGACAGGGCATCGAAGTGGCACGGTGCACGGTCGAACGATTGATGGGTGTCCTCGAGCTCCAAGGAGCACGAAGAGGCAAGACCAAACGCACCACCATCGCCGATGCACAAGGCCGTCGCGCAGACGATCTCGTGAAGCGAAAGTTCAACCCAGTGGCGCCAAACATGTTGTGGGTAGCTGACTTACTTACGTTTCGACATGGTCAGGTTGGCTGTACGTCGCGTTCGTCATCGACGCATATTCACGGCGGATCCTCGGGTGGCGAACCGCGACGACGATGACGACACCGCTGGTGCTCGATGCCATTGAGCACGCAATCTGGACCCGATGCCGAGAAGGGATTACGGATGTGTCGGGGCTCATTCATCACAACGACCGAGGATCGCAAGGCGGATTCAACCGGTCGTCGCAACACCTCGATCACGGAGGTGCACGATGGGACGTGGCGGGAAGCAGATTCCGGAGGCGCCTTCGGGTGCGCGGGCGGCAGTGGGCGGCTGATCGGGCGTTGAGGCCGCCGATGCGGTCAACGGTCCGGCCTGATCCGTCGCGTGCGATGCAGCGGGACTTCTGGCGACGGATCGTCTCGGGCGTGACGACGGTGCAGGCGGCGGAGGCTGTTGGCGTGTCGTGGCCGGTCGGGTCCCGCTGGTTCCGTCACGCTGGAGGGATGCCACCGATCAGCCTGGCCGAGCCCACGGGCCGCTGTCTGTCGTTCGCCGAGCGCCTGTGACCACCGCAACGGGTGTGTCCTCTCCTGGCCAGCCGTCGGCCTGGGTGCCATTCATCTGGTTGACCTTCCGTGTTACGAGTGGTCCTACCCGACTCGGAGGCCGGCGAAGACGTGCTGTCGGCTCAGTCGTCATACCCGACAACCTCCACGCTGTGCCACGATTCGGCCAGTGGGAGCAGGTGGTCGCGGGTCACGGCTTGGTGTGCGGGGTGTTCGAGGTAGGTGTTGACGTCTTCGGCGGTGCCGAATTCGGAGACCAGCGCGTAGTCGGCGTTCGTCGGCCTTTCGCCAAGATCTCGACCGTGGCGGGTCCGGCGGATGAGGTCGATCTGACCTGGCAGGGCTGCGAGCGCCGCATCGGGCGCCGTCACTTGATCTGGCGTCGCGGCGTCCTTGAACTTGACGGTCACTCAGTGAATCAACATCGGCCTTCTCCTTGGGATGTGGGGGCCAGGGCCGTCGCCTTCGGTGGTCGATGGCGACGCCCCGTGACTGAGTGACGCGCTCTCAAGAGAGCACGAAACCGGCGTACCCGTTCTCCACCGACTCGCGACACTTCTCCAGGTACATGGACAGGCCCCCGGGGTAGGCCAGCAGCTCCTTCTTCTGGCCCGGCACGTTGGCGTTCATGTACCAGGAGTTCGCCATGATGAAGGTCGTGGCGTTGGCCAGGCCCTCCAGGTGCTCGTGCCACTCGTCCTCGGCCTCGCGCGTGGCCTCGATGCGAGTCAGGTTGTTGTCGCGCATGTCGGTGATGGCATTGATCACCCAGTCGCCCTCAAGCTCAGCGCAGGTTGGGCCGTTGCAGAACGCCGACGGGCTGTGCGGGCCGTACACGTACAGGATGTTCGGGAACCCGGCCGTGGCGCGCCCAAGGAACGTGCGAACGCCGTTCTTGAACACGTCGCTGTACCTCTCGCCCTTGGTGCTGCGGATATCGATGTCGGTCAAACCTCCGGTGAAAGAGTCGAAGCCGGTCGCCAGGACAATCACGTCGAACTTATGCAGCGTGCCGTCGGCCGTGACGATGCCGTTCTCGGTGACCTTCTCGATGGGGTTCTCCTTGGCGTCGACCAGATCGACGTTGTCCTGGTTGAACGTGTCGTAGTAGGTGTACTCCAGCGGGCAGCGCTTGGTGCCGAACGGGTACGGCGGGGTCTCGGGGATCAGCTTCTCGGCGAGCTTGGGGTCCTTGACGCGCGGCAGGGTCCTCTCTCGCCAGTAAGCGTAGATTTTGTCTCCCACCTCGCGGTTGAAGAACATGTCAGCGTAGCCGCCGAGCCAGATCTGGAGGCCGCCCATGTCCCAGAGCTCGTCGAGCTTGGCGTAAAATTCCTCGTCGGAGATCTCGGCGGTCGCGGTGTAGATCACGTCGTAGTCGATCCCAGAGAATGTTGTCTCACGGTACTTGAAACGCTCCGGGTATGTCTTACGGAACTCGTCGTTCGCGGCCCGGTCGAGCTTGGGGGAGCTCATCGGCAGAGCGGTCGGAGGCGTCCGCTGGAAAACCGTCATCTGCCCAACGTCGGGAGCGATCGTCTGGATGACTTGGACGCCGCTGGCGCCGGTGCCGATGACGGCGACCCGCTTGCCGGTCATGTCGTACCCCTTGGGCCAGTGCGAGGTGTGGAACGAGTCGCCCTTGAAGTCGTCGAGGCCGGGGATGTTGGGATAGAGGGCCTTGGACCCGGTGCCAAGCATCGGCAGGAGGAAGCGCGCGCGGGTCAGGAAGGTCTCGCCGGTCTTCTCGTCACGAGTCTCGATGATCCACTTGTCCTCGTTGTCATCGAACTGGGCCGCGACGACGCGCGAGTCGCAGCGCATGTCCTTGGCCAGGTCGAGATTGTCGATGACGAAGCGGAAGTACTCCTGAATCTCCTCTTGTCCGGGGTAGACCTCCGACCAGTTCCACTCGCTCCAGATCCGCTCGTCGGAGAGCTGGTAGGCGGTGGCGGGGGTGTCGACACGCGCCCCGGGGTACTGGTTCCAGTGCCAGACGCCGCCAGCCTCGGAGCCGGCCTCGTAGAGCTTGACGGCGAAGCCGCGGGAACGAAGGTGCTCGAGCTGGTAAACGCCTGCGAAGCCGCCGCCGACGACAAGGACGTCGAGCTCTTCGGTCACGGAGCGGGGATCGGTGAGCAAGGTGTTCACGTGGTGTTCCTTTCGCGACGTCACAGCCCGTTGTGGACTGCTCGATCGCTTTGGTCGAAGAGGTGCCATTTCGGCGGGGTGGTCATAGGGAAGGCGGGCCGCTGGCTCGCGGGTCGCGGGTCGCGGGTCGCGCTCGTGGGTTGGCGCTGGCAGAGAAGAAGTCCTCTAGCGATAACTCATTAAGACGTGTCCGACATCACAAGAGTGACACGAACCAAGCACTGAAGTCAAGCATCCCTAACAAAATTCTCGCTCTCATCGACTAGTCGACGCGAACAGTACTCCGTGCATCATTCTGCTAATTACCGCCCCTAAGTGCTCTCGACTAGGTCAAGCGTCGAGCGCGTGTCTTCACACCAGGGCAGTGCTTTGTGCGCTTTTGGGAAATGATTACTAACAGTGAAGAAGATTAGACACAGATCTTTACCGGCAAGATGTCATGGGACGCTCACGGCCTTGGCCTTCCGCTGAGCGGGAGTCGACGGTGACATCCGCGAACGGAGAACCCGCCGCTCTGCGCGACAGGACCCCGAGACGTGACCAGGTTCGACGGATCAGAGTGCAGCAGGCATCGGCGTCGAAGCAGCGCACTGAAGCCTCGATGTGTGGACCCGGGACGGATCAGCCGTGAACGACCGCCCTGACGGCCGTTTTGAGCTCGGAGGCGAAAGTGGGCTCGCGGTACAGGTGAGCGATACGCACAAGATCGTGGATGATGCCTTTGCTGATGTGGACGAGGGTCAACGATGTTGCGTCGTCGAGATCGTCACGTGTCGCTGATATCCAGCGTTGCCATTCGAGGGTGTTCTCTTCTCGGATGCGGTCGAACCGATCGCGCTCGTCCTCGGGCAGGTAGTGGCTCTCCGTCAAGGACACGGCCAACAGGTCGATAGCTCGCACTGCCAGCTCGACGTATCCCTCAACCAGGGCGTCGAATACGTCAGCGTCGCGCGCGGGTCGAGGCAGAGCTCGGGCGACCTCGAGTGCTTGCCACTCGTAGAAGCGATTCGTCACCGCGACGAGGATGGCGGCCTTGGTGTCGAAGTACCGGTAGATCGCCGGGCCCACTACCCCGACCTCGGCTCCGATGTCGTCGATACTGGTCCCGGCATATCCGTTGCGCTGGAAGGCGCGCGCCGCGGCAGTAAGGAGCTGCTCGCGACGCGAGGCGGGGGTTCGAGGGTGCGACACCGGTTGAACGCCCGAGTCCGGGTGGGAACTGCCCGCGACAACGATGACTCGTTGGCACGCCTCAACGAGCACCTTCTTGAGCTTGGCGCGAGAAAGGCCGCTGTTGTAAAAGGCAGGGCTGGTCAGGATGCTGACCACCGACCAACTCCGGACATCCCTGGCAAAGTCGTCGAGGTCGGGGGTCGCTGGTGCCACCACCAGGAGCCTCACCTGTTCGGCGATCCACCGAGTGCGATTGCGAACTAACGAGAAGTCGTCTCGGGTGAGGTGTCGGGCCTCTCGCTGCCACAGCACCGAGAGGCGCCGACTATCCAGTCCTACCTCAGCGAGCGTCGAAAGACGTTCATCTACGCTGCCGGGGCTGTCGGCGGCCGCGAGTTGCTCAAGGGCGGCCACCAATCGCTGTTGGTCCTCACGGATCACGTGGGACAGGAGGGCCTGCTTGTTGGCGTAGTGACGATAGAGGGCTCGTGCCGTGATCCCGCTCGCTTCGGCGATCTGGTCCATTCTGACCGAGTGATAGCCGTGCGCGGTGAACAGCTCACGCGCGTTGAGAGCGATCTGTAGCCCGCGGTCGCGCGGACGCCGCGTCAAGTCCTTTACAGGAGACGCACCGCCCATCCCGTGGCTCCTCTCAGACACTCCCCGGCCCTCCCGGTCGGACAGGCGACCGCACGTCGCATTGCAGCCCGACCGAGCAGAACAGTACTACACCTCAGGGGCCGCGCAGCGTTGCTACACGGTGATATCGCTACGAGGGAGGGATCAGCCGAGGGGGCCGGGACATGGTTGCCGGGACCCCGCTCAGTCTAAAAGAATACTCGCACTCAGGCCGCAGGCGCGCCATTGCGTCCGACCTTGGCCGTGGCGATCGCGGCCGAGGACTTGCCGACGTGGAACTCCTCCAGCGTCGTGGTGTTGCAGGTCATGTAGAGCGTGTCGAGGTTGTCGCCGCCGAAGGCACAGGCGACGGACCAGGCGCCGGGGTTGCTCACCTTGTCGGTGATCTCGCCGCCTTCGACTACACGGTAGAAGCCGCTGTCCTCCTCAAGGGTCAGGGCGTTGCCGAACCACACGCCGCCGTCGGCGTCGAGCGCGATACCGTCCGGGTGGTAGGCGTCGTCGAGCTGCGCCCAAGCCCGCTGGTTGCTCAGCGAGCCGTCGGCGGCGATGTCGAACGCGGTGATCCGGTGGTTCCAGGTCTCGGCGACGAGCAGGACCGAGCCGTTCTGGATCGCCATGCCGTTGGGGAAGAGCAGCTCGCCGCCGACTTGGTGGCCCTTGCCGCTGGGATCGACGTGGACCAGGCGGGTCGTCTTGGGGTCTTCCTCACCGAGCGCGAACCCGAAGTTGCCCACGTAGGCGTGGCCGACCTTGGTGACGAGCATGTCGTTGCCGATGCCTCCGGCGAACTGGCTGAAGTCCGCGTGCATGCTCTGTGTGCCGTCGGGCGAGACCTTCAGGATGCACTTGTCGGCCTGGGAGACCACGAGCGCTGAGCCGTCTGGGAGGAAGCCTAGGCCGGAGGGGGCGCCCTCGACCTCGACGACGGTCTGGTAGGAGCCGTCGGCTGCGAAACGCTTGACCGTCTTGGCGAAGAAGTCGCTGGCCCACAGGCTTTCGTCCTGCCAGCGGGGAGCCTCCAGGAACTGGTGGCCCGTGGAGAAGATGGTCAGCTCGTGCTCGTTCATGACATTCCGTTCCACGACGACCTACGGCCGTCGTTTAGGTGGTGGGGTGGCTTGATCGAAGGGTGGACATGGTCGATGGGCAGTCGCCCGCGTCTGATGCTCCGGAGGACGCCTCGTGCTCGACCCCGTCCTTGGCTAGGTCACGCAGCCTGAACTTCTGGATCTTTCCGCTAGCTGTACGGGGCATCTGGTCGAGCACGATCAGGCTCTCGGGAAGCTTCTGCTTGGCGATCTTGCGCTCAAGCAGCCACTCGATGAGTTCGGCGAGCTCCACAGTCGCATCCGGCTCGGGGACGATGACTGCGCAGACCCGCTCGCCCAGCACCGGATCGGGTGAGCCCACGACGGCAACCTCGGCAACCCTCGGGTGGGCGAAGAGGTGGTCCTCGACCTCCTTCGCGCTGAGGTTCTCGCCGCCGCGGATGATGATGTCCTTCTTGCGGCCAGTGATCTCCAGGTGACCCTCATCGTCGATACGTCCGAGGTCTCCGGTGCGGAACCAGCCGTCGTCAGTGAACGCGGACTTGTTCAACTCGGCGTCGAGGTAGCCGACGAACATCTCGGGCCCTCGTGCGAGCAGTTCGCCGTCCTTACCTTCGCCGAGGTCGTTCTCGTGCTCATCGACGATCCTGATGCGGGCCAGACCGATGGCACGGCCGTCGGTGTTGGCGCGCTTCTCCAGCGGGTCGGCGGCGCTGCCGCTTGTGGCGGTTGGATACTCGGTCGATCCGTATACCCGGGCGACCATGCAGTCCAACGCGGTCGTGGCGTTGAGGATCAGATCCGGCGGGACATCTGCGCCTCCGCACAGGAAGCTTCTCAGCGATGAGACGTCGTACTCGCCGAGCGACGGGTGGTGGACCAGCCCGTATAGGAACGGTGTGGCCGCGAGCATGAAGGTGCACTGGTGTTCTTGGATCAGTTCCAGGCCGGCCGTGGGCTCCCAGATGTCCAGCAGAACGACACTGCTTCGCAGCATCGGCGGCATCTGGATGCCGTACAGGATGCCGGTGATGTGCCCTACAGGAGATGGCATGAACACGACGTCTTCCTGGGTCAGGCCGAGCAGTTCGATAATGCTTCGGTTCTCGTAGTCGAGCGTGTTGTGCGTGTGCAACGCGCCCTTCGGGGCCGAGGTCGTGCCGGAGGTGTACAGCAAGAGCGCCAGGTCGTTGGCGTCGCGAGTGACCGGGGCCGGCTTGCTGCCGTGGAAGCCGTCGAGGAAGTCCTCGAAGAGAACCTCGTGATCGCGTTGCGCCTTGCCCACGATCACGACCGTCTGCAACGCCGACAAGTCCGACGAGATCTCCGCGAACATCTCGGGGAAGTCGAAGTTGCGGAACGTCGCCGGGATGAACGCGATCTTGGACTTCGCCTGCTCCAGGATGAATCGGGTCTCCGAGTGTCGGAAGATCGGCATGATCGGATTGCTGATCGCGCCGATCCGGATCGCGGCAAGATGGACCGCACACGCCTCGGACCAGTTCGGCAACTGCCACGAGACGACATCGCCGTGTCCGATGCCGTGGCGCTGGAGTGCCGCGCCGAGAGCGTCGACGATGGCGTCGAACTGTGCGAAGGTCCACGTTCGTCCGCGGTCGACGACAGCGGTGCGGTCGGGGACCGTCTGGGCGGCGTCTGACAGATAGGCGTCGATAAAGTTCCCCTGCCAAGCCTCCGATGCGGTGGACTCCGCGATGAAGTCCGCGTTCAGATGTGTGGTGACCATCGTTCAGACCCTTTCGACCGTCCGTGCCGTCGCCTTGTCCAGCACGAGCGCTCCGACTTCTTCCTCGAGTTCCGTACTGTCGCCGTACCAAGCCCGCAACGCGAGCGCACGCTTGTAGTACCAGTGGATGTCGGCCTCCGCGGTGAAGCCGATACCCCCATGCACCTGGATCGCGCCTTCGCAGACAGAGACGGCGACAGTGGCGGCATGGGCCTTCAATGCCGCGGCGCTGAGTTCAGCCTCGGCGTGGGGTAGTTCGTCCAACTCGCCGGCGACGGCCTCACAGAAGTTGTGCAGGGAGACAGCCTCGGTGTGCATGTCCGCCAGCATGTGCTTGATCGCCTGGAAGGAGCCGATGACCCTTCCGAACTGCTCCCGCTGTTTCGCGTACTCGACCGCCAACTCGACGCAGCTGGTGGCAATTCCGCTCAGCTCACAAGCGATGAGCACCCGGCTCCACCGCCGGACTCGCGCCAGAACTTCCGGCGCTGTCGCCGCATCGCCCACCGGAGCCCCCTGGGCCCCGTCGAGCGTGACCCGGCTGAAGTTTACAGCCGGGTCAGCGCTGCCGACAGCCTCGATCCGCACTCCCGGGGTCGTCGGCTCGATCAGGTGCAGCACAGGGTTGCCGTCCCGGTCGGCGACGACAAGAAGGGCCAACGCCTCACTACCGAAGCGAACCGCCTCGAACGTCCCGTGCAGCTTGCCGTCCACGCTCGTAACCGAGCCGAGTCGTCCCGACCAATGGTCGGTCACGGCAGGATCGAGGAACGCCAGCACCGACCCGTTCTCCACAGTGTCCGCCAAGAGCTTGCGGCCCTCTGCAGAGGCGTGGTCGTACACGGTGCCGGGCAAGAGCGAGTTCTCCAGCATCGGGCCGGCGAGAAGGTGACGGCCATACTGGATGAAGAGAGGACCTAATGCCGAGAGTGGAAGCCCGAGCCCACCATGCTCCTCCCCCCAGACCACGGCAAACGTGCCGAGTTCAGCCAGAGCGGGAACCAGGCTCGAACGCTCGTCGGGCGACGAAAGGATGCGCCGGCGAGTATCAGCGTCGTACACGGACCGCAGGAAGTCGTCGACGGTTGCCGCCAGGTAGGCGATGGTGTCGTTGTCAGCCACGGGGAAGTCCTAGAAGTCGCTCGGAGATGATGTTGCGCTGGACCTGCGACGTGCCCCCATAGATCGAGGCTGACCGTGAGTAGAGGTGGTCATGCACCCACCGGTCGGCCTCCAGGCCGAGAGGCGTCGATCCCGACAGCGCCCGCGACGGGCCAAGCAGCTCGGCGATCGAGCCGAACACGGTCTGCTCGATGCCGTTGAGGAGCAACTTGTCCACGGAGTCCTCGGGAGTCGGGACCTCGCCTGCGTCCAAACGCTTGACAGTCTGGCGGGTCTGGGCGCCCAAGACTCGCAACGCGATCTGCGCCCGTCCGAGCGCCACGCGAACACGCCGCCCGAGGGCAGTCTCCGGCCCCGGCAGGTCAGATTCCCGCAAGGCGGCCACGGCATCCTCGAACGCGACCTCGTAGTCGACGCGCCGGCGCACCGTGTAGGCGGCCCGCTCTATGCCCAGCGTGTGCGTGGCCACCGTCCAGCCCTGGTTCAACTCACCGACCAGGTTTCGGCGCGGTACCCGCACCTCGTCGAAGAACACCTCGCAGAACTCGCGATCACCGGTCATCTGCTCCAGCGGACGCGCAGTGATCCCCGGTGAGCTCATGTCCACCAAGACATAGCTGATACCGGCGTTCTTGTGAGCGCCCGGATCGGTGCGCACCAACAACGCGCACCACTGCGACTTGTGCGCCCAACTCGTCCACACCTTCTGGCCCGAGATCACGAAGTCCTTGCCATCGATCACCGCACGGGTCCGCAACGAGGCGAGGTCGGAGCCTGCATTCGGTTCGGAGAATCCCTGACACCAGATGTGCTCGCCGGACAACAGTTCGGGCAACAGCTCTTCACGCTGCCACGACTGACCGTGATGGTCGATGGACGGACCGACCACATCGAGCCCGATCAGGCCGATCGGCATCGGCGCCCGTGCCCGCGCCAACTCCTCGGCGAACACCAGTTGATGCATCGGCGTCAGGCCCTGTCCACCTGCCTCCCGACTCCAGCTGATACCGATCCAACCGGCGTCGAACAACGTGTGCTGCCACTCGCGTAGCACAGCGAAGCGCTCATCCAGGTCCAGCGGCACATGCGGAACGTCGGCCGCGGCCAGCCATTCCCGCGCCAGGGCACGATAGCCCTCCAGTTCCACCGTCGACACGACGTTCACCGCCCCGTGTACACGGGCGTGCGGCGCTCCAAGAACGCGCTGAGCGCCTCCTTGGAGTCCTCGTAGCCCGACAGCTCACCGGTCAAGGACTGCTCGAACTCGTAGCCGCTCTTCAGGTCCGTGTACTCGATGGCGTTCAGGCTCTGCTTGGCGATCCGCAAAGCGGCCGGGCTGTGCCGCGCCAGCGACTCGGCCAACGACTGCGCCCTCGCATACAGCTCATCGTCGGGAACGACATCCACGATCCCCCCATAGTGGAGGAGCTTTTCCGCTGGAATCAGATCACCACTCAGGTGCATCAGCCGGACCACGCCTTGAGGCACCATCCGGGACAGGTGCTTGGCTCCACCCATCACACCCACCTTCACCTCCGGCAACGCGAACCGGGCACTCTCGGCGGCCACCACCAGATCACAGGAAGCAGCGATGGCCAGCCCGGTACCGACCGCAGCGCCCTGAACCGCGGCGATGACCGGCTTGGTGCTGTCATAGATGGCGAAGAACGCCTCACGCACCTGCTTCATCCGTCCTGGCGAGTTCTCCGGATCCAGCGTCTTGAACTCCTCCAGGTCATTGCCACCGCAAAAGTGCTTGCCCCGGCCGGCGAGGATCAGGACCCGCGCGTCCGGCAGGTGCACGTCGACGTTGTCGAAGAACTCCTTCATCTCGACGTACATCGCCTGGTTTACCGCGTTCGCCGGAGGTCGGTTCAACCACACAGTCGCGGTCGTGCCGTTCTCCTGCCAGTCGATGAACTCAAACTGAGCCATGTCATGACCGTCCTGTCTGTGTGGTGCCTAGGCACATCGAGGATGGGGCTTCAAACGTCCATTGAGACTCATCTATCTATGAACGGAAGCCGCCGTGATTCTCTTGTAGCGTAGAACGCATCCAAACCATATGTCAATCACCACTAACTCAAATCGGGGCAAGATCCTGCCGCATCGTGCAATGATCGACCAGTCCAACAACTACCCCGGAAGACTCACGAATCCCATACCCTCGCGAGAATCTGAATGAACTCATCAGCAGTGTTGCGCTGGCGGCGGTAGTGAAGTCGCACTGCGCAGTTGACTCAACAAAGCTCACGACGAGGACGACATCCGCCCTGCGCAACTGACGACGCATCCTCCGAGATCCGTTCGATGAAACGTCGATTGGCCTACTCGAGAACAGGAAAACGAAGAACTGCGCCGAGTCGCGGCGTATCTCTCGCAGGCCAACTTGCCAATAAGCTGATGTACCCTGTATTAGCTGGTACGCAACCTGGCCGTGACCGGCACCCCGATCGAGGTTCCCGCCTCGGTGACCTGCCAGAAGTCTTTCGCGATCTGGAAAAGCGGGGCTTCGTTCTTGCAAGGGACCGTGACCGCGTCGCGGCAGAACTCCGCGAGATTGGGCCTGGGCATAGGTCTCATTACGCCGAAGAGCAGTTCAATCCTCAGAAGTTGGGAATCAAACCAAACTTCAGCAGCCCCGTCGAACTGACGCCTGCCCGTATACGGAATGAAGCCGGTGCACCTTCTTTTCCTGTTCGCAGACATCCCCTGAGCGTGGCGGAGATGCGCCCAGGCACCACGAAGCCCGTGCATGGATGCTCGCACGAAAATGCTCGATCCGACCAAGCTTCCTCGAACATGGATACGGGCCATGCGGCGTTTCTCCGACTACCTTGTGGCCGGCTTAGGCTTTGACGGCGGCTATGGTCTCGCGCGGTCCCGTAACTGCCATTTTGCGCTTGACCATGCGCAGTTGGATTAGTCACCCGACGACCATTGCCCACGCCGGGTTTCGTTGCCGGAGAGAGCAGTTCGATTCAGATGGGTCACATTTTCGTCCATACAGCAGTGATCGGCGGGACACTGAAGAGGCCTCGGCCGCTTGTTCAACTGATGCCGCAGCAGCGACAGATGGCGGTGAAGTTGCCCTGATTTCTTCGACGTAGGGCAACACTATGCGTTATGTTTCTCGGCGTTCGAGCTCACCCCGTGAGGTGGGAATCTTCCTCTTGGGAGGCCCAACTTCAACAACCTCCATCACTGGTGGAACTAACCCGCCTGTCGCCCTCGGATCACCATCCAAATGTTTGCACTATCCAGGCTCGTCCGCAGCCCAGGCCTCGAGCATGCTTCGTGCAATCGAGACGGCCCCGGGCAATAACAGCTGAGTCTCTGCACGGCTCGTCCAGTCCCCCACAGCCAGGAGTGCACGCACCTCCGCACGGGTAAGCCAGATCGCTTCGGCGATCTCACCGTCCACGAAGACGAGCTTTTGCATCGGATCGGCCACGGCGTGGAAGCCGAGCATTGCCGATCGAGGGAATGGCCATGGCTGACTCCCGAAGTACTGCACATCGGAGACCGTGAGACCGACCTCTTCGGCGACTTCCCGCGCCACGCAACTCTCCAGTGACTCCCCGGCCTCGACGAATCCGGCCAGGATGGAAAACCTCCGGGTTGGCCACATCGATTGGCGCGCAAGCAGTACTCGGTCGGCGCCATCGTGCACCAGGCAAATTACTGCAGGATCGGTGCGTGGATACTCCTCACGGCCGCATTTCGTGCATACCCGCACCCATCCGGCCGATGCCATCGTTGTCGGATGTCCATCGCGCGAACAGAAGCCCGCGTCGTCGTGCCAGTTCAGCAGTGCCAGAGCTACGGCACATCTTTCGGCGTCGGTGGTATCGAGGAGTGCACCATGGGAACGGAGGTCGCCGAACTCGACAGCACCTCTTGATCCAAGCGAGCCATTACATCGGCTTGGAAGTAAGCGATCATTGAAACCTTCGTCGCCCCGCACCGCCCATTCGTGGTCCCCGTCGAAGACACCGAGCAGCACCGCGTGCTCCGGAGGCTCGAAGTAACGGTCGGAAGCCGGTTCCAGCAGCACATGCTTCTCCATGAGACGAACTTGCCCGAGCCCGTTGACTCGCAGAAGTCGCGCCGTCGGCCACCCCTCCCGCAGTGCCTCCGTGTCGTCGCGCAGTGCAGCGGCGCGGTCGAGACCACCACGTGAAAGCGGCGGCCAGGCGCGATGGGGATCGATCATGGATTCACTCCCAATATCGTAATGGCGCTTCAGAATTGCTCAGACAATTTATGTTCATACCGCGTGCTTTTCCGCATCAACTCTGAAGGCGCCGGAGGACTCCGCTTCCAGGCACCGCACTAGCACTAGTCCGACTCGAATGTGTCAAAGTGCGAGCGCCGTGGGCAAAGCTTTACGTGCGCCCGGCAAAAAAAATGAGGCTCATGATTCGGCTGGTTTCCATCAGTGAGTCTCCGATCCCGGCCAACGAACTCGCTCGCAAACGCGTTCAGCACAGGCTTCCACCGCACCTGGTCCATCGCGCCCCTCCGAGATGCTCGCCGGTTGGGGGTATGCACGGGAACGCATGTGTTGGTGCCAACGCTGTTGCTGTGTAGGACTGTCGACTGTGGTCGGCTTCTGCATTCGACCTCAAGCAGGGAGGTGAAGGCTCGACCGCGGAGGAGATCGTGGCGGTTCCGTATGCATCACACGGACCTTGCGATCACGGCTTCGAGGTACCGGCTCGCGGCACCCTCGACGCAGGCGCCATCGACGACCATCGGCCAAACGCCGTCCATGCCGCCGACGATGGCCACGCGGGAGAGGACCCCCTCCCAGAACGCCGGTGACCCGAACTCGCCACGCCACTGCAGGGCGGGAAGGGTGACCCGGTGCAGGGTGTGCTCGTGGGTGGTCCCGATCGCGCCGTGCACCTGATGGACGTTGCGCACCGCCACGGCCAGAGCCTGCGAAACGACGCTGCGCGCGACCGCAACGCGAAACTGGGACAGCTCGCCGCCGAGGGCGTCGGCGAGCGCGGCGTCCACGGCAGCGCGGGCCAGCACGGACTCGGCGGCGATGTCGACGACGAGGTTCTGCACGGACTGGAACTTTGCCAGGGCGCGACCGAACTGGCTGCGGGCAGTGGTGTGCTCAATCGCCGAGGCGAGCATGCCGTCCATTGCCCCGACACACTGCACTGCACGGGCGAGCGCGCCGCGCAGGACGTACGCCTCGACGGCCGCCGTGGGGACAGGTGACCAGGAGATGCCCTCACCGACGATGACAGAGCCGGCCGGCACTACCGAGATGCCCTCAAGGGAAGTGATCGTCAACCGGTCGGTGGGCACGTCCGCGAGCTCGTGCGTATCGCCGGCGGGGCGCACGCACACTACAGTGGAGGTGGCACCGGCCCACTGGACACCATGTGCGGTCCCGGAGGAATCGAGCAGCGCGACGGTCGCGGTGGAGTCGGACGAGTCGTCGATCCCGGCGGCGCGCCGGAGCGGCCCGGCCAGCAGGTCAGTCTCGGCGTACGGGACGGCCACCCCGGCGGCAGCCGCGGTGCGCAGGAGCGCGGCGGCCTCGGCCCAGCCGGCTCCGCTGCCACCGCCGTCCTCGGGCGCGGTGAGCCTGGCGACGCCGACCTCCCGCAGTGTCGACCACACGGCGCCGGCGTCGGGCCTGACGTCCGGGCCGGAGAAACCGGAGACGACGTCGGAGAGCATCGCCTGCAGGTCCTCGTCGACTGAGAGGTCGACGGTCGTGGTGGTGGTGGTCATCAGCGCATCCCCAGTCCCCGCGCGATGACGCCGCGCAGAATCTCGTTGGTGCCGCCGCGGAGCGTGAAGCCCGGGCGCTGGTGGAGGCCCGCGCGCAGCAGGCCGTGGATCTCGGCGACCGCGGCGGTGCCGTTTGTGCCGACAAAACCTGGCGCCAGCTCGTCGCCGAACCGGGTGGAGACGGCGTCGACGATGTCACCCTCGGTGGCGGTGCCGAGCAGCTTGACGAGGGCTGCCGGGATGTCGGCGGGTTCACCTCGCTGCAGCGCGCCGGCGATGTTCTGGCTGAGGTTGTGCAGTGCGGCCATCCGGGCCACGGTCCGGCCGAGGTCGCTGCGCTCGGGTAAGGCTCCTGTGGAGATCGCACCGATCTCCGCTGCGAACAGGCGGAACGAGGAGAGGAACCGTTCAGGGCCGCTACGCTCGAAGGCGAGCTCGGAGTTGACCTGTTCCCACCCGTTGCCGAGGGCGCCGAAGACCATTGAGTCCGCCACAAAAACGTCCTCGAGGACGACCTCGTTGAAGTGATGGTCCCCTGAGAGGGAGACGATCGGCCGGACGGTGACGCCCTCGCTGCGCAGGTCGACGATGAACTGACTCAGACCCGCGTGACGGTACGAGATGTCGAGCGGTTCGGTGCGGCACAGGGCGATGAACGCCTCCGCGTGTTGGGCCCCGGAGGTCCACACCTTGGTCCCGGTGATCCGCCAGCCGCCGTCGACCTGAACGCCCTTGGTGCGGACACTGGCCAGGTCGGAGCCGGAGTCCGGTTCGGACATGCCGATACCGAAACAGCACTCGCCGGCGGCGATGCGGGGTAGATACTGGTGCTTCTGCTCCTCGGTACCGTAGCGAAGCAGGGAGGGGGCGATCTGTCGGTCGGCAACCCACTGCGCGGCGACGGGGGCGCCCACGGAGAGCAGTTCCTCAGTGACGACGAAACGCTCGAGGTGGGTTCGACCACGGCCACCGAACTCCGTGGGGATCGTCATCCCGACCCAGCCGCGTTCGGCGAGGCGTCGGGTGAAGTCCTCGTCCCAGCGGGTGAGCCAGGTGTCGACCCAGGGTACGAGACGCCCGGCGGCAACCTCCTCGGCGAGAAACGCGCGCACCTCGGCACGCAGGGCGTTCATCTCATCGGTCGCCACCGTGGTCGGTGGCGCGAGAGTCGAACTCATGGAGCCTCCTGATGAGTCCTGCCCGGGCGGCGCCCGGACGATCGGGTCGACTGTGCCGCTGTTCAGGGAGTGCGCACAGTCAAATCAAGGGGCAGTCCAGACCGCGGGTCGCGCTGCCGCGGAGGATGCCCCTCATCAATTGGAAAGTCTCCCAGAAATGCCATAGATACACAATAGTGAATTTCATTACTTATATACGAAATCTGCGCGTGGGGATGTCGTTGCTACGCTGTCGCAATGACGGACACTCATCCGCCCGCCGGAGCCATACCTTTCGAGCAAGTTCCCGAGCGTCCCCACCATCGCATGATCGACCGGGTCGCAGCAATCCTCGAACTCGTCGCACGCTCCGGTGCCGGTCTCACCCTCACGGCCGTGGCAAAGGCTCTCAACGCCCCGGTGAGTTCGGTGCATGGGCTGCTCAACGGTCTCGTCGCCGTCGGCTACCTCGACGAACGCGACCGTATCTACACCCTCGGTACAGCGCCCTACCTGCTCAACGTCATCGCGGGACGCCCCCCGGTCACGTCGATAAGTCACGAACAGCTTCAGCAAGTGCACGCCGAGGCTGGACTGACCATCGCGCTGTCCACCTCGGTGGGCGACGACCTGTTCTACGTCGACCACGTCTCCTCCGACCCGGAGTACGCGTACCTAGCGGAGAACCGATTGCGGCGCTCCCTGCTGCGCACGTCCGCGGGGTGGCTGCTATTGGCTGACCGCGAGCAGCGTGACATCTGGGCATACCTCAACTCCCGCCCGGCGGCCGACGCCGACTACATCGAGCAGTTCCTCTACTCCTTGGAGGCGCTACGGGCCACCGGCGTGTGTGCCGCCCCGGGCGTGGCTGTCGAACGTGGTGACGGCGTGTCGGTAGCGCTCCGGGAACGCGGCCGAACCATAGCCACACTCGGTGTGGTTGGCGTTCGCGAGAAGATTGTAGAGCGGCGCGACGAGCTCGCTAGGATCTGCCTCCAGCACGCCGAGGAGTGGGGCTTTCGCTGACCCGCTAGGGGCGCGACTACGTGCGAATTCCGGTGCGCGAAGCTTCTCACACCATGGAGGGCGACCACGATCCCTCGTGTCAATGCCCCTGATACTTGCCCGCGAACGCCGCCAGCGCCTCACGGTCGGCCTCGGCGTGATGCGCGAGTGCCCACAGAGCGGCCGACAGCTTGAGAGCAGTGACTCTAGCGCTGGGACTCCCGCAGCAGTTTCTTTGCCCTTCACACCGAGTGGGTTCGTTCATACCGAGGGCGATCTCGATATTGACCGCGGCGGCAAGGGCAGGATCGACGATGATCAGATGCGACTCGAACTGGGGTTGGAGTCGCAGGTCCGCGCGTACGGGATTCGGGCGCGCCGGCAACTCCAGCGAGCACCCGTGGGCCGATCTGACCGGGATGCACTAGCCGCTGGGGGTTCGATCAGATCGATGAGAAGACCTTCAGAGTCGCTGGTGTGCGCCCGACTAATCAACTAATCGAGCGGAGCAGCAAACTCGTCGTGACCGGCAGCTCCCCGCGGAAACGCGATCAACGCCCACCAGCAGGGCTGTCGTTTATCGTCGCCTCCCAACTCTCCAGGCCAAGGAACCGGAAGGCCACTTCGGTCGCGTGGTAACACTATCGCCGAAGGCAACACCGCGGAGTCGACTCGATGGACCAGGCCCTGACGTGCGTAACCGCGGGGTGGTGGCACTGAAAGTAGCAGCGCACCCAACGCGACCGGCCCGATCGCGAACGCCTAGATCAACCGTACGTAGACGACCGGGCAGAACCACTATGAACGTAACAATTCGTCAAGGTCGCCACACAGATGCATCACTCGAGCCGGCCGCGATGTCCCGAAAGGCAGTCGCGAATGCGAATCACAACCCTCGGGAAGTCGACCAGTTCTGCTGCCTCGCCACATGCGCACTGAAGACCCGCCGGCCTTCCACCTGCGAGACGATCGAGGCGTACCTGACCATCATGCTCGCCGCTCCAGCCACAGCCCCTTCATGCCGCGCCGTCACGCAGCAAAACGCAAATTGAAGTCAAAAATTTCGTAATTATGAATTTTTATTTTTAGTTGCGTAATTCGAGCCTCCTATCTATGGTGTACACCACACACCAAAGAAGACCTTGGTCGCAGCCACACACGTTCCAGGTCTCGCCCCTCCCGCACCTTCGGCCCTCTAATCAGAGGGCTACAGCAATCAGAGGGCTACAGCAATCAGAGGGCTACAGCGAACGGCAACCCTCCCCAACTCAGCATTCGAAAGGTCCAAATCGATGACCACAACCCACGCTCCAAAGAACGACCTGGAACAGTCTGCCGAAACACCTACCTATGACGTCATCGTTGTCGGTGGTGGTTTCGGTGGCATCTATCAACTGCGCCATCTTCGAGACCGAGGGTTCTCTGTGATCCTCCTTGAAGCTAGTGGCGGCTTCGGCGGGGCTTGGAGCCTCAATCGCTACCCGGGAGCAAGGGTCGACAGTCACGCACAGGTGTATCAGTTCACCGACGAATACCTCTGGCAGGATTGGGACTTCTCACAAAGGTTCCCCGATCATGAGGAGATGCGCAGCTACTTCAATTATGTTGACTCCAAACTGGACCTGAGCAAGGACAGTCGCTTCAACACTAAAGTTGTGAGCGCCACGTTCGACGAAGAGCAGCGGATGTGGACGCTCGAAGCGCAGGACGGGGCCGCTTTTCGGGCGAGGTTCGTGGTGTTCGCAACAGGATCGACTACAGAGCCCTACATACCGTCCATCCCAGATATGGATGCGTACCAAGGAGAACTCGTTCACACTGCACGATGGCGATCCGACCTGGATATGGCGGGGAAACGCGTCGCGATTATCGGAACTGGCGCAAGCGCTGTTCAGGTTGTGCAGGAAGCAGGCCCAGTAGTCGACCACCTCACAGTCTTCCAGCGCACTCCTAACCTTTCGTTGCCCATGCAGCAGAAGTACTTCGACGACGAGGAACAGGCTGCGATCAAGAAGACAATGCCCGACGTCGCCGCGAAATCTCGTGAAACACACGCGGCGATCGACTACGACTTTGACCCCCGGAGCGGCGTCGAAACCCCTGAAGCAGAGCGCAATGCTGTATTTGAGCGCCTGTGGAATCAAGGCGGATTCGCATTCTGGCTGGGAAATTTCTCGGACTATCTATTCAATGAGAAGACAAATGCGCTGGCATATGAATTCTGGAAGAACAAGATCAAGCCCCAGATCAAAGACCCCCTCAAATCAGAGCTGCTGGCTCCAGAAGTCGCCCCTCATCCATTCGGAGCCAAGCGGCCGGCCCTTCACCAAAACTATTATGAGGTCATGAATCAGACGAACGTCTCGCTTGTCTCCAGCAAAGAGACCCCGATCGTCGGATTCACCGAAACTGGGATCCGCACAGCCGACGGAGCCGAGCACGGCGAGTTTGACATTATCGTTCTCGCTACAGGATTCGACAACAACACCGGCGCACTAACCTCGATCGACGTACGAAACGCGAATGGCGTCACTCTACGTGACAAATGGAGCCAGGGCGTAGACGCGTACCTCGGAGCAGTCACAGCCGGTTTCCCGAACGCCATTTTCGTCTACGGCCCCCAGAGTCCTGCTGCCTTTGGGAACGGGTCCACGAACGCCGAGCGTCAAGGCGAGGTCATGATCGAGCTTTTTGAATACCTTCGGTCGAACGGACTCACCCGTTTCGAATCGACGGTTGACGCGGACAAGGCCTGGACTAAGCACATCAACGAGACCGATGCCAAGGCGATATTCCATGGAACGAAGTCTTGGTACAACGGGGGCAATATTCCGGGCAAGAAAATGCAAATGCTGCAGTACCTGAATGGGTACCCGACGTACATGGGATTCTGGCAGGCCGAGAAGGAGTCCGGCTACACTGACGGGCTAACCGTGTCATGACTTTCCATCACCTGGTAGCAATCACCTGGACGCAGTCAATCGACGAATCGAATATGTCGGCGTTTTCAGAAGCGCTTAATCAGCTGTCTGTCGAATGTGCAGAGCTGCTACATGCCTATGCGCATGGAAGAGACGTCAGTTCGCGCGACGTGAGTAGCGACTACGGGATTTCCGCTACGTTTCATGATCCAACAGGCTACGCCGAGTACGACGTGCATCCTGCTCATATTCGCGCAAAGGAGCTGCTCTCCGAGTTCGCGGCGAAATACACCGTGGTGCAATTTGAGGCCTGACTAGCGCCTAGGATGCGTTTAACTCGAAGCTGCAATCGCCATATCTACCACCGAAAGGACAGGCAATGAAGAACCATTCACTGCAGACAATATCAAGTGGGCATGGCTACCTCGAAGCGCCACGCTGGCACGATGGTCGACTATGGGCTAGCGACTTTTTTGGCAAGCACGTTCTTCTTTTCGAAGAGGACGGCAGCCACACTGCATTCGCGACGTTCGAAGAGTCACCGTCCGGGCTTGGTTTCCTGCAGGATGGATCGGTCTTAGTGGTCCTCTTGGATCCGACGAAGAAAGAGGTTGTGCGAATCTCGTCCGACGGATCCGTCAGCGAGTATGCCGATATCGCGCATATCGCCCGCGGAATGGCAAACGACATGCTGGTATCGCCGTCCGGACATGCCTACATTGGTAACTTTGGCTTTGACCTTGGGGCTGAGGATCCGAAGGCAACAACTTTGGCCCACGTGACACCCGAGGGAAATGTAAGCAAAGTTGAAGGCGATGTGATATTCCCGAACGGAGCTGCTCTTAGTGCGGACGGTCGAACTTTGCTCCTCGCGGAGACTTTCGGTCACCGGATCGATGCTTTTGACGTAAACGTCGATGGTTCTTTGACTAATTTCCGAGTGTGGGCGCAACTCGATGAGAGCATGCACCCTGACGGGATTGCACTAGACACCGAGGGCGGCGTCTGGTTCGGCAATGGCCTGACCAACGGTCCGGAGAGCGGCTTCTACCGCGTTGTGGAGGGCGGCGAGATCACCGATTCCGTTCTCGTGCCTGACGCCTGGGCTGTTGCGTGCACGTTTGGCGGATCGGACCTGGATGTGCTGTACATGTTTTGCAATGCGACCACGCTTGAGCAGTTCGGTGAAGGTAAGTCACAAGGCACCGTCCGCACCGCGCAGGTGAATCGACGTGGCGTCGCACAGTAGCCTGGCGGGCCTGACTTCCTAGATGTGGGTCGTCCGTACGGAGTTCGATCGGGCCCGAGACGGACCGATCGCTATGGTGCCGAGTAGTCATCTAGTCGTTCGCTTCAACTGTAGACGCTCCAACGCTTTGCCCCTCGTTTGGCTGCGGCAGCGTATTGACCGCAATTGTTCTTCGCAAGAAACCTTGGCAGACAAGGTATATGACCATTTTGGAGAGGTGACATTATGCCCCCAGCCGGTGGCGCCGACCGCAGAAAGTTTTATATTAACGGACAGTGGCGAGAGGCTGTCGACCCAGAATTATTCACTATTGCAGAAGCAGCAACCGAGCGGCCGCTGGGCGTTGCCGCAATGGGTGGTCCTTCGGAGATTGACGAAGCTGTTTTGGCCGCGCGGGCAGCACTCGACAAAGGCCCCTGGGGGCGTTCCACCCCGCACGAACGGGCCGAGGCTATGCGGCGGTTCGCCGATAGCCTCGAGCGCCGAGGAGAATCCACCGCGAGCTTGGTCAGTCAGCAGAATGGCATGATTAAGTCTTTATCGATTATCAGTAACGCTGCGGCCCCGGTAGCGATACTGCGTTCAATGGCTGAGCTCGCCGAGGCACGGACTTTTGAGACTCGCCGTCCCAGCAAGAAGGGGCACACCATTGTGCGGCAAGAGCCAGTCGGTGTTGTTGGTGCAATCGTTGCGTGGAACTATCCTCAGTTGCTGGCTATGGCCAAGATCGCTCCTGCTCTCGCCGCTGGGTGCACTGTCGTTTTGAAACCTGCCCCCGAAACTGCACTTGACGCCTATGTGCTCGGGGAAGCAGCCGAAGATGCAGGTCTGCCGCCTGGAGTCCTCAACATTGTTGCTGGTGGCGTTCGCGCGGGCGAGGCCCTTGTGGCCCATCCGGGTGTGGACAAGATTGCATTTACCGGTTCAACGGCTGCAGGGCAGGCGATAGGCGAGGTGGCAGGCCGGTCCCTTAAGAGGGTATCGCTTGAGCTCGGCGGCAAGTCGGCGGCCGTCGTGCTCCCTGATGCGGATCTGGATGTCTTCGCTAGGAGCCTCGACGACGCCATATTTAAGAACGGGGGGCAGACGTGCACCACAAACTCCCGTATCTTGGTTCCCCATGGTCGTTCCCGGGAAGTTCTAGATGTCCTGGCTGCCTATGTGGATGATCTGGTGATGGGGGACCCGCTTGACGACGCGGTCACTTTGGGCCCGATGGTGAGCGATCAGCACCGAGAGCGAGTTAGAAACTATATCCGGCTTGGGGAGTCTGAGGGATTTCAGCTTGTCCGTGGCGGCGCCGAGCCGCCTGATGGCCTAACGCGAGGGTGGTTTGTTTCGCCTACTATTTTTGGAAGCGTGGACAATAACAGTCGACTGGCACAGGAGGAGATATTCGGTCCTGTCATCTCCGTTATCCCGTATAGGTCCGAGGATGAGGCCGTTCGTATAGCAAATGACACCGCCTTCGGTTTGGGCGGGGTCGTATTTACTGAGGATCACGAGCATGGCCTGGATATCGCGTCACGTATCAGGTCTGGCACAATGGGGATCAATTATTATTCGATGGACATCGGCTCCCCCTTTGGTGGCGTGAAGCACAGCGGAATTGGGCGAGAATTCGGCCCTGAGGCGCTGGATTACTATCTTGAATACAGGTCCATCTATGTCTAGTCGCCTCGGAGCCTTCCGACCCCACTCCCTGTTCAATTGTATGCCTAAAGGCTCCATGATTTACCTTCCCCCTCGGCCGGCCCGACCCTTCAATACCCACCAGAATGAGCAGCCATGACCGACTCGACAGTCAACGCCCTTTCGGCCGACGTCTGGGACGCCTCTTCCAATTCAGCCGCGCTGCCTCCGCGGACTGGCGCGCTCACAGACATTCGCGTCGTCGACCTGTCTCGGGTGCTCGCCGGACCACTGTGCGGGCAGATGCTCGCTGACCACGGTGCGGACGTAACGAAAGTAGAGCCACCAGCCGGCGACGAAACCCGCGGTTGGGGCCCGCCGTTCGTCAGAGAAGACCACAGCACGTACTTCGACGGGCTCAACCGCAACAAGCGCAACATCAGCGTCGACCTACGAATCGAAGAAGGACAGCAACTTCTGCGCCGAATGCTCGCCGAGGCCGACGTCGTGATCGAGAATTTCAAGGCCGGGACGCTCGAGAGGTGGGGCCTGGGAGACGACGTACTCGCCGCGGAGTTTCCGCGTCTCGTACACTGCCGGATCACCGGGTACGGTACCGACGGGCCGCTTGGTGGCGCGCCGGGGTACGACGCAGTGCTTCAGGCACTGTCCGGGCTGATGAGTATCAACGGCGAAGCTGACGGCGAGGCGATGCGAATCGGGATCCCGCTGGTGGATATCATCACCGGCCTCAATGCGATGAACGGCATCCTCATGGCGCTGCACGTCCGGCGCGAGACCGGACGCGGGCAGCTTGTCGACCTCGCGCTCCTCGACAACGCGGTGTCGATCCTGCACCCACACGCCGGCAAATGGTTCGCTACCGGCGTCGCGCCGGAACGCACCGGCGTCGCCCATCCCACCATCTGCCCTTACGAGACGTTCATCTGCAGTGACGGACCGTTCTTCATTGGTGCCGGCAACGACCGACAGTTCCGGTCGCTCGCCACCGCGTTGGACGCGCCCGAGCTCGCCGAGGACCCACGGTTCACCACGAATACCGATCGTATGGCGAACACAGTACAGCTGCGCAAGATCCTCGGCGGACTCATCGGCGGTTGGCAACGCGAGGCCCTGGCCGCCGCACTTCGACTGGCCGGCGTTCCCTCGGGGGCAGTAAACAACGTCGGAGAGGCACTCAACCTTCCGCAGGTGCGGCACCGAAAGATGGTGATCGAATGCGACGGGTACCGAGGTGTCGGCGTACCAGTAAAGCTGTCCGACTCCCCCGGTTCAGTGCGATTCGGCCCTCGCCACCGCGGCGCCGACACCAACACTGTTCTCGCCGAGCTCGGACTTTCCGAGAACGAGGTTGCGTGTCTACGCGACTCCGGGGCATTGCCGGAATAACGGGGCCGATCACTCGACGAGGGGAGCACCGCCTGACACTGTTCCCCAATGCGGGCCCCACCGGCGAGCTTGCAGGGCCGGTGGGCTTCACTGACATGATCGCCGCCCTAGTGGTCCTAGCGCCGGTGCGCAGCAACACCCGTGAATTCCGTCATTCGGGAGCGTTCCGAAGACGGAGTACCGATGGCAGGTCCCCGATAGTCGGACCACCGTGTTCTAGAGTCCGGTTGCGTGAGTTCAGTCAATCTCGCAACCCACGGGTTGGTGGGTGTGGGTGCATTGGGCAGCGCACACGGCCGGGGTGAGGTAGCCCAGCGATGAGTGTCGGTGCCGACTGTTGCGGTCGTCCTTGAAGTCTCCGATCACGACCGTCGCTTCGAGTAGACTCGTCCAGTGATTGCGGTTGAGGCATTCCTTCCGCAGTCGGTTGCATAAGGATTCGATGTGTCCGTTGTTCCACGGTGTCCCTGGCGAGATCTAAGAGATACCGATCCGATCCCGGCAGAACTGTTGCAGCACAGCGGATACGAACTCCGGTCCGTT
The DNA here is from genome assembly GCF_001445685.1 of Rhodococcus sp. KB6. NCBI lineage: Bacteria > Bacillati > Actinomycetota > Actinomycetes > Mycobacteriales > Nocardiaceae > Rhodococcus > Rhodococcus sp. KB6. Next base: position 8,831 of record NZ_LNAK01000005.1, on the reverse strand, counting down.
GTCCATCCGCGACACCAGCGGCTGCCCACCCCTCCCGCAGCGCCCTCGGCATCGTCGCGCAGTGCGGCGGCGCGGTCGAGGCCACCACGTGACAGCGGCAACCAGTCGCGATCGAGTTCGATCAGAGATTCACGCCAATCTCGTAATGGCGCTTCATAATTGCTCAAACTACGCATGTTCGTACCGAGCGCTTTCGCCCATCAACTCTGAAGGCCCCGGAAGGCTCGCCTTCCAGGTACGCACTAGCGACGCATCATCAACGCGGTTATTCCACAGATGATCTTATCCACAATAAAGAATGGCTATCTGACACTTACTTGACTCCAAGCTAAAGTGACACGACACACCAAATTGATTGCACCCCAACATTTTTAATCGACGCTCAAGGCTGTTACCCTTAGCCGTGGCACGGTTCCCGCCGATCAATTGATCTCGATTAGCGAAGTTGTTTGTCGAGTGCCTTTCCCAACAGAAACCCTCAAGGAGCACGCTATGCCGCTGTTGCATGTGACGCAGACCCCCGGCCAATCCGCCGAAGCGAAGCGTGAACTATTGAAAAAGCTGACCGCCGCATACGTGGAAGCGACAGGAGCGAAACCGGCAAGCGTCTGGGTGACGATCGAAGAAGTGTCGAAGGACGATTGGGCCATCGGCGGTGAGACTCTGACCGAACGAGCCTCGAAGCCGGCCTGACCGACGTTCGGCGAGCGACTCCGACTTCTCGTTCGGCCACCTCGGTCGCGCGAGAGGCCGGAACCCACCCTCGGTTCTCACTGAACGTCGGCCGCCCCCGATCAACTGGATGTGGTGCCCTCCGCTCACCTGCTGAGCGGAGGGCACCACAACAAACTCGGCGGGCTGCCACTGTGGCCTGGATCTAGGTGGAGAATTCGAGCTGAACCGATGAGTAGGTCTCAGCCATCGCCGAGACGAACTCCTCGGCAAAACTCACGTGGTCGGGATGTGTCGGGTACGCGCGAAACTCGTCGAAGCCATCAATGTTGCGGAAACGGCGCAGTCGGCGTTGCCGTCCTTGATTCCGAGATCTCGGCCGTATGGATACTGAAGGTCTGCGGACGGCAGCCGAAGTCGGGACCGACAACTAATAAGTCAGTCATCGTGACTGATTGACCTTCACACAAGGAGCAACTTTCATGGATGATCCCGTTCTCGTCCAGCGCGACGGTGTTATCGAGACCTGGACAATCAATCTGCCCGAAGAACGCAACCCGATCTCCGGTGAGGACGTGATCGATGCACTCGTAGCGTGCGTGGCCGCTGTCAATGCCAGCCATGAGACCAGAGCAGTCATCGTGACGGGCGCAGGTTCCGCGTTCTCGGCCGGCGGTAACGTGAAGGACATGGCGGAAGGCCGCGGGCTATTCGGAGGCAAGCCTCACCAGCAGCGCGAGGGCTATCGGAAAGGAATTCAACGTATACCTCGGGCGATGTACAACTGCGACGTCCCCCTGATTGCGGCGGTGAATGGCCCCGCAGTGGGCGCCGGCTGCGATCTCGCGCTCATGTGTGACATGCGGATCGCCTCCGACACGGCCTTCTTCGCAGAAAGCTTCGTCAAGCTGGGCATTATTCCTGGGGACGGTGGAGCGTGGTTGCTGCCACGCGCGATCGGTGCGGCCCGCGCTGCCGAGATGACGTTGACCGGGGACCGCGTCGACGCGGCGACTGCACTGGAATGGGGGCTGGTCTCCCGGGTCGTCGCCCCGGAGCAGCTGCTCGACGAGGCGCGCGGGCTGGCCGAGCGCGTGGCGGTCAATCCGCCGAACTCGGTGCGGATGGCAAAAAAGCTTTTGCGTGAATCCCAGCATCTGAGTCTCGATAGTTTGCTCGAGTTGTCCGCTGCTATGCAAGCGCTGTCCCATCACACCGCCGACCACCAGGAGGCCATCCGTGCGTTCTTGGAGAAGCGTCCGGGTTCCTTCACAGGTGAGTAGCAACTGAATTCGCTTGAGGCTGGGTCGGTATCACCGGAGAATGACCGCCCAGCCGCCGGCGAGCTCAGTATGAGAACCACAAACGAGCAGGATCTATCGAGGTTGCCAGGCCGGCTCCCGTCTCCCAAAGCACCTCGTGTTTGAGTAGCGGTCCCGACTTGAGGGACGAGAAGTTGGCGGCGGCCGGGTCGCCGAGGGCCCGCCACACCCAGGTACGGCCACCGCCATGGCAGGTGCCGCCCGAGAGCGGTAGCGGCCCAGACGTTCCGGATACCGCGCCGGCAACTGATCGGCCATTGGGCCGAGAGGCGCCGCGATTGGCGCTGGCGCTCCTACTCCACGATGAGATGGTCTCGTTCTTTGCGTCAAATTCTTTGCGTCAAAGCCGCGGCAGCTGCTTGCGCAGCGTCTTCGGCTTCGTATTGGCTTTCCGCCACGACGACTGCGTACGCCTCACCTGAGAATCGGACGGCATCGGTCGGAAGAATCGGTCGGCCCAGACGTACCACGCCCGGGGTGGTCAGTGGAGGCACGATCTTTCTCAGATTCAGGTCGGTGCCGGTGAAGACGCCATGCACACCAGGGGAAGACTTAGCAGCTTGCGTGTCGACCGACAGCAGACGGCCATGCGCAATCGGACTACGGACGAATCGTGCGTAGAGCGCACCGGGCACCCTGATATCGTCGACGTAATGCCCCTGACCAGTCAAGATTCGGCGGTCTTCTTGGCGGCTTACGGACTTGCCGATCACCTGTGTCGGTCCCCGCAGACACAGGTGATCTACGTCGATCTTGAGCGAAACTGCCTTCTGCGATGACTGATTCATTGGGCTCTACATCACTAGGTCGTGTAGCTTGTTCGCGTCCAGCCCATCGTGTCAACGACGGGTTGGAATTGGTTCTGGCCCACTTTCCGTGATGGCCTGCCTCGCGCCGCGTGTCGTTCCGGCAGGAGTAGAAATCGGCGAGAGATGATCGTTCTGGTGTTCTGAGAACTGTTGTGATCTGCGTGCCCTCCTTCCGCATCTGGCGGGTGTCGAAATCGATTCGGTAGATGTGACCGCCGGTGGAGTCCGTATTCGGGCGTCGCCGTTGTCGACTTCGGCGAGCTGTCCGACGTGCGCCGCTTCGTCGAAGCGGGTCCACAGTCGCTACGAGCGCACGCTCGCCGATACCGCTATAGCTGACCGATCAAGTTACGTTGTCTTGCAGGTGCGTCGGTTTCTGTGCTCGAACACCGGCTGTGACCGACGCACATTTGTCGAGCAGATCGACGGACTGACCAAGGCTTACGCACGAACCACTCCGCTGCTGCGCGAAATCCTCGAGAAGATCGCGCCTGCGCTGGCCGGACGAGCCGGATCGAGGTTGGCGTCCACGCTGGGAGTTTCCGTCGGACGCTCTACCTTGTTGAGGCTGGTCCGAGCGTTGCCCGACCCTCCAGCCGGTGTGGTGACGGTGCTTGGCATCGACGACTTCGCTCTCCGTCGGCGGCATCGGTACGGCACAATTCGAAAGCCTGGAGTTCAGTCAAACTGAAGGAATTTCGGCGCGAGCTCGAGGACAGGTCGGGCTCGGGAACCGATGATAGTGCGTGGGTTCGCGGTCAACTGTGGAGATCGTGGTGTTCTGCAGGGCTCTCGAGGAGGTGCCGGGCCGCGGCTGCATAGCGGATCGCGGTGCCTGGGCTGAAGCCGAACACCGCGGCGAGGTGCAGTGGGTCCGGGCCGTGCGTGAGTGATTCTTCGAGTTGACGATCGACGTGCAGTCGATCGAGGGTGGCGGTAGTCCCCCAGAATGCCTGGGTGATCCACACTCTGCCGACCGGGCACGTGCGCACGGCGGTCACGCGGTTGACCAACAGGTGGGGGTTGGCTGTGTTGGGCCAGTGGGCGCGTCGGTAGCTCAGCCAGTCCGTCAGCGCTCGGTAGGTGAGGTCGTCCAAGGGTCGAGATCGGCCGGCGATAGTCAGCCGACGGTCACCGAGGTCGATGTCGTCGAGTAGCAACTGGCCGATGTCCTTGGTGCGGGCAGCGTGAATGGCGGCCAGGGCGACGGCGAGGCGGGTCGCTGGTGTGATGGCGGCGTCGGTGGCCTCGGCGATTTCGTTGTCGTCCAATGGCAGGATGGCGCGGTAGTTGTTCGGTCCGGGGCGTGGCGAGCAGTGGTGGACATACGAGTTGAACCTCTCGATAAGGAATACGAGTACAGATCAGCGAAAATTAGCACAGACTGACCGGTTTGTGAATATTTAACTATCGCGGGACCTTAATTCACAGACAACCGGAAAGCGTTGCGCGGTAACGTGTTCCAGTTTTTGATTGATCGTTCAATTTCCTACAATGTGGGATTATGTTCCTAACGGTAACTAGTATGCGTCATCAGATAGCCAGCGACAGTGGTCGCGCCCAGCGGCTCCCGGGCATCACATACTCCGTCGGTCGGAGCGCAGATCCACTCGACCTCCACCAGACGGAACGGCGCCCGCTCCCCCGCGAAAGTGACGCCACTCGGAGCTTTCCGTCCTGCGAGGGCGACCTCGATGCCCGTCTTCGGCTGCCGAGGATCGGCGTAGAGCCGAACCTGGACCCGGGCGGCAAGCTTCGTACCGATCTCGCCGCGGTCGATCTCGACCGCGAGATCCCCGACGATGCGCGCACCCTGGGAGTACCCGAGCAGGACATATCGAGTTGACGAACTGCACATATGCTCCTGAGCGGCTATCCGATCCCGAAGCCGCGACAAGCCGATCGCGACGGAATCGTCGTAGTTCTGTGTCCAACCGGCGACGCCGGCAAGGATTCCGCCCGGATACTCCACATGCTCGACGACGTACCCGAGAGCCCGGTAGTCGCCGGCGATGGCGTTGAGCGGCGACGCCGGGTCGATACTCGTGGGCGTATGCGGCCCCTTCGTACCGTCCACGGCGAGCACCAGCGGCACCATGCACGTGGCAGGAACGGAGGCGGAGGCATATTGCTGCGGAAATGCGACGGCGCCGGCAATCACGGCCACAGCGACGGAAAAGAAACGAGATTTCTTGAACATGAAAGTTTTCCCGGTGCACGAGGTGGATGCAGCGAATGCTGCGAGAAGATAACCGGGTTTGAAGTTAGCGATCGGGAATCTTGTGCGCGAGGTGATATGTGGGGTGACCCGCTCACAAGCCTCCAGAACGGGAACGCGTTGCACTAATCTTTGACGAACGTCTTCGGTCGCCGATTAGTACCACGCCCAGCCCCTCAGTTCATGTCCGTACAGGGGCTGACGGCCTTCGGTCTGGCCGACAACGCCACAGCAGACGCCGGACGACTGACGCAGGTGAAGATTGAGCCGATGCCGGCAGGCAACCTCGTCTACCTGACCGAGAGCACCCAACAGGGCGCGGACCAAAGCCGACAATCCAAAAACCGGCAAACCTGGCGGTGAACTACACCCATTCAGATGCTGGTCCTGCCCGTTCGTGTTCATCACCGACTGACGGTGGAGTCCGCACAGGACCCCGTGGAGGCCGAGCTTCACGAGAAGTCGCTCCGACAGAAGATGGCGACGCTTGAGAGTGTCTCCCGACTATCGACCGGCCAGCAATGACGCAGTAACATCACCCACTGTGGTGCGCTGCTTTCCGCCTCGGTTCCAGCGCACCACCCGTTACCACCGCGCAGGCAATCGCCCCTTTCACTCGGCCTGCATGATCCACACGTGCAGGAGCTACCCATGACCTCCCCCGCCGAACGTCTGACCGCCAAACTCGAACAACTCCCCATCAGCGACGACGCCCCCATGTGTTCACTCCTGCGCACAACGCTGCTCGCACACGCGCAAGACGGTAGCGATATCACCGAACCCACCGTGCTGGGACTGCTCGCGATCACCGGTGTCCTCGAAGAACGACTCGCCAGGCTCGAAGCCACACTCCAACCCGCAACCACCCCATGACGCCACCCGCGCCCCCACTCACCACGGATAGGAAAGTCGGCCGCCGATGGCGGTTGGCATGATGGTGGGCATGGCTGCCACCGGACTTCCCGAACTCGATGTCGCCCGGATCGTGAAGTATGAGGCGAAACATCGTCCCGGACACGTCGTAGTGGTGGACCGTCCGGAGATCGAGGCACCCGTCGGGCGTCGCGTCGAATGGCCCGAACATGGATGGACAGAACTGCTTTCGGCAGCCAAGCCCGCCGGTTGCGTCCCCGTTGCTGCTACCGATCCGCTGTACATCCTTTACACATCCGGCACGACGGGAAAGCCGAAGGGTATCGTGCGCGACAACGGCGGCCACGCCGTCGCCATGCAGTGGTCGATGCGATACGTCTACGGTATCGAGGCCGGTGACGTGGTTTTCGCCGCCAGTGACATCGGCTGGGTGGTGGGGCACTCCTACATCGTCTATGCGCCCCTTCTGACAGGTGCCACCACCGTCCTGTTCGAGGGCAAACCTGTCGGTACACCGGACGCCGGTGTGTTCTGGGACGTGATCGAACGGTACGGAGTCAACGTGCTGCTCACCGCGCCCACTGCGATGCGGGCAATCCGCCGTGAAGACCCGCACGCCGACCTGCTCATCGGAAGAGACATGCACACGCTGCGCGGGATCTTCCTCGCCGGAGAGCGACTCGACCCCGACACCCAACGGTGGCTCGGCGAGGTGCAGGCTGCACCTGTGATCAACAACTGGTGGCAGACCGAGACGGGCTGGCCGGTAGTGTCGAACTTCCTCGGCCTGAGCTATTTTCGGCCGAAACCAGGTGCCTCCACCAAACCTGTCCCAGGCTTCGTCGTAGACATTCTCGGCCGCGACCGTAACCCCGTCGAGGTGGGACAGGAAGGTGCCGTGTGCTTGCAGCTGCCGCTGCCGCCCGGTTTCATGACCCAAGTGTGGGGCGACGAGGACCGTTTGGCGAAAACCTATCTAAACGCGTACCCCGGGTACTACACCTCCGGTGATGGTGGACGAGTAGACGAAGACGGTTACGTGTACATCCTCGGCCGAACCGACGACGTCATGAACGTTGCCGGACACCGGATGTCGTCGGGACAGATCGAGGCGGCCATCGCCGAACACCCCGGCGTCTCCGAATGCGCGGTGGTCGGTGTGCACGACTACCTCAAGGGCCAGCGTCCGTATGCGATCGTCGTCCCGGAGATGAACCATGTGGACCGAACCGTGGAACTGAGTTCGCAGATCCAGGACCTCGTCCGTCGCCAGATCGGGCCGATCGCGTCGCTGGGCGGTGTCGAGGTCGTCGCCGCCCTCCCCAAAACGCGCTCGGGAAAGATCGTGCGTAGCTGTCTACGACAGATCCTCGACGGCGACGAACCTGATATTCCACCCACAATCGAGAACATTTCGGTTGTCGACGATCTGATACGTGCACTGACGAAAACCCCTGATTCGCCTCCCTCATAAGGCCACCACAAACCGCTTGTTCAAGGAGGAACACTCACATGTCCACTTATCTCGCTCTCACCGCCGTCCTCGACGGAGAAAAGATCCAGCCTGAGGTGCGTGAACTGCAGCGACAGGACCTCGGTGCTGATGAGCTTCGCATTCGGATCGACTACTCCAGCATCAACTTCAAAGACGCGCTCGCATTCACACCAGGAGGCGGCGTGGTCCGCAACTACCCGATCGTGCCCGGCATCGATCTTGCCGGTGTCGTCACCGAATCGAACTCGACCGAATTCCAGGTCGGCGACAATGTGATGGCCCATGGCTACGAGATCGGAACGGCACGCGACGGCGGCTACGCGCAAGAAGCTGTCGTACCAGCGGCCTGGACCGTGAAACTGCAGGGCCTCACACTGCGCGAGGCCGCAGCGATCGGTACTGCAGGGTTCACGGCCGCGATGAGTGTGGCAGCGATCATCGATTGGGGCGTCACCCCCGACTCCGGTCCGATCGTCGTCACCGGTGCTAGTGGCGGAGTCGGATCGGTGAGCATCGATTTACTGGCTACCAACGGCTACGAGGTGGTCGCCTCGTCAGGCAAGCCCGCAGCCGAGCAACGCTTGCACGACCTGGGCGCAGCAGAAGTGATCGGCCGTCTGCCTTTGGACCCGGACGCCAAACCGCGGCCGCTGGGCAAGAGTCGGTGGGCAGCGGCCGTCGACTGCGTCGGCGGCGCGACTCTGGCCGACATTCTCAGCACCACCAACTACGGTGGCGTAGTCACCGCCAGCGGGCTGACCGGCGGAATCTCTCTGCAGACCACCGTGATGCCCTTCATCCTCAGAGGCGTTGGTCTACTGGGCATCGACTCGGTGCAGATGGAGATCTCTGCTCGGCGCGCATTGTGGCAGCGGATCGAACAAGAATTGAAGCCGCGCAACGTGGACAGCATCAGCACCGAGATTTCGATCAGCGAGGTGCCGACCGTGGTCGCCGCCCTACGGTGCGGCGAGTACACCGGCCGTGCAGTGATCAATCTAAGCCAGGGGTGGACATGAATGTGCGGGACTGCTGCACCAAGAAGTGACAGTTACCTTGTTATGCCGCGGTGTTGTGAATGGTCTCGAATTCGACAGGGGCAGATTCAGCTGGTCGTCGCAACACTGGTGAATACAAGTCTTCCAGTTACTCAAGGCTCTACCGGGTTGCCCCAGTCGAGCGTTTTTCCAAGGCTGGTCGTTGAGCACCGCAGAGACGGCCACGAGTTCGTCGACGCTATGCGTTGCCAAGTCGGTACCGCGGGAGTATTGACGGAATAGTGGAATGGACTTCTCAAAACGGTAAGCGTTACAACGACCGCTAGATGTTGCGGGTACGGACGTTGCTGACGCGGGACTGAAGTAGACGGGCTGGTCCTCGGCGCGAGAATGGGAATTGCGAAATAGCCGTTCTCGACCAAGAAGGACCAACCCTGTGACACA
>NZ_LNAK01000047.1:0-241 GCF_001445685.1 Rhodococcus sp. KB6 | reverse complement strand
CTCGTCTTTCGCTACTCATGCCTGCATTCTCACTCGTGTGGCCTCCACGGCTAGGTCACCCTGCCGCTTCCATGGCCACACGACGCTCCCCTACCCATCCACACACCTGCCAGAAAATCCTTGGATCAACTGGGGGCTATTGCGTGAATGCCGCAGCTTCGGTGGTGTACTTGAGCCCCGCTACATTGTCGGCGCAGGATCACTTGACCAGTGAGCTATTACGCACTCTTTCAAGGGTGGC
>NZ_LNAK01000046.1:0-1887 GCF_001445685.1 Rhodococcus sp. KB6 | reverse complement strand
GGCAGGTGTGTGGATGGGTAGGGGAGCGTCGTGTGGCCATGGAAGCGGCAGGGTGACCTAGCCGTGGAGGCCACACGAGTGAGAATGCAGGCATGAGTAGCGAAAGACGAGTGAGAAACTCGTCCGCCGAATGACCAAGGGTTCCTGGGCCAGGTTAATCCGCCCAGGGTGAGTCGGGACCTAAGACGAGGCCGACAGGCGTAGCCGATGGACAACGGGTTGATATTCCCGTACCCGTGTGAACGCGCCCATGGTGAATCAGTGATACTAACCATCCTGAAGCCACGAGAAGACCTTCGGGTCTCGAGTTGGTGGATGCATGGGACCTGATCTGGTAGTAGCCAAGCGATGGGGTGACGCAGGAAGGTAGCTGAGCCAGTCAGTGGTAATACTGGTGTAAGCGTGTAGGGCGTGACCTAGGCAAATCCGGGTCGCACATAGCCTGAGACGTGATGCGTAGCCGATTGAGGCGAATTCAGTGATCCTATGCTGCCGAGAAAAGCCTCTAGCGAGCTTTCACACGGCCCGTACCCCAAACCGACACAGGTGGTCAGGTAGAGAATACTAAGGCGATCGAGATAACTATGGTTAAGGAACTCGGCAAAATGCCCCCGTAACTTCGGGAGAAGGGGGGCCCTGTCTGGTGACGACATTTACTGTCTGAGCTGGGTGGGGCCGCAGAGACCAGTGAGAAGCGACTGTTTACTAAAAACACAGGTCCGTGCGAAGTCGTAAGACGATGTATACGGACTGACGCCTGCCCGGTGCTGGAAGGTTAAGAGGACCGGTTAGTTCCTTCGGGAGCGAAGCTGAGAATTTAAGCCCCAGTAAACGGCGGTGGTAACTATAACCATCCTAAGGTAGCGAAATTCCTTGTCGGGTAAGTTCCGACCTGCACGAATGGCGTAACGACTTCTCAGCTGTCTCAACCGTAGACTCGGCGAAATTGCATTACGAGTAAAGATGCTCGTTACGCGCGGCAGGACGAAAAGACCCCGGGACCTTCACTACAGCTTGGTATTGGTGTTCGGTTCGGTTTGTGTAGGATAGGTGGGAGACTGTGAAGCGGTGACGCCAGTTATCGTGGAGTCGTTGTTGAAATACCACTCTGATCGAATTGGACCTCTAACCTCGGACCATGATCTGGTTCAGGGACAGTGCCTGGTGGGTAGTTTAACTGGGGCGGTTGCCTCCCAAAATGTAACGGAGGCGCCCAAAGGTTCCCTCAGCCTGGTTGGCAATCAGGTGTCGAGTGCAAGTGCACAAGGGAGCTTGACTGTGAGACTGACAGGTCGAGCAGGGACGAAAGTCGGGACTAGTGATCCGGCACCGGCAAGTGGAAGCGGTGTCGCTCAACGGATAAAAGGTACCCCGGGGATAACAGGCTGATCTTCCCCAAGAGTCCATATCGACGGGATGGTTTGGCACCTCGATGTCGGCTCGTCGCATCCTGGGGCTGGAGTAGGTCCCAAGGGTTGGGCTGTTCGCCCATTAAAGCGGCACGCGAGCTGGGTTTAGAACGTCGTGAGACAGTTCGGTCTCTATCCGCCGCGCGCGTTAGAAACTTGAGGAAGGCTGTCCCTAGTACGAGAGGACCGGGACGGACGAACCTCTGGTGTGCCAGTTGTTCCGCCAGGAGCACCGCTGGTTAGCTACGTTCGGAAGGGATAACCGCTGAAAGCATCTAAGCGGGAAGCCTGTTCCAAGATGAGGTTTCTCACCCCCTCGAGGGGGTAAGGCCCCCGGCAGACCACCGGGTTGATAGGCCAGAACTGGAAGTGCAGTAATGCATGCAGGTGACTGGTACTAATAGGCCGAGGACTTACCACAAAGAAGCTACGCGTCCACTGTGCGGTATCTGAAACAACACACAGATACTGATGAGAA
>NZ_LNAK01000045.1:0-654 GCF_001445685.1 Rhodococcus sp. KB6 | reverse complement strand
GCCCGATAGCATGATCCGTTGTCGGTGATCACGCGCTCGATCCGGGTGATGCCGTGTGCAGCGAAGAACACGCGGGCATTGTTCATGAAATCGATAGCTGTTGCGGCGGTTTCGTTGTCGCGTGCCTCGGTGTACGCCAGGCGGGTGTTGCCGTCGATCGCGGAGTGCAGGTAGGTGTAGCCGATCCGAGTTTGCTTCGCTCGGGTCTTGTGTCGTTGGGATCGTTTGGCCTGCTCGGAACCTCGCCCGTGGGCACGCCAACCACCACCGTCCGGGATCTTCCCGACCTTTTTCACATCGACGTGCACCATCTGACCGGGCCGTTTCGCGACGATGGTCTGCGGTTTTCGGTTGTTCTCGCCGTTCGGATCGATGAACCGGCGACGATTCAGGCCAAGGTCCCGCAGGATTTTCGTGACCGTTCGACGAGCAATGGTGATGCCATCGGTGCGCAGTTCGAACGTGATCCGTGAGGCCGACCATTTCCGGGTCCGGCGCATCGCTTCGATCTCAGCCACGGCCTCTGCCGCTGTGGCGGTCGGTTGGTGCTTCGGCGCGCTGGATCGGTCCTGTAATCCCAGGTCACCGTACTTCCGATACCGGTTGACCCACTTGGAGGCGCATTGGCGGGAGATACCCATTTCGGCGGCTACG
>NZ_LNAK01000044.1:0-241 GCF_001445685.1 Rhodococcus sp. KB6 | reverse complement strand
AATTGCGAAATAGCCGTTCTCGACCAAGAAGGACCAACCCTGTGACACACCGTAATGCCCCACTCACCGTGGAAGGAAGACGCCGCCTGATCGAGCGATGCCAGAGTCGCCCGATCGCCCACGTAGCCGCCGAAATGGGTATCTCCCGCCAATGCGCCTCCAAGTGGGTCAACCGGTATCGGAAGTACGGTGACCTGGGATTACAGGACCGATCCAGCGCGCCGAAGCACCAACCGACCGC
>NZ_LNAK01000043.1:809668-841672 GCF_001445685.1 Rhodococcus sp. KB6 | reverse complement strand
GGTCGGCTCAGTCGTCGTGGTCGGCTCAGTCGTCGTCGGCTCAGTCGTCGTGGTCGGCTCAGTCGTCGTGGTCGGCTCAGTCGTCGTGGTCGGCTCAGTCGTCGTGGTCGGTGTCGGAATTACGGTCGTGCCGCAGTTGTGACGGTGACAATGCCAGCCATAGTTGCCGTTGCCGTTGTTGCCGCCACCGTTGCCGTTGTTGCCGCCACCGTTGCCGTTGTTGCCGTTGTGACCGCCACCGTTGCCGTTGTTATTGCCACCGTTGTTGCCGTAATTGCCGTTTCCATTGCCGTTGTTGCCACCACCGCTGTTGCCGCCAGGTTGGGCGGCGACGATGGCGGGGAAGACCGATACGGCAAGGACGCCGATACCCATCAGGCACATCACAGCAACAAGCATCATCGCTAGCCGTCGTGGCTGGCTCATCGACATTCCTCCCCGACACATACGTCCGACCTGCGGAAAACTGCGGCAGACTCACCGTGCCTATCGCACCGGACACACCCTCGTTACGTTTCCGGCAAACATGTATCCGCCCAAGGATCATCCCTCACTTGGAAGCTCAACGGTCCGGATCAGCGGTCGCAATCGTATGAAACGGCGCACACTCAGATCGAATCTTCGCAATTCGGGCAGGCCCTGAAAATGCAGGAAAGGGTCGTTCAACTTTCGTTGAAAGACCCTTTTCGCTGGTACTTCTTGGTGGAGCTGAGGGGAATCGAACCCCTGACCTCTTCGATGCGAACGAAGCGCGCTACCAACTGCGCCACAGCCCCGTGCCACCGCCTCAGCGGTGCTCGGCAACTCTAACAGGAACGAATACTCCCGTTGGAATCACCCGACACGAACTTTCGGCCCGACGAGATCGGCCCAGAAGATCACTGACCGGACGCGCGACGCATCTCGGTGTGCCTGATCTCTTCTTCGTAGTGATCCAGGTGATCGAACACCGGATCTTCGTCGTCGACCTCGAGGACAACCGCTCCTGGCCGACGCAGTCGCGCCGGAATCAGGCGAAGCTCTTCGTCGGTGTGCGATTCGACTCCGAGTCGCGATCGGTTGAGGCGTTCGGTACGACGGCGGCGAATCTCTTGCTCGATCCGAACCTGCCGACGCAAGTACGCCATGTACCCGCCGAGGCCGCACACGGTCAGCGCAAACAACCACCACACCATCGGCGAGATGATCAATGCGAGAGCGCCCGAGAGAATCGCGACGAACGCAAGTCCCAGCAATGTCCGCTGACGGAATGCATACCGCGCCTCCCGGGCGATGGCATCCGCTTCGGGGTCGAATCCGCCTCGGCCGCGCCGAACCGGAACAAATTCTCCGACCGGTGCACGACCGCCGGCGTAGTCGTCTTCTGCGTGAGTGTCCATCTGGTCCTCCGCGTCGTAGCTGCTGCGCACTGGTTCTGGTTGCCAGTTCGGATCGCTTCGATGTCCTGCTGCCGGCCCGCGCTGAACAGGGTTGCTGTCGCCGCGGTGGAGTACTCGAGTCGCGAGTGCCGCGTCACTCGTCTGCCGGATCCTGGGGCGCTTGTTGACAAGCATCGGCACCAGGACGAACAGCCACACGGCCACCAGCCCGATCCACACGAATGAGCTAGGCATGCCGCGGCCTCCTCCCGATCACCTACCAGCACCTATGCCAGCCGTTGACGAGTCAAGGTTAACGGCCGACGCCCTCGCATCGTTGCCGACGCGCCGAACCCCACCATACTCATGTGTCACACGCGTACCGAACTGAACTTCCGGTTCAGTCCCAAAAGTCTCAAGTTCTGGTTGAATCAAAAACCACATTTTCCCGCCCGAAAGTAGGACTACTCAGCGGTAACTGCTGTTTAGCTCGCGTTTCTCACGCTTCTGGCGCCGTCTTCGTCACACCCACGAAGCGCGTCCGGACCGCACCAATCTGTCGACGACGGTGGTGGGTACTTCCTCGATGGTCATTCCGACCAGAAGATGATCACGCCATTGGCCGTCGACATCGAGGTAGCGCTTGAGAAGACCTTCCTCCCGGAACCCAACGTTTCGTAGGACTGCGCGACTCGACGCGTTCTCCGGCCGAACAGTGGCCTCCACTCGATGCAGACCGACCTTCGAGAATGCGTGATCGAGTGTGAGTGCAACGGCAGCTGTGGCTACGCCCCCACCGGTCACGTGCGAGGCGACCCAATAGCCCACCCAGGCGGACCGCAGAGCGCCGCGCACCACATTTCCGATGGTGACCTGCCCGCAGTACTTCCCGTCGAGTTCGATCACCAGGGGAAGGATCCTGCCCTTGCGCGCTTCGGAGCGAAGGTTTCCGCACAGGGACGGCCAGACGGTGATGTGGTGGCGAGCATCCCAGGGCGATTCTCCGGTGGGCTCCCACGGCTCGAGGTGCTCGCGATCGCGAATGCGGAGACGACTCCACACAGCAGCGTCACGGAGCTTCACGGGGCGGACGGTCACCACTCCCGCGGGCACTCGCAGCGGGCCGAGATCTTCCGGCCATCCTGGATGGACTGACATCACACCCCACTCGGGTCGGCGTTACCCACGTTGGGCGAGAAAAGCTACGTCGACTTCTTCACCGATGTGCACTTCGGTGACGTCTCGATCGACCAGAACCAAGCAATTGGCTTCCGCCAAGGTCGCGAGGAGATGTGAGGACGCACCGGGCGCACCCCCGAGGGCCTGCACCAGGTACTCCCCTGTCGCTTCGTCACGCATCAGCTGACCACGCAGAAAACCCTTGCGATCGGCAATCGACGTGATCGTTCCCACTGTCCGCGCCTTCACTACTCGCCGCATCGGCTGGCGGCGTCCGAGCGCGATTCTGATCAGCGGGCGAACCATGACTTCGAATACCACCAGTGCGCTGACCGGGTTGGACGGTAGGAGAAAGGTCGGAACCTCGTCCCTTCCCAGCTTTCCGAAGCCTTGCACCGATCCCGGATGCATGGCAACGCGCTCTACCTCGAGTGTCCCCAGGTCGGCAAGCGCCTCACGAACCTCGTCGGAGGCTCCGCCGCCCACGGCACCGGCGATGACAACGATTTCCGAGCGAATCAGCTGTCCCTCGACTACTTCGCGAAGACGACGCGAGTCGTTGCCTGCGATTCCCACACGGTTGACGTCGGCGCCGGCATCGCGCGCTGCGGCGGCGAGGGCATACGAATTGACGTCGTAAACCTGACCAGGTCCCGGCGTGCGATCCACGTCGACGAGTTCTCCACCGACGCTGATGACGGAGAGGCGCGGACGCGGATGGACGAGTACTTTGTCGCGGCCGACCGCGGCAAGCAACCCGACCTGTGCGGCTCCGATGATGGTGCCTGCCCGAACGGCCACGTCGCCCGGCTGGACGTCGTCGCCTGCACGGCGAACGTAATCGCCCGAACGCACCGGCTCGAAGATCCGAACGCGAGCGCGACCGCCGTCGGTGTTCTCGAGCGGAAGAACTGCGTCGGCCAGCGTGGGCAAAGGCGCGCCGGTGTCGACTCGGACGGCCTGGCGAGGTTGCAAGCGGATCGGTTGGCGTGAGCCCGCCGTCACCTCACCGACCACCGGCAAGCTGAGGTCGGTAGGCTCGCCGTCCTCGCCGCGGAGGTCGGCTCCGGCGCCGGCGACATCGACACTGCGAACCGCGTAACCGTCGATGGCAGCTTGATCGAATCCCGGCAATGGGCGTTCGGTCACCACTTCCTCGGCACACAGCAGTCCCTGCGCCTCCGAGATGGCGACCCGAACCGGACGGGGTGCCACTGCAGCAGCGGTAACCCTGGTCTGCTGCTCCTCAACCGACCGCATCTGGTCCGCGTCCTCCTGTGTCTGGAAATTCGGTGATATCCGTCAGCTCATGATGCCTTGCCGCCGAAAAGGGACAAGCACATTGATACTGCGTTATCGGGCGATCAACCACCGTGGCGACACGCTCAGCGGTCGAGCCGATCCGCGAGCCACTTACGCAAGGACGGGCCGTAATCGTCACTGTCGAGCGCCAGGTCCACCGAAGCGCGGAGGTACCCGCCGGGGTTGCCCAGGTCATGACGCGTTCCGCGGTGCACCACCACGTGAACCGGATGGCCCTCGGAAATCAGGAGAGCGATGGCGTCGGTGAGTTGCAACTCACCGCCGGCTCCCGGCTCGATGCGACGAAGTGCGTCGAAGATCGCACGATCGAGCAGATAGCGACCTGCAGCGGCAAAGGTCGACGGCGCGTCTTCCACAGCCGGCTTCTCGACCATGCCGACGACCTTGAGGACGTCGGGATTGACCGCGTCGGGAACGATCTCGACGTCGAAGACGCCGTAAGCGCTGACTGCGTCTTTCGGGACGTCGATTGCACAGAGAACGGACCCGCCGCGCTTGGCCCGAACTCGCGCCATGATCTCCAGGACGCCACGCGGTAGTACGAGATCATCGGGCAGAAGGACCGCGATGGCGTCTTCGTCGTCGTCGAGAACCGACTCGACGCAACCGACTGCATGCCCGAGGCCGAGGGGCTGCTCCTGAATCACGGAGTCGACTTCGAGCAAACCCGGCGCTTTGCGCACCTTCGCCAGGGCAGCGAGTTTTCCGCTTGCTTCCAGCTTGCTTTCGAGCACGAGATCCTCGACGAAGTGGGCAACCACGCCGTCTTTGCCCGGGGACGTCACGATGACGAGCCGCTCGGCTCCCGAGTCCGCAGCTTCACCTGCCACCAGTTCGATACCCGGTGTGTCCACGACCGGCAGCAATTCTTTCGGAACCGTCTTGGTGGCAGGCAGGAAACGCGTACCAAGTCCGGCTGCGGGAACCACGGCCGTACGGAAGGCCCTCGTGCTGCTAGCGACAACGTCTGTCATGCCAACACCTTAGCCGCCGCTTGTTACCGCTCGGTCAGCACGACGAATATCGTTGCGGGGTGACACCTCAGACAAAAGCACAATGGCGACAAATCACACTCGCAGCACGTGATGCAGTCTCCGAGCACACTCGAAACACGGAAACTGCGGCGTTGATCACGCACATACGTTCAGTGATTGTCGACGGCTCGGTCGTCTGTGCGTACGTCCCCACCCGCACCGAACCAGGATCCACCGATTTGCTCGACGCCGTTGCCGAGATCGCTCAGCGTGTACTACTTCCGATCACCGGGGAGCCGGGACCGTTGTCCTGGGTCGAGTACAGCGGCGCGGACGGTTTGCGCCCCGCGAAGTACGGCATTCGGGAGCCTGTCGGACCCGTCTTGCCACCGGAAGCCCTGTCCGACGTGGAATGCATGCTGATCCCTGCTCTCGCGGTGGATCTTCGTGGAACACGCCTGGGCCGTGGCGCAGGCTTCTACGACCGGACGCTTGGGTCGGTCGGACCACAGACTCGGCTCGTGGCAATTGTCAGAGACTCCGAACTCGTCGAGGCCTTGCCTGCCGACGACCACGACATTCCCATGGGCTGGGCATTGACGCCGCGCGGCGGCCTCACGCAACTCAAAGGCGATTGATCTGCGGGAATAGATCCCTGATTAGCGCTGTTGGCACTGTCACTTGTAGAGTGCTAAAGGCTGCGGTGTAAATACGCGGCTGCTCGAACATCACAGTGCGGAGGAAGCCCGGTGCCCACCTACTCATACGCATGTACGGAATGTGACAACCGTTTCGACATCGTCCAGTCCTTCAGCGAAGATTCGCTGACGGTCTGCCCAGCTTGCTCAGGCAAGCTCCGCAAGCTGTTCAACTCTGTTGGCATCGTGTTCAAGGGCAGCGGCTTCTACCGCACCGACAGCCGCGGCGGCTCCGGGACTGCGAGCGAGCCCGCCAAGAGTGATTCGGCACCCGCTGCGAAGTCCGAGTCCAAGTCGGACTCCTCTTCGACATCGAGTTCGTCGACCAGCACGCCGGCGCCCGCAAAGGCTGCCGCGAGCTGATTTCCACAACCTCCGGGTTGTCCACAGTTTCACATGGTTAGGGCCGGAAGCACCGCTTCCGGCCCTAACGTGCATGAATGCCGTCAGCACGTTCTCGCTCGCCGAGGCGCTCCGATCCACTGCGCGCCCAACTCGATCTCAGCCCGAGCACCTTCGATCGCGTCGTCGAACTGACACGCGGCACACGATTCCGCACGGCGACAGTCCGTAAGATCGCAGCCGTTGTCCTGGCCACACTCGGCGTTGTTCTCTTCTTTCGAGGCGATCCCGCGACCGACACCGTCGCCGTAGTTGTCTCGAGCCGCGATCTCACTCCGGGGCAGGTGATTGCGGATTCGGATGTCGAGATGCGAGAGATCGACTCGAAACAACTTCCCGAAGGAGTTGTCTCCGATACCGACCTGGTAGTCGGGAGAACCGTTGCCGGCCCGATTCGCTCCGGAGAAACCGTCACCGACGTGCGCGTTCTCAGCCCACGGCTGGCCGGGTTGTCGGTAGGAACTGACGACGCCCGCATCGTCCCCGTCCGATTGGCCGATGCGGCCGTCGCGGACATGTTGCGCAGCGGGGACGTCGTCGACGTCCTGACCGTCGGCCCTGACACATCCCGCCCAGACACACCCCACCCCGACACACCCAACGAATCAGTTGCAGACAAGGCCCCACAAATTCTTGCGGCAGGAGCGGTAGTCGCGTTGGTCACCACGTCGGAAAGTACACGTAACCAGCAGGAACAGGTGATTTTGCTGGCCCTGCCGACACCAGCAGCCAACGTCGTAGCCGCGGCATCTCTGTCCAATGCGATCACCGTGACATTCCGCTGACCGCACAAAGCGTCCGAAGCTCCTCTAGGATTTTTCCAGTCGGTTCGGTATCAACGGACCATCTGGCACTTGCCATCGGAGACTCGAGGGGACACCGACATGCTCAAGGGATTCAAGGACTTCCTGCTTCGCGGAAACGTGCTCGACCTGGCCGTCGCGGTTGTCGTCGGCGCAGCCTTCACCGCCATCGTCACGGCATTCACCAGCAACATCATCAACCCACTCATCGCAGCTATCGGCGGATCCGACGAATTGGGCTGGGGAAAGGAGATCATTGCCGGTAATTCCGAAACCTTCGTGAATATCGGCGCCGTGGTCACCGCGATCATCAACTTCATCATCATCGCAGCGGTCGTCTACTTCGTGCTGATCGTCCCTGCGAATGCGGCGAAGAAGAAGTTCGTCTCCGAGCCCGAGGACAAGGAAGCCAGCGAAACCGATCTGCTCATCCAGATCCGCGACATCCTCTCGGCCAATGCCGGTGGCGCCGACACGGGAGCGCACGCCAAGACTCTCGAATAGGCAGTGCCCACAGATCAAATCAGGCCCTCGGACAATTGTCCGGGGCCTGATTTACTTCTCAACCGCCGTGGTGCGGGGGCCGCTGACTGCGCAGCCAGTCGTCGTCCGAGGACCGCGAGGATCCCTCGGGACCCCGCTCGTCCGACGTCGTCTCGGGAAAGACGTCCCCGAAGATGCGCGCCAGGCGCTTCTTGTCGACTGACGGCTTCTTCGGGGTATCTCGTTGCTCCGACAAGCTGTCTCAGCCCTCGAGGCTGGAGAGCTCGGCGATCACGTGACTCGCCAAAGCCGTCAGGGTTGCCATGCCGTCGCGAATTGCCGGCCTGGTCGACGCCAGATTGGCGACCACGGTGCTTCCCGAAACTCCGACGAGGCCGCGGGACAAGCCCGCTTCGAGCGATCCGGCCGAAAGACCGGAAGCACGAAGTGCTTCGGCAATTCCCGGGATCTCGCGATCGAGAACCTCAGCGGTCACGTCAGGAGTGACGTCACGCGGGGATACCCCGGTACCGCCGACCGAGATGACGAGGTCGACGCCACCGATGACTGCGGTGTTGAGAGCGTTGCGGATCTCCACTTCGTCGGCGGCGACGGCGACCGTCGCATCGACGAGAAAACCCGCTTCGTTCAGCAGTTCCGTGACCAGTGGACCGATGGAGTCGGTGTTGTCGCCGTGGGCTGTGCGATCGTCGACGATGACGACCAGAGCGCGGCCGGCCGATGTGGCTTCGAGTTCCATGACTCCTACCGTAGTGTCCGATCCCGACGCCGTTGCGATCTGGCCGAAGATCGGGTCGATCGTCTGCTGATCGCCGAACATCATCGACCGCCCTGCGCTGCCGCGGTTCCCAACGTGACGTCGACGGTCTTGGTCTGCCCGCCGTCGCTGTACGTGATCGAGACCTTGTCGCCGGGAGCATGTGAACGCACTGCCGCGATCAGCGAATCACCATCTGCGACAACACGATCGTCGACCTTGGTGATGACTGCACCCTTCGGGATACCGGCCTTGGCGGCCGGCCCGTCAGCAGTGACATCCATGACGGTTGCGCCGTCGGCGTTGTCCTGCGACGGCACGGTCACGCCGATCATGGCCTGAGTCGCCTTGCCGGTCTTGATCAGTTCGTCGGCGACGCGGCGTGCCTGATCGATCGGGATGGCGAAACCGAGGCCGATCGAACCGCCTTGGGTACCCGACGACGCTCCGAGCGAGGCGATCGCCGTGTTGATGCCGATCAGCTGGCCGTCCATGTTGACGAGGGCGCCACCGGAGTTGCCGGGGTTGATCGCTGCGTCGGTCTGCAGAGCGTCGATGACGGTGTTCTGGTTGCCGGACTCGCCGCTCGTGGAAACGGGGCGATCGAGTGCGGAGATGATGCCTTCGGTGACCGTGCCGGCCAGGCCGAGTGGGGACCCGACGGCAACCACCTGCTGTCCGACCTGGACGTCGCCGGAGTTGCCGAGATCGATGGGGGTGAGGTCGTTGCGACCGTCGACCTTGATGACGGCGATGTCGGAGACGGGATCGGCACCGACCAGAGTGGCCGAGGCCTTGGTTCCGTCGGAGAACGCAACGCGAAGTTGCGCTCCCTGTGCGCCGGCAACGTGGTTGTTGGTCAGGATCAGACCGTCGGAGGACAGGATGACACCGGAGCCCTCACCGCCCTGTCCCTGCGCGGTGGCTACCTCGATCTGCACGACGCTCGGCACGACCTTCGAGGCAACGGCCTGAACCGAGCCGGCGGGAGCGTTGGACGTGTTGGTCGCAGTGGGCTTCGGAGCGTTCAGAGAGTTGGTGACCGTCGCGGTTCCACCGTTGCGGTCCGCGACGACGGCGCCGACCACGCCACCGACACCACCACTGACCAGGACCAGGGCGAGAGCGCCGGCAACCAGCGCCATGCGTCCCGACTTCGGCTTTGTGGTGGTCGAACCGGAGTTCGGCCCCTGCAGCGGTGCGGGGATCTGGTTGTGGCCGCCGCCCGGGCCGTTCGGACCGCCTGGGCCACCAGGGTTGGGTGCGCCGTACGGGGCGCTCTGCTGGTACGCGGCCTCATGGGCACCGTGCGGGTGGCCGAAGGCCTGCGTGGGCTGCTGCTGCGCCTGCCCGAAGGCTTCGGTGGGCCGGCCTTCAGTGGGTCGGGCTTCGGCGGGTCGGGCAAAGGATTCGGTCGGCTGGTACGGCTGCTGAGGCGCCTGCCCCTGAGGCTGCTGCGGCGGCACGGGAGGCTGTGCCTGAGGTGCCGTCGGCTGCGCCTGGGTGGTGGGTTCGCTGTTGGGCTGCTCGGGCCGGGTCGGCCCGACGTTACGGTCCTCGGTCATCGGCTCGCTTTCGTCTACGGTGACCACCGGACGGGCAGTCACAACTGTTCTGCCGACAATGCTGCCTTGCGCTGCTGAGAAGGCGCTGAGACGTGCCTGTCACTTTACCCAGAGTTCGACGTGAAAAACCGGTGTTGTCGGTTCGGCCCGAAAGACTTTCGGGCCGAACGCATTAAGCCGTGACGTCAGTCACCGAAGCGAGGGACCAACGGGTCTACAGAACACGCTACTCGGCACTCGGCCCCGGTTCACCGGGAAGCACGATACGAACAAGCGCTCCCCCACGATCGGATTCGTCGATCGCGATGGTGCCGCCGTGCTTGACGACGACCTGACGCACAATCGCAAGTCCCAGACCCGATCCCGGCATCGAACGTGCCGCAGTCGACCGGTAGAAACGATCGAACACCAACTCCCGATCCTCCTCCGGAATGCCAGGTCCCGCATCACTTACGGTCAATTCCAACAATCCTTGACCCACCGGTCGCATTTCGACGCGTACCTGTTCGCCCTTCGGACTCCACTTCGCAGCGTTGTCGAGGACGTTCAGCACGGCACGCGACAGGCCCGCTTGATCTCCGTAGACGTACCACGGAGTGGTGACCGCCTCGAACTCGATTTCGTTGCGCCTGCGCCGCGCTCGTTCGAGCGCACGCTCGACGACGTCGCTGACGTCGACGCGCTCGTACACGGTTTCGGGTGCGTCTTCACGGGCCAGGTCGACGAGGTCGCCGACCAGAGTCGAGAGTTCCTCGATCTGCGCGACGACGTCGGCACGAAGTTCTGCCATGTCCTCGTCGGGAATCTGCGGCGCACCGGGGCGACTTGACGCGATCAGCAATTCCATGTTGGTGCGCAACGAAGTCAACGGCGTCCGCAACTCGTGTCCGGCGTCCGCGACGAGGCGCGACTGACGCTCACGGGACTCGGCGAGCGCCCGCAGCATCGTGTTGAAACTCTCTGTCAGGCGCGCCAATTCGTCGCTGCCGGTAACGGGGATCTGCGTCAGATCGTCGGTCCGAGCGACTCGTTCGGTGGCAGCAGTCAGCCTGGCAATGGGTCGTAAACCGGTGCGGCCCACGGTAGTACCCGCCACTGCCGCAAGTATGACGCCACACCCGCCGACCACGAAGAGCACCCAGGCCAGACGGTCCAGTACCGCAACGGTCGGCGCGAGCCGCTGACCGATCACCAAAGTGCTGCCGTCATGGGTTCGTTGAGCCAGCACTCGCTGACCGTCGACGGTTCGCAGCGAGGAATCCGATTCGCCACGCGCTACGGCGTCTTCGGCTTCACCGATCGGCACGTCGGAACCGGGCGGCTGGTACGTGCTCAGGTCCGAGAAGATCAGGGCCACACTGATGTCGGTGGTGTACAGCGTCGCACCGGAGATGTAGCGAGGATCGAATCGCACGACATTGCTGTCGATGAGCACCGCTGCCCTGGTACGCAACTGGTGATCGACGTCCGCGTAGAGCGCACGCGAAACCACCGCGTAGGCAGCGATCGCCATGACTGCGACGGCAATGGCCACCACCGACGCGGCGAGCAGCGTCACACGCCAACGCAATGACACCGAACGGGTCAGTGGCATCGGCGGGCGCATTTCGACGGACGCTTGGGTGGTGGAGGATTTCTTCGGTTCGGCGTTCTTGCCGAACGGAGCGGTGATCACGGAGGCGTCTCCCGCAGGACGTAGCCGACTCCGCGGACGGTGTGGATCAACCTCGGTTCGCCGTCGGCTTCCGTCTTGCGACGCAGGTAGCCGACATACACCTCGAGGGCATTGCCGGACGTCGGGAAGTCGTATCCCCACACTTCTTCGAGAATGCGTCCACGGGTCAGCACGCGGCGTGGGTTGGCCATGAGCATTTCGAGGAGGGAGAACTCGGTGCGCGTCAGGCTGATCGATCGTTCGCCGCGCTTGACCTCACGGGTGACCGGGTCGAGGGTGAGGTCCTCGAACTCCATCATTTCGGAATCGGCGTCCAGATCGGGCGCGGTGCGGCGAAGTAGTGCACGCAACCTGGCAAGCAACTCTTCCAAAGCGAAGGGCTTGGGCAGGTAGTCGTCCGCTCCGGCATCGAGACCGGCCACTCGCTCGCTGACCGAATCGCGGGCGGTGAGCACGAGGATGGGCAGGTCGTCGCCGGCACTGCGAAGACGACGGCACACTTCGAGTCCGTCGAGTCGCGGCATCATGACGTCGAGCACGACGGCGTCGGGCCGGTTGGCGAGGATCTTCTCGAGTGCGTCGAGCCCGTCGACCGCGAGCTCGACCGTGTAGCCGTTGAAGCTGAGCGACCGCCGAAGCGACTCGCGAACCGCCCGGTCGTCGTCGACCACCAAAATACGCATACCGACAGTTTGGACTGAAGTGCTGAGATGCGGCTGAGAGGGTCCGATTCCGGCCTCCGGCGTGTCGCGGTCAGTCCCGGGTTCGCCTCGGCCCGGGCAGGCTCCAATGACGCCATAACGCAAGCAGTCTGAACACCGCGGCGAACGCCGTGCCGCACACCAGCGCGGCGTTGGTGGACAGTCCGGCTTGCGAGACTGTGACCACCAACGCAGCGCCGAGCAGTGCGGGAACCGCGTACAGGTCCTTGTGCAGGAGCAGTGGCACCTCGTTGACGAGAACGTCGCGGATCACGCCGCCGCCGATCGCCGCGGTCGCACCGATCAACGTCGCCGCCAGCGAACTGGCGTTGTTGTCCAGCGCGATGACGGCGCCGGTACTCGCGAACAAGCCCATCCCCAGTGCGTCGAGCGCCAGGATTTCACGACGCAGTCGATTGAGCGGCTCGTGGAGGTAGAACACGGCGAGTGAGGTGGCGGCGGCCGTTCCGAAGTACGGCCAACTGCTCAGCGAGCTGGGCGGATGGACGCCGAGGAGAACGTCGCGGACGATACCGCCGCCGATGCCGGTGAACACACCCACCGAGCACACCCCGAAGATGTCGAGTCGCTTGGTGACGCCCACCAGGGCACCCGAGGCCGCGAACGCCACGATGCCCACCAGTTCGAGGATCCTCAGCAGCACCGGCCAAGGATCGCACGGTCAGATGCGGCTCGGGTCGATCACCCCGAGTCGAACTGCTTTGACCAGTCGCCGAGGGACTCGGTGGGTCTGGCCGAAGGCTGTGACCTCGACCAGATCGGGCGCCGTCGCCTTCCACTGGGCACGACGGCTGCGCGTGTTGGAACGGGACATCTTCCGCTTGGGAACGGCCATCAGAGTGCCTTGCGCTTTCCGTAGCGCCGCTCGAACTTCTCGACGCGTCCGGCGGTGTCCATCACACGTTGCGCTCCGGTCCAGAACGGGTGAGAGTCGCTCGTGACGTCGACGACCAGCAGCGGGTACGTGCCACCATCTTCCCATTCGACGGTGCGCTCACTCGTCACGGTCGATCGGGTCAGGAAGCTCTTGCCGGTGCTGGCGTCCTGGAAGACCACCGGGTGGTAGTCGGGGTGCATCTGCTTCTTCATTCGTTTCCCTCTCGCGTTGATTCGGTTTCGGCATAAGGTGATTCGGATTCGTCACACGGGTCTTCGTGAAACTCGCCGAACGGGTCTTCCCACGTTGCCCACGACGCTTCGTCCGCCAATTCGTCGTCGGTGACCAAGGCGTGCTGCAGTGTTCGGTCGATCTCGAGCGGGTTCGCACCGCACGTCAGAACGACCATCGAGGTGTCGCGATCACCGAAACGCTCGTCCCATTTCAGGGCCGCGAGTGCACGGCGTTCAGCTGGAACGCGGTCTCGTTCCTCCGGCGTCATCGCGGCAAGCCAGGTGTCCGCGCTGGCAACTCGCAGGCCACCGCCCGCCGATTCGAGCCAGAGCGCTTCACCCGGTTGCGTTGCCACCCAGACTCGTCCGCGGGAGTACACGACGCCTTCGAGCAGGACGTCGATCGCCTCGTGCAGACGACCGGGGTGGAACGGCCGGTTCGCGGTGAACTCGACGAGCATCACTCCGCCGTCGTCGTCGAGCGGCGGCTGGCGACGCAACAGCGGTGAGTGAGCGTCGGCCAGTTCACCGCGTCGCGCATCCGCAGGCACCTCGAGGAGCAGTGCCTCGATGTCGTCTCCCTCATCGAAGACGGGTACCCGTGGAGCGATGCGCGCGAGAACCGCGTTCAAGCGGGACCGCTGCCAGCCGTCGAGCGCATCGGACCCGCGTAGGACGAGCGCGTCGGCGAAGTCGACCTGCCCGACGACGACCTGAGCCAGGGTGCGGTCGTCGTCGAGAGCTTCGTCGCCGGTGGCGTCTGCCAGCCAGGTCGCCGCGTCGATGCACGTCACTACGGCGTCGACGCGGACGTCCCGCTGCGCCGGTCCGTCCAGTTGGCCGACGACGCCGGTTACGACGACGTGCTCGATCGCCCAGCACAGCGCCTCGGGCTCGAGTTGCCGGTCCAACAGCAACACGATCCGCTGCACCGAACTGTGCGAGTGAAGCCGGCGCAGGAGCGGCAGCAAGTCTTCGCGCAGGGTGCAGGAGACGCAGCCGTGCGCGAGCTCGAGGATCGTCTCGCGCTCGGACACAGTGCCGGCAGACCCGGCACTCCCGGTCATCGAGGTGACCGTCCGCCGGACCACCCCTTCACGGACGTGGCTCAGGTCGTGGTGGACCAGAACAGTTCCGGTTCGCAGCAACGCTCGTGCGGTGTGTGGGGTGGATTCGCTCATGCCGGCGACCAGGACCAGCGGAGTCCTGCCGTCCAAGATCGTGTTCACAGCGGGCCTTTCTGGGAATGATTGTCATTACCGAGGTTGAACGGTACATTGATCTCACCGCATTGTCGAAAATGATTGTCATCTGCAAGTTGAAAGGAACACCCATGTCGGCTCACTGCCAAGTGACCGGACGTGTGCCGGGGTTCGGAAAATCCGTCTCGCACTCTCACAAGCGTTCGAACCGTCGCTGGAACCCGAACATCCAGCGCAAGACCTACCTCCTGCCCAGCGAGGGGCGTCGCATCACACTCACGCTCTCGACCAAGGGCATCAAGACGATCGACCGCGACGGCATCGAATCCGTCGTCGCCCGGATCCGCGCGCGCGGCGAGAAGGTCTGAGCAGATGGCACGCAACGAGATCCGCCCGATCGTGAAACTCAAGTCCACCGCGGGCACCGGGTACACGTACGTGACCCGCAAGAACCGTCGTAACGACCCCGATCGACTCGTACTGAAGAAGTACGACCCGGTGCTGCGAAAGCACGTCGATTTCCGAGAAGAGAAGTAGGCATGGCCAAGAAGTCGAAGATCGCGAAGAACAACCAGCGACGGGTCGTCGTCGAGCGGTACGCGGAGCAGCGGTCCGCTCTCAAGGAGACGATCCGCTCCCCGAAAAGCTCGGCAGAGGAGCGCGCGAAGGCCCAAGCGACCCTGCAACGTCTACCACGCGACGCCAGTCCGGTACGATTGCGCAATCGAGACGCTGCGGATGGACGTCCGCGCGGCCACCTGCGGAAGTTCGGGCTCTCCCGGATTCGCGTGCGAGAAATGGCGCACCGTGGGGAACTGCCTGGCGTACACAAGTCGAGCTGGTAAGGAAGTCGGATGGCAGTCAAGCGTTCACCGTCGAAGAAGCCACGCCCCGTAGAGGGTCGTAAGCCCAAGAAGAACCCGTTGTTCGCAGCGAAGATCACGCATGTCGATTACAAGGACATCAACTTGCTTCGCACGTTCATCTCGGACCGCGGCAAGATCCGCAGCCGTCGCGTCACGGGCCTGACCCCGCAGCAGCAGCGTCAGGTCGCCGTTGCAGTGAAGAACGCACGCGAAATGGCGTTGCTCCCCTTCACCGCCGCCCGGTAGTCATACGTGCTCGGTAGTCACACGTAGAAGTACCGAAGAGGTCGCGCAGTCACTCGACTGCGCGGCCTTTTTGTTGCCCTGACTAAGATTTTCCCGAAGTCGTTCATTCCAGTCGAGAGGTGCCCGCAGCGTGTCGGGAGTTGTTGCGGGTTTCACCGTAATTTTTGTTGTCATCGCGGTCGGGTATCTCCTCGGCCGTCTCGGCACCCTCGGTAGCCAAGGACAGTTCGTTCTCGGTCGACTCGTCTTCTTCGTCGCGACGCCTGCCCTGCTGTTCACCACCCTCGCGTCGTCCGATCTTTCGGTGATCTTCTCGCCGACGCTCGCCGTTGCGTCGGCTACTGCCTTTGCCGTCGGCGCTCTGTACGTCGTCGTCGCAAAGATCTGGCTCGACCGGCCGCTACCCGAACTGACCATCGGCGCGCTGTCGGCTTCGTACGTGAATTCAGCCAACCTCGGAATCCCGATCGCGGTGTTCGTGCTCGGCGATGCCACGTTCGTCGCGCCGCTCCTGCTCTTTCAGATCGTCGTGTACTCCCCGATCGCCTTGACGATCCTCGATCTGACGGCCCTTCGCGGCGCGGATGCCGAGAAGCTCTCGTTGATCGACACCGTCACCGCCCCGTTCAAGAATCCGATCGTGCTCGCGGGCGCTGCGGGGTTGATCGTCGCATTGATCGGTTGGGTACCGCCCCGGCCGCTGATGCAGCCTTTCGAATTGATCGGCGCGACGTCGGTACCCGGTGCGCTGTTGGCATTCGGGCTCTCGCTCTACGGCGTGCGGGTGCTGGAGAAGGGCTCGAGTCCACGCCGCGACGTCGCGCTGGCGTCGACGCTCAAGATCGTGGTCCAACCTGTGCTGGCCTATCTGATGGCGCATTTCCTCCTCGGCATCGACGGTCATCAGTTGTTCGCCATCGTGGTCGTCTCGACGTTGCCGACGGCGCAGAACGTCTTCATCTACGCAAGCCGCTATCGGCGCGGAATGGTCCTCGCCCGAGACAGTGCCTTTGTCACCACTTTGGCGTCAATTCCGGCAATTGCGCTGGTCACAGCGCTACTCGCTTGAGCAGGGTTACGGTGGATTCATGCGTGTACTAACCCTCGCCGTTCTGGCCTGCCTTGCTGTGGCCGGATGCTCCGTCGGGGCCCAGACCACGGGGCCGGTTGCCGCACCGAATCCGATGGCGGCCAACGAAGCAAGTCCCGCCGACTGGTCGCTCGGAACCCCCGTTCCCGACGAGGTCGACGACAGCGAGATGGGCACGGAGTTCGACAGCCGCACCGACATCGTGGGTGCGACGGCCACGATGTTCGAATCGTGGTCCGAGGTCGACGATCACACGGTGGCCGTCCACTTCGTGACCGGCACTCCGGAGTGCTACGGCGCGTACGCAACCGTTGAAGAGACCGATACGACGGTGATCGTCACGCTCCGAACCGGGGCACTGCCCGAGGCCGCGGACAAGATGTGCATTCTGGTTGCCGTGTTCGGCAGCTTGGATGTCCCGCTGAGCCGACCGCTCGGCGATCGTCACGTCGTCAACGGCTAGCTGCGCGCCTAAACGGCACAAGTTCGACGATCGAACACGCCGTTTCGTCAGGTGTGGTGTGCGTCTCCTCGGGACAGACTGAAAACCGACACCCGTTCACTCGCTCGTCGGCAGCTTTCGACTCGAGCGGTGCTCAACATGAAGGAGCTCGCAAGTGCCTACTCTCCAGAGAGACGTTGCAATCGTCGGTGCCGGCCCCTCTGGCCTGGCAGCTGCAACCGCGCTGCGCAAGGCCGGTTTGACCGTCGCTGTGATCGAAGCGCGCGACCGCGTCGGCGGCCGCACGTGGACCGACACCATCGACGGAGCAGTTCTGGAAATCGGCGGCCAGTGGGTCTCCCCCGACCAGACCGCGCTGATCTCCTTGCTCGACGAACTCGGCCTGAAAACTTTCGAGCGCTACCGCGAGGGCGAGTCCGTCTACATCTCGTCGGCAGGTGAGCGGACGCAGTACACGGGCGATTCCTTCCCCACGAACGACACCACGAAGAAGGAGATGGACCGTCTCATCGACGAGATGGACGATCTCGCAGCGCAGATCGGCGCCGAGGAACCGTGGGCACATCCCCTCGCCCGCGATCTCGACACAGTCTCCTTCAAGCAGTGGCTGATCAATCAGTCCGACGACGCCGAGGCACGTGACAACATCGGTCTCTTCATCGCCGGTGGCATGCTCACCAAGCCCGCCCACTCGTTCTCTGCCCTGCAGGCCGTACTCATGGCCGCTTCCGCAGGCTCGTTCTCCCATCTCGTCGACGAGGACTTCATCCTCGACAAGCGAGTGATCGGCGGAATGCAGCAGGTATCGATCCGCATGGCAGAGGCCCTCGGCGACGACGTCTTCCTCAACGCACCCGTGCGTACGGTGCAGTGGAACGAATCCGGTGCAACGGTGTTGGCGGACGGCGATGTTCGCGTCGAGGCAAGCCGAGTGATCCTGGCCGTACCGCCCAACCTCTACTCCCGGATCTCGTACGATCCCCCGCTGCCGCGTCGTCAGCACCAGATGCACCAGCACCAGTCCCTCGGCCTCGTCATCAAGGTTCACGCGGTGTACGAGACGCCTTTCTGGCGCGAAGACGGCCTCTCCGGCACCGGCTTCGGCGCGTCCGAGGTAGTGCAGGAGGTGTACGACAACACCAACCACGAGGACGATCGCGGCACCCTGGTCGCTTTCGTCTCCGACGAGAAGGCCGACGCGATGTTCGAGCTTTCCGTCGAGGAGCGTAAGGCCACGATTCTGGCCTCACTTGCCCGCTATCTCGGCCCGAAGGCCGAAGAGCCGGTTGTGTACTACGAATCCGACTGGGGCTCGGAGGAATGGACCCGCGGTGCGTACGCAGCGAGCTTCGACCTCGGAGGCCTGCACCGCTACGGCGCGGATTCCCGCACGCCCGTCGGCCCGATTCACTTCTCGTGCTCCGACATTGCGGCCGAGGGGTACCAGCACGTCGACGGTGCCGTTCGGATGGGTCAGCGAACCGCAGCCGACATCATCGCTCGCAGCAAGGCCTGACGGCCGCTTTGCCAAGTCTCGATCATTGCCCGGCAGTCACGATTGCCGGGCAATGATCGAGAGCAGTAGTTCGGCCCGAACCCTGGCCACTTCCAGCCGACAGTCGATCAGGCTCTCCACCTTCGCCATTCGGCTCCGCAGTGTGTGCCGGTGAACGCCCATCGTGATGGCGGCCGCTTCCCAGTGTCCGTTGGCCTCGAGAAATGCCCGCAGCGACGCCAGCAGTTCGGTGCCGTTGTCACGGTCGTAGTCCTCGATCGGTGTGATCATCGTTTCCGCCAGCGTGTTGAGCACTTCACGCGTCGAATCGAAAGACAGCAGCACACTTCCGGTCAGAGCTGCGAATTCCAAAGGCTCGCCACCGATTTCCGCCGCCGACGCACACAGCTGGGACTGTTCGACGGCGACCGCCAGCGCAGCGACCACCCGTCGCGCGCTCAAGCCGACACGAAGCGCGCGAAGATCCGACCTCGATACCCCGCCGAGCAACTCTCGGGCGAACTCGACGTCGTCGGTTCCACGCAGCAGCACCGTGACGCGAGTGTCGTTGATCCGCGAGAACAACTGCCGCCCCGCCTTGTTCATGAACTCGGCAATCTCGGCTCCGACGCGTCCCGCTACGTCGGACGTGTCGGCAAGAACTGTCAATCCTCGGATCATTCCCTCACCGTCGGCGGCCTGCCTGATCTGTTGCCACGCCGGCGCCGGGTCGCGATCCTCGGTGAGCAGCAGCCCGAGGGCGTGCGAATTCAACTGATCCTGAGTAGCACGCAGACGCGCGGGTTTCTCGAAGTCCAACGCCAACAACGAGTTCGCGTGACCGAGCAGTATCTGATCGACGTAGCTGAGCGCCGAAGCACTGATCACCGCCAGGTATCCGTACGGCGTTCGCCCGACGCTGATCTGCTGCACCGCGATCGACGCTCCAGACCTTGCGAGCGTCACGCTACTAGAGGCACCGCCCCCGAGAGTTGCTCGCAGTTCGTCGATCACGTCGTCCGTCGGCAGTTGAGGTGAGCTCTCGAGAACTCTTCCGGCGACGTCGAGAAGAAGCACCGTCGCCGAGGTTGCGATCGCCAGTTCACGCACGGTCGCAGCCGTTCCGCCGGAAATGACGGCACGCGTCATCCGCGGTTGCGCCCGCGACGCCCGGAGGACAGCTTCATATTCCTGCTCTGCCAACCGGCTCATCACACGCTTGACGACGGCAGCAAAAGGCGTCGGCAGCGGTACCTCGATCAGCGGGAGTCCGATCTCGTCGGCGACGGCCACCAGATCGGCCGGGACCTCGGGGTACGAGAGCCCGGTTCCGAATCCCACCGCCGCCACTCCCGCCGCGTCGAGCATCCGGAGATAGCGGCCGCGCTTTTGCTGAGTGGACGGCAATCGGATGCCGGTGGTGAGGATGAATTCGCCGCCGGTCAACCATCGAAACGGGTCGAGCAACTCCGTGGCGTGCGCGAATGTGATTTCGCGACCGACACCCTGGGCGCCACCTTTGAGTTCCAGCGCGAGATCCGGCTGCGCCAACATCCACCGCACAGCGATCGTCATGGGCAGGACTGTACAACTCGGTGCGTCGGGGATCAAAGATTTCACCTTTTTGGCAGCTGCCTTTACTTGTGAGTCAGCGCACACTTGCTCACACACGCCCCACAAAGTGCGAGTTCCGTGCTGATCACCTCGGCCGGAACTCGTTCGACCTCGAGAGGAACCGGTACCGATGTCGATCGTCGTACTCGAGAACTACATCAACGGTGAATTCGTCGCCTCAGCCGCGACGGAAACACTCGACCTGATCAACCCCGTGGACGAGAGTGTGGTCGGGCGTACGCCGGTCTCCACGAAGGAAGACGTCGACGCCGCCGTCGAAGCCGCACAGAGAGCATTCGAGACCTGGGGCAAGACGACGCCGAGCGTGCGGCAGGCTGCACTCCTCAAGCTCGCCGACGCCATCGAAGCGCACAGCGACGAAATCGTCGCAGCCGAAAGCGCCAACACCGGCCAGGCTCACCAGATGATCGCCGACGAAGAGGTCAAGGTCGGAGCCGATCAGATGCGGTTCTTCGCCGGAGCCGCACGACTTCTCGAAGGCAAGGCGGCCGGAGAGTACATGGAGGGTTTCACCTCCTACGTCCGTCGTGAGCCGATCGGCGTCGTCGGTCAGGTCACTCCATGGAACTACCCGTTCATGATGGCGCTGTGGAAGATCGGGCCCGCCCTCGCGGCCGGCAACACGATCGTCCTCAAGCCCAGCGACACCACACCGGGCAGCACGCTGGTCCTGGCGAAGCTCTCGAAGGGCATCCTGCCGGACGGCGTGTTCAACGTCGTGCTCGGCAACGGCGGAACCGGAGCGACGTTGGTGGAGAACCCGGCCCTCGGTCTCGTCTCGATCACCGGTTCGGTGCGGGCGGGCATCGCTGTCGCCGTGTCCGCAGCACAGCAACTCAAGCGCGCGCACCTCGAACTGGGCGGCAAAGCGCCGGCGATCGTCTTCGGCGACGTCGACATCGAGAAGACCGCCACCGGCATCGCCGAGGCAGCGTTCTTCAACGGCGGCCAGGATTGCACCGCGGCCACTCGCGTGATCGTTCACGAGTCCATCCACGATCAGCTCGTCGAAGCCCTCGTCCGGAACGCCGAGAAGCTGCGCCCCGGAGCGCCTTCCGATCCTGATGCCTTCTACGGCCCGCTCAACAACATCAATCACTTCAACGCCGTGAGCGACAAGATCGCGAACCTGCCGGCGTCGGCCAAGATCGTTACCGGCGGAAAGCGTTCGGGCGAAACCGGATTCTTCTTCGAGCCGACCGTCATCACCGGCGTCGCGCAATCGGACGACATCGTGCAGGAAGAGACTTTCGGTCCTATCCTCACAGTCCAGAGCTTCTCCGACGAGAAGGAGGCGATCACGCTTGCCAACGACGTTCGGTTCGGCCTGGCCTCGAGCATCTGGACCAAGGATCACGGTGTCACGCAACGCGTCTCCGCTGCTCTCGACTTCGGTGCGGTGTGGATCAACTGCCACATCCCGCTCGTCGCCGAAATGCCGCACGGCGGCTTCAAGTATTCCGGTTACGGCAAGGATCTCTCGGCCTACGGAGTCGAGGACTACACCCGTCTCAAGCACGTCATGAGTTCGCACGACTGAGTCGCCGCCCCTCCTGCTGTGCGCCTTTATCAACCCCCCGCGGTTAATAAAGGCGCACAGCAGATTCCTCCAATCCGGAAAAGAGCCACCATGCGCCTTATCGTCGGATACCTCGCCACACCCAGCGGTAAAGACGGGCTGGTCCTCGGGGCCCAGCTCGCGCGCAGTCTCGGCGCGCAACTCGACATCTGCATGGTCCTCCCACCGGATCGGACACTGCCGGCCAAGGTTCCCTCGGAAGCCGGCTACGACGACATCCTCGCCGCGCGTGCACACGACTGGCTCGCCGAGGCGAAAGCGTCGGTGCCCGAGGACATCCAGGTGGAAGTACACCTGAGCTTCCACGAGTCGTTCGCTCAGGGCCTGCTCGACGAAGTGGACCGACTGAATGCGCTCGCGATCGTGGTGGGAGCTTCCGGCGACGGTCTGCTCGGCCGTCACGCGATAGGTTCGGTCTCGACCGAACTGCTTCACTCCGCCCATGTCCCGGTAGCGCTGGCGCCTCGCGGAACGCGGCACTCGGCGGCCACTGTGATACGAGAGGTCACCTGTGCACTCGGCACCCGCGTCGGCGCCGACATCGTCTTGAACACCGCCGTGCGCGCCAGCGAACTGATGCAGGTTCCGCTCCGACTGGTCTCACTGGTAGCGCTCGACCCCCAGAACGATCTGCGCGATCATCGCGACACCGCCGAGTCGGCCAGGGAGCGTGCACGAAATCACGCTCAGGACACACTCGACGTCGCAAGAGCCGCGCTCCCCGCGGAGTTCCCCATCGAGGTCATCATTGCCGACGGTTCAACAGTGGAATCCGCAGTGCGTCAACTGGACTGGCAGGACGGCGATCTCGTGATGGTCGGTTCCAGCCGTCTCGCGCAGCCCCGCAAACTGTTCCTGGGCTCGACCGCCGCCAAGATGCTGCGCGTACTGCCCGTACCCATGGTCGTAGTGCCCAAGCACGAATTCACCCAGCCGGAGGCACTGTCATGACCAGCACCGAACTGAGTTCCAAAGGCCTCGCCACCGGCAAGATCGGCATGATCTCCGGCGCGGTGCTCGGAATCTCCTCCGTGGCACCGGGTTACACCCTGACGGCCAGCATCGGATTGATCGTCGCTGCGGTCGGTCTCAAGATGCCCGCCATCTTCATCGCCGGCTTCATCCCGATGTTCCTCACCGCGTACGCGTACCGCGAACTGAACTCCGACACTCCTGACTGCGGAGCGTCATTCACGTGGTCCACCAAGGCATTCGGACCGTACGTCGGCTGGATGTGCGGCTGGGGCATGGTGATCGCCACCATCATCGTGCTCTCGAACCTCGCTGCAATTGCCGTCGACTTCTTCTATCTGTTCATCGCGCGGGTGGCCGACAATCCCTCCATCGCCGATCTGCCGGGCAACAAATTTGTCAATGTCGGCACCACACTCGTCTTCATCGCCCTGGCCACGTGGATAGCGAGTCGGGGAATCACTACCAGCGAGCGCGTGCAGTTCGCACTCGTCGGCTTCCAGATGGTGCTGCTGGTCGTCTTCGCCGTCGTTGCACTGGTTCACGTTGGCGCCGGCGACGCCCCGGCCGGATTGTCCTTCGACCTGAGTTGGTTCAACCCGTTCAGCGGACTCGCCATCGGTGCGTTTGTCATCGGACTCACCGGATCGATCTTCGCGTTCTGGGGCTGGGATACCTGTCTCACGCTGGGCGAGGAGTCGAAGAACCCCAAGAAGACCCCCGGCCGCGCCGGTTTGCTCTGTGTCGCAACCATTCTCCTGACCTACCTGCTGGTCGCCGTTGCCGCGATGATGTACGCCGGCGTCGGCGAGGAAGGCCTCGGCCTCGGCAATCCCGACAACTCCGAGAACGTCTTCGGCGCTCTGGCCGACCCGGTCCTGGGCAACTGGGGCGGAATGCTTCTGTTCCTCGCGGTCTTCGTCTCTTCAGTCGCCAGCCTGCAGACCACGTTCCTGCCCGCGGCACGAACCATGCTCGCCATGGGTGCATACGGAGCTTTCCCCAAGAAGCTCGCCGAGGTCTCGCCTCGGTTCCTGGTGCCGTCGTACGCGACCGTCGTGGCCGGCGCGGTAACCGCAGTGTTCTACAGCGTCGTCACGTTCCTGTCCGAAAGTGCTCTGCTCGACACGATCGCCGCACTCGGCATCATGATCTGCTGGTACTACGGCATCACCGCATTCGCGTGCGTGTGGTACTTCCGCAAGACGCTTTTCGAGAGCGTACGAAACTTCGTCTTCCGGCTCGCGTTCCCACTCATCGGTGGCCTCATGCTGCTTGCGGTGTTCGTCATTTCGGTCCAGGAGAGTATGAATCCGGACAATGCCAGCGGAGCATCCATCGGCGGAATCGGCCTGGTCTTCTTCCTCGGCTTCGGAATCCTCATCCTCGGCGCGGTCCTGATGATGGTCATGCGAGTACGCAATCCCGAGTTCTTCGAGGGCAAGACCCTCAACCGCGACACGGAGGCTCTGCGCGACGAGAACGACCTCAGCGTGTCCTAGGAGACAGTAGATTCGGGGGCCTGCGCGATCAGGCCCGCCATCAACACGCGCAAGCCGAATTCGAAGGCGGCGTCGGCACGTTCGGGATTTTTCCCGGACGTTGCCAACGCCGCCTTCATCGCGTCGTTGGCTTCGGGTCCCGACGCCCACTGGACGTCCGGCGCCGCCAGGTCCAGGGCCGAGCCGAGAACAAAACTGTCGACGGTCGTGATCGCGTGCAGTGTTTCGGTCGGGTCGAAGCCACCATCGGCAAATGCCTGCGCCAATGCGTTGTAGAGGGTGAACGCCACACCGGCCTGCACCGTCTGGGCCGTGAAGAGCGGAATCAGACGAGGATGCGCGGCGTAGCTTCGCCGGTACTCGGCTGCCAGCGCCGCGACGGTCTCACTCCAGGTCCCCGAGGCCGACTCGACGTCGATTCCTGCCATCAACTGCGCCCTCATCAGTTCGACGATCTCGGCTCGTCCGGAAACGTGGTTGTAGAGCGAGGACGGTCGAACCTTCAGTCTTGCGGCGAGTCCCGGCATGGTGAAGTCGCCGGATTCGTCCACCGACTCGATCGCTGCCTCGGTGATGATCGCCGGTGAGAGCAGTCGTTGCGATGGCCGCGGCATATGTCCTCCTGTAGTGATCCACACCGTTCGGGGCGCTGCAAAAAACAATTCCTCGAAAGTCTTTGATCAATCAGCGCTCACCCACCATACTTAACGAATCACATTCGTTTTACGTTGAACGTCGAATACCCGAGCACCGAGGAAACCCCATGCTGACGATCACCGCCCTCACCCCACCCGAGTCACCGGCCGCGACTTCGCCGTCCACGTCCACCCCTCTGCGTGTAGGTCTCGTCCAACATCGCTGGCACGAGGACCAAGACGACCTCCACGCTGAATTGAGCGAAGGCATTGCGTCCGCAGCGAAGCTGGGCGCTTCCGTGGTCTTTCTTCCGGAGCTGACGCTCAGCCGCTACCCCGCCTCCACCCCGGCCGGCGACAATCCCGGACGCGCGGCGGAAGACCTGCTCACCGGACCCACTTTCGCCTTCGCCACCAAGGCCGCCGCGGAGAACCAGGTTCTCGTTCACGCGTCGTTGTACGAGCGCAGCGACGCCGAGGACGGCCTGGGCTTCAACACCGCGATCCTGGTCTCGCCCGGGGGTGAACTTCTCGGTCGTACCCGCAAGCTCCACATTCCGGTGACGGCCGGGTACTACGAGGACACGTACTTTCGCGGCGGTCCGTCCGAGGACGCATACCCCGTTCACGAGGCACTCGGCGCCAAGTTCGGACTCCCGACATGCTGGGACGAGTGGTTCCCCGAGGTCGCACGTGCATACTCCCTCGCCGGTGCCCAGGTCCTGGTGTACCCGACGGCGATCGGCTCGGAACCCGATCACCCGAACTTCGACACCCAACCGCTGTGGCAGCAAGTGATCGTCGGAAACGGTGTCGCCAACGGCACTTTCATGGTTGTCCCCAATCGCCACGGCAGTGAAGGTCTCATCACCTTCTACGGTTCGTCGTTCATCTCGGACCCGTACGGACGCACCCTCGTTCAGGCTCCGCGCGACGAATCAGCCGTCCTGGTCGCAGATCTCGACCTGCAGCACCGTGAAGACTGGCTTGCGCTGTTCCCGTTCCTGGCCACTCGCCGACCCGACACCTACTCGGCCCTGACCGCACCGGTGAACACTGCAGGAGCCAACCGATGACCTGGCGTATGCCCGCGGAAAGTGAACCGCACGAACGTACCTGGATGGCGTACCCGAGCGCCGGATACTCTCTCGGGGACACCGCGGAAGAACAGCACGAAGCGCGCTCGACGTGGGCGGCCGTCGCCCACGCCGTCGCCGAATTCGAGCCGGTCACCGTCGTCGTCGATCCCGCCGAAGTCGAAGAAGCACGAAAGTACCTGTCCGAGAAGGTCGACATCGTCGAGGCACCTCTCAACGACGCGTGGATGCGCGACATCGGGCCGACGTTCGTCCTGTCCGACGAAGGCCGTCTCGGCGGAGTCGACTGGGTGTTCAACGGCTGGGGTGCACAGGATTGGGCGCAGTGGGACAAGGACTCGAAGATCGGCGCATTTGTCGTCGAACAATCCGGTGCCCAGTTGATCGACTCACCAATCGTCAACGAGGGCGGCGGTATTGCGGTCGACGGTCTCGGCACCGTCTTGGTCACCGAAACCGTCCAACTCGATCCGGGACGAAACCCCGACCTGACGAAGGCCGACATCGAGGCCGAACTCGCCCGCACCATCGGCGCCAAGCACGTGATCTGGCTTCCCCGCGGATTGACTCGCGATCAGGAGACCTACGGAACGCGCGGACACGTCGACATCGTCGCTGCCATCTCTTCCCCCGGAGTGGTACTCGTTCATGACCAACGCAATCCGGTGCACCCCGACTACGCCGTCAGCAAGACGATCATCGAGTTGTTCGAAAGCTCGACGGACGTCGGCGGTCGGCCGTGGAAGGTCATTCGGGTACCCGCTCCCGAAATCCTGCGCGACGACGAGGGATTCGTCGACTACAGCTACATCAACCATCTCGTGGTCAATCGTGGAGTGATCGCCTGCAGCTTCGACGATCCGGCCGACGCCGAAGCGGCCCGGATCCTGTCAGCCGCTTACCCCGGACGCACTGTCGTCACCGTCGACGCCAGACCGTTGTTCGAACGTGGCGGCGGCATCCACTGCATCACCCAGCACCAGCCCGCTGAACAAGACTGACGGCGGCAGAATTAACGACGACCTCGCATGTAGTCACTCACGACCGCGGCGCCGAGGCCGTCCAGGTCCGGCGCGATGACGCGTCCACCCACCCGGTGCGCCATCCGGTCGACCACCCTGGCCAGACCTGGATCCTCACCGAGGCGGAAGAACGTGACCTTGGCGCCCAGCCTGGCCACCGCGTCGAGTGCTCGAACCGTCAAACCGAGGGTTCGCGCACTCGGCGGGTAGTCGAACCTGGCTTCTCCGTCCGCTTCGAGATGAGCCGTCGGCTCACCGTCGGTGACGATCAGTACCACCGGCTGTGCGTTGGAGTGGCGTCGAAGATGCCTGGCCGCCAACAACAGTGCGTGGTGCAGGTTGGTTCCCTGGTCCCACGCGCCGTCCAAACCAGCGAGCTCCGACGGGCTCAGCACGTGCGCGTGGCGTCCGAAGGCGATCAACTGGAGTTCGTCGCTGCGAAATCGCGTACTCACCAGATGATTGAGTGCCAGAGCGGTGCGCTTCATCGGTACCCAACGCTCTTCCATCACCATCGAGAACGACGTGTCCACCAGGAGAGCAACCGCGGCCTGACTGCGCTGTTCGGTTTCGGCCACCTCGACATCGACGACGCTCAGCCGCACCGGCATTCGGCCCGGGTCACGCAGGACGGCGTTGGTGATGGTTCTCGTGACGTCCCACGGTTCCGTGTCCCCGAATTCCCATTCGCGGGACGCTCCGGTCGGTTCACCCATCGCACCGGCCCGACGCGTATCGCGTTGACCGGTTCGCGACGACAGTTGCCCGGCGACATCGCGCAGAGCAGTCTGCCCGAGCTGTCGCATGGCTTTGGGCGACAAGCGCCATTGACCATCCGGTGCACGATCGAAGAAACCCTGTTCCTGCAAAGCCTTTTCGAGATCGGCCAGGGTGCGAGCATCAGCGGCGGCTTCGTCGCCGAGTTGCCGCGCGAGTAGCTCGGGGTCGATGTCGTCGAGCGCCGCGCCCGCGTATTGCTGCGACAGTTGATCCGCCAAGGATTCCAGCTCGGCGATGTCCTGCAGGGCACCGGTCCCCTCACCCAACCCCATTCCGTTGTCGCCGCGGAACTGTTGCGAACCTTCCCAGTCCTCACCCGGCCGAGCCGCCTGAAGGAACTGGTCGAGTTGACTCAGCTCACTCATCAGGCTCGGATCACCGAACGCCTGCTGCGCCAACGCATCCAACTCGTCACGCTGCTCCTGCGAGAGCGAGTTCCGCAATCGTTGTGCAGCCGCCGCGCGCTGCGCCAAAGAATCCAGAAGTTCCTCGACGTTGCGCGGGTTGTCCGGGAAATACTGCCCGTGCTTGTCCATGAACTCCGCGAACTGCTCCGCAGTGTCGACGCCGCGAGAGTGCGCGTCGAGCAGTTGATTCAGATCAGCCAGCATCTGGCGTATCTGCTCACGATCCTCGTCGGTGGCGCCCTCGAGTGCCTGCTTCATTCCCGAGAAGCGTTGATCGAGAACCTCACGTCCGAGCAGATCACGAATCTTCTCGAAATCCGCGCGAGCCTGTTCGCTGCGCCAGTTGTAGTCGGCCAGATCTTGCACGGCCTGAGCTGTCGACGGCGGTAACTCCTCGATCCGCATTTCGTTGAATCGTGCGTCGTCGTCGAGAGCACGTGCCAGTTCTTTGCGCTCTTCGAGCACCGCCTTGTCGAGAAGCTTACGA
This sequence comes from Rhodococcus sp. KB6, assembly GCF_001445685.1. Lineage (NCBI taxonomy): Bacteria > Bacillati > Actinomycetota > Actinomycetes > Mycobacteriales > Nocardiaceae > Rhodococcus > Rhodococcus sp. KB6. The sequence continues at coordinate 813,124 of NZ_LNAK01000043.1, read as the reverse complement.
ACCTCGTCGAGCGTTCCGTCGAGATTGTTGCGGCGTAGCAACTCACGTCGGCGCCGGTTCGCCTGGGCAGCAAGGTCGTCGAGCCCGCGCATGTCCCGGTTGCCTCGGCGCAGGAGCTCTCGGAGGGCATGGCGCGGCGACGTGCCCGACAACACGTCGTCGCCGATTGCTGCCAGGGCCTCGCGCAGATCCACGGGAGGCGCGAGCGGATCGGGACCACCGTCGTAAGGCCCGTACCGCGGATTGTGGATCATCACTGCCCCTTACGAATATACCGAGCGGCCGCCCGGGCCTTGATCTTTGGAGATCCGGCGCGCGAGGTAAAGCCCTTCGAGGGCAAGTTCGGCACCGGCGGCACGCTCGCCGTCGGATTGCGCACCGAGACGTTCGGCTACTTCGTCCAGGACCTCGAGGTCCGGAAGCTCGTCGAGAAATGCCTTGGCCGTGACAGATTCACCGGTGACGATCGTGTTGCCCATCTCCACCGCAGCAACCAGCATCCCCAGGTCGATCCCGCCGAGACGTACCCGAACCGTATCGGCGGTCGCGCGACGCAGCAGGTGCTCGAGCACCTCCAGTTCCCGTCCCTCTTCACCGGATTCGAACTCGACCTTGCCGCGAAGAACCTCGACCACGGACTCGAGATCGACGGGCCGTGCAACAGGATCGGCTTCGCCGAGCACCGCTGCCCGTCGTACCGCGGCGGCACTGACGGTTTCCGCGCCGGCGACGGCAAAGCGTGCCGACACACCCGATCGCTGATCCACCGAGGTGGATTCGCGGAGCAGGCGAGTGAATCTGGCAAGAATTTCGAGAAGGTAGTCGGGCACCTCCGCGGCCAGGTGTGCCTCCTGCTCGATCACCGCGATCTCGCCCGCCAACTCGACGGGGTAGTGAGTACGGATCTCGGCGCCGAAGCGGTCCTTGAGTGGTGTGATGATGCGCCCGCGGTTGGTGTAGTCCTCGGGGTTGGCGCTCGCGACCAGAAGAACGTCCAACGGAAGCCGAAGCGTGTACCCGCGGACCTGGATGTCCCGCTCTTCCATCACGTTGAGCAACGAGACCTGGATGCGTTCGGCGAGGTCGGGGAGCTCGTTGATGGCCACGATTCCGCGATGCGCGCGAGGCACGAGGCCGAAGTGAATGGTCTCCGGATCGCCGAGGCTCCGGCCTTCGGCAACCTTGACCGGATCGACGTCGCCGATCAGGTCGGCGACCGAGGTATCCGGCGTCGCCAACTTCTCGGAGTACCGCTCGCTGCGGTGGCGCCAGGCGATCGGGAGGTCGTCGCCCAGTTCCTTGGCTCGACGTATCGAAGCCGGGGTGATCGGCTCGTACGGGTGCTCCCCCAGTTCCGAGCCTTCGATGACGGGCGTCCACTCGTCGAGCAGGAGCCCGAGGGTGCGAAGCAACCTCGTCTTTCCCTGACCTCGTTCGCCGAGCAGAACCACGTCGTGGCCGGCGATCAGCGCCCGCTCGAGTTGCGGGGCGACCGTGTCCTCGAACCCGACTATCCCGGGCCAGGGGTCACGGCCGTCCCGCAACGCGGCGAGAAGATTCTCTCGTAGTTCTTCCTTGACACTTCGCTGTACGTGTCCGGAGGCGCGTAGCTCTCCGAGGGTTTTTGCGACAGTCACCACTCCACGCTACGAGTGTTTGCGGGGTTTCGCCTCTCGCCGAGGAAGTTCGGTCGCTCAGCCCTCGATGTTCTCGGGATTCATCCAGATGATTTCCCAGATGTGGCCGTCGGGATCCTGGAAGCTGCGGCTGTACATGAAGCCGTGATCCTGCGTCGCGTTACCTTCGGAACCGCCGGTCTCGAGCGCCTTGTCGACGAGGGCGTCGACGGCCTCACGGGTCTCGGCCGAGAGACCGAGCAGCGCTTCCGTCGACGTCGAGGTGTCGGCGATGCCCTTGGTGGTGAAGGTCTTGAAGAAGGGCTCGGCCAACAGCATCACGACGATGGTGTCACTGATGACCATCGACGACGCGTTCTCGTCGGAGAACTGCGTGTTCTTGGAGTATCCGAGGCCCTCGTAGAAGGTGGTGGCCTTGCCGAGGTCCTTGACGGGCAGGTTGAGGAAGAACATCGGCTGCGGGTTTGTCGCCATGAAAGGTCCTTTCCGAGACTTTGCTGTGCGCCTTTATTAACCGCCGGCGGTTAATAAAGGCGCACAGTAGACCTAAACTCCACCCATGGATACCTGGGTGTTGCCGGCCATGCTCGGCCTCGGACTCGCCGCAGCGTCCGGAATGCGAACCTTCCTGCCGCTGCTGATGCTCAGCGCTGCCGTCCACTTCGAACTGTTCGGGATCACCGTCGGCGAGTCGATGCGGTGGATCGGATCGACCGGCGCGCTGGTCGCATTGGCAATCGCCGCGGTGGTCGAACTGGGTGCCGACCTCATTCCGTTCGTGGACAACGCACTCTCGGTGATCGGGAACGTCACCGGACCGATTGCCGGAGTGATCGCCGCCTGGGCGGCATTCAGTCATCTCGACCCTGCGATGGCCGCGTTGGCGGGCATCATCGTCGGAGCGCCGACGGCGTTGACGTTCAGCGCCGCGCAGACCGGCACTCGCGCGGTCAGTACGGCCACTACCGGTGGGCTGGCAAATCCCGTCGTTTCCGTCATCGAGGATGTGCTGACTTTCTTCACTTCCTTGATCGCGATGATCTTGCCGCTCCTGATCATTCCCCTGCTCGCCGCGCTCTTGTGGTTCAGCTGGCGTGGCTGGCGTCGTGTCCGGAGTCTGCGCACCGCCTGACCGCACCGACCTGGTAGACAAGTCGTCATGTCCGACACCGAGATCTCGTTCCAATCCGGCGACGTCACCCTGTACGGGAGTCTTCGCCTGGCCGCCTCACCCGACGCCCCTGCCCCGGCCGCGCTGATTCTGGCCGGCAGCGGCCCCACCGATCGCAACGGCGACAGCGCCCTCCTCGAAGGCGACATCGGAACTCTGCGGTTAATCGCGGATCTTCTTGAAAAACAAGGGATTTCAAGCCTGCGTTACGACAAGCTCGGCAGTGGCGAAACCGCCCTCGGTGACTACGACATCGAGGACATCGCCGATCTCGGCTTCAACACTTTTGTCGACGCCGCCTCCGACGGACTGGACTACCTCGCCGGGCAACCCGGTGTCGATCCCGAGCGCTTGTTCGTGGTCGGACACAGCGACGGCGCCGTAGTCGCACTGGCTCTCGCCACCGCGAAGGAGGGCGCCAGAGTCAGTGCCCTCGCACTGCTCGAGCCTCTGAGCGTCAGACTTCTCGATCTACTCACGACGCAGATTCACCGCCAGCTCGATGCGGTCGTCGGCGCCGGTCAGTTGCCGGTCGAACTGGCTGACGAACTGCGCGTCGCGCTCGCCGATGCCGTCGAGTCGCTGCGATCCGAGGGCACTGTTCCGGATGACCTGCCCGAGCCGCTGCAGAATGCGGGACTCGTACAC